>NZ_JACJQJ010000043.1 GCF_014696615.1 Nostoc linckia FACHB-104 | reverse complement strand
ACAATTAGAAACAACAGGCGAGACAAATGAAACAGCAGCATCTGTCTTTTCACCAACAATATCTGCTCAAAATCCAGAAGTTACACCAACACAATTAGTAGCAACAGGCGAGACAAATGAAACAGCAGCATCTGTCTTTTCACCAACAATATCTGCTCAAAATCCAGAAGTTACACCAACACAATTAGAAATAACAGGCGAGACAAATGAAACAGCAGCATCTGTCTTTTCACCAACAATATCTACTCGAAATCAAGAAGTTCCATTAACACAATTAGCAACAACAGGTGAATTAAACGAACCAGACATACCTAATTCCCCTCAATCAATATCTGCTCAAAATCCAGAACTTACACTAACACAATTAGCAACAACACATGAGACAACTGAAACGGTCAAATCTAATCCTCCTCAATCAATATCTACTCAAACTCCAGAAGTTGCATCACCAAAGTTTGCAGTCACAGGTGAGACCTCTGAATATAGAGTAGCAGTATCCATAAACACTGATGATAATCAGAAACAAAAATCGTATTTTGAAGTAGAAGATGATGCTAATAATGTAGAAAATCTGTCCCCTCTTCAAGGTTTTGCTATTGGTGGACAAGTAACACAGTTAAAAGTTGATAATCATCAGCCAATAGCAGCTTCAGATACTATCCCTGCAATGTTAACTCCTGGAGAGTTTGTTATCAATTCTAGAGATGCACAGAAAAATCTTCCTTTCTTAGAATATATTAACAAAGGCGGTAAAACAGAAGATATCTTATCAAATCCGCAAGCACATAATGTTCAACGACCAAACGAGACTAATCGTTTAAACTCTTCATTCTTGGGGTCGGATATTGCAAAACAGAGGTCATCGTTTACTCATAACCTCAGCTTGAATAATTCTCAAGCTAAAAATGATGATATACATCAGAAGAAATCACTATCAAATACTTACGCTTCACCTCCTTTAATTTTCAAAAATGCCAACAATAATGGCTCTGCCAATATTAATTTAGAGGCTCCTTTCCAATGGTCAAATGTTGAGGAATTATTCAATATTTTTGAGCACGACGATAAAGCAGCAAATTTTAAAATTGAAAATGATAATTCGTCAGAATTCCAGTCTTACAATGTTTCTAAATCACAATCATATCCACATAATAAATCTAATCATTTAGTAAAAGGATTCGCTGAGGGTGGCGAAGTTAAAAGAAATGATCTATCTAGTGAAATGAAACCAATAACTAAGACAATTAATAATATGCCCCATGATTCAAAAAATGATGAAGGAGCTTTAGAGTCTTTAGCTCGTGAAATCTACAGTAGATTGCGACAACGCTTAGAAATTGAGAGAGAACGTCAAGGCAGTTATTTAGGACGTTTGCCATGGTGATAAAATTTTAAATTTTTGATTTACGGAGACGAAACAAATGACAGGTCAATCTGTAGTTACTCCTCAGAAGCGGCAACCACAACTAGAGAAAGCTAAACTTACTGCTTATAACGGTGAAGCTCCTGATATAGAATTAATGTTTAATCCTGCTGAAATCAGTTTTTCGCGCAGTATTATTTGGCAAGAGCATCCTGGTAATAGAGGCACTACTCTACTACCTAAAATAAACTTTTCAGGTGTTCAACCTTATAAGTTTAACCTCAAACAATTAATCTACGATACTTATGAAACTAAAAAATCCGTAATGCAATATATAGATATTATTAAAAAGGGTGTAGAAACTATTGAAGGAATGCCAGATAAACGTCCACCAGTATACAAATTTACTTGGAAAGATGAGTATTTTTATTGTGTAATGACAAGTTTAACTTACACTTTAACCATGTTTCTTACTGATGGTACTCCAGTCAGAGCTATGGTCGATATCTCATTACAAGAAGTGGATAAGAATAATCTTCCAGGTGGAAAAGAATCGGCATCAAAAGCTAATCAACGTCAACAAGATCCTAGATTGGGTTGACTATCCTAGCACCAAGCTTACTGTCGCATAATATGGTGCGTTACGCCTAATTTTAATTGTCTCTAAATCTCAAATTCTTTCGTAGCGGCAACACAAAGCCAGCTTGCTAAAATGCTCTTAAATCAAGCAAGGCAGTGGCTTGCTATACCTAAGATTTACTGTAATTCTATTACTTAATATTCTTAGCAGAATATTAAAACTACAGGTGCTTTATGTCTGGTAAAAGTCTTTATTTAAGTCAACCAATTTTAGAGTTAGGAGGAGAAGCAGCGTCTCCGGAATTACTCAAGGATTTATTACAAATTACTGTAGAAGAAAGTTTACACTTGCCAGCAATGTTTACATTGGTAGTACATAATAGCTATTTACCCACAAATGACAAATCAGAATATCAACCTTGGCGACATGAGAAGCTATTTGAAATTGGTAAGAAGGTAAGAATAGGTTTTATTTCTAGTACGACTCAAGATGCACATTTTAAATTAGAGAAACAAGGCTATTTAATTAATGGAGAAATTACTGCGATTGAAGTTCATTTTAATAGTAAGTCTGAGGCTCCAATTATTGTACGAGGTTATGATACATCTCATCGACTTCACCGAGGACGACATAATCGATCTTTTCTGAATAACACTGATAGCGATATAGTAAGAAAAATTGCTCAAGAAGTAGGTATTGAATTTGGGCAAATAAATGAGAGTGGTGAAGTCCATGAATATGTTTTCCAAGAAAATCAAACTAATATGGAGTTTTTGCGGGAAAGGGCTGCTCGTATTGGTTTTGAACTTTTTATCGAAGATGGCAAAATCAACTTCCGCAAGCCAGAAACTAAAGAGCTTGTAGAACTGAAGTGGTTAGATGAAATTAGTAGTTTTAGTACTCGTGTTTCTAGTGCAGAACAAGTAAGCTCAGTAGAAGTTCGTAGCTGGGACTATGTACAGAAGAAATTAATTACAGCTACTGCACAGTCTGAGATAGTCATCACTGATACTGGAAATCAAAAAGGAAGTAATAGCAGTAATAACTTTAACCTTAGTAAACCCCCAAAAATGATTGTTGTAGACAAGCCTGTTTTTAGTGCCAAGCAAGCAGAAGTAATGGCTCAGGCTTTATGCGATGAATTGGGAGGAGAATTTGTTTATGCTGATGCAAAAGCCGAAGGCAATCCCAAAATTCGACCGGGACGGTTTGTAAATCTAGAAAAGATGGGTACCCGCTTTAGCGGTAAGTATTATATTACGGAGACACGCCACTTTTATAGCCAGCGAGTTTACACAACAGAATTTAGTATCCGAGGGCTACGCGCTGGTAATTTATTTACTTCAGTATCGCCACAAAAGCACTTGCAGCCAGGTGAAACTTTATTGGTGGGAATTGTGACTAATAACCAAGACCCGAAAGGGTTGGGTAGAGTTAAAGTTAAGTTTCCTACCCTCACCGAAGAAGATGAAAGTTACTGGGCTAGAGTCGTAGGGGTTGGTGCGGGTAGTTCTCGCGGTTTCTATTCATTACCTGAAATCAATGATGAAGTTTTAGTTGGTTTTGAACATGGCGATATTCACCGTCCCTATATTATTGGCGGTGTCTGGAATGGCAAAGACAAGACACCAGAAAATATAGATGATACTATACAAAGTGGTAAGGTGCGTTTGCGAACTATTAAAACTCGCACGGGACATACCATTGAGTTTGTAGAAGAAAGTAACGCTCTTAGCAAAGCCGGTATAAAAATCGAAACCGCTGGAGGTCATAAATTACATCTAAATGATTTTGATGGGTGTGTGGAAATTGAAACCAGTGGCGGTCATCAAATCCATCTTGATGATAAATTGAAAAAAATAGAACTTAAAACTACTATTGGTAGTGAAATTAAGATGGCGGATATAACTCCACTAGGTCCTACTATTTCTATTAGTTCTATGGGAAATTTGGTATTGAAAGCTCAGACGGCGATTTTTACTAGTAGTCCAATATTGCCAATACCACCAACTGTTCCACCCGGATTTCCTTAGTAACAAAACTTACGCAACTGGCACAACTAGATTCTGGTATAAGAGTCAAAGGTCAGGGGAAGCCAGCGCTGTGGGAGGAATTTCCTGACTTGAGGCGACTGGCGTTCAAAAATCAAGGTTTTTTTGAATGCGTGACTTTTGACTTCCGACAGCCTCTACGAAAAAAATATAGGACTAATATTTGATTTTTGAAATGTACGGAGGGTGGGCTATGTCACACAAAAACCGGATATAGTGGGCATAGCCCACCCTACTTCGTTGCACTCGCAATCACATATCGTAACTCATTTAGCGGACATGATATCACTGCGATTGCGTGTCTGTGACACACTGCACGAACGTCGTTCCTCCTCGCAAAGATAATTGGGCATTTTTTTACTTTGAATACTCTTATTTCCTGCTTCCATCTGGAAATAAAGGTTAGGAGAAAGATAAACTCGACCTTTGGCGAATAGGCTTGTATCTCATATCCCAATATTTTGAATGTATATCTACGGTTAATATCTATCGCGAGGACTGCCACAATGCCAGACCCGCTTTACGGTAAGCAAAGGGAGTATTTAGGGAAAGGCTGGACTTTTCCACTGCAATTAAATTTGCAAGGAGGCATACAGTTTAGCAGCGAAGACCAAAAAGTAAAGGAATCGATTTGGATTATCCTGAGGACTGGAGTGGGTGAGCGGGTTTACAGGCCTAATTTTGGCTCGCGCTTATCAGAGTTGGCTTTTGCTCCCATGAATAGCGAAACTTTACGGCAAATTCGCATTTATGTTTTAGAAGCTTTAGAAGTTTGGGAGCCACGTATTATTGTTGATGAAGTTCGCACAGATGCAGATCCAGTACGTGGCAAAGTGGATATCACCGTCGAGTATAGACTAAAAAAATATCCTGATATTTACAGCTTGGTTTATCCTTTTTATTTGCTTTCATCTACACAGTCGTAAGCTTGAAAAAATAGAGGTTCCAAATTGTATTGGTGAGAATGACCATTCCATAATCATTCTCAAATCTAAAATTCAAACTCCAAAATCGAAAATAATTTAGACAGTGGAATTCGACTTTTTACCTAAATTACCTTCTTCCAACTTAGATGATCGCAGCTTTGATGATTTGGTGGAAGAATGCATTATGCGTATTCCTCGCTACTGTCCCGAATGGACAGACCACAATCTTAGTGATCCGGGAATTACGCTGATTGAATTATTTGCTTGGTTAACTGACCAAATGCTACTGAGATTTAACCAAGTACCACGTAAAAATTATGTGGCTTTTCTAGAGTTATTAGGCATTCGTCTGCAACCTCCTGCACCAGCGCATACTGAATTAACGTTTTATTTAAGTTCGGACTTACCAGAAGCTTACACAATTCCTACAGGAGTTGAGATAGCTACAATACGAACTGAAACAACAGCAGCGATTACTTTTAGTACTGACTCTCGGCTGATTATCGCCAAACCGCGACTATTACACTTCTTAACAGCGCGAACGGTGGAACAAATACCCCAGTCGCTACGAGAAAGAGTCACAAGTATGTGGAATCGTCGGTCGGATGGTTTTTGGGAAGGTAATGAGCAACCTATTTTTGAAGAGGAACCCCAGCCAGGAAATTGTTTTTACTTGGTGATTAACTCTGATGATCCTTTGGATGGAAATGTTTTAGAAATTACTTTTCAAGGCGCGACTGCTACCCCTACTGGTATTAATCCTAACTACCCACCTCGTTGCTGGGAAGCTTGGGATGGGGAAGATTGGCAGATGATTTTGTTACAAGAAAAAGATGATAAAACCCAAGGCTTTAGTTTTTACGAAATCAATCAACAAGGAGGGAGTCTAGAGCAAGGAACAGAAGTACGCTTGCATTTACCACAAAACTGGCCTGTGACTAATTTTACTTCTTATCGTGGTCGCTGGCTGCGTTGTGTGCTTACAGAACTAGAAAGAAATCAATCTGGTTATAACCGTCCGCCACGGATTAATGCCATAGGAGTTAGGTCTATTGGTGGTACGGTGCGAGCCAGTCAGAGTAACCTGATCGAAAATGAACGCTTGGATATCAGCAATGGTAAACCAGGGCAAACTTTTCAACTGCAACAAGCACCTGTGTTAGAACGTCGAGACAATGAATATATCATTGTTATTCCTCCTGGTGGATTACCTCAAAGATGGCAAGAAGTCAGAGATTTCGCTGATAGTACTTCGCAAGATTTACACTACATTATTGATTCTGTGACTGGTACAGTTCAGTTTGGCCCTTTGATTAGAGAACCCAGCAAACTTAAGCATGAAACAGAAATTCGCACACGTATTCAGCAAGCAACAGCAGATGATACTATTGTGCAATTGAGCGACAGAGAAAGAACCCAGCAAGAACATCAGTATGGAGCTATTCCTCCACGGGGCGCTGAGATTAGAATGGTTGCTTATCGTACAGGTGGAGGTAGACAAGGAAACGTACAAAGCGGTGTGTTGCAATTTTTAAAGTCTGCAATACCCTATGTTGCGAGTGTGACGAACCATAAACCAGCCATCAATGGCGCAGATGCTGAATCCTTAGAGCAAGCTGTCATCAAGGCTCCACGCATCTTGCGTACTCGCGATCGCGCAGTGACAGCTGAAGATTTTGAAATACTAGCACAAAGAGCAGCTTCCGGTGCGATCGCGCGTGTTTGCTGTTTGCCTGCTGATAGCAATAGACAAGCAGGTACAGTGGGTTTGATGATTGTGCCTCAAGCAAATACAGATGCGATCGCTGATGGGCAAGGTTTATCTCCCGAAAAATTTGACTTGAGTCCCGCACTGCAAGAGCAAGTATTGACTTATCTAGACGAAAGAAGGTTGTTAGGAGTGCGAATACAACTCCAGCAGCCAGAATATATCGGAGTTTCCATACAAACAGAAATAGCCCTAGAACCAATTTATGATAATCCTTTTGCTCGTGAAGAAATTCTCCGCGATATTAAAATCTCCTTATATAAATTTTTAAATCCTTTAATTGGAGGAGTAGATGGAAAAGGCTGGGCTTTTGGGCGGCCAGTATATGAGTCAGATATCGTTGCATTACTGCAACAAGCGCGAGGAGTACGATATCTCGGGCCAGTGCTGCTCTTTCCTATACGCAAGCAAGGAGACAATTGGAGAAGGCAACCATCGCCAGAAAGAGTGATTGACCCAGGCGTACAAGGTTTAGTGTGTTCTTGGGATGATAGCAATTTACGTTCCGGTCATGTCGTCAATGTGATTAATCGTTAATATGGTGCAAAGTCGTTATAACCCAGCAGTCAAAATTGACTTCACCCCAATGCAAATTCCTGAAGCTTTACCTGGTGTAGCTTGGGCATTTACTGGGACACAAACAGTTGAGAGCGCAGAACATAGCTTGGTGTTGCATCCTGGAGAACCAAGCGAGATGATTGTGCTAGTTAAAAACTTGACGGCAGATACGTTAAGGTTAGAGTTTCAAGTCGAGGGTGATTTTCCTGCTGAGTGGTGTCACATTGGTACAGAAGGTAATGAAATTGCCCCGCGCCAACAAATGCAATCTGTACTTTATTTTCATATCCCTGGGACATTTTTTGAAGATCAACAAGCGATCGCCCCAAATAAAAAAGATAAATTAGACCTTAACTTTCGCTGCTTTGTCATTCTCCATATAGATCCAGGAACAGACAGACAAAGGATTGAACGCAGCGATGAATTTAGTATATATATACGTCCTTGGTCTAATTACATGGAATTTTTGCCGCTTCTATATCGAGAAGTAGACTTTATTGGTCGCTTTATGAAGATATTTGAAGAGGCTTATCAACCAGTTATCGATAGTTTTTCGACGATGTGGGCGAACCTTGACCCTTTGACATCACCACGGAAACTATTACCTTTTTTAGCCCATTGGGTTGCTTGGCAAGTAGATTCTGTGTGGGATTTACCACAACAACGCCGTTTAATTCGTCGTGCAGTTGAACTCTATAAATGGCGAGGCACTCGTCAGGGTCTACGCCTTTATTTGCACCTATATACAGGATTACCTCTAGATGAAGATTTACCCAATGAAGGTGATAAACATATAAGTATTACAGAACCTTTTGGTAATAGTTTTGTTCTGAATGATGCCGAACTTGGTAATGCAGTATTAGGAGGAGGGAGAGCATATCATTTTGTAGTAAGATTGCGTGCCAAACAAGGACAAAACATACATGAGGAATTAATTAGACGAATTATAGAACAAGAAAGACCTGCTTTTTGCACCTACGAATTATATATAGAAACTTCTAACAATTAAAAAATCATCCTCAAAATACGCAACTATCAATTTTAAATTCATAATATTATGTTTGCCTAATTATTGTATCTATACAAAAAACTAAAATACTCTTTTTCTCCTGCAGTCTTAATGCTAAATCTTTCACTAAACACAGTATAAATCATGCTAATTATCAAAAATAATGTAACAGATATATATGTCCACACCGTTGTTATATATAGTTTTTTGTTTTGAATTTTGAATTGATATTACCATGTCCCATCCATTCCCCCCGCCAGAAATTCAACCATTTGACCGTCTGCAAGCTTCAGATGGTTTACTGATCAATGCCGAGCGTTGGCGTAAAGCCCATGATTATCATCGTCAGCGACAAAATACTCACTATCAATGTTTAAATCAACCAGGAATTGTTTGCGGTTTAGGAGTGCGGGATATTCCTGCACCTAGCAAGGTAGAAGCAAAATATCGAGATGGACGTTGGGTACAAATTCAACCAGGTATAGCGATAGATTTAGCAGGTAATTTAATAGTTGTACCTGTATCTTTTGACTTTCCTGTTGATTTAGAAGTTGCCCATACTGAACCTATTATGGTTTATTTAACAGTCAGTTATGTAGACCCAGAAGAATTGCGATCGCCAAATTCCAGAGAAATTGTTAGAGAAGCTTATCGGTTTGACCAAAGAAATTCTACACCAAATATTTCTGATATAGAAATTTGTCGTATCCTTTTACAGCCAGGACAAAAGGATATTACTCAACCTAGTGATGTTTTTTTTCCTGGATATAACAATATAGATTTACGGTATCGCCGTCAAGCACAAGCGCGTCCCCAGGCTATTGTACGTATGGCACAAATAAATCATGCTGATGGAGATTGTGCCCGCAATTTTTTTAATTTATCTTACTTTTTACAGTCAATTGAATCTTTATACCCATATTTAAGAGGTCTTGAGGAGGCTGGACAAGTCAGTTTTACAGAAAATCTGCAAGACTACGATTTACTATATCTTACTGGTCAAGAAGCATTATCTATAAATACTATAGAATTTGAATCGCTGAAGAATTACTTAAATACAGGAGGAATACTACTAATTGATGCACCAGCGGAGGCTGAGGCTTTAATCCAAAGTAGTCATGCTTTGGCAGAGCAATTAGCAACTCCTTTAAAAAATATTAAAGAATTACGGCGCGATCAACCCCTAAGAAATCGTCCTTTTTTATTTGCAGCCCTACCAATAATTAATCAACGACAGATTGAAATATTTACTGGTGGTGGAATGATTTTAATTATTGGTGATTTAGCATCTGCTTGGGGATTAGATAGAGAATTAACTTTGCCCAGAGTGGCGATTCGTACTGCTCAAGAATTTGGAATTAATATTATCTCTTATGCTTGGAAACGACATCGGTTAATTGGACTGCAACAAGAAGATAATAATGCCAAATGGTAGCACTATTTAAATTTAAATATTTGGTTACTGTATTTAAATAAAACTGGGTTCAAAATGGCAGCAACATTTCCAGAAAACCAAGTTGAAGATTATAGCTATTTGTTAACATATCTGGCAC
Source organism: Nostoc linckia FACHB-104 (assembly GCF_014696615.1). Lineage (GTDB taxonomy): Bacteria > Cyanobacteriota > Cyanobacteriia > Cyanobacteriales > Nostocaceae > Aulosira > Aulosira linckia_A. Next base: position 59,103 of record NZ_JACJQJ010000043.1, on the reverse strand, counting down.
AGATACGAGAGAAACTGTTGCAAAATGCTGACCCGAGTTTACTTGCAGGTGAGAGCGAAAATTTAATTGCCAAAACTTCAACAGAACACTTGCTGCCAAATTCTGAAGTTACACCTTTAGATCAACTGTGCAGCATTTTTAATTTAAGCGATTTTGAAAAGAATTTACTGTTGTTGTGCGCTGGTGTGGAACTTGATGCTAGTTTTTCTATACTTTGCGCTGCAGCTTGTGGCAATGCACAGCGTACTTATCCTACGTTTGGTTTAGCAATGACAGTTTTGCCAGATATGCATTGGAGTGCTTTTACTCCCGCAGGTGCATTACGCAGATGGCGATTAATTGAAGTAGGTACTGGTAGCGATTTGATGACTAGTCCTTTACGGATTGATGAGCGAATACTGCATTATTTAATTGGCGTGCAGCACATAGATGAGCGTTTGCTGGGAATGCTGGAACCTGTAGGAGTTACAGAAAAATTGGTTTCATCTCACTTGCAGTTAATGGAGAAAATGGCTGCTGCTTGGTGGGTAGATATTTATGATTTTCTTAAATTGCCAATATTGCAACTATGCGGGAATGAAGTTGCTAGCAAACGTCCGATCGCAGCGCTTGCTTGTCAATATTTAGAGCTAAATTTGTATGTAATTGCAGCCCATGCTTTGCCCACAACTCCCAGTGAAATCAGCAAGTTTAAGCAACTTTGGGAGCGAGAAGTACTTTTAGCTAATTGTGCATTATTAATAGACTGCGATGATTTAGAAGGCACAGACACAACCAGAGAATCCACAATTACCTATTTATGCGAATGGATGCGTTGTCCGATAATTATTACTACCACAGATCGCAGGCGATCGCGTTTAAGACCTGCGTTAGTTTTTGATATCGAACGCCCGACAACTCCTGAACAGTATACTATCTGGGAGCAGGCTTTAAATGGAACATCGGCATCGATAAACATTGAAGTCAGTAAGTTAGTGTCGCAGTTTAATCTCAGTGTTCCCGTAATTCAAGCGGCCTGTTCTCAAGTTCGCGTCCAGTGGCAACAAGCCCAGGAATCAGAAGTTACAGCCGATTTTAACCATCTTCTCTGGGATACTTGCCGTGCCCAAGCCCGTCCCAAATTGGATGATTTAGCACAAAGGATTGATTCGGTTGCTAATTGGGAAGATTTGGTATTGCCAGAGTCGCAGTTACAAGTCCTAAGAGATGTTGCTCTCCAAGTCAAACAACGAGCCAAAGTATACGATCAATGGGGATTTGGCGGTAAAAGCAAGCGAGGATTGGGAATTAGTGCATTGTTTGCTGGTTTGAGTGGTACCGGTAAGACAATGGCAGCAGAAGTTTTAGCAGGAGAATTAAGGCTAGATTTATACAGAATTGATTTAAGTGCGGTAGTCAGTAAGTATATTGGGGAGACAGAAAAGAATCTGGGTAGGGTATTTGATGCCGCAGAATTGGGAGGTGTAATATTACTCTTTGATGAAGCCGATGCTTTGTTTGGTAAGCGTACAGAAGTTAAAGATTCCCACGATCGCCATTCTAATGTCGAAGTAAGTTATCTATTACAAAGGATGGAAAGTTACCGGGGATTATCAGTATTAACAACTAACTTAAAAAGTTCATTAGACCAAGCATTTTTGCGTCGTATCCGCTTTATTGTTCAGTTTCCCTTTCCAGATTCCACTCAACGGGCAGAGATTTGGCGGCGGATTTTCCCCAAAGCGACACCCACAGACAATTTAGATTATCAGAAGTTGGGACAGTTGAATGTTGCGGGAGGTAATATTCGCAGTATTGCGATGAATGCGGCGTTTTTAGCTGCAGATGCTGGGGATGTGGTGACGATGAATTATATATTGCAGGCAGCTAAGAGCGAGTATATTAAATTGGAGAGAACACTGACTGATACTGAGGTTAAGGGGTGGGTTTGATTCTGACTTATAAATAAGTTTGCTTGAACTGAAATCTGTTATACCTATTTAAAATATCATAAAAATTAAACTAGGGAATATTTATGAAATCTCAAGAAAAACTCATATTACAGACAGAAACTGCCTTATCAAAATCGAATTTATGGCAATATCAAAGAGATTTTTATAACCATGAGGGCATCAATGCTTGGACAAAAGTACCTTATTATATTACCAGTAACCCATATATTGCTAATTCTTATGCGAACATAATCATTCGCTTTTTTCAAGATTGTATTTATCAAAATATCTATAAGCCTTCAGAACCTATTTACATTCTAGAGCTAGGAGCAGGGTCAGGCACTTTTAGCTTTTATGTGATTAAACGCTTGCTAGAATTGCAAAAGGCATTGAATTTAACACAGGTAAAGTTTGTTTATATTATGACAGATTTTGCTGAAAAAAATATTCAATATTGGAAAGAACATTCGGCATTTCAAAATTACATTCAAATCGGTATTTTAGATTTTGCACGTTTTGAAGTCGAAAAAGATACAGAAATTAATTTAATAGGTAGCGGCAAAGTTTTAAGTACTCATTCAGAAGAGCAGTTACACAATCCATTACTAGTATTAGCAAATTACATCTTTGACTCAGTACCACAAGATATCTTTCGGGTTTCAGAAGGTAAATTTCAAATAGGATTAGCAACTGTATCAACAACACAAAATAATGTTAAAGATAATCAGCCGATTGAACAGGAAAAATTAGAAGTTGTATTTTCTTACAAAGATATAAGTATTCCATACTATCAAGATGAATATCTGGATGCAGTACTTTGTTATTACCGGGAACAAATTGAGGAAGGTTATTTATTATTTCCGATTGGAAGTTTACGAGGAATTCGGCATTTAATGGATATATCAAATCAGAAATTATGCCTGATTTGTTCTGACATGGGCTTTTCAAGATATGGTGATTTATATCAGCAAGAAGAACCATATTGCATTTTCAACGGTTCATTTTATATGATGCTTGATTTTCGTATCATTGCTAAATATTTCCAACAGTGGGGTGGCGACTACTATCACCAGTTTACTGAACAAAGTCTGAATACATCGATTTTTTTACTGGGATTTAACTTCAAAACCATGCCTGAAACTCGGCAGGCTGTTGAAACTTTTCTAGATGCGTTTGGTCATGCAACTTTTTATAACATTTACGAACATATAGAACGCACTAAACCTTTTTCCAAATTGGAAATGCTAGTAACTTTTTTAAGCACAACCCAGTGGGACACTCATGTTTTCGATTCCTCCATCGACATTATCATCGAGCAACTCAGGTCAGGATACGCTTCACTTTTGGTTGTGAGCGATTTAATGACAATCATGGATAGAATAGCCGAAAACTTTTATTTTAAACCCTATTCAATTGATACTTTTTTCAATATTGGTTTATTTTTTCAAGAAATCCGTGAATACGAAAAAGCCTTGCATTATTTTCACCAATCGATTCATTATTTTGGAGAAAATGAAATAACTCTATATAACATGGGACTTTGCCATTACTTTTTAGGCGAAACTGAACGTGCGTTAGAAATGTTTGGAACTGCAATCAAAATTAATCCAACATACATAATGGCAAGAGGATGGATTTCTCAAATCGAAGCGGAAAAAGCTGACGAAGAATTTGTATCTTTGAATGCTACTTAAAGCTAGTTTGTAAAGTTTCGATTGAATACGTCTATCTATAATGAAAATAAGCTATTTATTTTTCTGCCTGAAGTGAGGTTATCTCCATGACAAACCGACTCCCCACCCAAATGAAGAATATTAGGACAGAAGTATCGACTTCTGCCAACTCTGGAAATTTGGGGATGTTTCAACCCCATCGCTTTGTTACGGAGACTTATTCTGTAACTCAGGCACAACATAAAGACCAGAAAACATCTTTAATGCGGGCGGCGCGTTATGGACATAGCCTGAGTCAGAGAAATTTTGATAATAAATCAGCCCTGCAAGCAATACAGCCAAAACTGGAGACAGGGCAACCAACAGAAGTAATTCAGTGCTTCAAGCTTGATGGTAAAAAGCATCCGGGTGCTTCATTAAAGCAAGCAGGTGAAACTCAAGACCAATTTAGGCTGCGAATGAAAGCGCAGATGGATACTTTGCGACAGACTATGGAAGGGAAAGATAAGGGAACTATACTACCAGAACCTACAGATTTAATGCAGGAACCGCCCAATTTCTCTAAAAGAATGAAAAATGAGCGGCAGGGTGAATTGGATAATTTGAACAAGGGTAAGCTGACAGGTGGTCAAATTGTTGAATCGGCAGGATTGGCACCTGGAGTTTATGGACCTCGTAACCAAACAATTACTAATACATCACAGTCTAGTCCAAGTGTGACAGCAGGCTCCACGCAAACTACCACAACTACTAGCTTTCTTCCCGCAGGAAAAAAAGTAAAAACACTTGCTGGGGGTAATGCTGGTGGTTTAGAACATAAATTAAATAATCCTCTTAGTACCAAAGATAGACCGCGTCAAGGGATGTTAGACAGACAAAAAGAAATAATGCGGGTATCTGAATTAGCAAACCCCTTTATGCAGACACTAGATGCAGGTGGAGATTTATCTGCTACACACACATTGGCGAAAAATTTCAAAGGTAACAAAGGTAAACTTAAACCTGGCTTTGCATTAAACAAAGCAGGTGTATTAGAAGATGCAACAGCACAGCCTGTCCATGCTATAGGTGCTAAAGAGTTTGGAAATAGACCTACACACGGAAAAGCAGCATGGGCAAAGAATCCAGGAGATGCTGTTGAAAGCCTACTACCAGCGTTAAACACAACTAACCAAATAGGTGCTGAAGCAAATGATGCTACTCATAGCAGGTTAAACCGATGGAGTGAGGCAGATGTAACTCCGGTTACTGGTCATACAAAAACTAATAAACTAGACCCAAGGAATGCTGACCGATTGTTGCATACTTCAGTAAACAGTCAAGCTTTAAATCCAAGTACAGGACAGCATCAAAAAGTTGACCATAGATTTTACGTAACTTCAGATCACTATTACTCAGCAGTACCCGTTGCCCCTGTCCAGAAAGATTACATGAACAATCTGAAAAAAACTAAGAAATTTAAGCCATCACTTTATATGGACCCAACAGGTAATCTCAATTCTTTGCATTATCATCAGCATAAACTTAACAGGCTTAAGACGCTTTATATGCAAGGCGTGATTTAGCGAAAAAAAGAAGAAGGAAATCTTGGTAACTGTAGAGCAAATGCTTGCCTGTGTGCGAGTCTACCAAACATTGTCTAACTTCTATGACCGACATCCATCTATTCCGCTATGACGAAAAACGGAAAGAGATTTACATATTAGCAGGCGAGACTATAGGCATCATCATCTTAAGAAACGGACGCTGGGAGTTTGATGATGACACAGAAGCTTAACTTTCAACAGATGAACCGAAAAGAGCTCAGAGCTTATGTACTTGCTCACCGCGCAGACGATGAAGCTTTACGGATTTACACGGAGCGACTACGCAACGAACCAGGGGTGATCCGACAAACTGGAGGACTAAATGAAGACGATCTCAAGCAATTAGCGCAACTGCTCCAAAGACGTGATCGCACTTAGATTGGGTTCGCTTCGTCATTCCAATCATTGTAGTGCGATCGCCCAATCATAGTTGCGATAGGGTGATTCTACGGAAGTAGACGATCGCACGCTCATCAACCATCATACTGGAGCGATCACATTACTTTTAAGACTGTTGCTATAAGTGCTTGGAAGATGAGGCGATCGCACTTACCCTAAACGCTGGTGGCTATGGCTGAGAACTGGGTTGATAGTGTTTTGAGTAGGGTGATCGCTTCGATTGGTTTTTGGTTGGTGCGTTACGCTGTGGAAGGGCGCAGCACAATAGAGCGACGAACGCACATGGTTTCCTCTGTCTATCCACTAGATGAGCATACGCTCTGTAGATATTTTTCCTTTTTCACTGTCCGTCTATGTCTCCAAGCCGTTGCGTTTCACTCATTCCCCTTCTTATAATTCAGCCACTTTTGCAAAGGCCTGTGTACTATGTTCTTTCCTAACCAATATAAAGGGGTAGATCCATTTGTATTCATCACATGGGGATTTTCCGCACTCAATGTGTCAAAAACCCCCGCCTTCTCCTCTATTAATTTCTGTCTTAGGACTTTTTCATGCTCCGGGTTGAGCGGTTGGCCTTCCATATGCATTCCAAAATTCATGGCTTTAAACACAGTTGAGGCCAACCTATTTCCTCCGGTTTGGATATTCTCAAACAAGTCTTGTCCTAGTCCTTCTCGCCCTGTAACCTTGCTCTTTTCTTTTTCCTTTTGTCCATCTCCATTCCTTTGTATTACCTTGGGGACTTCATTATGTCCCTCTTGCATACGCCCTTGAGTTAATTGTGCCGAAGATGGTGTATTAATCCTTGATTCCTGGGATATCACACGATCACCTTCTTGATCGTAATTCTCCTCACCCTCCCCACTTGTCTGCTTTGCTTGCGTTTGTGTACCAGTGGACATACCAGCAGCTTTTATTCGTGCGAGGTGATGACCGTAACGTTCTGCCCCCATCAGCGATGCCTTCAAGTCAGATTGCTGTGAACTTCTTTGCTGTTTCTGCTGTACTACGAACGGACGCGACTCAAATATTCCTGGAACTGGAGTACTAGAGGCAACCGATGAAAGGCTTTGATTGTTTTTCCTTTGAGTGTGAAGCCGATAATCTTGGTTTTTCATGACATTTTCTGTAATATCAACTCTTCGCCACCTTCCTTTGCAACAATATCCGGCTCTAAATTAAACGTTCCTCGAACGTGTTCCTTCACTTCTCTATCTTCATTTATTACTTGGTCACGAACCAATTCCGCAGCATTTTTCAATTTCACCTGATGCTGATTATCTTTAGCTTTAGCACTTTCGGAGTTAGCAGTATCTCCAATAGGAACTTTCTTAACTGCAAGCTGAGTAGTAACAAATCCCTTGTTATCCCCCAATAGATTCATAGCTTCTTTCTTAGCTAAAAATTTACCGCGTGTTCCTTCTTTGGGTCTTGGGCTATTTTTATCTTGATTGTATGTAGAAGGAGGAGCGATAAAGTTATCTTTATTTTGTTCTTGAGTAACCCCACCCGACCCCGGTAAATTATTCTTAATCCCCTTATTCTTATTTAATAATCTTTCCACTTCTGGGTCTAGTTGAAGTGAGGTAAGTTCTGCTGCTTTGTTCTCCGAAACCTTGTCTTTTGTTGGTGATGTTAAATGCTCATCAGAATTTTTGTCTTTACCTTGATTTTTTGCTTCAGATGTTTCCGTTGGGCTGGTCACTTTATCGGCAGAGTGTTTATTATAATTAACATCTATATTTTTTTTATGGCTATTATTAATTTTTTTCGACCAATCTTTAATATGCAAAACTGTATCCAGCACAGTTTGATTACCAGTTAATGTGCTTGCTCCTAAATCCAAACCAGACATTCGCTTCTTTTCCTCTTCCTCGGAAGCTGAGAGCATTTGTATTGGTGTGCTAGTGGAAATAGTAGCAGGCTGAATTTTACCGAGGTGATGACCATAAAGTTCTGCCTGACTTAGAGATGCTTTTAAGTCTGGTAGTCTAGATCTAGTTTTTAGTTGCATCGCTAATGGACGCACTACAGGTAGTCCCCAATCTAGAGTAGTTGAGGATGACAGTTCTTTCTGATTTTGGCGATCATAAATTCTGCGATACATACTAAAATAACTATTTATTTCTTTGACTTAAAAAATGAATTATCAACTCTAATTCCCAGTATTAAAATCACACTTAAATAAGTCAACACAAAAAAATTAGACTTAAGTCTAATTTTTTTGGAGATTTACCCCAAATCAATTAAGTTATAATTTTGTTGTAGTTGTAACTACTTTGTCGGTAAATCTGTACTATTTAACAATAATTTGCGATTTAAAAAACTCACAACCGAGTGCAGGCTAAACATTATACCAATCGCTAAACTACTATGAGTACTCAACAACTCCTTCAGAAAAAGTCAAAGTCAACCTCAACAAATACTGCAACCATAGATAATCAGTTTGAAGGTCGTGGGTTTGCTGTGCAAAGCAAGTCAGAGACTCAGCAAGCAGACTTAAATACTCAACTCAAGCAAGCAAAACGCTTCGGTCACAGTATTACCCAGATGAAGTCAGAGCAAACGGCTCAACCTTCCAAACAAAACCAGGCTAACAATAACTCATCTTCTGCTTCTCGCAGTTCCATGCCTGCACCAGTTCGGTCAAAAATGGAAAATTCTTTTGGTACAAGTTTTGGCGATGTTAATATCCATCCAGAAAGTCATAAAGCAACATCGATGGGTGCTTTAGCTTTTACCCAAGGTAACAATATTCACTTTGCTCCTGGACAATATAACCCTCAAAGTTCATCAGGACAAGCATTGTTAGGACATGAACTAACTCATGTAGTGCAACAAAGAGCCGGACGAGTCGCAGTACCGCACCAAAGTAAAGGTGCGCCCATCAATGCTGATCCTAGTTTAGAATCAGAAGCAGACCAAATAGGAGCGAAAGCTGCAAAAGGCGAGCCAGTCCAAGTTCCTGGTGCAACTAGTAACTTCAAGACAATCCCACCAATCCAAAACAGCACTCACCTCGTTCAATGCAAAGGTGGTCTTTTAGGAGGATTAGGTAACTTAGTGGGTGGTCTTTTGGGTGGTGGTCAAGATCAGGAACAAGGTGGTGGTGGAGGTTTATCAGGTATTGGTGGAATGATCGGCGGAATGTTTGGTCCGTTAGGAGGAATAGCAGGAAGTATGTTAGGTGGTGTCGCTGACAGCGTGTTAGGCGGTGGTCAATAGGGAATGTAGCCTTTTTAATGAGAGCATCTTGATCGTCTCTTATCGGTAGCGAATAAGATGCTCGTATTTCTCTTGCTCCTTATATAAACTCCAGTTATAAGGCACTAATCTGGTTTATTTGTACTCTCACTTTCAATTAATACCATTGATGCATTATAAATAGCCGAAGGTCGATAATTAGTTTGTAAAGCCGACCAAATTTTAGAAGTATCTTCCATATTGAGAAACTCTGGACTAATTTTTATTTGCCCGATTTGCTTTGCTAAATCAGATACAGATACCCCAGCAAGAGCTTGTGAAAATACGCTGGAAGTACTCGTTTCAGAGGCATTTTTCAAAGCAATCTCAATAATTTCAGATTTAATTATAGGTGATACATGTAACAATTGCATTACGTAACCAAGTAAAATTTCTGTTTGAAAATCTTTTGGCCCGTAAGCTGTTAATAAATAGTGTAAATCAAGAGCTAGCGGTGGATTTGTGGAGCGTGGATTATTGCTAATGCGCGAGTGGCGATCGCGGAATTCAGGAGAGATCCAATCAACGTTGCGGTTCTGGGTAACGTGATATAAAAAAACGTTGATTTGCGCTCGTTCGTCTGTTCCAACTTGGATTTTATCTGGTGGCAGGGCTGTCACAACTACATCTCCGACACTAGCTGCGATCGCATCACCAACTAGACCATTTTCTAGTAAGTTCTTGATCACTGCTGTAACAGCGGCGATAGACAGTGCATTACTCATCCTGCTTCCTCATGAAATTAACACAAATATTCAGTAGTTAATCATATAATTATCTTGATTTTTGGCAAATTATTCTGTTTTTGTGGCACTAATGGAAATAATAGTAGATGTTGTTGCTGCGCTGATTCCCTGTAGACTCGAATTATTATAATGATTTAACGAAACCTTTCCTACGGAACACTAGGTGTAGTTTGTTTGCCCTTGTGGGTACGATAAGCTCAGGTAATGCAACAATGATATCAATTAGCTGGCGTGCCGCCTGTGCAGTTCTATGAAACAAAAATATTTCATTATATTCATCACCGGCGATCGCTCATAAATAGCTTTCATTTCCCAAGACTGCGATATATAACAATTCACGAAATTGTTGATACAAATTACTCTCCCAACTTCCCCAACCTCCCCAGCTTGCCCATGTGCATCAATCTTAAAGTGAAACGGTATTAGTCAGGGAACAGTGGAACTTTGCGTAGTGTCAAAAGACAAAGTTGCTGATGTAGTAGATTGAAAACTTCTCAGGTGATGATAATGATATCTTGAAGCATGACAATAAGGGACTTCCAGAAAATAAATTATCCCCTTCTCATAGTGGCAGATTATTCCTCCTCAGCTTCTTCTGCATACACAGCGTTCGCGTAGCGTCCCGCAGGGATGGAATATTTTTTTAGTTGGAAGTCCCTAACATGATTCAGATGGGAAGCCGAGGCTTTAGCTATGATTCTACTTTGTCGTGTGCCTAAACTAAATCAAAAGACTAACTAATGAGAGTCTAAGCTAAAACGCATCTAATTTGCTGATTAAATTTTCGCAATTTCTTTTGGGATAAGCATCTTGCTGATTAGCTTATTCGCAACCCTAGTTGAAAAATGACAATAATAATTAAGTCTTAAAGGCTTATCGCCAAAAATAACTAAAATATAGTTGAGTCTTAGGTCTTAATATTAATTTTAATTTCACATATGTCAACATAACACCATAACATATATTGCGGTTTTAATACAAGTTACGTTTAAATAGAAAAACAGAAGTACTTTAGTACTATCTTGCCTCAAGCTATAAGAACTTTATTAAATTTTAGGATGGGTGACTGTAAAATGAACTCTCCACTTTCGTCAAATTCTTGGATAGGTCGTTTGATTGGTGATAATCAGCGATATCGTTTAGAGCAAAGCTTAGGCGGAGGTGGTATGGGGGAAGTATTCCTTGCCACTGATACTCGTGTTGGTAAGGAAGTAGCATTAAAATTGCTCAAAGATAAATGGCTAGCATCTGGTGAGATGCGAAAACGCTTTGAGCGAGAAATTAAAGTCTGTGCTGCCCTGCGAAGCGCACATATTATTGAAATTAGCGATTGTGGAGTAACCGAAGAAGGTTTTCCCTTCTATGTCATGGAGTATCTGCGCGGGCAAACATTGAGATATTTGATGCTAAGGGAAAAGCAGTTATCACCAGAGCAAACAGTGAAAATTATCGCGCAAGTATGCAAAGGTTTGCAAGTTGCTCATCAAGGAGTTTTCATGCAGCGCGATGGTAACAATAATCCCGAACTGATCAAGGTTATTCATCGCGACTTGAAGCCAGATAATATATTTTTATTACCTACAGATGTTGGCGACTGGGTCAAGATTTTAGATTTTGGTATCGCCAAAATTAAGAGTGACTCTTCTGAGCAAACAAACCTTACTAAGACATTTATTGGTACATTTCGCTATTCATCACCAGAGCAAATTCAAAACGATAAAAATATAGACACAAGGGCAGATATTTATAGTTTGGGAATTATTCTCTATGAAATGCTCAGTGCGGCCGATCCTTTTGGTTTAAGTGTTGATGGGAGTAGAGTTAGTGAAAGTTCATGGTTGCACGCTCATGGCTATAGATCGCCTATACCATTGAAACAACAACCTGGTTGCGAGTATTTATCTTCTGAATTAGAAGCTGTAGTTATCAAATGTTTGCAAAAAAAACCTGGCAATCGTTTTGCTTCAGTTGAGGAGTTACGTTTAGCTTTGCAAGCTGCTATTCAACCTGTAACTGGTTCAACAGATGTACAGCCAAGACAAATTATTATTGAGCCAAAACAGCAACAAACTCCACGAGGTTCATATGAGGAAACTGTTTCTAAACAGCAACAAACTCCACGAGGTTCATATGAGGAAACTGTTTCTAAACAGCAACAAACTCCACAGGGTTCATACGAGGAAACTGTTTCTAAACAGCAACAAACTCCACGAGGTTCATATGAAGAAACTGTTCCTAAACAGCAAAATTTTGAACAGCAACCACCTCAATCAGGTTCCAATAACGAGAATATTCCCAAAGCACACATACCTGAAACTACAATAGCGCAACAGCAACCATCTAATCCCCAGCAAGCAGCACCAGATCATACTATTTTTCAAATACGTACTCCCATAGGTGCAGAACCTGCAAAACCAGAGCAAACAATCTATCAACCGCGACAGGGTAGCAATTCCAGCGACCAAGAGGTTGAAAATACGACTGTGCAACCGTTGCAGAACCAAATTAGCGCGGTAACTCCTGAAAATACCATATACCAACCGCGACCAATTCCTTTTGTACATAGACAACAGAAACCTGAAAATACGATTTATCAACCAAGAAAAAATAATTTCAATATTTTACTAATTGTGAGTATTGCTTTAGCAACTGTGCTGTTATTTTGTATTACTTATTACCTTGCTTATATCAAAGTTCAAGGACATGATAATAGAGATAACCAAGAACATCAGAGTCAATAATAATTCTGGTATTTTACTATTCCTCCTCCTTAGGATATAGGACAAATATTTGATTTTTGAAAAACACTAATTACACTTTTATTTCTTATTCTCTGTTTCCCGTTATCTGCTTCCTTGTTAAGCAAATATTTCCAGAAATCAAAGCGGATTCCTATAGTTTTATACAAGTACTTACGCTAAATTATTTAGGCTCTTCATTACAGATTATGCTAAATCCCATTTGCAATAATCATGAAACCATTACCGCGGAATCAAAATGGGAGTTATTTAATAATATTTTAGACATTGAACAGGTGTTTGAGATTTTGACCTAATATTTTTTTGCAACCAAATTTTGAAATTTAACTAATAATTTGGCCTGACAAGTACGGAGGAACCGTTATTATTTATGTCATTGCGAGCGAAGCGTAAAGCCTTCTCTTGTCGGAGACGCTACGCTTTGCTCTTGCACGAAGTGGTACGGCATAGCTTCTCTACGAGAGGCTGCATCAACGCTGAAAGCGCAGCCCCTCGTTCACAGTAGGGTTGCGTAGTAAAGAGAAGCAATCCCAAAACCTTGATGATTACTACCCTGCGGGAACGCTTACCCTTCAAGAACGGCTCTGCTATCGTCAGCAATATCAATAATAAAACTGACGAATTCAATAATATTCGACTTAAAGCGAATTGAGTCAAACTTTTACCTCAGGGTATGATCAGCTGCAATAATTTCCTATTAATAGTCGAAAATGCGTGAAATATAGATTCTGGTTGAAGAATTTGCTGGCGATCGCATTATTAATTCCTTTGGTGCCACAAACAGCTAGTCAAGGAGAGACAATAAGTTCTGTTTACCAACTAGCGCAAAGAGGTTCTGAGTATAGTAGATTGATGCAACAAGGTTACGCCGCAACTAGTCGCAGGAACTATAGGCAGGCTAAGGAGTTTTTCGAGCGAGCGCAGAAAATAAGTCCTGGCAGTAGATCTGCTCCTCAAGCGATCACTAATGTTACAGGTTATATCAACCGTGGACAAAGAAAAAGAATTGGTATTTTTGGAAAACCTCGTAAAGTAGGATCTGCGGCAACCCGAGGAAACTGCTTTCAGAATCAAAAACCTGCTATTCCACTTCTACCTCCAGGTGAAGAAGCTGTACTGACTACAGAAGAGTATCCGACTTTTTATTTCTATATTCCTCAAATCACGACTGAAACACAAGCAATGGAATTTGTTTTGCGTGATGATTTCCGTGACGATCAAAGCATTACCCCTGAAACTATTAGACCTTTGTATAGACAAGCTTTCAGACCTGTTAATCAACCTGGAATTATCAGTATCCGCATACCTTCTAATAGCGCACCTTTACAGATAGGTAAGCGATACACGTGGGGGTTTTCTTTAGTTTGCACTGAACGTAAGCGTGATGAAGACTTATATATAGAAGGTAAGATTGAGCGCTTTGAAGATGAAGATTTAGCTGCTCAGTTACAGCAAACACAGAGAACTTTAGATCGGGCAGTTCTTTACACTATGGGAGGCATTTGGGAAAATGCTATCTCAACTCTAGCTTCATTGCGTTTTCAGCGCCCTAATGACCCTGAAGTTAAAAAATATTGGGATGATTTATTGGAGTCACTTTCAGAAATGCGGAAAGAGTCACAAAAGTTACAGCAGCTAGAAGAGTCACAAGAATTAGGTGATTTTGATCTCTTAGATGCTGCGAATCAGTCTTTTTTACCCTGTTGTAGTTCAGAGCAAGCAATAACTAATAAAACCGAAAATAAATAGGAAAATAAATGTCTCTGATTTAAATAACTTAAATATACCCTCCTAACTATGAATAATTATCTTCAGCAAAATCTCTGTAAAATCAGATTATTATTGGGATTTATCGCTAGTAGCCTTTTCTTTAGTTTGGCTAATTCTACTTTTGCTCAAATAGTTCCAGATAACACATTAGGTAGAGAAAATTCAGTAGTGACGCCGAATGCAAATGTGCGGGGATTACCTGCAACTTTAATTGAAGGAGGTGCAACTAGAGGGGTTAACTTGTTCCAAAGTTTCTCAAAATTCAATGTGGGAAATGGAGAAAGAGTATACTTTAGCAATCCAGTAGGTATTCAAAATATTTTATCGCGGATTACTGGTGGCGATCCTTCCAAAATTTTTGGAACTCTGGGTGTAAATGGTAACGCAAATCTATTTTTTCTCAATCCCAACGGAATTTTATTTGGGCCAAATGCGCGGTTGGATGTTGCGGGTTCTTTTGTGGCCAGTACGGCTGATAGCTTTGTATTTGAAAATGGCTTAAAGTTCAGTGCGACAAATCTAGAAGCAGCACCACTGATCACAGTTAATATCCGACCAGGGTTGCAGTTTGGTGGAAATCAATCTGGAAATATTAGCAGTACTGCAAATCTCAACGCTGGAGAAGATTTAACACTATCGGGTGTCAAGCTTGACTTGGAAGGAAAGTTAGAAGCAGCTAGAGACTTGACATTACAAGCTACAGACACGGTTAAAATTCGCGACAGTGTGACAAATCCTTTCATCGCTTCTGCGGGCGGAAAATTAGTTGTCCAGGGTAATCAGAATGTCGATATCTTTGCTTTGAATAACTTTAATAGTGGGTTTTTCTCTGGTGGAGATATGTTGTTGCGAAGTGCTAACACCGTTGGAGGAGATGCACACTATTGGGCAGGTAGAAATTTTAGGATCGAGACACTAAATGGTAATTTAGGAAATCTTTTTAGTCCTTATGACCCAGTAATTCGAGCCAGTGGAGATGTGAGTTTTGATAATTACACAGGAGCTTCTTTGCATATTCTTGCTGGAGGTAGTGTAACAATTAGCACGGTAAATATAACAGGTGCTGACCCAACTAATGGATTATCAGAGCAAGTAAAACTTTCTGATGGAACACCATTACAAATCAATGGAGCAACTCAAGCTACTCTCGATATTCGCGCAGGTACAACGGACTTCAATCCTGAAGGAAACATACCAAATCCTGTAACAGGATTTGTTAATCTAACTACATCCAATAACACACCAACACGCGCAGATATTAAAATAGGAAGCATTTTAAACACTCAACCATCTAACGCTCTAGTATTTTTAAGCAATCAATATAAACCGAATTCCTTACCTGGTTCAATTCAAGTGGGACCCCTAAATAATAACTCCTTCTCAGTTAGTACTATTGGTAGTCCAGTCACCATTGATGCTAGAGGCGATGTCAGTATTGCTCAAGGTATTAATACTGGTATAGCAGCAGGTAAAGGTGGAGACATCAAGATACTTAGTGTGGGAGATATTGATATTCTCAAAGGAGACAACGATTTTAAAGCTGGTCTAGCCTCTGTAGTAAATGATAATCAAAACCCTAGTATGATGAATGAGGCTGGAAATATTACCCTTATTAGTACAAATGGAAACATTCAAACCCAAGGTAACATAGGCTCTTTTAGCTTCGGCGGTAAAGGTGGAGACATCATTCTCCGCGCTAAAGACAATATAACTATTGCTAGTGAGATTGCGTCCCGTATCCTGGAGAAAGGGACAGGAAACGCAGGAAGCATCCAGATTATTAGTGATACTGGCGATATAAATCTAAATCTCCAAGACCCTTCTGCTCTTAGGCAAATAACATCTTCTACTCCTAATGGTTCTGGTGGCAATATAGAACTGCGCGCTCAGCAGGGGATAATTACAACAACTGGGTGGAATATACAGGCTCAGTCTGGTAATGGTGTAGCTGGAAAGGTTACTGTTACTGCTAGTGGTGATATTCGTCTCGGTAATATTCAAGCTTCTAGTAACAATAGTGATGATAATGCAGGTTTTAGTAAAATTATAATTCAATCAAATCAAGGCTCAGTCTTTTTAGATAACTCTAGGTTGAGTACTAGCAACTCTGGTTCTAGCGTCGCTGGAGATATAAGTATTACAGCCGCCAACACTGTTTCCATTCTTAACAGCAGCAATTCTTCTAGTGAAGGAAAGTTTGGACGCATTTTTATTGGTGCATCTAATGACTATGCATCTTTCTCACCCAAAGCAGTTGTAATTAAAAATTCTCGATTGAGTACTACTAACGTTGTTAACCCCCAGAATGTTCCTGTACCAAACGAAAACATAAATGCAGGTGATATAAGTATTAAGGCAATTGAGCAAATCTCTTTAACTGATAATTCTCGACTTGATACCCAAACTGCTAGAAAAGGGAATGCGGGAGATGTATCGATAACGACTAATGGTGGCACAGTTTCTCTTGATAATAAAGCTCAAATACAAGCCCAAACTGAAGGCACAGGAAATGCAGGAAATGTGTTTATCGCAACTAATGGCGGTGACCTTTCTCTTGATCATAGCGCAAATATCTTCAGCACTGTTAACTCTGGAGCTACAGGAAATGCTGGTGAGATTAATATCAAAGCTGGCTCAGTTGATCTCAAAAATGGTGCTCAACTGCTAACTCTCGTTAGAGATCAAGAAAAATTCGATGATGAATTTAGAAAAGCTGGAAATATAACTATTAAAGCTGATGGTGCAGTCACTCTTGATGGTATACCCAACACTCAGGGCTTGAGAAGCTCAATTTTTAGTAGATTAGGTTCTAGAAGTCGTGGAGAAGCTGGCAAGATTGATATTACAGCCAACTCAGTTTCTCTTAATAATGGAGCTAAACTAGATAACAGTACTTTTGGAAATGGAGATGCGGGTAGTGTCACCATTACAGCTAATACCTTTGAAGCGTTAAATGGTAGTCAAGTACAAACTAATACCAGGATAAATGGTAAGGCTGGAGAAATAAAACTAATAGTAACAGACAATATCACCCTTTCTAGTTTTAGAGAATCAAATAATCCAGATAACGATAGCCAATTTTACTATGTAGATCAAAATAATCGAATTCCTAGCGGACTTTTTGCTACAACTGGACAAAGTTCCACAGGGGCGGGTGGCAATATTGTTATCGACCCAAACCTTGTCACAATTAAAGACGGTGCAAGAGTTACTGTAGATAGTAAAGGTACAGGAGATGCAGGTACGATAACGCTTAATGCCAATCGTTTGATTCTCTCTGATCAAGGTCAGATTACTGGTGATACAAATAGTGGCAAAGGTGGTGGCATTCAGCTGAACCTGAGAGATTTGTTACTTATGCGCCGTAACAGTTTAATTTCCACTACTGCTGGTGAAAGAGGGGCTGGTGGAGATGGCGGAAATATAAATATTACAAGCCTGGATAACTCTAAACCTTTCCCTTTCATTGTTGCGGTTAATGGAGAAAATAGTGATATTAAAGCTAATGCCCAAACAGGTGCTGGTGGTCGCATTAATATTAATACAAGTGGTGTATTTGGCATCGCAGCTTTGAGCCGGGAACAACTTGGGAATCGCTCACCTGAAAGCTTACCATCCAATGACATTACTGCTATTTCCCAACAAGGTTCACCTGCACTCGATGGACAAGTTAATATAAATTCGCCTGATGTTGACTTAAATGATGATTTAATTTCCCTTCCACAAAATCCAGTTGATGCTTCGCAATTGATTGCTCAAGGTTGTGGAAACTTTGTGGCTAAACGCAGCGAATTTATTAATACTGGACGTGGTGGTTTACCACCTAACCCCGATAATTTTAATAATACTGATTTAGTGTGGAACGATACGCGATTAACGATGATATCCACAAATCAGCAAATACCAAATGCTGGTAACGTAAGCCCTAACAAGTCTGCATTAGAACAAATTATTCCTGCTAGTGGCTGGGTATTTAACGGTAAAGGTAGTGTAACTCTCGTTTCTCATAATTCTGGAGGTAATTCTTCGTTATTTAGTGCTAATTCGTCTAGTTGCCGAATGCCATGAAATGCAGAGACTGCTAATTGCATGGCTCTAGATACTAAACACCGATTCAAAATTAATTCGTTGAGACAAAAACCCGGTTTATTGTCGTTAACGCCAGATTTATTTCCAAAAAATCAACTAAAACCGGGTTTGCAAAGGATTGAAAAATGAATCAAATAATTTACTTGTACCATTTTTTGTGTGTGCAATATGCAAAAAATAAAATCAACAATTATCTTTATGTATTGAGATTTACTTTATTGTTGATTCTAGGATTTATACCTAATTTAGTCTTAGCACAAACTCCAGGACAAGACTTACAGCGACAGATAGAACCGCAAACTCCTGCTACTCCAAATATACCAAAACTGCCATCTCCAGAGGAGCTATTTCAGTTTCCATCAAGAACTGTTCCCCCTCCACCAAATCCAGAAGCTATCCCAACAGATATAGCAGGAACTATTAAGGTTACAAACTTTGAAGTAGAGGGTAGCACTGTTTTTAGTAAGCAAGAGTTAGATGCAGCTACTGAAGATTTAATTAATAAACCTCTGAGCTTTACTCAATTGTTGCAAGCTGCTGAGAGAATTACTAATCTTTATACTAAAGGTTGCAATGATAGCCGCTCAAAAATACCTTGTTACATTAATTCTGGGGCTTATATTCCTGCTAACCAAACTTTTAATGTAGAGGGTGGCACTGTCAAAATCAAAGTGGTTGAAGGGCGCTTAGAAAATATTGAAATTAAGGGAATGCGACGGCTAAGTTCTAATTATGTGCGGAGTCGTTTAGCACTGGGTGCAGACAAGCCTTTCAATTTAAAAAGACTACTGGAAGCTTTACAACTATTACAGCTAGACCCTTTAATTCAAAATATCAAAGCAGAATTAGGTAATGGCTTAAGTCCTGGCGGTAGCGTCTTAGCTGTTACAGTCACAGAAGCAAAGACTTTGAGCGCACAAGTTAATTTTAATAATAATCGCCAACCAAGTATTGGCAGCTTTGAGCGGCAAATTCAAATTAATCAAGCCAATTTGTTGGGTTTTGGTGATGGTTTGAGTGTTGCTTATGCCAATACAGATGGTAGTGATAGTGTGAATGCAAGTTATCAGATACCTTTGAATGCCAAAAATGGTACTTTAACGTTTAACTATAGCTACGCAACTAGCGAAGTAATTGAAAAACCATTCGATATTTTAGATATTAAAGGTACTTCGCAAGAATATGGAATTACCTATCGTCAACCCTTAATACTAACTCCGACAAAAGAGTTTGCATTGAGTTTGTCTGCAACTCACCGCGATAGCGATCTCGGTTTTTTAGAAGCGTTAGTTGGTGAAAGGCTTCCCTTTCCTTCTCCAGGTACGGATGAGAATGGTAGAACACGCGCTACTATTTTACGTTTCGCTCAAGATTGGACTCAACGCAGTAGCCAAGAAGTTTTTGCAGCGCGATCACAATTTAGTTTGGGTATTGATGCATTAGATGCTACTATCAACAGCACTGGGCCGGATGGTCAATTTTTTACTTGGCGTGGACAAGCTCAATGGGTGCGTCTTTTAGCTCCAGATACCCTCTTTATTGCTCGAGGAGATATTCAGCTTGCAGATAGAGCCTTGTTACCTTCCGAACAAATTGGTGTAGGAGGGCAACCAACAGTTAGAGGTTATCGTCAAGACCAACTCTTAGCTGATAATGGCTTTTTAGCATCTGTGGAATTGCGATACCCAATTTTGCGGGTTTCTGAAATTAGAGGGTTGCTACAAGTTACCCCATTTATTGATTTTGGTACTGCTTGGAATACAACTAACGCTGGTAGAGACCCTCTAACTACCAATACTTTAGCCTCTGTAGGGCTGGGCTTATTATGGCAACAGAGCGATCGCTTAACTGCTCGGTTTGATTGGGGTATACCTTTGGTGACTATTAATTCAGAGAAAAACTCATGGCAAGAGAATGGACTTTATTTTTCTATTATTTATACTCAACCTTTTTAATTAGGGATTTATAAATGAGTTAAATAAGCACCACTTTGTATAAGACCTGTATGTTCCACCTGGTTTATTAGTACTTAATGTGAAACAAATTGATACTTTTCAGCAATCAAAATAATTAACTTTAACCCAGAAATCTATGTATAAATTTCTAGCTCTAGTTACATTATCTCAAATACTCATAACCAGCCCTATATCTGCGGTTAGCAAACCCATATCCCAAATCACAGCACCAACAAGTGCTCAACAACTATTTGATCAAGGTTTAAAACAATATCAATCGCAAAAGTACTCTGAAGCAGCAAAGTTATTTCTCGACGCGTCAACAGCTTTTGGTAATGGGGGAGATAAACTTAATCAAGCATTGACTTGGAACTATCTATCATTAAGTTATCAAGAATTGGGACAATTGCCTGAGGCTGAAAAAGTAATTAGCGATAGCGTGAATTTATTACAGAGTAAAAATGGCAGCAAAGAATATCTATCAATTCGCGCTCAGGCTTTTAATACCTTAGGTAGGTTGCAACTAGCACAAGGTAAAATCGAAAATGCGATTTCAAGCTGGGAAGAAGCGATCACTATTTATACTCTACTTCAAGATAGTACCGGAAAAATAGGCGCTCAAATAAATCAAATGCAAGGTTTTCAAGCTTTAGGATTTTTTCAGCGCGCTAGAAAGACTCTAGAAAATGCGGAGCAGGATATAAATCAGCAACAAGACCCAATGTTACAAGCTACAGGTATGCTGAGTCTTGGTAATACTTTAAGAGTTGTAGGCGATTTAGATAAATCAAAGACAGTTTTAGAAAAAGCAGAGACAGTTGCTCGAAATTTACCATCGCAGGAAATATTAGCAGAAATACTGCTAAGTAAAGGTAATACTATTCAAGCAATGCAAGAAAATTCTGCCAATGACTCTTTTCAGAAAGATGCAAAAAACCAAGAAGTATTGGAACTTTATCAACGAGCAGCAACTATTGCAGAAAAACAAATAACTCGCTTGCAAGGACAACTCAAAATCCTGCGTTTTCTAGTGGAATCACCAAAAGCAGAGCAATGGTCACAAGTGCAAACTTTATCCCCACAAATTCAGTCTTTGCTTGAGAGTTTACCCCCAAGCCGCAGCAGTATTTATGCTCGAATCAACTTTGCCCAAAGTCTAATGAAGCTAGCGAAAAAAACAGAGTCTGCAAAGGGTGTTATTTCCTCTCAAGATGCTTGCACCTCCGGTCATCCTGCTTGTATTGCAGCCCAAGTTATAGTTACAGGTATAAAGCAAGCTCAAAATTTACAAGATTTGCGTGCAGAAGCATATACGCTGGGTACTCTTGGTAATTTGTATGAACAGGCTCAGCAATGGAGCGAAGCTGAAAATTTTAGTAAGCAAGCTCTAAAAATATCCGAAGGTATTCAAGCCAAGGATATTAGTTCCCGTTGGTTTTGGCAATTAGGTCGAATTAAAAGTGTGGCTTCTAATCCCCAACGAAACGAAAAAGAGGCGATTTTAGCATATGAGGAAGCTGTTAAAATTTTTAGATATTTACGTCGCGATTTAGTTGCTGTTAATCGTGATGTACAATTTTCTTTTCGCGATGAAGTAGAACCAGTGTATCGCGAGTATGTCAGATTATTGTTGCAACCCAAAGGCGAACAAACCGATACAGAAACTTTAGAAAAAGCGAGAAAAGCTATAGAGTCGCTACAATTAGCAGAATTAGATAACTTTTTCCGCAGTGCTTGCTTAGATTCCCAACCTGTTAAACTTGAAAAAATTGAATCGACTCAGCCAACAGCAGTAATTTATCCAATTGTATTAAGCGATAGTTTAGCGACTATTATCTCACTACCAAATCAGCCTGAAGGCAAGTCTTTAAAACTACATTTAACTAAAATTTCTAAAGATAGTGTAGAAGAAAAAGTAGATGAATTGCAGCAAAAGCTAGTCATTAGAAGCACTTACGAATTCCTACTACCTGCAAAAGATATTTATAATTTAATAATTCGACCTATCGAAGCCGATTTGCAAAATAGTGGTACCAAAAATCTGGTATTTGTTTTAGATGGCAGATTGCAAAGTATCCCAATCGCTGTGCTTTACGATGAAAATAAAAAGCAATATATGATTCAGAAGGGATACGATATTGCCGTCTCTCCTGGTTTAGAATTATTACCCCCCAAATTTTTCAATCGAGGTAGATTACAAGCAATTGTTGGTGGGATTACTAAAGAAACTAAATTCGATAGCGAAAGTTTTCCTAAATTACCTTATGTCAAAAAGGAATTAACCGAAATAGGTAACAAGCTTGCCGTCACAAGAGATTATTTAGACGAAGAATTCAACAGCAAAAAACTTGAACAGGCAATTAGTTATTCTGTTGCACCTGTAGTGCATTTAGCAACTCACGGACAGTTTAGTTCTAAAGCTGACAGAACGTTTATTTTATCTGGTGGAGGAAAACTAGATATTAACAATTTTAGTAACATATTGAAAGCACGAGAAACAAATCAACCACAAGCAATAGAATTACTTGTTCTTAGTGCTTGCAAAACAGCTGCTGGCGATAATCGAGCAGCGTTAGGGCTAGCTGGAATTGCTATCCAATCTGGCGCACGTAGTACATTAGCTAGTCTTTGGAGTGTCAACGACGAAGCAACTACAAATTTGATGATTCAATTTTACCAAGAGCTTGTCGATCATAAAAAAACGAAAGCAGAAGCGTTGCGTCTAGCTCAAAACTATCTTCTTTCCGGTAAAGCTGATTCTTTGTATAAACATCCCTATTATTGGTCATCTTTTGTTTTAGTAGGTAACTGGGAATAATTGCAGTTAATTCTTGATGATGGAACATAAATGTCACGCTAAGTTGGTTGTTCGTATTGCTTACAAACAAAGTTGAAAATCCAACTGTGAATCTCTAGTTTATGCGCTCTAACTGTGTATTCTTTAACTTTAATGACCTTGCTTACCATTTCCTATAGTAAATATGGTCTAAATTGAGTAGTATATAAATTTACTCAACAACTTGAATTTTAGCGATTCTATAGAACGGTAAAATCCTTTTTCTTTAGACCGAGGATTTTAAAATAAAAATAAGTAGAGCAGAGGAGTGATGGAGGAGTAGTTAATGCTCTAGTTGATTATGGGGGTAAAATTGGGGTAATAAGTTTGAGTATAGCGTAAAAATACTGAAAAATAAGGATTTTTTGAGGACTGAAAATCCTCGTGTCACCAGTTCAAGTCTGGTTCCTGGCATACTCAAAAAACCCTTGAAATCGAACGACTTCAAGGTTTTTTTGCTTTCTCATTCCTCAATATTAGAGGACAAGTGTTCTAATTTTAACTCTCAGTACTTAAAGTTTTGCCCCTAACAATTGTTCGAGTTCTATCAAAAAGATTGTTGTAGTGACCCTTGCTACAAAGCGGTCTCGTAAGATACATGGGTGTGTTGTCGCGTAGCGCAACGCACCTTTGTATTTTAAAAATCAAATATGAATCCTATATGGAAACCGCTATTAGATAATTTATTTTTTGGAAGTTCCTGACTTTTCCGATTTTTACCTATAGCCTGATGAAGTTAATCATAGAGAAAACGTGCAGTAGGGAACTATTTTTATTTTCTCGTTTCTCTACCTCCAGGGAAACGAGGAAATTTCCTGATCTTACCCGGAATTTTACTCATCAGTAGTGAAGTTGATACTGCATCACTAAAAAGTAAAGTCATTATATATAGAAACAAACTGCTCTACCAAATACCCATGAAACCGCAATCTTCTATTTTAAAAGCACTCACAGCAACTACCCTAACATTATCTACTATTATTAACGTTATTAATTTAACTCCAGCTATTGCCGAACCTACTCCCAAAACTCAACAACTTAATCAAGTAATTCTGACTTTATCTGGTCATCAAGAACCAGTTCGTACCCTAGCCCTTAGCAAAGATGAGCAGATTTTAGTTAGTAGCGGTGATGATAAAGTAATCAAAGTATGGAATCCTAAGACTGGAGTTTTACTCAGCAGTTTAACTGGACATTCTGAGCGAGTAATTTCTCTTGCTATAACTCCAGATGGACAAACATTAGCTAGTGCCAGTTCTGACAAAACAATTAAGCTGTGGAACCCGAAAACTGGCAAGTTAATTCGCACGTTAACTGGACATACAAATCAAGTCATTAATATTGATATTAGCCCTAACGGACAAACTTTGGTATCTACTAGCTATGATAAAACAATCAAGCTATGGAACCTGAAAACAGGGCAATTAATTCGTAGTTTAAAACCTGGAAAAATTTCCACTGCTATTCTCGTTACTCCTGATAGTAAAACTCTAATTAGTGGAATGGAAGATGGCAGAATTCAGTTATGGAATCTCAGCAATGGTAGACTGCTGCGAACTTTAATTCCGCCTCGACCAGTCAATCCCATATATGCCCCAGCAAGAGCCTCGGCAGTTGTTTCTCTGGCTCTCAGCCCAGATGGGCAAACTCTAATTAATGGCGGTTACGATGACAGCCATCAATCACTACAAGAAACTGATGGTAAAAACATTAAAATCTGGAACTTGAAAACCGGGAAATTAATGCATAATTTCTCTATAGGAATTGGCCCTATTAATGCTATTGTGATTAGCCCAGATGGCAAAACTTTTGCTATCGGCAGTTTATCCCGAGAAATTCAATTATGGGATTTAAAAACTGTAAAAGTAGTTAATAAATTAAGTGGTCATGCTGGTGGAATTTATGCTTTAGCTTGGAGTAAAGATGGTAAAAATCTCATCAGTGGTAGCGGCGATAAGTCGATCAAGATTTGGCGTGTTTAGCCTGTCCATCAGCAGCCAAGCTGTCTAATTTCTAGTTAACGTTAAGCAATGCTTCTTTCCCTTGCGCCCATAGAGTAGGCTGATAAAATACTAAAAGCCGATAGACTTATAGTTGATTATTGGCTCTACAAAAGAAAAATATATTTGATGCAGATAATTGTTTATGTCGGAAAAATATCGCTTTGAAACCTTGCAAGTCCATGCTGGACAAGAACCAGCTGCAGGAACTAATGCCCGTGCTGTACCAATTTATCAAACAACATCATACGTGTTTGATGATGCGGATCATGGGGCACGGTTGTTTGCCTTACAAGAGTTTGGCAACATTTACACTCGGATTATGAATCCGACAACGGATGTATTTGAAAAGCGAATAGCGGCTTTAGAGGGGGGTGTCGCCGCATTAGCAACCTCTAGCGGTCAAGCTGCACAATTTTTGGCTTTAAGTACCATTGCTCAGGCTGGCGATAATATTGTTTCTACCAGTTTTTTATATGGCGGCACCTATAACCAATTTAAAGTTTCTCTGCCGCGTTTAGGGATTAACGTCAAATTTGTGGAAGGTGACGACGTAGAAAGTTTCCGTCAGGCGATCGACGATCGCACCAAAGCATTGTATGTTGAAACCATTGGTAATCCCCAATTTAATATTCCCGACTTTGCGGCTTTAGCTCATATTGCTCACGAAAATGGTATTCCCTTAATTGTCGATAATACCTTTGGTGCAGGTGGGTATTTAGCGCGACCAATTGAACATGGCGCAGATATTGTAGTGGAATCTGCAACTAAGTGGATTGGTGGTCACGGCACCTCTATTGGCGGCGTAATCGTCGATTCTGGGAAATTTGACTGGGGTAATGGCAAATTTCCCATTTTTACTGAACCATCCCCCGGTTATCACGGGCTGAATTTTCAAGAAGTATTTGGTGTCGGTAGTCCTTTTGGCAATATTGCTTTCATTATCCGCGCAAGAGTTGAAGGCTTAAGAGATTTTGGCCCCTCTTTGAGTCCATTTAACGCCTTTATGTTATTGCAAGGGTTAGAAACTCTATCTCTGCGTGTAGATCGCCATGTGAGCAATGCTCTAGAATTAGCCAAGTGGTTAGAACAGCAACCACAAGTAGCATGGGTTAATTATCCCGGACTTCCCCAGCATCCTTATCACGAACGAGCCAAAAAATATCTTAGACATGGATTTGGCGGAGTCTTAAACTTTGGCATCAAAGGCGGATTAGAAGCAGGTAAAACCTTCATTAATAATGTGAAATTAGCAAGCCACCTAGCAAACGTTGGTGATGCAAAAACCCTCGTCATTCATCCAGCTTCCACAACTCACCAACAGCTAAGTAATAGTGAACAAGTTTCCGCCGGCGTAACACCCGATTTAGTCCGCGTCTCAGTTGGTATTGAACACATCGACGATATCAAAGAAGATTTCGAGCAAGCATTTGGGAAGATTAGTCATTAGTTATTTGTCATTGGTCATTTGTCTAGCTAATGATTTTCTTCTATTCTTGCTGTTCTCAATGCCCTATGCCCCATGCCCCATCCCCTAATTTAGAATGAAATACCAGCACTTCATTTCACCGCGAACTCAGTATTATCATCTCTCCCAGCCGTTTGAATTAGAAGGAGGCGAAGTCTTAACTGGCCTTCAAGTCGCTTATCGGACTTGGGGAAAGTTAAACTCACAAGGCGATAATGGAGTGCTGATTTGTCATGCTTTAACTGGTTCAGCCGATGCAGATGACTGGTGGAAAGATTTATTAGGTTCCAAAAAAGCACTAGATAGCGATCGCGATTTTATCGTGTGCAGCAACATTTTAGGCAGTTGTTACGGCACTACGGGCGCTACTAGCATCAATCCCCAAACCGGAATCCCTTATGGCGCATCATTTCCTGTAATCACAATTCGGGATATGGTGCGTTTACAAGCTGAACTGATTAAATATCTGGGAATTAAATCTCTACAACTAGTAATTGGTGGTTCAGTCGGTGGAATGCAAGTACTAGAGTGGGCTTTATTATATCCAGAAATAGTGAGAGCGATCGCACCCATTGCCACTTCTGGTAGACATTCAGCTTGGTGTATTGGCTTAAGTGAAGCCCAAAGACAAGCTATCTATGCAGATCCTAACTGGAAAGGCGGTAACTACACAGAAGAACAGCCGCCAAAACAAGGATTAGCCGTAGCGCGGATGATGGCGATGAGTACTTACCGTTACTGGCACAGCTTTACCGAACGCTTTGGACGACAGTATGATGCATCTGCCGATCAATTTGCGATCGCTAGCTATTTACAACATCATGGTCAAAAGCTAGTAGATAGATTTGATGCCAATACTTACATCACTCTTACCCAAGCAATGGATCATCATGACATTGCTCAAGGTAAAGACTATGAATCTGTTTTGCAAAGTATTAAACAACCTACTTTAGTTATCGGCATTGATTCTGACATTCTTTATCCCCCAATCGAACAACAAGAATTAGCAGATTTCATCCCGAATGCTCAAATAGCTTGGCTAAATTCAATTTACGGTCACGATGCATTTTTAATTGATACAGAAGTACTAAATAAACTCATAGTTAACTTTCGCCAAGCTTTAAATTTAGAACTGAAAATTTGTAATTCGTAATTCGTAATTTTTGTGACATTTTATCTGGAATTTATCTAATACTCTACGTTCAAAAAATGCAACATATTACAGTAAAATCAGGTAAAAAATAATCATATAAATCTTATGATCATGGCATCTTGCCTGCATATTTTTTAGTATTACACTAATTACAATAATGTTTGCAACAGATACAGTGTATTTCAGGTAAATAAGCTAGGCTGGTAAGGACACAGCACCATTAAGATAATTTAATATCCCCAAAGATTGTGGATGCCGTGCCCATACTCATCTTTTTTCAAAATGGCTTTCTATATAAAGTACTGTATTTTGGTAGATTTACAGTATATTAAAACATGAAGCCCAAATAATACCCATAATTATTGACTCTAATGGCTCCTAGTAAAACGCTGCATCTACCAAACGAACTTTACCAATATCTGTTGTCTATCTCTCTACGAGAACCGGAATTACTCTTCAAACTGCGGGAAGAGACGACACGTCATCCCAGAGCAAATATGCAGGTAGCACCAGAACAAGGACAGTTTCTCGGTTTTTTGGTCAAACTGATTGGAGCTAAGAAGACTCTAGAGTTAGGCGTTTTTACAGGTTATAGTTCTCTCAGCGTGGCTTTAGCCTTACCACCAGACGGTAAAATCATCGCTTGTGATGTTAGTGAAGAATTTACCAACATTGCTCGTCGTTATTGGCAAGCCGCAGGAGTAGCAGACAAAATTGACCTGAAATTGGCTCCAGGTATCGAGACTTTAGATAAATTATTGGTAGCAGGTGAAGCAGAAACCTTTGATTTTGCTTTTATTGATGCCGATAAGGAAAACTATTATGCATATTACGAACGAGTACTTAAGCTAATTCGTCCAGGTGGATTAATTGCCATTGATAATGTGCTTTGGTCTGGACGTGCAGCCAATGCAGATGTGCAAGACTCAGCTACCAATGCTATTCGAGAATTTAATAGCAAGCTGCATCAAGACGATCGCATAGATTTAAGCTTGATTTCTATAGCAGATGGACTCACATTAGCAATCAAACGTTAATCAATCATGACAGGTAAATTAGACAGCAAAGTTGCAATTATTACCGGAGCTTCTTCTGGTATTGGTGAAGCTACAGCCATAGCGTTAGCAGCAGAGGGCGCAACAGTAGTTCTGGCTGCTCGCAGAGGCGATCGCTTAAATGCCTTAGCAGAAAAAATTGCTACTATTGGTGGCAAAGCTTTACCTATTATTACTGATGTGACAGATGAGGCTCAAGTACAGAATTTAGTTGACAAAACAAAAACTGAATTCGGTCGCATAGATATCCTTGTCAATAATGCAGGTATTGCGGCTATTGGTGCGATCGATGGTGGGAATACCTCAGATTGGAAAGAGATGATTAATCTCAATCTCTTAGGGTTGTTGTATGTTACCCATGCTGTATTACCCATTTTGAAAGCTCAAGGTGCAGGACATATCGTCAATATTTCATCCGTTGCGGGGCGCACTGCACGAGTGGGGATTGGTGTATATAATGCAACTAAATGGGGTGTGAACGGGTTTTCAGAATCTTTGCGGCAAGAAGTTTGTAAACAAAATATCCGTGTGACTATCATCGAGCCTGGTTTAGTTAATACAGAAATTAGCGACCGAATTTCCGATCCCATTGCCAAACAGAACATTGAAGAACGTCGTCGTTCTGTGACACCTTTAGAAAGTGAAGATATTGCAGCTGCGATCGCGTATGCAGTTACCCAGCCATCCCGCGTGAATGTCAATGAAATTCTCATTCGACCAACATTGCAAGAATGGTAAATACTTAGGAAATAGGGTAACAAGGTTTCAAGATTGAATAACTAATTAAATCTTGAAACCTTTATAATTTCGTGGCTAGCCCTAGCTCCAAAATAATAATTGTGGGCTAATCTAAAAACCTTTATGGCATAAGCTGATACGCGCCTAGATCAAATATTTTGGCGTTAGATCTGTCAAGGGTCAATAATCAAAAGTCCAAGCTAGCCTTTGACCCTGGACTCTTGAACACCAGTTGCTACCCTGCGGGTTCCGCGTTAGCGGTACAAGTCTGGCGACCGAACGCACTGGCTCCTTTTGACTACCTGAGCGAGAAATATACAATTTAAATGCGTAAAAGCTTAAGAGGTGTTTCTAACTCATATTAGAAGTAATTTATATTTTTTAATTACTTTAAGTGCGAATTTATTATAAAAAATTAAGTTGATAATTATAAATTACCTATTATATTTTTATTTTATTAAAAAATATTAGCTAATAAAAATCTTTAATTTACCAGTTGCATTTTTTTGGAAACTGTGGAAAAATTTCCTATATAGCAAAATACGGTAAATCAATCGACTTTTAGTAGTTTGCTAATTACAAATTTCCATCTGCTATCAATATTGCAGGGATAGGCACAGATTTTATAGCTATTTAAGCTACTAAAACTGATGGCAAATCAACAAACTTTTCAAGAAGCTTAGAGTTCGTGTCAAAAGTTATGAAAATACCATTTCTTCCACAACGTCGCACTGTATTAAAGCGGATGGTGCAATATACATTAGCAGGAGTTTTTGCACTATCAGCACCTTTAACAGGTAGTCTCCTTCAAAGCAGTGAAGCACAAACAAAACCCGCAGGTTTTAAGTCAAAAGTTATCAATTTGGCTTATCAAACTTCAGGGGATATAGTTAAAGCCAGAAAATCTGTAGAGCCACGTTTTAAAGCATTGGGTGTAACAGTAAATTGGGTAGGGCCATTTCCTGCAGGCCCACAACTGATAGAAGCAATGAATGCAGGTAGGGTTGATATCGGTACTGTAGGAGAAACACCGCCAATATTTGCCCAAGCAGCAGGTATTACAGAGGTTGTTTATATTGCCGGACGTAGGCCTAGTAAAGGGCTAAATCAAGGTATTGTAGTGAGAGCCAATTCTCCTATTAAAAAGCTTGCAGATATCAAAGGTAAGAAAGTTGCTTTTCAAAGAGGGTCGAATGCCCATTATTTATTGGCAAAAGCTTTAAAAGAAGTAGGCTTAAAAATTAGCGATGTGCAAGTTGTTGGCTTAACTCCATCAGAAGCCCGCGATGCTTTTATTCAAAACAAAGTGGAAGTGTGGGTAGCTGGCGATCCTTTTTTAGCTCTTGTCGAAAAAAGCATTCCTATTCGTAATTTGAGAAATGCAGGTGGTATTAACACCTTAGGAGGATTTTATATTGCCAGACGAAAATTTGTCTCGGAAAATCAAGAATTAGTACGAGTATTTTTAGATGAGGCAGACAAAGTTGGAGAATGGGCTGATAAAAATCCATCTGAAGCAGCCAAAGCACTTGCGGGTGAGGTAAAACTTGACCCATCAGTTTTAGAAGTAGTGTCACGCCGAACTGTTCGACGGTTAAGATCATTGACACCTTCTATTATTGCCGAACAACAACAGGTTGCTGATTTCTATTTCCAAGAAAAAATCATTCCCCGCAAAGTGAATATTCGGGATGCTGTACCTCCCTCGGAGACATTACGAGCTATCATTCCTCAGAGGTTAGCTAGAAACTAAAGTAATTCGTATAACATTTTTCGGCTGTTGACTATTAACTGTAAACCTTCAAAAGGAAGAAAAAATAGCCAAAGCTCAAGTATGCAGTTAGGGGCAATTTATGATTGCCCCAATAATGTGTATTTCTGTGGAAGTTCTAATTTATCTGAATGCAATTGTGTCTCACTATAAGCCATACAATAGTTTGCAATTAACATCTTATAGTTAGACAGCCAAAATATGAGACTATTATCTAATACCTTAAAATCATTTATATTGTAGTCAGCCTTTGTCATCAATCCCTGATAAATTAGTTAATCAGAAGTGATTCCTAATTCGATTTTGGATTTTTTTAACTGTTCCCACATTTTCTCAATCTTCTGATAAGCTTCCTCTGGTGAAAGTTTACCATTTGTCTCCAACGAGGAAATATAACCAACTTTTTGAGAAAATTCTTGCAGATTCGCATTAAATACTAAGTTCTGCGGTTTTACTTGACCACGGTAGCGACTGCGAGGATAGAGAAAGCCATCTTTGATTATGCCGTTTGATTCCGCCATAATTTGCACCTGCTGGTAATCTAGAAGGCAAAATATTAGCAAGCCCTCCATTTCTTGGCAATTGATACTTTTACTAGATTAATAAGTACCGTTTAGTATTGAGGAATAAGTGTATTTCCTCAAAATCAAAGATGAATTTTTCCAAGCGCTACGGATAGTACTGAATTTGCTGGGAATCTGAGTCTATTTCCTACGTCCACCAAAGTGCAAAATTGCAGCCAAGCTTAATAGGAAAAGCCCCAAAGCGCAAACCCCATTCCACTGCCCAATTACCCAACTATAGCTACCAAGTAAAGAACCAAGTGCCCCACCACTGTAGTTAATCACCATATAAACAGTGTTCAATCGGCTCTCAGCATTGGGAACAAGATTATAAACGCGGATTTGATTGGAAAGGTAAGCGCTATGCATTCCCAACTCTAAGATAACTACACCGAAAATCAGACCCATTAAATGAGTCCCTGTTAGCCAGAGAATTGTAAAGCCGGATAAAGCAAAACAAAGAGCGATACCCACAACGCGCCTCGCGCCCCATCTGTCTACTAACCTACCCACCAGAGAACTTGTACCTGCTCCCACTAAACCGACTAAGCCAAATAATCCTGCAACTTGACTGTCATAGTTATAGACAGGCGATTCTAGCAGAAAAACCAGTGTTACCCAAAAGACATTAAAAGCGCAAAATATTAAAGCGATATTAAATGCAGCTTCCCGAAGTACAGGCTGTTGATAGGTAAGATGGGCAAGACTCTGCATTAGTTCTGGATAAGACATCTGTGATGAGGAGCGATTTTCAGGTAATTGCTGACGAATCGCTAAAGCCAGAACAATCATTACACCTGCAGAAATCCAATAAATTCCAGGCCAACCCAATAGCTTACCCACAAAACCACTTACAGAACGAGCTAGCAAAACACTGATAATTAGCCCACTCATTAAAGTACCAATCACCTTTCCGCGTTGGTTGGGCGGGGTGATTTGGGCAACGAAGGGAAGAATTAAATGGGCAACAATGCTGCTAAACCCAAGAAAAAAACTCGCTACACTCAGCCAAATAATGTTGGGAGAAATGGCAACGGCAACTAAGGTACAACTTAGTAAGCCGAACATTTTAATAATCAGCTGTTTTCGTTCTAAGCGATCGCCCAGGGGTACTAAAAACAATAAGCCTGTTGCATAGCCTACTTGGGTAAGCGTCGGGATAAATCC
The DNA here is from genome assembly GCF_014696615.1 of Nostoc linckia FACHB-104. Lineage (GTDB taxonomy): Bacteria > Cyanobacteriota > Cyanobacteriia > Cyanobacteriales > Nostocaceae > Aulosira > Aulosira linckia_A. The sequence continues at coordinate 26,201 of NZ_JACJQJ010000043.1, read as the reverse complement.
TACCTGCTGTACAGAGATATGAAAGCTTCTGCTCATATCTGCTAACAGAGGTTGATTGTAATACACATTTGCTATTGCTAATCCGCAGGCGATCGCTAATGTGAAAATAGTCGTTCGATTTGCTAGCAGATTGCTAAATGCAGTTGTATCGTTGAGCTGAGACTGCTCTTGAAAATCCATAAATATGTAGTTACTATGTTGGGTTATTGCTTAATTTGCGGACTATAGCAGAGTTTTTTCCCAACCACATCACAAATAAGTTTGATGCATCCTTTGCCACTATAAATTTCGGCTATCACTGATGAATATAGGCATCTCTAGAAATTAGTAAAACAATTTTCATCATTGACTAGATAATTGCTTACCAGAAGCCAGATATAGCGGAATTTTTAGATTAAAAACAGCCCAAAAATGTACAAATCTATATGCACATAAATATAATACTATAAATCTATCGAACTTTAGTAGTTTAAAATATCCATATAGAATAGTTACATAAAATCTCTCTTAAAGCAAGATTTTCATAGCAAGGCTTGAGTATGTTTAAAAACCTTGGAATTGAGTTGATTATCAAATTATTTTATGTCATTCTCTACAGAGATAGGTATTAAATACCCTTAGTAAATAGCCTGATAGTTATTCGTATAAGTATTTAATATCTAGTACAAATATCTGTGAGGTAATACATTAGATATGAATCAAAACGCCAGCTTCACAGTAGTGGAATCATTGAGTCGCTCAAAATACGGAGATCCGAGCCTGGGTGACGATCGCCTTGTTGTGACTAAGGACTTTGTCGCTGTCTTAGATGGTGCTACAGATGCATCAGGTGCTAGTTATGATGGGCTTTCTCCTGGGCGTTTTGTCGCAGAAATAGGCGCTCAAGCTTTAGAAAATCTTGCTGCTGAGGCTAGCGCAATAGAAGCCATTGAGCAGTTAACTCAAGCAGTAAAACAAGCTTTAGCAAGAGTTCAATCAGAGACAGTGCCAATTTTTGCGCCCTGTTTTGCAATCATACTCTTCTCTAATGCACGTCGAGAACTTTGGCGAGTTGGAGATTGCCAATATTTATTAGATGGAAAAGGTCACAATCCCTTCAGCAAAGTAGATGAAGTCACAACTAAGTTACGTTCTTTAATTGTGCATTCCTATCTAGCTCAGGGTAAAACAATTGACGAACTCTTGCAAAACGATCCCAGCCAAAATTTTTTGGTATCTATATATAAAGTGCAAGCGTCCTTATGTAATTCTCCATCTGAACCTTTTGGCTACGGTGTGATTAATGGTGACAAAGTACCTGAGAAATATATTGAAGTGATTCAGATTCCCGAGGAAGTTAAATCTGTAGTTCTTGCTAGTGATGGTTATCCAGATTTAAGAATTAGTCTGACAGAAAGCGAGGCAGTTCTCTCAGAAATGATTGCAAAAGACCCCTTATTTTATGACATTTATTTAGGTCACAGAGGACTCGCCCCAGGTAGAGAGTCATTTGACGATCGCACTTATGTTCGCTTGGAATTAGGAATTAGGGCATAGGGAATAGGGCATGGGGCATGGGAAAGAGAGATTTTCAGGGTTATTTTTGCCAAAAAATGGCGTGAATGGCTGGATTACGAATATTTTCGCCAAATAGCGGCTATTAGGGAACCTGTAAGATTGTGACAAACGCTAAATATAGCTCCTGGTATTGCTGCTACTGGATCAAAATGGGCGATCGCTAATGCTACAGCTAAACCGGAATTTTGCATTCCTACTTCTATGGAAATTGTACGGCAAATAGATTGGGGTTGACCTGTAATCGCTGCACCTATGTAACCTAAAATTAAACCGAAAACATTATGGAAAATTACCGCAATGATTACTATTGGTACAATTAATAATCGCTCATGATTTAAGCCTACAACTGTGGCAATAATCCAAACAATTGCGAACATGGAAACTAGAGGTAGTATGCCTTCCATGAGCAATTTATTAGGAGTCCAAAAGTAACGAATCACGATTCCTATTAATACAGGTAACAGTACAAATTGCACTGTAGTCATAATTAAAGATAACGGTTGAATATCAACCCAATTTGAACTTAACAACCAAATCCAAGCAGGTGTCATAATTGGGCTGATTAGTGTAGAAGCAGTGGTTAAAGCTACAGATAGAGACACATCACCACGCGCCAAAAAAGTAATGACTTCCGAAGCTGTTCCGCCCGGACTAGCACCAACAAGAATTACACCTAATGCCAACATTGGTGGTAATTGCAAAACTGTTGCCGCGAACCATCCCAGGAGTGGCATGATAGTAAACTGTAGAAACACTCCTAAGATTAAAGCTTTACCAGCATGACGTAAGCTTTTAATTTGCTCAAGAGTGATTGTCAAACCCATTCCTAACATCACCACTCCCAGCGCTGTGGAAATATTAGCACTACCACTGGCGGTAATTTTAGGGAATAAATAACCACTGATTGCACCAATTAATACCCATACAAAAAATAAATCTTGGCTGAATTGGATGAGACGATTAATTTTGGAAGACATTTCCTATATCTGAGTTGATCAAAACTTTTGGGGCTTGGGAATTAATTGATCAGGACTTACGCAACTGGTACACCAATCTTTTGGTTTAAGAGTCAACAGTCAAGGGTCAAAAATTCAGGTTTTTTGGACTTTTGACTCTTGACAGCCTCAACGAAAAAAATGTGACACTTGCGTAAGTCCTATTGATTTTAAGGCTAACAAGGCTGGAGAATTCAACCTAATCATCGTGTAAACACAAAAAATAATCTCCCACCCTTCGAGTACTGAGTGCTGAGTCAAAATCCCAGTCCTATTTTCATCCTTGGCTATGAAACTTGTTTCATCGGGACTACCTAAGCTAATGCGCGTCTAAATTGCATAAAGATTAATCAAGGCTATTAACCGTCAACAGTCAACAGTCAACAGTCAACCGCCTGTGCAACTTAAAAGCAGAATAGCTTACACAACAATGGGATTTTTTGAGTTGCAAGCCCCTAAGGGAGCAGTCAGCATGACAGGCGAGGTAAACTGTTGAAACTGACTGTTTTAGATAAACTGCCTTATGCCGGAATTTTTATTGGAAGTTGGAACAGAAGAACTACCTGCAAGCTTTCTGGGGGATGCCATAGTACAATGGCGATCGCTCATTCCTCAAAGTCTTTCTACTCACAGCCTCACTAGTGATGCAGTGGAAGTTTACGGGACTCCGCGACGGTTGGCGGTACTGATTAAAGGCTTACCATCTCAGCAACCAGACAGGGAAGAGGAAATTAAAGGCCCCCCCGCACAAGCAGCTTTTAAAGATGGTCAACCCACACCAGCCGCCCTGGGATTTGCGAAGAAGCAAGGTGTGGAAATTGCGGCGCTGCAAGTTCGCCCCACTGATAAGGGCGATTTTGTGTTTGTCAACAAAAGCATTGCTGGTCGTCCAGTGGCGGATATATTAACGGAATTGGTGCCGCAGTGGATTTATGCTTTAGAAGGTAAGCGGTTGATGCGCTGGGGTGATGGGGATGTGCGCTTTTCCCGTCCGATTCGCTGGCTAGTGGCTTTGTTAGATGCAGAGGTATTGCCGATTGAGTTGGTAAATGCTTCTAAGGTGGTGAAAAGCGATCGCATTTCTCGTGGTCATCGTGTCTTACATCCGGAAACGGTCACAATTCCCCAAGCTAATGATTATGTTAGCACTCTGCGATCGGCTTTTGTGGTGGTTGATGCTGAGGAACGCACCACAACTATCCAAGAACAAGTGAAGGCATCAGTCCAAAAGTTAAGCGCTACTACGGAAATTTACCCAGATTTATTAGCCGAAGTCACCAACTTGGTTGAGTATCCTTCTACGGTGGTGGGTAAATTTGAAGACGAATTTTTGAACTTGCCAACGGAGGTGATTACCACTGTGATGGTGAGTCACCAGCGTTATTTCCCCGTTTTTAAAACTGAAAATAGCAAAGACTTATTGCCCAATTTCATCACCATTTCTAACGGCGATCCCAGCAAAGCCGATATTATTGCTGTGGGTAATGAAAGGGTAATTAGAGCTAGATTAGCCGATGGGCAATTTTTCTACAAAACTGATTTAGCTAAACCTTTAGAAAGCTTTTTACCACAATTAGAAAAAGTCACCTTCCAAGAAGATTTAGGTTCTCTAAGGCTGAAGGTAGATAGAATCGTCAAAATTGCTGGACAAATTGCGAACCAACTGCAATTAACCGAAGCTCAAAGCCAAAATGTTCATAAAGCTGCATTGCTTTGTAAAGCCGACCTGGTCACCCAAATGGTTTATGAATTCCCTGAATTACAAGGGGTTATGGGCGAGAAGTACGCTTTAGCCAGTGGCGAAAATTCTGAAGTTGCTAGAGCAATTTTTGAGCATTATTTACCTAGGGGAGCCGATGATATTTTACCGGAAACTCTCACAGGTCAAGTTGTGGGTTTGGCAGATAGATTAGATACCTTAGTCAGTATTTTTGGTCTAGGTTTAATCCCCAGTGGTTCCTCCGATCCCTTCGCTTTACGTCGTGCTGCAAATGCTGTAGTTAACATTACCTGGTCAGCAAATTTACCAATCAATTTAGCTGAGTTATTAGCACAAATTACCAGCGATTTTGTCACTACATATAACAAAGACCAAGCACCTTTAATTACCTCATTGCGCGAATTTTTCTTGCAACGTATCCGTACCCTATTGCAAGAAGAAAAACAAATCGATTATGACCTAGTAAATGCCGTTTTAGGAGAGAATGACCCTGAATATACCGAACGGGCACTCAAGGATTTATTAGATGTCCGCGATCGCGCTTTATACTTGCAGCAAATTCGCCGCGATGGTACTTTAGATACCATCTATGAAACTGTTAACCGTTCCACGCGTTTAGCTGCCCAAGGTGATTTAGATACCGAACAGTTAGAACCAACTAACTTAGTTCGCCAAGAACTCTTCCAAAAGTCCTCAGAAGCAGCTTTCTACAATGCCATAGTCGAATTAGTACCCCAGACCCAAGCCGCCCAGCGATCGCGCAATTATGAGCTGTTAATAACAGCATTAAGTAAAATCGCACCTACTGTAAGTACCTTTTTCGATGGTGCTGATAGCGTGTTAGTAATGGACTCCAATCCCGAAATTAAGCGCAATCGGTTAAATTTGTTAGGACTACTTCGCAATCATGCCCGTGTTTTAGCGGACTTTGGTGCAATTGTCAAAAATTTGTAGCTTAAATAAACAAAAAGTACGTGTAATTTTTGCCAATAAACGCTACGATCAGTAGTGCTTAACCAGGGACACTCTGCTACACACAATCTATGCCTAGATCTGCTGTCATTGGATTAGGAAAATCCGGTATTGCTGCGGCAAGATTGTTGCGAAGGGAAGGCTGGGAGGTGGTGCTAAGTGATAGCAACACCTCCGAAACCCTCCTCAAACAACAACAAGAACTTGCTACAGAAAATATAACTGTAAAACTGGGGTATTCCCTAGAATTCAATACAGCTGATTTACCGCAATTAATAGTTGTCAGCCCTGGTGTACCTTGGGATATTCCCGTATTAGTTAAAGCCAGAGAATTAGGTATTGAAACTATCGGGGAAATGGAGCTAGCTTGGCGATATTTGCAAACTCCACCTTGGGTAGGTATTACCGGCACAAATGGTAAAACTACAACCACGGCTTTAATTGCAGCAATTTTTCAAGCTGCGGGTTTAGATGCCCCTGCTTGCGGTAACATTGGCTATGCTGCTTGCGAAGTTGCCTTAGCTGCAAAACAGCCAGATTGGGTAATAGGAGAAATCAGTAGTTATCAAATAGAATCTTCTGTAACTCTCGCCCCCAGAATTGGCGTTTGGACAACCTTCACACCCGATCATCTGAGTCGCCATAAAACTTTAGATAATTACTACAAAATTAAAGCCCAGCTATTACATAAATCGCAACTACAAGTATTTAATGGCGATGATGTCTATCTGAGTAAAGTAGGATTAAGTGATTGGCCTGATGCCTATTGGACAAGTGTAAAAGGTAAAGAATACCTCATAGGCGACAAAGGCTTTTACATTGCAGATGGCTGGGTAATAGAACAATTATCTGCCACTTCCACACCAGAACCGATTGTAGAAGTATCGGCTTTGCGAATGGTGGGAGAACATAACCAGCAAAACCTGCTCATGGCTGTTGCAGCCGCAAGATTAGCAAAAATTGATCGCAATGCCATTTCCCGCGCCATTGCCGAATTCCCTGGGGTAGCCCATCGTTTAGAGCATATCTGCACTTGGGAAGGCATAGATTTTATCAACGACAGCAAAGCCACCAACTACGATGCGGCGGAAGTCGGTTTAGCATCGGTGAAAAGTCCAGCGATTTTAATTGCTGGTGGTGAAGCCAAAGCTGGCGATGACACAGGCTGGCTAGCCAAGATTCAAGCTAAAGCTGCTGCTGTTTTATTAATTGGTAACGCCGCCCCAGCATTTGCCCAACGTCTGCAAGAGGTGGGGTATGCTAATTATGAAATCGTGGAAACGATGGACAAGGCTATTCCCCAAGCCGCAGAATTAGCCAAAAAGCACCAAGCGACTGTAGTGCTGCTATCTCCAGCTTGCGCTAGTTTTGACCAATATCCTAATTTTGAAGTCCGCGGCGATCATTTCCGCCAGCTTTGCTTAGATTGGGCGGGAAAAAACCAATTAGGGACTTCCAACTAAAAAAATATACCATCCCTGCGTAGGCAAGGGGGCAGGGAGCAGGGAGCAGGGGGAGAAAGAAAAATATTATCTGAGTAAATTGGATAATTTATTTTCTGGAAGTCCCTTAAAAATTAAGTGAGAACATTGTTTTAGTGGAGAAGCCTTCTACTATTCCACAATATATAGGACTCATATTTGATTTGGGAAATCCACGTAGGATGCGTTAGCAGCGAGAGTACGGCATCAGTGCTACAGCTTTTCGTGCGTTACGGCTTACGCCTAACACACGCTACATTACTGAGATTTTCTCAGAAATGAGGCGATCGCCCTTGCAAAATCAGCTTTGGTTATCAACGAGCGCTCATCCATAGAGAACCCGATCTCCTTCATAACCAACCAGCTGATGTTGTCTATCAATGAGCGCTCATCCATAGAGAACATCGGTTCCTTCACAACCAACCAGCTGATGTTGTCTATCAACGAGTGCTCATCCATAGAGAACATCGGTTCCTTCACAACCAACCAGCTGATGTTGTCTATCAATGAGCCCTCCTTCACAACCAAGGAGATCTCATTCACAACCAATGAGTTGAGTTAAGGGGAAAAAGGGGAAAGAAAACCAGAAGCAGAGGAAGCAGAGGAAGTAATTTCGTCAAGGGGTTTAGCAATGGTCATACGTGTCAACTTAACGTGAAACCCTCTTGGTTGCAAGGTTTCGCCCTCACCCCCAGCCCCTCTCCCACCAGGAGAGGGGAGCAAGAGATTTAGTTCCCCTTCTCCTGCGGGAGAAGGGGTTAGGGGATGAGGGCGCGAGGTATTTGTACAACGCCCGCCCTATATAGCTTTTAGCTTCAGTTGACACAGGTGAGCCATGCTAAAGCCTCCAGCCACTTCTAAGAGATGTTCAGTATTGCTAGGCGATCGCATAACTTATACTTACACATCCTAATAGCAGCTTCTATATTCTTTGCCTACATCCTTAAGGCAGATTTACTCGCAATTGGTAAGAATGATTTAATTGACTTGAGTCTTTCACTTCTATTGACAAGGTTTGGTAACTAGCCAAACCTTTTCCCTGAATATACCAGTACTCAGTCACTAATCGCAAATATTTTTGAATAGTTTTAATAGAAAATTCTTATAGGCCAGGTGAACAAACAGAATTGGCATAAATCGCCAGTTGAGCGCGATTTTTAATGTTCAGGCGATTAAAAATGCTATTAATATGCGTTTTAACTGTACTTTCTGAAATAAATAGCTGTTGAGCAATTTCTTGATTCGTTGCACCAACTGCGACTAACTTCGCTACATCTAATTCTCTGGGTGTTAATGAAGATAATGCTGGATGAACAGGTTGAGGAGGCGTTGGTTGGGCTTGTTTTTGCATAATCACTCGTTCTAACAGCCCAGGTGCAAGTTGTGCATATCCGCGATGAACGCTGCGAATCGCGTTAACAAGTTCTTCTGAAGGCATATCTTTTAAAAGATAACCTTTTGCACCAGAGCGAATGGCTTCATTCACATCATGGTCATCATCATAAGTACTTAAAACTAAAACTTTAACTTGCGGAAATTTTTCGCAGATGATGCGGGTAGCAGTAGCACCATTCATCACTGGCATTCGCACATCCATTAATACAACATCTGGTTGTAATTTTTCAACTTGTGCAATTGCCTCTTCTCCATTTTCTGCCATACCCACAATTTCTAAGTCTGATTCTAAACTCAGCATTGCTTTCAGACCTTGGCGAACTAAACTTTGGTCATCTACAAGTAATAAGCGAATCATCATAATTTTGGATTTTGGGTTTTAAGATTGTAGAGACCAATTACAAAAGTTAATATAGCAATCATATTTCAGTTGTGAAAAATATCGGTTTTGACTGTTGACGGTTGACTGTTGACGGTTGACTGTTAACAACCTTGGAGATAATATTTCACAAATCATTGATTATTGCTATGTATTTGTTATTGGTCATGGTTAATTTGTCTTTTTTCTGAGACTAAAAGCCTGATATTTGGCAGTATATCAGATTTTTCATAGGTGGGTTGAATAAAGTAAGTCCAACAATTTTGGATGTTTTGACTTGGGTTTGACTCTAAGCAAACTACAGTATTGACTGTATCCATGCTTCTGACAATTTGTCGGACTTCTCTCATCAATTCTCCACTTAATTGATAAGCTTCAGTCAGCGATTCTTGTGCTTCCATTGGTTTGACCGCCCACAATTTTTGCGCTGCTTGCAGTTGGATATTTAAAGCCATCATCGACTGACCTAAGCCTTTATACAAATTAATTAATTCATAATTCTTATCTTTAATTAAAACTAATTGTTGAGATTTCTCTCGATATATTGATAGTGCATTTACTAATTGCCAAACTAGTATCAAGCACCCCAGGGTCAACAACAGAACAGGAATCATAAATTTGGCACGGTGATTGCAAAGAGGTTATATGCATAATTAAAGCCTGATTTTAATTATTTGACTATCTGTTGTTGAGTTTTTCCTACTTTAGTTGAGAGTCAATCGCTGGTATAGATAAAAAGTATGAGGTTATCTTTAGGGGTCAGACCAAAGTTGTAGTTTGGTCATTTGTCATTTGTCATTGGTCATTTGTCATTGGTAAGAGAGATTTCTCCCAATCCCCAGTCACCAGTCACCAATCCCTAACCCCTATCTTCTAGCCATTCATGTAAATTGAGCGGTTGCCATTCACCAATTGTTACTTGCTGGTATGGCTGAACTGAAACTGATGCTTGAGGAATGGATATTTCAGATATTAGTGATATATTTGGTAGCTCTTGTATTTGAGGTATTTCGGGTATTTCATCTAATTGATGAGGCATTTGTGGGAGTTGTGGTAGTTCCCGAATTGCACCTAAATTATTAGTTATTTCGTGAATATTATATATTTGCATAGGGATTTCAACAGTTATGCAACAACCTGCCCCAGGCTGCGATACTAATTGAAAATGTCCTTGTAAAACGGCGATGCGTTCTTGCATTCCCCGCAGTCCGTAACCATTGGCTACTTTTTGGGCATCAAATCCCCGTCCGTTATCTTGAATGGTTAAATAAACTCCATTTGCTGTTGTGGAAAGATGAATTTGTACTGCCGTTGCTTGGGCATATTTACGAATATTATTGAGTGCTTCTTGGATAATGCGATAAAGGGGAGCGGTAAACTGAGGTAATAAGGCGATCGCTAAATTCATCTCAACTTCAGGGACAATCCCAGTGGTTAGATGAAAATCCCGTACTAAAGATTCAATCAAGGTTTCGAGAGATTTGCCGGCTAGAGGATCGCTGCGTAAAGCTTTCACAGATTGGCGAACTTCTTGAGTTGCGATCGCGACTAATTTATGTGCTTCATCCAGAAACTCTTGGGCTTGATTGGGATCGGGTTTGCAAAGTTTACTGGCTGTTTGTAATTGAATGTTCAGCGCGGTGAGGGCGTGTCCGAGAGAATCATGTAACTCTCGCGCAATGCGGTTACGTTCTTGCGCGGCTGAAAGATTAGCAAATTCCAAGACGCACTGCCACAACTGCTGATGCATCTGACTGAGTTGTTCCGGTGTATACAAATCTTCTAACAAGGTAATCCCTCCGTAACTTTCAGCTAATTCCTTATAGTTCTGGGTGGGGGAGACTTATGCAATATTGGGGATGGGGCATAGGGCATTGGGCATAGGGCATTGGTAATTGGTAATGGGATTTATCATTTATTTTTTCTCCCTCATCCCCCTCATCCCCCTCATCCCCCTTATCCTTAATTCCCAGTCAACAGTCAACAGTCAACAGTCAACAATCCCCAATCCCTAAGTCCAATTCCCCAACAATACAAAAGCTCCCCAGAAATAGGGTGATTGATATTCTGGGTTCTTTAAAATGGCTAGTTGAGCCAGTCTCAGGGCTTCGGCTTTGGAAATACCTGTTTCCTTGGCTTTCACTAGTTGATCGTAAAAGTTGCTCATGAGTTTGGCTGTGGCTTCATCGTCAACGCGCCAGAGTGTTGCTACTGTACTGCGTGCACCAGAACGTACTGCGACACCTGCTAATCCTAGGGCGGAACGATCATCACCTGCGGCTGTTTCACAAGCACTGAGTACTAGGAGTTCCAGGGAGTTGCTACGAGATACTTCGACTGTTTTTAATACACCGCTGAGTTCGTTAACTTTAATTTTGCCATCCCAGGTGAGAATAAATGTTTCATCAGCTTGGGAACTAAATTGCCCGTGGGTTGCTAAGTGGACAATGGGGAAGGAAACAGCAGAAATTTTCGACTGGAAACCAGAACTAGTAAAATTTTGGTTAATCAGGACTTGAGAAGGTAGTTCCGATTGAATTTTTTCGACTTCTTGCTCAACATTGGGTAGGGGATCAAATCCAGAACGCCCTTCACTCAGCCCACCTACTAAGGCTCCTAAGCGTTCTTGTTTGAGCGATCGCGGTGCTAATAATTGTAGTCCTGGTGTGAGGGCTATGCTGTATTTCTCTACAAGGTATTGTTTACCATCATGCAGCGCTGCTATGGGAATATTTCGCAAAACTCCATCTAAGACAAATACCAATGTCTCTACCTTACTGGCGGCTAAGTCGTCTGCTGCTGGACGAACTACTAAATCATACATTTTTTGCAGTCTGGGCAGCGCCAGATCCATAACTGTGTTTTCGTTCAGACTTCTGCGGAGGTCAGATGCTCGCGTCTCAATCTCTTTCCTGCTGATAGCGGTTTTATAATAGCGAAAATCACGGCTATCTTTGGTTTCGGCTTTGTTTTGGGAGTTGGGTAAGCTGGCAATAATCGCTAGTTGATTTTCTAAAATAATCGGGTAAATGACTGCGGCTTTTGTATCAACCTGATCTACTTGTGCCGGGTTACCGTTGAGACAAGCTTCTCGGAAAAAGTTATCGAGTTCGACTAATTGCAACCCTTCAATGACATCTCGTGCTGTCTTTAAATTAAGATTATCTTTTTGATTGGATTCTACAAGCAAGGCGACGAGTTGACGGTGAATTGGTTCAACTGCTTCGCGGAAGGAAAATTGCAAATCGGGATTAGCGGCGGCTAAGTCTGCACGCAGGGATTTAATTGTACTCACAGCTTCTTTGTAAGATGCGATCGCACTATTATTTTTCCCTTGGGCTGCCAATACTCTACCTAACTGCCATTGCCAACGATAGGCGATATCTCCGGCGTTAATTTGTTGCCCTAATTGCACTGCTCGTTGAGTTAATTTTTCTGCATCTGCCCACTGTTTTGTTTGTTCGTAAAGGTGACCTAAGCTACCTATGGCATCAGCTTGTATCCGTACATCTCCCAAATCTTTAGCTTGTTGCACCGCTATTGCCAGCAGTTTAGCGACTTCTTCCCAATCAAACTGCCCAACTGCTTGCTTTTGCATTTGGATCATTGTTTGTGCCAAATTCACCCGTGAGGCGATCGCACTCCGGCTAGCAGGTAGCGCTGCAATTTGTTGTTGTACTTGTGGTAGCAAGGCTTTGGCTGCATCTAGCTGCTTCGTCTCCACCAGCAAGCTGAGTTGATTAACTTGCGCTTGCACCTTTAAATCTGGGATTCCAGATGCAGCAGCTTGTTGATAGTAATTGATTGCAGTCTGAGGATCAATCTCAGTTTTGTTAGCTTTATTCAAGCTGATTTGCGCCCGGGTGAGATTACCAAGGCTGATTTGGTTGAGAGTAACGATTTCAGGTAATTTTAACTGCTGTGCGATCGCCAAACTGCGTGACAAAATTAAATTGGCTGGGTCAAAACTCCCCACAACCCGCAGCGACTCACCCAAAGTTCTCAACGCCGTTGCTGTTTCTGGTGTTGCAGGGACTTTTTCTATTGCTGGCTTGAGTTGTTCAGCCTTGGTAGTAGAAATCTGCGGTAACTTTAACGCTGTTTCCAGTAGAGAAATTGCTTTTTTATAAAGACCTAAATTTTGGAAAGCCTGTGCTTGGTTAACTTGACTCGTCAGCGCCTTACTTGGTTTCTGCAACTGATTATATAAAGATGTCGCACCTTCCCAAGATTTAAAAGCCGCCTCAGCCTGGCCGCGTGCTAATTGTAACCCACCTCGAATATCTAAAGCCTGAGCCAAAGCCAATGATTTCTCTGCTTTTGTATCTTTTATAGTATTTAAAATATCAACACTTTCTGTAATTGCCCGGTTCGCATCATCCCACTGTCCCAACTGTTGATAACACAGCGATAGATTACTCAAACTCAACGCTTGACGAATAGGATCTTTAGCAGCTTGATAACCCTGCGCTGCTTGTTGAAACAACTGCACCGCCTCTGCAAACTGCCCTTTAGCGTATGAATTGCGCGCCTGCTGTTCCACAGATAAACTAGGAACTTGAGCAATATTTGTCACTTGCGCTAACCCTGGCGATGTCATGGATAATAAAAGTGCGATCGCCATCAACACCACAAACCTTTTAATCCTTTTCATACTCCTCTTTGCGCCTTTGCGCCTTTGCGTGAAATAAAATCTATTTATCTCGAAGTCTGCAGATTTTGTTGATTAAGATTTGGGACACATAGCAGAACTACTCGTAGCAGCAGGTGTTGCTGTTGGCGCTTCAGCAACCAACATAATATTACCGTCAGCCGTTTTCACTAACCCTTGCGCCTCAACAATTTGTGAAGAATTTCCCAAATCTTCCTTGAATCGCGTCTCTGCATCAGTCTCTACAACTCTCTGCAATTTAGTATCAGCGTTTTCCCCATCCAAACTAGCTAAAGGACTGAGGCTAGTTGTCAAAGCCAGTGGTTGCAAAACATTGGGTGGTAAATTACCGCGTCCAGTGACGACAAATGAACCCAAAGGTTTTGCATTGTAGTCTCTAGGGCAAATTTGAGCAAATTGAGTACTAGCGTCAATTAATCCTGTAGGGAGTTCCAGCAGTTTTTGTGGAGGTTGAATATCTGGCTGAGAAATAGTGATTTGTCCCTGTACGCCTAATTCAGAACTTGCAGTGATATCACTTTGAATTGTCTGCTGGGGACGTGCTTCAGTTCCAAAAATATTTTGCACATTGATGTTAACATTACCACCTTTACCAGTGAAGGCATTAGCGCTAATATCGCTGTTTTCATTAGGTAAAGCGACAATGAATGGTGAATTAATGGTGATGTTACCGCCATCCCCACCAGCTTGTTGATTACCAGCAGTGGCAGAAATATTACCACCACGCCGCAGCAACAATAGATTAGCATTCAGGGTGATATTACCACCATCATTGGCAAAAGATTCTGCATTAATTGCACCTTGATCTTTCACACTGATGAGTGGTGAATTTACTGTGATATCTCCGGCTTGTCCCGCACCTCGGCTACGAACTGAAATGAAGCTTGGAAGAAGACCATCATTTGAAATCCCAACAACTTCAACGGCATCAGAAGCATTAATAGTAACATTACCACCTTGCCCTGTGCTTTCTGGGGCTGTATTTGCACCAACTACCCCCCCATTTTGGACGCTGAGGCGTTGGGTGCGAAGCGTCACATCTCCAGCATTACCAGCACCACCAGTTGATGTGAATATACCGTCAGGTAAATCTATATCTGCTGGGTTCGCCAAGATTTCCACAAAGTTGGTCGCGTTGATATCAATATTACCGCCTCGCCCTGCACCAGCTGTAGTTGTAGTAATATATCCACCATTGCTGAGACTAAGGCGATGAGTTGTAATACTTAAATTTCCAGCATTGCCAGTTCCAGATGTCCCAGTTGTCAGAAAGCTACCAAATAAATCATCTGAAGATCGACCAACAATTTCCACCAAATCTGAGGCATTAACTGTGAGATTCCCCCCTCGACCTGTACTTTCTTCAGCCGCAGCTGTTGAGACAAATCCCCCACCACGAATACTGAGGCGGCGAGTGTTGATATTTAAATCTCCTGCATTGCCAGATCCAAATGTCGCAGTTGTGAGAACAGTACCTGATTTACCATCGGAAGAGCTACCAATAACATCTACTGAGTCGGAAGCGTTGACGGTTAAATTACCACCTTTTCCTGTGCTTCCTGAAATTGCTGTTGCTGAGACAATTCCTAAATCCCGAATGCTGAGGGAGCGAGTATTTATAGTCAGGTTACCCGCATTGCCAGTTCCACCAGTTGCTGTTGTTAGGATACTGAAAAATTGACCATTTAAGCTAGTACCCACAACCTCAACTGAATTTAAAGCATTAACGGTTAAATTACCACCCTGTCCCTTACTTGCTAAAAAAGTATTAGCACCTACTAATGCGCCATCGCGAATACTCAAAGAATTTGTATTAATGGTAATATTTCCAGCATTTCCAGACCCACCAGTTGATGCTGTTAGTTGACTAAATATTTTACTATCTGGGCTAGTGCCCACAACCTCAACTGAATTTGAAGCATTAACGGTTAAATTACCACCCTGTCCCGTACTTGATGTACGAGTATCAGTGCCTACTAATCCACCACCGCTAATAATCAGACGGTTCGTGTTAATAGTCATATTTCCAGCATCCCCAGACCCTGTAGTACCAGCAAAGATATCGCTGAATACTTGACCATCGGGTGAAACTCCGACTACTTCAACTAAATTTGAAGCATTAATGGTTAAATTACCACCGCGTCCAGCGTAATCGCTGTTAAATGCTGCTGCACTCACGCTTCCCCCATCTAGCACACTCAAACGGGGAGTAGTAATGGTCATATTTCCAGCATCGCCAAAGCCTAAAGTTGAACTCCTAATCGCACTGCTAATAGCACCATTGGGCGTAGTACCAATGACTTCTATGAAGTCTGTAGCATTAATTGTTAAATCTCCTCCCCTACCAGACTGACCCACAAATGCGTTCGTGGTAATATCTCCTCCGTCGCGGATGCTCAATTTTCCAGTATTAATAGTTAGTTTTCCACCGTTTCCAGAACCTTGAGAATTTGTTCCTAGCCTACTTCCAGAAATTAGGTTTTCTCCAGTTCGGGAGTCAACTAGCGTTATTGTTCCAGTCAAAGTAACAGAATCTAAGGCGTTAATTAACAAGTTGCCACTCTTACCTTGTCCTCGTGTCAAAGTATCAATATTGCTGCCATTGGAGAGTGTTAATACCCGCGTTTGCAGTTGAATATCACCCCCATTTCCTTTACCAGTGACGGAAGAGGAAATATTAGCAAACCCATTCAGAGAAATTGAATCATCAGTAATAATTTGAATATTACCAGCTTGACCTTCATCAAAATTTCTAGAACTAATGGTGGTATTTTCTCCATCAAGTGAAAGAGTTCTCGCTGTAATTTCAATATCACCACTGGGTTCGCTGTTCACTCCACCAAATACAGATGCAACCGAAGAACTAAAAAGACCAGAACTGCCAGAGAGTGATATAGAATCTTGGGCTTTTATGGTTATTTTTCCGCCTTGCCCTTGCCCATTGTTACCGGAATTAATTGCGGATCGATTGCTTAAATTTATCGTTTTGGCATTAAGAGTAATGTCGCCAGCTTTACCAATAGAGTTTGGTGTGCCAAAGGTAATAATAATACTATTATTATCTAAAGTAATATCTTCAAGGGAATTTAAACTAATATTACCCCGATTTTTTTGACCATTTGTAGAGATTTGGCTATCATTACTTAGACGAATTGAATTAGCATTGATAGCGATATTTCCAGTATCACCCAAAGAAGTTTTCAAACCCAGGTTAACAATATTGCTGTTTTCATTCAGAGTGATAGTACCTGTTGCATTAATTATTAAATCCCCTGATGCATTGCCTACTTGTCCTTCTCCTTCTGCAAGAGCTACGCCAATCAAGCTATTATTGAACAAGCTAAAGTTGTGAGCATTAACAGTAATTGGATTACCTCCCGTTGTGAACGCACCAGCATTATTTTGGAAGGTAATATCTGCTTTAGGTACATTCTTTGGGAAACTTAACTGCATCTCGTTTCCGCTACCAATCAGCTCAACAGATCCCACTGCTGCTAGTCCGCCCAATTCTAGGCGATTGTTTAAAACACCTAGTTGACCACCATCAAAGATGATATTTCCACCTACTAAGAAACGGCTTCCCTGTTCTGGTGAGAATAACGCACTATTTGCAGCATCCGTCTCATTTGGGTGGGTACGATTGGTAATGCTATTGGGATTTATCTGATTAAACAACAACGCCGAAGGATTAACAGTTAATAAAGGTGGTGCTTCGGGATTTGTAGCACTGAAAATTCCTTGATTACCCAATTGCACAGCATTGGCGGTAGTTCCCACAAATGAACCGCGTACATCTAAGCGCGCATTTTTCCCAAATAAAATACCGTTGGGATTAATTAAAAATAAATTAGCAATGCCATCAACGCCCAAAGTGCCGAGAATATTTGAAGCTTGTCCACCTGTAACCCGCGTGAGAATATTTTGCACGCCAGCAGGGTTGCCAAAATACACTCTTTGCCCATCATTAATATTAAACTCGCTAAAACTGTGAAACAGATTGCTACCACGTACAGCCCCACCGTCAATTTTGTCGGCGTTTGCACCATTAATTAAAACATTGGGTGTGATGAGAGAACTTTCTGACCCTAAAGTATTATCGGGATTGATTTGGCTGTAGGCTGGGGCGCTGCTGAAGAAGATGAGGCTGCATAATATGAGCTTTGGTTGCCCAATTATCATTGCGAATATTCGCCAAAAGCCGTCTTGAAAGGAAGTGCGATCGCATTTAGATCGCTTTATTCTACGTCGTTTCACTAGGACACAATTACCTTGAAGCCAGTTCTGTATCTGATTCATCGCTGATTGCTGGGATTATAGGCTACATAGAACTCACACTATCAGTATTTCTGAGGAGGTGTAACTTATGCAGTAGTCGCAATAATTTGCAGAACATTCTTAGTTGCTGCGATCGCCATCAACACGACAAACCTTTTAATCTTCCTCATACTCCTCTCTGCGCCTCTGCGCCTCTGCGTGAGATAAAAAATCCTATTCACTGCGCTACTGGACACATCGCAGAACTACTCGTAGCCGCAGGTGTTGCTGTTGGCGCATCGGCAACCAGCATGATCTTACCGTCAGCAGTTTTCACGAAACCTTGCGCCTCAACAATTCGCGAAGTATCCCGCAGATTCGCCGTTGGGGATGCATTCGATACATTGCTGAAACTTTCCCCATCCAAACTTGCTAAGGGACTGAGGCTAGTTGTACCTGTCAATGGTTCCAACGTATTGGGCGGTAAACTACCGCGTCCAGTAATCACAAAGCTACCCAAGGGTTTAGCATTGCGGCCATTGGGGCAAATTTGGGCAAATTTAGTACTAGCGTCAACTAATCCTGTTGGTAGTTCAATCAGTTTTTGTGGCGGTTGGACTTGTGGTTGAGTGAAGATGATTTGTCCCTGTATGCCTAATTCAGAACTTGCAGTGATATCGCTTTGATTTGTCAGTTGCGGACGGGGTTCGATCCCAAAGATAGCCTGAGTGCTGAGGCTAACATTACCACCTTTACCAGTGAAGGCATTAGCCCTAATATCGCTGTTCTCGTTGGGTATAGCGGCGATAAAGGGTGAATTAATACTGATATTACCGCCATCGCCACCAGCTTGTGCCCTACCTGCGGTGGTGGAAATTAAACCGCCACGGCGCAACAGTAATAAATCACCGATTTCGAGAATGATGTCTCCACCGTTACCTGCATTTGTCAAAGATGCTATTCCACTTCCTTGACCATTAATTTCTAAAACATTAGCCCTAATTCTCATGTTTCCGGCATCACCATTACCTGTACTGCCGGAAAAAATTTCAGCATTATCACGGACAACAAGGCGATTTGTCGTAATATCTATTTCGCCACCTTTACCATTAGCCCTTTCGTCAACAGCTGTTACTAAACCTGTTGCCAACTCGCTGTCTGAACCTGTCAGGATAATATTATCAGCTTGTATGCTTAAATTACCCGCGTTGCCATTTCCTTGAGTTCCTGATGATATCTGCGATTGTTCTTGTACATTTAATAGTTGAGTTTTGATGCTGATATTGCCAGCATCGCCTGTAGCTTCGTTATCTACTTGAGTGATAATGTTGCTACTTCCACCCATATTAATTTGCTCGGCATTAATCGCAATTTTTCC
This sequence comes from Nostoc linckia FACHB-104, assembly GCF_014696615.1. Lineage (GTDB taxonomy): Bacteria > Cyanobacteriota > Cyanobacteriia > Cyanobacteriales > Nostocaceae > Aulosira > Aulosira linckia_A. The sequence goes on along the minus strand of NZ_JACJQJ010000043.1, from coordinate 7,398 downwards.
CGCATTACCTTGATTAAAAGTAGTCGCAGAAATTTGTCCTCCATTACTGAGGTTTAAGCGTCCTGTTGTTACATCAATACTTCCCCCAGAACCAATTCCTCCCGTTTGCAAGTCAGCAAATAAACCTGATGGTGCAAAAGAATTATCAATTCTTTGGGGGCCAAACCCAGAAATATCAATCGCATCAGTGGCACGAACCACTAAATTACCACCTTGTCCTCGTCCGAAGAGTACTGAAGTTGATATGTTTGCACCATTACTCAGGCGTAACCTTTCTGAGTCAATAGTTATCGTGCCACCATTTAGATCTACATTACTTCCATTAACTTCAGAGGAGATTCTACTGATAAAGTTGATACCACCGAAGCGAGATAGAGTTTCTTGTGCTAACGGCTTAGACAAAACTTCTTGCACAGTAGGGTAATCTAGGCTTATCAACTGCTCCCGAGGTGCAAAAACAAACCCATCTAGTTCTAAATCCTGGGCGCGGATAGTAATATTTCCAGGATTACCAGTGCTTGTAGAATCAGTGCTGATACTTCCCCCTTGAGTTAGGCTGAGTCTGGGTGTTTGTATCGTGACATTACCTCCATTCCCCGTTGCCTCAAAACCTGTTTTACTTGATACCGCACTCAAGTTTAGAAATGTTGGCGAAATACCACTAATCTCTACATACTCATCGGCTTTGATAAAAATGTTACCTGCATTCGCACTGCTAAAAGTGCTCGTACTAATATAGCCCCCATCTTTGAGATTGACTCGCTGGGTTTCAATGCTAATATCCCCTGCGCTTGCTTGAGATGTACTTCCGGGTTGAACACCTGTAAGAATGCTGCCATTCGTCACCTCAACTGCATTCCTAGCTTGAATGGAAATAGAACCCACACTTCCAGCACTAGTATTTGCTGTGATTCCTCCTCCTAGTGAGGTATTTTGAACTCGCAAAGTACCAGTTTCAATTCGCAGGTTACCAGTTGAACCTGAACTCAAACTAGAAAGTCCTAAAATACCTTGATCGGTTATATTTACAGCATCTGTTGACCGGAGAGTGAAGTTTCCGGCTTTACCTACACCCGCAGATATAACAGAAACAGCACCGCCATTAACATTAACTGACTCGGTAGCATTAAGGTTGAGGTTTCCTCCATTACCTGCACCACGGGTATTTGCTGAGATAAAACTGGTCAGACCAGTATTTTGTAAGATTCCATCTCCGTTAATTGTGATTTTTCCAGCATTGATAGTAACATCGCCACCCTTACCCTCACCATTGTTAGCAGAGGAAATCGAGCTACCGTTAGCAAGAGTAACTGCATCGCTGGCTTGAATTTGAATATCACCCCCATTCGCTGCACCAGAAGTAGCACTCTGAATGGAAGACTTTTGATCTAAACTCAGTTGCGTTGCATCAATCACAATTGAGCCGCCATTGTTGCCAAACATAAACGAATTGTTAAGCTTAATTTCCTCCCCTAATAGTTCAATTTCACTATTGCCAATTGCCAGGATAAAGCTACGATTCGTTAAGTTGATAGATTCTCGTTGTAAATTTTCTGAGAACTTGAAATCTAAGAATGAGTCATTAACATCCAACCCAACTGTTGTATTTCCCGCCACAGATCCTAGTTTCACCTGTCCATTTAAGGCAAATAATATACCTCCATCCAAGATAATTTCACCGCCTACTAATGCTAGGGTGCTACCACTAACACTTAAACCGTTAACAGCTTGATTAGTAATACTTGCAGGTTGAGAACCAAACTGTAACCCGATTGGGACATTGATAGTTAATAAAGGTGGTGATTGGGGATTGGTGGCGCTAAACTCAACTCCATTGGGAAAGACTAAGCTATTTGCTGTAGTCGCTGTAAATGCTCCCCGAATATCTAACAGGGCATTTTGCCCAAATACAATGCCATTGGGATTAATTAAAAATAAATTGGCATTACCATTAACTCCCAATGTGCCAAGAATATTCGAGGCTTGTCCACCTGTCACCCGCGTGAGAATATTTTGCACTCCGGTAGGGTTGCCAAAATACACTCTTTGCCCATCATTAATATTAAATTGAGTAAAACTATGAAAAAGATTGCTACCACGTACAGCGCCGCCGTCAATTCTGTCTGCATTTGCACCATTAATCGGAACATTCGGTGTAATGAGAGAACTTTCTGCGCCTAAAGTATTATCGGGGTTGATTTGACTGTAGGCTGGGGTGCTACTCAGCAGAATGAGACTGCATAATATCAGCTTTGGTTGCACAGTAATCATTGTGAAGATTCGCCAAAACCCATTTTGAAAAGAAGTGCGATCGCAGTGTTTTAGAGATTTGTTTATTCCACGTCGTTTCACTAGCAACTTATGATCACAATTACGTTGGAGCCAGTTCTGTATCTGATTCATCGCTGATTGATAGCGTTATAGGTTGCATTGCACTTACACCTTAAGTATTTCTGGGGAGGTGTAACTTATGCAGTAGTCACAATAAATTTGCAGAACATTGTTAATCAATTTGAAAAAAGACACTGCCGTGCCCTCTAGAATATTATTGATGTGTCGCAAACATTATTTGATTTGGTATTAGTTTTTGCGATCGCCATCAACACCACAAACCTTTTAATCCTTTTCATACTCCTCTTTGCGCCTCTGCGTTAAATAAAAAACTTGTGTTCACTGAGCTACTGGACACATAGCAGAACTACTAACACCAGCAGGTGTTGCTGTTGGCGCTTGGGCAACCAGCATGATATTACCGTCAGCAGTTTTCACCAACCCTTGCGCCTCAACAATTTGTGAAGAGTTCCCCGCATCTACTGACATCTGTGCATCAGTCTCGACAATTCGCTGCAATTTAGTATCAGCGTTTTCCCCATCCAAACTAGCTAAAGGACTCAGGCTAGTTGTACCTGTCAATGGTTCAAAGGAATTGGGTGGTAAACTACCTCGTCCAGTCACGACGAAGCTACCCAAGGGTTTTGCATTGGGGCCTCTAGGACAAGTTTGAGCAAATTTTGTAGTCGCATCAACCAATCCTGTCGGTAGTTCAATCAGTTTTTGTGGAGTTTGAACTTCTGGTTGCGTAAAGATGATTTCTCCTTGTACACCTAATTCAGAACTGGCGGTGATATCACTTTGATTTGTTTGTTGGGGACGGGCTGCAATCCCAAAGATAGCCTGAGTGCTGATGTTGACATTACCACCTTTACCAGTGAAAGCATTGGCTGAGATGTCGCTGTTTTCATTATCTACAGCGACAATGAAGGGTGAATTGATGGTAATGTTACCGCCATTGCCACCAGCTTGGGCTAAACCCGCGGTGGTTGAGATACTACTATTACGACGCAATAATAAAAAATCTGTGATGTTGAAGTTTATATTGCCACCATCTTTAGAATTAGTAACGGCAGCAATTTTGCCATTATTGTTAAGTTGAACAAAATTAGAATTGATGAAAATGTCTCCGGCGTTGCCTTCAGCAAAGCTACTAGAACTTACTTCTGCATTATTGGTAATCAATAAATCACGGGCAGTTATATCAATATTTCCTCCCTTTCCTGTACCAGATAAGAAGTTTTCTTCCCCTACCGTACTCTGGATTCCACTTTTTAAACCATTGGCATCCACACCATCAAATAAAACTTGACCACCTGCGGTAACTTTGACATTTCCAGCATCGCCTTGTCCACTAGTCGATGTTACTGCTTGAGCACCATTTTTGAAAGTAATATTATTAGTCGTATTGATTTGAATGTTACCTGACTTTCCTTGACCTACTGTATTAGCGAATAATTTTGTACCGTCAGCAAATAGGTTAAGAGCTTGAATTTCAATATCACCACCTTTACCAACTCCATTTACTTCTACACCGCTAAATAGGCTGCTACTTAAACTAATATCTGAGCTATTTAAATTACCCAATATGGAAATATTTGCTCCTGCTTGCAGTGCAATTTTACCTGCATCTCCTTGACCGTTGGTGGTAGTAGCCAAAATTCCTTTATCAATATTTAAGTTCTCTGTTGTTTTAATAGAGATATTACCAGCATTACCTTTTCCTGTAGTTCTGGTTTGCAAAATACCTCCATCAGTTAAAGAGAAATTCTTCGCTTGGATAGCAATATTACTACCATTCCCAATTCCTAATTTATCTACACTCCCAACAATGCCACTTTCACCAGTAATAGAGATATTACCACCTGCTTGCAGATTGATTTTACCTGCATTTCCTTGTCCTGATGTCAATGCAGCTATAGATGATTCTCCAACAAAATCAATATTATTTGCTGTGCTAATTGAGATATCACCAGCCAAGCCTTGACCGCCTAAATTGGCAGCAACGATTGTAGAACCAGTATCTAAAGAAAATGCTCCAGCGAGTATATTTATATCTCCACCATTACCGATTGCTGTAGATGAGATGCTACTGAAAATAGAACTTTTATTTATTAAATTGAGAGAATCTATTGCTTGTACTAAAATTTTGCCTGCATTACCAACTCCCCCTGTAGGAGAAAACAATAGCGAGTTATCTAGCAGAATCGTCTTAGCTTTGATATCAATATTTCCACCATTACCTATAGCAGAATCTTCAACATTACTGAAGATTCTGCTGTTAATTAGAGATGCAGTATCTTGAACATCTACAGAAATATTTCCTGAGTTTCCTTGACCTAAAGTGGTAGTGAGTAAAGCTGAATTATTGAGTAGGAATTTTCCTGTTTGAATATTGATATTACCGCCCTTACCTGTAGAACCTAAAGTGTCTCCCAAGAAACCGCTGCTAATTTGTGACGAGAAAGCACTAAATTCTGGGCTAGAAAGAGAAACTGTATCTAATGCTTGGACAAATATGTTCCCTCCATCATTCCCGCTAATAGCATCAGCGTTGATTCTGCCACCATCTTTTAATAAGATATTTTTCGTGTTGATCCGAATATTACCACCATTAGCTGTTTCACTTAAAGTAGAACTACTAATGTTACTAGGTAGCCAAGCCTCTTGGATAATTTCTCCATTTTCAGCTACTCTTGTTTGACAAATTGCTGAACCAGAGCAGTCAAAAACTAGTCTTTTTCCAAACCCATCAACTGTGACTTTATTCTGTGCGTTAATGATAATATCACCTGCATTTCCTTGCCCACCAGTTGTAGTATTTAAGGTTGCTCCATTGGTTAAAGATAGTGAATCAGTTGTGACTTGAATGTTGCCACCTTTGCCTGCATTTGCTGACCTTGATTGGCTTGTAATACCAGTAATTAGGGTACCGGCTATACCATCTAATTGAACTGAGTTACGGGCATTAATTGTAATATCACCAGTATCACCCCGCCCAAAAATATCATTGCTGATTTGAGAGCCATCAATCAAGGAAAGTATTCCAGTTGTGATGTGAATTTCTCCTCCGTTACCTATTGCTTCTGGAGATGTTGAACTATTGGTAAAACTAGCATTTTCAAAAGTAATGCGATCACGAGCATCAATGGTAATATTTCCTGCATTTCCTTTACCTAAAGTGATACTAGAAATAAAAGTGCCATTCTTCAACTCGAGAGAACCTGTGGTGATTTGAATATCTCCAGCTTTGCCTACACCATCATAATCAACACTACTAATAATTCTTGCTGGTTCATCATTACCAACTCCAACATTTAAATTAATGCCTTCGCCCACATTAATACTAATATTTCCTGCATTTCCCTGACCAAAAGCTTTAGTTCTGATTTCAGAAGATGCAAGTGATAAAGAACCTGCTTCTATTTTAATTTCGCCACTATTACCAATGGCAGTATTTTCTATACCAGCATAAATGGCACTAATATTACTCAGATCAATTTCATTTTTTACTTTTAAAAAAATATTTCCACCGCTTCCTTGCCCGTAGCTGGCCACATTTAATTGACCATTATCAAAATTCAAGGAACCTGTATTAATATTGATGTCACCAGTTTTACCAAAAGCTTCTTCTAAAAGAATGTTGGAGATAAAACTACCTTCTTTGAGAGTTGTTATTCCTGTGGCATTAATCACAACATCTCCGCCTTGACTTTCTGGCGTACCCAAACCGATATCTATCCCCGCCCGCAATTTACTTTCTCCTGCTAACTCTAAATTGCGAGCATGAATCTTGATATTGCCACCATTATCACTGCGGACATTCGCTACTGCGCCATTAGTGAAAGATACATCTGCTTTTTCTACACCATCCGGCATTGTTAAACTAAGGTTATTGTCTGCAAAATTCAGCCCCACATCACCTGATGCAGACAAGCCTGCTAACTCAATATTCCCACCAAAAGCTTTGAGTTCACCGCCATTAATGTTGATATCTCCACCAACTAGCAGCAAACTTTCACCATTCGGGACTCTTAAACCTGTGGCAATACTAGCAGTTGGACTAATACCTGCATTCGCCTTTGATTGAACAGTAATTTTCCCTTGATTGAGTTGATTAAAAAATAATGCCGAAGGATTAACATTCAACAGTAGCGGTGCTTCTGGATTGGTAGCGCTAAATATACCTTGTTCACCAAATCGTACTCCATTAGCAGTAGTGGCGACAAATGAACCACGCACATCTAATCTGGCATTTTTCCCAAATACAATACCATTAGGATTGATGAGAAACAGATTTGCATTACCCAAAACTCCCAAGGTGCCCAAAATATTAGACCCACTCCCACCAGTCACCCGCGTGAGGATATTTCCAACTCCAGATGGATTTATAAAATATACTCGTTGCCCATCATTAATATTAAACTGGCTAAAACTGTGGAATAAATTAGCACCGCGTTGCGCTCCCCCATCGATAAAATCATAGTTAATACCATTAATGGGAATGTTGGGTGTCAGGCGAGAATTTTCTATGCCTAAACTGTTGTCGGGTGTGATTTGGGCTGTGGCTGCTGAAAAAAGATTGAAACAAGATTGAAAAAGACAGAAAAAAAGAATGCGTTTGATAAATGCATGTTTTTTTTGATGTCTGGTGTTCATAAAAACTTGGTTCAAAGAAATTTTATTAACGTTGAATAACAAATTTAATTCTTGTGTAAATGCAGCAATAAACATCCTATGACGCTGACATTTATTGTGTTGTATTCCTATAATAAAAATTCTGGCATATTAGAGGATATTTTAAAAGCACTCTTGTTGAGAGTAAACCGTTTTAACTCCACCTAAATATACTTTATCAAGGGTAACTTTGATTAGATTTTCCTGTTTTTTAAGGTTTTTATAAGGCAATACAGTTCAGATAAGTTCATTAGTGATGATTTGTCATACCAATTTAAAAAAAGAATGCGACAGATGGGTAGGTTGGGTAGAACGTAGTGAAACCCAACATATACAAGGCGTTGAGGTGTTGGGTTTCGTTCCTCAACCCAACCTACATCTGTAGCGATT
>NZ_JACJQJ010000042.1 GCF_014696615.1 Nostoc linckia FACHB-104 | reverse complement strand
TTGGCATTGAAATTGAATCTATAATCGCCTGTAAGCCTTGATTTTCAAGGAAAATTTTGAGGTTTAATTAAAATTTCAGCATAACACCTACCGAAGAACCATAGTTTCTGCCGATGAGGTTGTTCAGGGGCAAAAGTCTAAATTTCTGGAATTTTTAACTCTTGACCTTTGTCCCTGGAATCTTTCTCAAAAAGGATTGTAAATCAAGGAAAAGTATAACCCATTCTCTTGCCATGTGTTCTCTCTAGATTCTACAGATACTAAAGGAATACCCCAGTCAAGACGCGCACTGAAGCGATCGCCTTGTGTCCATCTTAGGCCTAAACCAACGGAAGCTAGGGTGTTGGGATCTGGGTTTTCTCGATTAGAACTATTCCAAGCCACACCAAAGTCAACAAATGGTGTGAGATGCAGAGTACTACCTATTTGCGGTAAGCGGAGAATTGGTACTTGAACTTCTGCTGAAGCAAAAGCCCCATTATCCGTTAACAGATAATCTTGACGGTAGCCTCGAACAGTATCAATACCGCCTAAACCTAATTGTTCTAAAGGCAGCAAGTTTCTTGAGGCTAACTGTGTATTTAAACGTAGTAGCAGTAAGGTTTCTGGAGCTAACAGCCTTGCCCACTGTGCTTGTCCCTGCCAAGCAAAAAAGCGGCTATCAGGCCCTTCTTGATTGATAGTCGAATCAAATGCACCTATACCCAAATTAAATTGCGATCGCAAAGCAATCACTTCTCGGCTGTTACGGGTTGTCCATTCTTGGAAAAATCTAATTGCAGATATGCGTGTACTTCCTTGGTCGTCAGCGCCCAATGAGGGAAAAGGTAAACGTTCCCCTTCAATATAAGTAGCTTCACTCTCTCGCCGTGAAGCTGTCAAACCCAAAGCCAATTCTTGTGTAGGAGTTTGAATGATGGGCTGGCGGAATGTAATTTCGTAGTAGCGGGAAGATGATTCAATATCGAGGATATTAAAAGGTTCTTCAATCACATTGCTTGAGGTAGTGCCAAAGTTAAAGGCAAGTGTCCCGTTACGGGCGTTGAGCGGTATTGTGTAACCAACGTCAAAGGCATTACTACCATCAGTATTAGTGTAAGCAAAATTAAAGCCATCTCCAAATCCCAGTAGGTTGGCTTGATTAATTTGTAAGCGACGGCGAAAACTACCAACGCTAGGCGATCGCGCATTATCTAGAACTACTTGAGCGCTGAAGGATTGTGCTTCCCTTACCTCAACTTGTAATACACTCACACCAGGGCGAGATCCAGCAGAGAGTTCAGCAGATAAGTTTTGAATCAAAGGATTCAACTGTAATAGTTGCAATGCTTCTAGTAACTGCTCCCGATTTAGAGGCGCTTTAGTCGCGATCGCTAGACGGCTACGTACATAATTAGGATTTAGTCTGCGAGTACCAGTTACCTGAATTTCCTCTAATTTACCTTCAACAACCTGAATTTTAATTACACCAGACTTGATAGTTTGCGGTGGAATATAAGCACCGGAGGTAATATAGCCATTTCTAACATATAAATCGGTAATTTTAGAACGAGCTTGAAACACCTCAGCTAAGGATATAGGCTTGTTGAGAAATTCCTTAGTTTCTTCTGCTAATTGTTGGGGAGTAAATACAGTGCTACCAACAACCTCAAATCTTTCCACAACAATATTTTCTGGAAGATTTTCGGGTAGGGTTTGTTCAGGTGCAGGAGATGGGCTAGGTACGGGAAGTAGCTGTTCTGGTGGTGGTAATGGTTGTGGTGGTTTAGGTAAGGGAGTTGGGGAAGGTAAAGGCGGTTGTACATCTTGTGGCGGCGGTAGTTGTTGCGCCTGGATGGAATTGAAATTTGGGATCTGTGCAGTATTAATAGTTTGGGCTTTTGCTGCTTTAGCATTAATGTTGCCCAGAAACACAAATATACTCAGTTGTAATAACAAAACTCCATACTTATGAAGTAATTTATCGCTCATCATGATTTAGGGCTATTTCAACTTACATTAAGATTTAGTAGGAAGAAGCTGACATTATAAGATAGCAGCTAACTGTATATTTACTGACCGTAAATTCATCTAAGTTCAAAAACTAAAGCTTAGACTATGCTTACAATTAGATTTACACCATTATCTGCTATAATTACGAATTAGGAAAGAAAATTATATACAGTCTTTAAAATATACAGTACGTCTTATTAAGATAACTATCTAACTTAATTCAGAAAGTTATATTTTCATTGCCAAAAGCGCTTAATTCTAAAATCTGATATGTTTAATAAACAAAAAATTGTCTATTAATTATTATATTCCGTGAGCGTTTTATCAAAAAAAAGCTTATAGCTGTTCCTGTCTTGGTGAGAGGTTATTTATAAAGTAAAAATAAAATTATTGTAGGATGCGTTAGGCGCTGGTTTCCAAGACAATACTGCTCGGTTAAGGATTTTCAACTCGGAATTTGGTTTGGGGAAAAGGTAAAAGGGTAAGGGTTAAAGGTTTTTTCTTGCCCCTTTTCCCCTTCCCCTTTTGCCCTTAACCGACAAGTATTGGTTTCCAAGATGATTTGATTTGTCACGAAAAAACTATCCTAGCGCCTAACGCATCATCCATGCTGCGGTGTGTTACGGCTAAATTCCATTGTCTCTATGTCCCAAATCCTTTCATAGCCCTAACACCTAAGATTTACTTTATAAATGGTCTCTGAGGTACAGACATAAAAAATTAACCACCGTTCGCGTAGCGTTCCGCAGGAATGGAAGAAGATAAACGCCGATAAATTTGTAACTCAGATGATTAGGAAACACTATAATGCTGATAAATTTTTCCTAGTTATTGTTATACATAATTTGAACCAAATTTTATTTACTTTGTAATGAGCAGTAAAACAAAATTATACAATTTAAATACCAATGAACTTCATTATTAATAATGACTGTTATAACAGTCATTCAGTATTAGGAAAACTGAGAAAAACTTAGAATTGGCAGATTTAGATTTTCACTCAAAGCCTGATTATCACTAATACATACGCTAAAAAATATTTCATCTTTATTGATGAATTTCTATTCTAGTACCAAGGCATAAATAAAATCCCAATTACAAGTTATACAAAGGCTAAAGATATAGGTTTTCCATCCTTGAGAATGGATATTTCACCTATCGAAGATGCTATGTGAATAACTTTATTGTATAAGTGGGAAATTTTTATAAATAACCCTCACTTTCTGCAAATTTCCGTAAGCGTGGTAAACATTGACGTTGATAAAAACTGCTTAAAGTGGGAATTGATAAACCGAATTCTTCAGACAACTCTTTCCAGCTGGCTTCTGGGGGTAAGCGTTTTAAAATTAATACCTGACAATTTACATCAGAACGCCCTTTGATATAAGTACTGCGTAGTTCTCCTTGAAAGTCTGCTTCCGCCCATATTCTTACATTATCTAAAATTGGGGGAGTTTCAGGGGTAGCAGCTAGGTTATCTACAGGATCAAGAGTATCGCTATTGTCACCCGAACCAGACTGACGGATCTTCAAAGGTACTTTGATAGCTTGTTCTCGTTGTTGGTTGAGGTAAAAGTCTTGAAGCCTGCGTTTTAGATAAGCATTTAGCCAAGTCACAACACTCCCATAATTAGGATCATAAGCTTGGCCAGTCCTAGCTTCACAAATATTGCGACAGAAATATAACCAAGTTTGTTGGAGTGCGTCTTGATAATAAGGGCTACTTTCCCGCCAGAGCCTACTTGCAGTCAAACGAATAATTTGCGTGAGCAGCTTCTGACGCTCTTTACTTCCGGGTGGGTTTTCACAAGCTTGGGTAACTAAGTAGCGTAGCTGTTCATCCAATTCAACCATAGCAATCTGGGTAAAGAAAGCAAGAATATTTTAATGCAAATATTTCCCAAAAAACCTATTATTTTCAACTTGAGTAAAATTTTCTCTTTTACGCGCTTAAATGAATCAAAAAATTACAATCTATACTATTAGGTACTCATCAAATTTTTGCAAAATAACATAATATTATAGCTCTCTTATTCTAGAGTCTAGAATCTAATTAAAAGTTTCACAATAGACAAATACAATAAATATATTCTTAGAATAAATATTTTATATTTTAGTTTCCAGAAATAACTATATTTTTGATTGCCAACTTAGCAATGTATACAACAAGGGTTATTGATTAAACCTATAGATTTTTTCATTGGTATCTATAGAGCCATAGCTATTAATTAATTAAAATATAGGGTCATCTTAACTATTTGTCTTAATTTTTCTTAACAATACTCATGTTTATTGAAAAAGCTTGTGCAAACCTAACTGGATTTAGAGGTTTTATGGCTAACGGTAATCATGTTATTTTTATTCATCCAGACGGAACCAGCCCATCTCATTATGCGATCGCACGGTTTGTTGATAAAGGGCCTGATGGACGCTTGAATTGGGATAATCTGGCTCATGCGGGTGTTTATCTGGGTCACATGGAAGATCAGCTCGGTGGCACATCGAATGCTGGTGCTGTTACTCATGCCACAGGTACTAAAGTATATGCCGAATCTTTTGGTTTGAATGCAGATAATTCACCTGTTACTCCCCTATCTGGCAAAGCTGGTAAGACCATTGTTCAAGAAGCAATAGCTGCCAAGAAGGTAACAGCCTTAGTGCAATCTGGCGCTATCTATGAGCCAGGGACGGCTGCATTCGTCGCCCAGGTAGGTGAACTAAATGTGAATGGCCAGCGGACTCCGCCTCGCCAACAAACTGCGGAAATTGCCAAGCAGGTGATTCTCTCTGGTGTAGATTTTATTCTTGGTGGTGGTGAACTCAACCTTCTCCCAGTTGGTACAGATGGCTTCCACGGTACAGCAGCGCAATTGGATGCCATTAGCACAAGTGGTTTGCAACGCCCTCAAGAAAACCTGATTGAACTGGCTAAGAGCAAGGGTTACACCGTTGTTTATACTGAACAACAACTTAATGAACTGCTAGATCCAACGAAGTATCCCACACCACCAACCAAAGTTCTCGGTGTATTTGCTCCTGTCCACACCTTCAACGATCGCCCAGAGGAAGTTTTAGCGACACAGAAACAACCTCTTTATCGGGAAACAGCACCAACCATTGCGGAAATGTTGGATGTTACTCAAAAGTTGATGGAGAAGCATCCCAACTTTAATAATGGCTCTATAGCGATCGTCGAAGAGGAAGGCACAGACAACTTTGGTAACAACAATAATGCTGCTGGTACTTTAGAAGGCTTGCGCCGAGCTGATGCTGCAATTGGTGTAGCACTGAATTTTATTAATAAATACGAAAACACTCTACTGCTGACGGCTGCTGATAGTGATGCAGGTGGTTTACAGTCCGTCGATCCACGTACTCCCAATCAGCCTGTAGGTACTGTTAACAACAACCCGACAACAGAAGCACGCCCCATTCCTCTTGATGGACAAACTGGCGCAAACACGCTTCCTTTCACTGCTGCGCCAGATGTCAATGGCGATGTCTTCAATTTTGGTGTTGCTTGGGCAGGTACTCCCGACTTCAGCGGATCGATTGTTTCTAAAGCTCACGGTCTCAATGCCGAAAAACTGCCAGCGACGCTGGACAACACCAAAATATATGAGTTGATGTATGAGACCCTATTCAACACTGAACTACCTTCCCGGAATCCGGCTCCAACAGAAGCACCCAAAGCTACAAAGGACACAGGAAATGTCATCTTTATCCATCCAGATGGCACCAGTCCTTCACATTACATGGCGCTGCGAAATATAGACAAAGGCCCGGATGGCAGAATCAACTGGGATAACATGTCTAATGCTGGTGTCTATTTAGGACACATGGAAGACCAGTTAACAGGTACATCCAACGCAGGGGCAGTTACTCACGCCAATGGAGTGAAGGTATTTGCTGAATCCTTCGGTCTAAATGAAGATCAATCCTCAGTTACCCCTGCTTCTGGTAAAACTGGCTCTACCATCCTCGAAGAAGCGATCGCTGCAGGTAAAGCTACTGCACTCATCCAATCTGGGCATTTAGCAGAGCCTGGTACTGCGGCCTTTGCAGCTGAAACCACCAATCGTCTAGGCGACGATATTCGCGCACGGGATAAGTTCGCTGAAATCATTGAACAAGTCATTCGCTCCGGCACCAATGTCATCATGGGTGGTGGTGAACTTTATATGCTACCGAAAGGAACTACCGGTTTTCACGTGACTGCGGAGTTAGATGCATCAGAAAGCCGCCCAGAACGCCGTCCCCAAATTAATTTAATTGAACTAGCAAAGTCTTTGGGATATACAGTGGTATATACCGAAGAGCAAATGAATCAGGTAGTAAATAGTACTAATCCACCAGAAAAACTTTTAGGTGTATTTGCCGCTATTCATACCTTCGATGACCGCACCGAAGAAGCTTTAAATCTCAATAGTGACAAGCCCCTACCGTTGTATGTAGCTACAGCACCTACTGTAGCTGAGATGTTAGATGCATCTTTAAAAATCATCAATAAAGATCCCGATGGCTTCTTTGCTGTAGTGGAAGAAGAGGGTACCGATAACTTTGCGAACAACAATAATGCTGCCGGTACAATTGAGGCCCTACGTCGAGCCGATGCCGCAATTGGGGTAGCACAAGAATACGTAAATACCCAAGACCCCAACACCTTGGTAGTCACTGCCGCAGATAGTGATGCTGGTGGGTTGCAAGTTTTCCAATTTGCTCCCTACACTCGCCCCTCCGGGAACTCCACCACAGAGCCAGCGATCGCCAATAGCGAAACTGAAGTTCCATTTATCAACGTTAATCCCACAACTAGCAACACCACTCGGAATTTTCTAGATGGGGTGAAGGGTAGCACTGCTAGTGCTGAGAATCCTTGGCAACCCTTTGCGGCAAAAGACAGCATAGATGGCCCAATGGGTAACTTTGGTATTGCTTGGACAGGTACTCCCGACTTCCCCGGTAGCATTGTTGCTAAAACCTACGGCATGAATGCTGACAAATTACCCAGCACTGTGGATAACACTGAGATTTACAAGCTGATGTATCAAACTTTGTTTGGTGTCACAGCCGCAGAAGCCGCCGCACAACAAGAAACTGAATTAGTTTCTGGAACTCCTGGAAATGATGACTTCATAGCAGGTGTGCCTAATAGTACATTTGACGGTATCAACGACACAGTCTTTACTGGTGCTGGTAATGACGAAGTTGATACTCAAACCGTTATTTCTGCGATCGCTGGACGTAACCGCATCAATTTAGGTAGCGGTGATGACGTAATCTACGTTAGCAAAGGGAATCGTGTTGCTGGTGGTTCTGGCGACGACACTTTTGATGCTACCGATAGTCAAGGTGGTAATCGGATATCGGGTGGTGAAGGTAACGATATTTTTTACCTCGGTACTGGCGATCGCATCCTTGGTGGTGAAGGTAACGACAAATTATATGTGCAATCAGGTGGCGACAACCTTCTTTCTGGAGGTGCTGGTGCAGACCAATTCTGGATTGTCAATGCTGAACTACCTGTTGCGGCTAATACTATCCTGGACTTTCAGATTGGTACTGATGTAATTGGTATCCTTGGAAGTTCTAGCTTAGGTATTAACGCTAATACTTTGGCATTGAACACAATCAACGGTAATACTGAGATTGGCTTTGGCGGTCAAACTTTGGCGATCATTAATGGTGTGACTAATTTAGATGTTAACACCAGCTTTGTTTTCGCCTAATTTAAAGTACCTAAATGGTTAGCAAGATTAGCACTCAATTTTAGATTAACCTCTTCTTTCAAGAAGAGGTTGGAACAACGAATTTTGTCTCAATGAATGGAGAGGCTGAAAACGCTTTATTTTAGATTTGAGATTTTCATTTTCATCTAAAATCTAAAATTTTTCGTTCAAAAATTAAAAGGGAAAGGGGAAAGAACAAAGCTTTCCTCTTTCCCTTTTATCCTCAATCAACAAATTGAACTATAACCCTAACCAGGAAAAGAAACTCTCCCACCAGGAAGGGGTTAAATCACTGACATTGAAATTCATTTTGCGGCGGATGTCTTGAATATTCCAGTTAGTTAGCTTGGCTAAAGTTTGTGCTTCTTGTTCAAAACGCTTAGTTAATGACTGCTTGTATTCTCGCCCCGCTGGACAATTTAAGTCGCCTGTAAACGGATGTTGTAAGATGTAACGCCCTTGAAAAGATTCCCGGTTAGAAGTTTCTTGGAACATTGGATCTTCGGGGAATTTGTTGCGAGTGTAGCGGATATGCAATCGGCTGATGAACACATTGCTAGTAGGAACAGGTGGACGAAAACCACGAGGTAATGTCTGATTATTACGAGAATCATCATCCAGCCAAAATACACCTGCTTGCTTAAGTTCCTCTAAAGATAAGGGTTCGGCGGAACAAGGATCGCAACTACTCATATCCCAAGCATATTCTAAGAAAGCTACTTTCCGGTCTTCTTTAGTGTAAGAAGTTTGGAACATGGACTTATAGAAATCGCCAAATTCATTTTTGACAAACAAGGGAATATTAGCGTCAGAGGGAATTTTTACCGTGCGATAGTTAGTAGTTTCTGCTTGACCTTTGGGAGATAAGATATAAACAATCACATCCTGTTCAGCTGCGGCATTAATCATACCTAAACGAATTGGCAGCATGAACCTAGGTGATTTGTAAAATATTTGCAGGGGACGGAGTAACTGATAACCAGATTGCTCAAATTTGTCTAGATTGACTTTCGCTACAAAGAATTTCATTGAAGAGCGAATATATGGCTGAAGTAATTCTTTAGCTCCCTTAGGAATTTTGTAGCCATTTTGATTGAGCCAAATCTCCAAGCCTCCAGACTCTTTAGCACTGAGGATAACAATATCGTATTCGCCAACATTAAAGCGTGCCTCAACAGTGACACCTAAATCAGTACCCCCCCTTCTACCCGCCTTCTGATCTATAGCTGCAGGTCTAGGTGCTGCTTGTGGCATATTTTCACTTTCGTATACACGAGCGCAGGGATCTGAATCAAAATACTCTACTAATCGTGGCGCGCTAAAAGCATCAAGCCGTTCAATAATTTTGGGTTCAGCAACACGAACTTGGTCTTTTTGCAACACAGTTGGTACAGGTACAACGATCGCAAAATCCTTGACTGCACCCTGAAAATCATTAGCCATTGTCAAGACAGTGCGATCGCCATCTCGCGCGATTACTACCTGAGAAGCTTGGTTATAAAGTTTGCTATCAGCTTTAGAAACATAAAATCCGCAAAATGCCCATGCTGTAGGCGTAAAAGATAGAACAGCTATCAATGCTATGACTATTGAAATTAAAAATCTTAAGGGTTTCATGTTATTTCTCAATTGTGTTCAAGGGTCTAGGAATTAGGAACTAGAGGTTAGGGAATCTTGATTGCTAATTGTTGAAATAGATGTAATATGACTGTTCTCGTCTTTTTTAAACCAGGAATATTCTGCAGCTGACCAGAGGGCATCGAACAAAATGGTCAATGGAGCTAGAATAAACAGGGCCCAGAAAACTGCACTGGAAATAAAGAAATAATTCCGCAGGATAAAAGTGAATATGGCGATGCAAACTGCCCAAACTAAGCGACCAATTCGGGCATTGGGAATTGAGCGCGGATCTGTGACCATAAACAGGGCGAATAATAATAAAGACCCACTCATTAAACGATGCCAATAAACATCCCAAGTCCAACCTAGCCAGAGATTGCGAATTGCTTCTAGCAGTGAGTAGGAACCTAGAAAAGCAGCTGTCGTATCCCAGCGACCAACTCGCTGCAAAATCATTCCACCTGTACCGACAAATAACAGCCCATACCACCAGTCTTCTCCCCACTGTCCTGGCGAAACCCAAGCATCAGAGGTGAGCAGCAAGGCAGTAATAATACCAAAGTTGGCAGGATTGAAGAAATGTTTATTACTAACTTGGAAAAAAAATTTACTAGCGATCGCACTGGCTGCGGCTAAAGCCATTGTCGTCCAATGATCTGCCCGCAACAGCAAACTGAGTCCCAACGATGTAATTAAGGCACTGCGAAGATTGATGTTTTGTTCTTTACTGAGAACTGATGACAACATCCATTGGGTGAATAAACAAGTAGCGATCGCCACTCCGATTAATTCCGGCCGCAATGTCCAGTCCCTTGTGCCAATTCCTAAAAAAAGAAACAAGGACAGAAATATAATTTGATAATCTCGGATATCATTAAGCAACATTACTCGCCTATTCAGGGATTACGCGCAGATTTGTCCCCAATCTAGACGGATAAATGCTCAAATAATACTGTTGTTACAGTTTTTGTTACAAACTGAATCCTTGAAAGCAGAAAGTTTTCTATTATTTACCAGTAGTAAAATTGCGATCGCTCTAATATTAATTATTGTTGCGTATCAATTCGCTACAATGCAAAAACAGATTGCTTCTCAAGCCTTTAGCTTATGTTGATCCGTCCTGCTACGCCAGCTGACGTACCCAAAGTTCTACCAATGGTTGCAAAGATTTGTGCTTTGCATGAAGCCTGGGACTCTGCCAAATATGGGTTTCTACCTCATCCAGAACAGCGTTATCAAAACTGGTTGGCAAGATTGGCAAATAGCGATATCAGTGTATTTCTAGTAGCTGAAGATGAAGAGAATTTAGTGGCGTTTCTAGTAGCAACAGTTGAGCGCGAAATTCCTATTTATCGGTTAAAGGAATTTGCTTTTATTCACGATATTTGGGTTGAGCCAGATTATCGTCAACAAGGGGTAGCACGGCAGATGGTAATACAGGCTGTTGAAAGGTTTGAGAAAATGGGGATTAAACAAATCAGGCTGGATACCGCAGCAATTAACGAAGCGGCGCGGCGGTTATTTGCATCTTGTGGTTTTCGCATCAGCACTATAGAAATGCTGATGGAATTAAGCCAATAGCTGTAGAGACGCGATTAATCGCGTCTTTATTCAAAAGTCCAAAGTCAAAAGTTAAGAGTCAAAGGACAAATGACTAATGACTAATGACCAATGACTAACTCGCTAAAAGCGTTTTTTCTAGAGGAGTCCAACGGAAAGCACGATCGCCACCTCTTTCAATCACTACTTTGACTTTTGTTTCCAAGCGTGGTATTGCTGTCAAAAAGTCAAGTTCCTGATTTGAAAGAATATGCCCCTCAATAATCCACAAAACTAGTCCTTTAGACTTTGGCGGTAACAGTTCTAGATGAGAACTGATAATAGGTGGCAAATAGTATACATAACCTACTGCTGCACCAGTACCAGTACTTTTTTTACCTAGATGAGGTGGTCTAACTCCATGAACTCCTGTGAGATAGGCAGCCAAGTCCCCTAGCCCCTTAGCAGTAATGTGGAGAGTTTCATACCCAGTTGCACGTAGTCGGCGACGGTACCGACCTTCATAACCCCCTTCTGGAGGAACATAAACACCAAGAGAGCCAACTTTTTCAAGTTCGCGAATAAAAGCGTTGCCAGTGGTAAGTAGTGCCATAGATATTCGTTCTATCTCACTTAGATATCTCTATTATTTACCGCGAACCGCTAAATTCAGTTCAATAATAAACTTATGATCTGGATTAGCTTTACTTGGTAACAATCCATTGATATCGGTTCAATGTAATTTTGATACCTCTGGACAGGGGAGAGATAGAGCATGAAAGAGCAGGGGATTAATAACAACTTCCTATCAGCAATTACCAAGTACCCCATATCCTAATGCAAAAAAATTTATAGACAAATCTAAATAAATCATTTATATTGTTAGATTGTGACCAAATACGCAAATTAGGTTGCCATCTTATTGGCATTCTAAGCTAGTGTGAGCATCAAGGGCTGATGACTTGACTCCAACAAGGATGAATCTAGCTGAGATTGGCCGAAGACTGGTACACTAAAAAAGCTTTCGGGTCAAATACAGAACTTATGGCTGGGTAATTAAAGCCAACCCTAAGTTCCAGACTACATTCACTCCTGTAGTCCTGAAAAAGTGGGCAAAACCTTGAACAATAGTTTAAGGTATTTTAGTCGGAGTAGAAACTGAGCAGTAATGTTGGTTTGATCGCATTACATCAGTCTTAGTTAAAGGATACTGGGTGGCAAAAGCTGCTTAAGTCCCACTACAACACGGCTGTCGTCTAAAGTGGAAAATCCGCACAAGACGCTGCCTCCAGAAAGTGCCTAAGCAATTGCTCGGATGAAAGCATTGCTGCACAAAGCGCAAAGCTCTAAAGCCTTGCCTTGATTCCAGAAGTTGCCCTTCCCATCAGGAAGGTGCTTATGGTTGTTCTGGTGAACTAGTGAGTGAAAGTAAACGGATTCACCAAATAGTAAGGACATAGTTTTTTGTGTCCCGGAGAAGTTGGAGTGGCCAAAGCGGCTATAAATTTCGGAGGCTGCTCCAACCTCACTCGGTGTGCAAAATTTATGTCTTTTAGAGTCCGATGCCAAGGTTAGCAAGTAGATAAGGAGAACCAGTTACTGTGTCTGTAGGTATTCTCGGCACCAAGCTGGGCATGACCCAAATCTTTGACGATGCAGGAGTAGCAATTCCTGTCACCGTTGTGCAAGCGGGCCCATGCACTGTTACCCAAGTTAAAACGAAACAAACTGATGGTTACGCTGCCATTCAAGTTGGTTTTAGCGAAGTTAAACCTAAGGCACTAAACAAACCGCTTTTAGGTCACTTAGCAAAATCATCTGCCCCAGCGTTACGTCATTTGAATGAGTATCGTACAGATACTGCTAGCGATTATGCTTTAGGTCAAGAAATTAAAGCAGATATTTTTAGTGCAGGTCAAATTGTAGATGTAATCGGTACAAGTATCGGTCGTGGCTTTGCAGGCAACCAAAAGCGTAACAACTTTGGTCGCGGGCCAATGTCACATGGTTCTAAAAACCATAGAGCGCCCGGTT
Source organism: Nostoc linckia FACHB-104 (assembly GCF_014696615.1). GTDB lineage: Bacteria > Cyanobacteriota > Cyanobacteriia > Cyanobacteriales > Nostocaceae > Aulosira > Aulosira linckia_A. The sequence goes on along the minus strand of NZ_JACJQJ010000042.1, from coordinate 59,056 downwards.
CCATTGGTGCTGGTACAACCCCAGGTCGTGTCTATCCTGGAAAACGGATGGCAGGACGCTTAGGCGGTAGCCGCGTCACAATCCGCAAGTTGACAGTAGTGCGAGTAGATGCAGAGCGTAATTTACTGCTAATCAAAGGAGCTATTCCTGGAAAACCAGGTGCTCTCGTAAATATCGTGCCTGCTAAACAAGTTGGTTAGTCAAGAGTCATTAGTCAAGAATCACAAGTCATTAGTCATTGGCTAAAGACAAGTGACCAAGGACAAGTGACAACGGACAAATGACAAAGGACAAGTGACAAAGATGGTTCAGAGTATAGTTAAAAATTGGCAAGGAGAACAAGTCGGAGAGACTTCGTTTGATTTGCGCGTTGCCAAAGAAGAAACAGCGGCTCATATTGTACATAGAGCCTTAGTTAGACAACAGACTAATGCTCGTCAAGGAACTGCTAGTACAAAAACCCGTTCCGAAGTAAGAGGCGGTGGTCGCAAACCTTGGCGGCAAAAAGGTACAGGTCGCGCTCGAGCTGGTTCTATTCGTTCACCCCTGTGGCGTGGTGGTGGTGTAATCTTCGGGCCAAAACCCAGAGATTTTGATTTAAAAATGAACCGTAAAGAGCGGCGCTTGGCACTGCGAACAGCTTTTGTCAGCCGTATTGACGATTTGATTGTAGTAGAAGAATTTAGCGAACAGCTATCGCGCCCCAAAACCAAAGAATTAGTCGCAGCACTAGCGCGTTGGGGAGCTGCACCAGAAGCTAAAACACTTTTAATTTTGTCTGAAATTGCGGAGAACATTAACTTGTCAGCCCGCAACGTAGAAAATTTAAAGGTAATTGCAGCAAATCAGTTAAATGTTTTCGATTTACTGCACGCTGACAAAATTGTAGTTACAGCCTCAGCAATAGAAAAAATTCAGGAGGTCTACAGTGCCTAACTTCGACCCCCGCAACCTCGCTGACTTAATACGTCGCCCGATTGTGACAGAAAAGGCGACCATCCTCATGGAGTTAAACAAATATACATTTGAAGTAACTCCTCAAGCGACCAAACCAGAAATTAAAGCTGCGATCGAAGACTTATTTCAGGTCAAGGTTGTCAAAGTCAATACTTCTAACCCACCACGGAAAAAGAAGCGTGTGGGCAAATTTATTGGTTACAAGCCCCAATATAAGAAAGCGATTGTTACTATCGCATCTGGGGATGTAGAGAAGGTTAGACAAGTTCTATTCCCAGAGGTCTAAAGTAAAAATGGGTACTCGTTCTTATCGCCCCTATACCCCTAGTACTCGCCAAGTTACAATCTCTGACTTTGCGGAAATTACCAAAAGTGAGCCAGAAAAATCTCTCACTAAGTATGTACATCGTCCAAAAGGGCGGAATAACCAAGGACGGATTACTAGCCGTCGTCGGGGTGGCGGGCACAAACAACTTTACCGCATCATCGATTTTAAAAGAGATAAGCGGAACATTGCAGGGACAGTCACAGCAATTGAGTACGATCCCAATCGCAATGCGCGCATTGCTTTAGTTTTGTATGAAGATGGTGAAAAACGCTATATTCTCCATCCCAATAACTTAAAAGTTGGGACAAGAATTATTGCTGGGCCAGAATCTCCTATTGAAGATGGTAATGCTTTACCTTTAGCGAATATTCCTTTGGGTACCAGTGTTCACAACGTAGAAATGACTCCTGGAAAAGGTGGTCAAATTGTGCGTTCTGCTGGTGCTACCGCGCAAGTAGTAGCCAAAGAAGGTAATTACGTTACTTTAAAACTACCTTCTGGTGAAGTTCGCCTAATTCGCCGTGAGTGTTACGCCACAATTGGACAAGTAGGTAACACCGACGCGAGAAACTTGAGTGCTGGTAAAGCTGGGAGAAATCGCTGGAAGGGTCGCCGTCCTAAAGTTAGAGGTAGCGTCATGAACCCGGTTGACCACCCCCACGGTGGTGGTGAAGGTAGAGCGCCTATTGGGAGATCTGGGCCTGTTACTCCTTGGGGTAAACCTACTTTGGGTGCTAAAACCCGTAAACCCAAGAAAGCTAGCAGTAAATTCATTGTGCGCCGTCGCCGTAAATCTTCTAAACGCGGTCGTGGTGGTCGTGAATCTTAAATTTAGTTGTGAGTAGTGAGTCAAGAGTGCTGAGTAGAATTGTCCAACTCAACACTTACAACTCAAAACTCAAAGCTTAAAACTCAGAACTCAGAACTCAGCACTTAAAAATATGGGTCGTTCTCTTAAAAAAGGTCCTTTCGTAGCCGATCACTTGCTCAGCAAAATTGAAAAGCTGAACGCTAAAAACGAAAAACAAGTTATTAAAACTTGGTCGAGAGCATCGACAATTTTACCCTTGATGGTAGGTCACACCATCGCAGTCCATAACGGACGGCAACACGTCCCCGTTTTTGTCAACGAACAAATGGTAGGTCACAAGTTGGGAGAATTTGCCCCCACACGTACCTACAGGGGTCATGGTAAAAGTGACAAAAAATCAGGGAGATAGTTAAGAGTCTATTCAATATTGACTCTTGACAACAGGAGAAAATTATGGCTACTGATACAACTGAAGTCAAAGCGATCGCTCGTTTTATCCGCATTTCTCCCTATAAAGTACGTCGTGTACTCGATCAGATTCGGGGCAGATCGTACCGAGAAGCGCTAATTATCCTAGAATTCATGCCTTATAGAGCCTGTGAACCAGTTTTAAAGGTTCTCAGAAGCGCGGCTGCTAATGCTGAGCATAATGCTGGTTTAGACCGTGCCCAGTTAGTAATTACTCAGGCATACGCTGACCAAGGCCCAGTACTCAAAAGATTCCAACCCAGAGCGCAGGGTCGAGCTTACCAAATTCGCAAGCCAACGTGTCATATCACTGTAGCTGTAGCCGCAGGCGCTGCTGAATAATGACTAGACACGAACCCATTGCGTAAAGTAAGAAATTTTAGAGGAACCATTCGTGGGACAAAAGATTCATCCAGTTGGTTTTCGGCTGGGTATTACACAAGAACACCAATCTCGCTGGTTTGCCGTTCCTGACAAATATCCAGAACTGCTCCAAGAAGACCACAAGCTCCGTCAATATATCGAACAAAAGCTAGGCAGACTCGCTCAAAATAACGCTGGAATTTCAGAAGTCCGGATTGAGCGCAAAGCCGACCAAATCGACTTAGAAGTTCGTACAGCTAGACCTGGCGTAGTAGTAGGTCGTGGTGGTCAAGGTATCGAATCCTTACGTACCGGACTACAAGAACTTTTGGGTAGTAATCGTCAAATTCGCATCAACGTAGTCGAAGTGCAACGAGTTGATGCTGATGCTTACTTGATTGCGGAATATATTGCTCAACAATTGGAACGACGTGTATCTTTCCGTCGGGTAGTACGCCAAGCAATTCAACGTGCCCAACGAGCTGGTGTTCAAGGCATTAAAGTTCAAGTTAGCGGTCGGCTCAACGGTGCAGAAATTGCCCGTACAGAATGGACTCGTGAAGGTAGAGTACCTCTACATACCTTAAGAGCTGACATCGATTACTCTTACTGCACAGCTAAAACCGTTTATGGGATTCTGGGCATCAAAGTATGGGTATTTAAGGGCGAAATCATCCCCGGACAAGAAGAAGCCGCACCCGCACCCACATCTCGTGAACGCGAACGCGAACCTCGTCGCCGTCAACAACAACGCCGTCGCCAACAATTTGAAGACCGCTCAAATGAAGGGTAAACCGTTATTAGTCATGAGTCATTAGTAAATGGCAGATGACAAATGACAAATGACCCTTACAGGTACTCTTCGAGAACCCCTTCGAGGAACAGCAGTTGCTTCTCCCAAGGGGAGACGCTACGCGAACAAGTCGGGAAACCCGCCGCACTGCCTCACAAATGACAAGTGACCAACCATGTTAAGTCCAAGAAGAACTAAATTCCGCAAACAACAGCGCGGACGGATGGAGGGTCTAGCCCACCGTGGTAGCACCCTGAACTTTGGCGATTTTGCACTCCAAGCTCAAGAACCCGCGTGGATTACATCTAGACAAATCGAGGCTTCTCGTCGAGCCATGACCCGCTACATTCGCCGGGGTGGACAAATCTGGATTCGGATTTTCCCTGATAAACCCGTAACCATGCGTCCTGCTGAAACCCGGATGGGTTCCGGTAAAGGTAACCCAGAGTTTTGGGTAGCTGTAGTTAAGCCAGGGCGGATTTTGTTTGAAATCGCCGGTGTTTCCGAAGAAGTTGCCCGCGAAGCCATGCGCTTGGCTGCATACAAGCTGCCAATCAAAACTAAATTTATTGTGCGCCCTCAAGTACAGGAGCAGGAGTAGGTTATGCCTCTTCCCAAGATTTCAGAAGCTAGAGAATTAACAGACGAAAAACTGGCTGAGGAAATTGTTGCTGTTAAAAGACAACTATTTCAGTTGCGTTTGCAAAAAGCGACCAGACAATTAGACAAGCCCCATCAGTTTAAACATGCCCGACATCGCCTAGCACAATTGCTAACGGTAGAAGGAGAACGGAAACGGGCAGCAAGTCAACAGTCTCAAGAACAAAAGTAGGAGATTATGGCAGTCAAAGAACGAGTTGGCTTGGTAGTGAGCGATAAAATGCAAAAAACGGTAGTAGTAGCCGTAGAAAACCGCGCTCCTCACCCCAAGTACGGCAAAATTGTAGTTCAAACCCGGCGCTATAAAGCTCATGACGAGGACAATCAGTGCAAAGTGGGCGATCGCGTTCGCATTCAGGAAACTAGACCCCTGAGCAAAACCAAGCGCTGGCAAGTCACAGAAATTCTCAACGCTAAAGCTACAACTTAATAGTTGTTATCGAACTAACAACTTAACAAGGGAGACAAATTGTGATTCAACCCCAGACTTACCTGAATGTCGCAGATAATAGTGGTGCCCGGAAGCTAATGTGCATCCGCGTGTTAGGCGCAGGCAACCGCCGTTATGGTGGCGTGGGTGATAAAATTATTGCCGTTGTCAAAGATGCTCAACCCAACATGGCTGTGAAAAAGTCAGATGTGGTAGAGGCAGTAATTGTCCGCACTCGTAAAAGTATTAATCGAGACAGCGGTATGAGCATTCGATTTGACGATAATGCCGCAGTGATCATCAACAAAGATGGTAATCCTCGAGGCACACGGGTATTTGGCCCAGTCGCACGGGAACTGCGTGATAAGAACTTCACCAAAATAGTTTCGTTGGCTCCGGAGGTGCTGTAATGGCAAAACAGCCACAACCCAAGGTGTTTTATAAAATGCACGTCAAAACTGGCGACACTGTGCAAGTAATCGCTGGTAAGGACAAAGGCAAAGTTGGTGAAGTGATCAAAGCACTGCCACAACTTAGTAAAGTTATTGTCAAAGGCGTAAATATTAAAACTAAGCACGTCAAGCCTCAACAAGAGGGAGAATCTGGAAGAATTGTGACTCAAGAATTCCCGATTCATAGCTCTAACGTGATGCTTTACTCAACTAAGCAAAATGTCGCCAGTCGGGTGTGCTACACCTTCACCGCAGAAGGCAAAAAAGTACGGAAGCTCAAGAAAACTGGCGAGATTTTGGATAAATAATCATCCGCCAAGGGACGATTTTAGATGCAATTCTAAAATCTAGAATTGGAGTTTCCCTGACCAAGACCAGGGATAAACAGGACAAAAAACTATGGCGACCACAAGACTCAAAACCTTATACAACGAGACAATCGTCCCTAAACTGACCAATCAGTTTCAATATACCAACGTTCATCAAGTACCGAAGTTGGTCAAGATTACTGTAAACCGAGGTTTGGGAGAAGCAGCATCCAACGCCAAAGCACTGGATGCGTCTCTAAATGAAATTGCCTTGATCACTGGTCAAAAACCAGTAGTAACAAGGGCGAAAAAGGCGATCGCTGGCTTCAAAATTCGTCAAGGTATGCCTGTTGGGATTATGGTGACCCTGAGAGGCGAACGTATGTATGCCTTCCTCGACAGACTTGTTAGCTTGTCTCTGCCCAGAATTAGAGACTTTCGCGGCGTTAGCCCCAAAAGCTTTGACGGACGCGGTAACTACACTCTAGGTGTGCGAGAGCAGCTGATTTTTCCAGAAGTCGAGTACGACAGCATCGATCAAATCCGTGGTTTAGATATTTCCATCATTACCACAGCGAAAAACGACGAAGAAGGTCGCGCCCTACTGAAAGAATTGGGTATGCCTTTTCGTGATCAATAAGTTCATCTAAAGAGGGAACGATGGCGGCTAACGACACAATTGCAGATATGCTGACGCGCATCCGCAATGCCAACTTGGCGAGGCATCAAACTACACTAGTGCCCGCGACAAAACTCACCCGTAGTATTGCGAAAGTGCTACGAGATGAAGGCTTTATTGCTGAATTTGAAGAATCTGGTGAAGGGGTAAAACGCAATCTGGTGATTGCCTTGAAATACAAGGGTAAAAATCGTCAGCCACTAATTACTGCCCTCAAGCGTGTTAGTAAACCAGGTTTGCGGGTTTACTCCAATAGAAAAGATTTACCCAGAGTACTGGGCGGTATCGGCATTGCCATTATTTCAACATCCAGTGGGATTATGACAGACCGCGAAGCGCGTCGTCAGAACTTGGGTGGAGAAGTACTGTGCTATGTCTGGTAGTCATTAGTCATTTGTCATTAACGTAACGGCAAAAGACAAAAGACAGATAACAAAGGACAAAATAGTCATGTCTCGTATTGGTAAACGTCCAATTACTATCCCTGCCAAAGTGCAAGTGGCAATTGATGGCACAAAAGTTGTCGTCAAAGGCCCGAAAGGAGAACTTTCTCGTGAGTTACCTGCTCATGTGTCAGTCTCCCAAGAAGGCGAAACATTATTAGTTACCCGTCGGGATGAAACTCGCACTTCTAGGCAAATGCACGGTTTGAGCCGTACTTTAGTTGCCAACATGGTCGAAGGCGTATCCCAAGGTTTTCAACGTCGCTTAGAAATCCAAGGTGTTGGTTACCGGGCACAAGTCCAGGGTCGTAACCTCGTTTTAAACATGGGTTACAGCCATCAGGTACAAATTGAGCCTCCCGATGGCATTCAGTTTGCTGTGGAAGGGACAACTAACGTTATAGTCAGTGGCTATGACAAAGAAATAGTAGGCAACACAGCAGCGAAAATTCGTGCCGTCCGTCCACCAGAACCATATAAAGGCAAGGGTATTCGCTATGCCGGTGAAGTGGTCAGACGTAAAGCTGGTAAGACTGGTAAGAGTGGTAAGAAGTAAACATGAAACTTACTCGTAGAGAATCAAAAACACGTCGCCATCGACGTATTCGTGGTAAAGTTCAAGGCTCTCCAGAACGCCCACGCTTAGCTATATTTCGCTCTAACGAGCATATATATGCTCAAGTAATTGATGATACTCAGCATCATACTTTGGTCTCAGCCTCAACTGTAGAACCTGAGTTGAAATCAAGTTTAGCGTCAGGTGCTAACCGCGATGCATCAGTGCAAGTAGGTAAACTAATCGCAGCGCGATCACTAGAAAAAGGCATCACCAAAGTAGTATTTGATCGCGGTGGCAACTTATACCACGGTCGTATCCAAGCACTTGCTGATGCAGCACGTGAGGCTGGTTTAGATTTCTAAAGTCATTTGTCATCAGTCATTAGTCATTGGACAAATGACAAAGCGCAAAGTCGGAGCGCCGGCTTCCGGCGATCAGAACTTTGTAAGAAAAGACAAATGACAAAGGACAACTGACTAATAGAGAGCATTTAATTATGGCAACTGGTCGTCGTAAAGCGAACCGCGCAAAAAAAGAAGAAACTAACTGGCAAGAGCGGGTCATTCAAATCAGACGGGTGAGCAAGGTCGTTAAAGGAGGTAAAAAACTCAGCTTCCGCGCGATCGTCGTCGTCGGCAATGAACGCGGTCAAGTAGGAGTGGGAGTAGGCAAAGCCTCAGATGTAATTGGTGCCGTGAAAAAAGGTGTAGCTGACGGCAAAAAACATCTTATTGATATCCCCATTACGAAATCTAACTCCATTCCTCATCCCATTGATGGTGTTGGTGGCGGAGCTAAAGTTATCATGCGTCCAGCAGCACCTGGTACTGGGGTAATTGCTGGTGGTGCTGTACGGACTGTACTGGAATTAGCAGGAGTTCGTAACGTTTTAGCAAAGCAACTCGGCTCCAACAATCCGTTGAACAATGCGAGAGCTGCAGTCAATGCCTTATCCACGCTGCGTACTTTGTCTGAAGTCGCTGAAGACCGCGGTGTTCCTATTGAAAATCTCTACATCATTTAGTAGAGCCAATTGTGCCTCCTCCTTTGTGTAAAAAATTACTATTTACATCATGAGACTAAACGATGCTAAGCCTCAAAAAGGCTCAAAAAAACGCCGTAAGCGTGTAGGTAGAGGTATTTCAGCCGGTCAAGGTGCAAGCGCTGGTTTAGGGATGCGGGGTCAAAAATCCCGTTCTGGTAGTGGTACCAGACCAGGGTTTGAAGGTGGTCAACAGCCATTGTACCGTCGTTTACCTAAGTTGAAGGGTTTCCCGATAGTTAATCGGAAAATTTACACTACGATTAATGTAGAGAAGCTGGCTTCTCTCCCTGCCAATACAGAAGTAACTTTGGAATCCTTAAAAGCAGCAGGTATTTTAACTGCTGTTAAAGGCCCATTGAAAATTTTGGGTAACGGGGAATTGAATGTTCCGCTCACAGTCAAAGCGGCAGCTTTTACGGGTCAAGCTCGTAGCAAAATTGAGGCAGCTGGAGGAAGTTGTCAAGTTCCAGGGTGAACCTGAATAGCGTAATTACAATGCTAGCCAACTCGCTTCCAGCGCCTGGTTCACGATAAAGGTAGCACTCTATGATCAGTCGAGACAAAGCCCCAACGGCTCAAGAAACTTTTATGCAGATGGCTCAAGCAGCTGGACTGAGAGGTAGGCTGCTTGTAACTGTCGGTATTTTAATTTTGGTTCGCCTAGGCATCTTTCTGCCTGTACCAGGTATTGATAGACCTAGGTTTTCCGAAGCAATAGCGGGCAATAATTCTATCTTCGGCTTATTGGATATATTTTCCGGGCGAGGACTTTCGACTTTGGGAGTTTTTGCTTTAGGTATTTTGCCCTTCATTAATGCGTCCATTATTATCCAATTACTCACAGCTGCTATCCCATCTTTAGAAAAGTTACAGAAAGACGAAGGTGAAGCTGGTCGGCGGAAAATTTCGCAGATTACACGCTATGTATCTTTGGGTTGGGCGATTATTCAAAGTACAACTTTTTCTGCTCTGTTCCTGCAACAATTTGCTTTACAGCCAGGCCCCTTATTTGTAGCCGAAACTGCGATCGCACTTACAGCAGGTTCAATGTTCGTGATGTGGGCATCAGAACTGATTACCGAGCGTGGTATTGGTAATGGTGCATCATTGTTGATTTTTGTCAATATTGTGGCATCCCTACCAAAATCATTAGGCGACACTATCGACTTGGTACAAGTTGGCGGTCGAGAAATAGTTGGTCGAGTGATTGTACTATTAGTAGTCTTCCTAGCAACAATTGTTGGTATTGTATTTGTGCAGGAAGGAATTCGTCGCATCCCCATTATTTCGGCACGTCGCCAAGTAGGACGACGAGTTTTGGCTGAGCAACGAAGCTACTTACCGTTGCGCCTCAATTCCGGTGGTGTGATGCCAATTATCTTTGCCGCAGCAATTTTGAGTTTGCCACTGCTAATTGCTAATTTCACCAAAAATCCGGACTTGGCAAACATCGTTAACACTTATCTCAGTCCTGGGGGCTCTCAAGCTTGGGCCTATGCCTTGGTCTACTTAATTTCTATTGTTTTCTTCAGCTATTTCTATTCTTCGTTGATTGTCAATCCCGTAGATGTAGCACAGAACTTGAAGAAGATGGGTTCGAGTATTCCGGGAATTCGTCCTGGTAAAGCAACTAGTGAGTACATTGAGCGGGTGATTAATCGACTGACTTTTTTGGGTGCAATCTTTTTGGGCTTTGTTGCAATTATCCCCACAGCTGTAGAAAGTGCTTTAGGAGTACCAACTTTTAAAGGCTTAGGTGCTACATCTTTGCTGATTCTCGTTGGTGTTGCGATTGATACAGCAAAACAAGTCCAGACCTATGTCATATCTCAGCGCTATGAAGGAATGGTGAAACAATAGTGACGCAGTTAATCTTCTTGGGGCCACCTGGAGCTGGTAAAGGAACTCAATCGCAAAAATTGGCGCAAAGCTTGCAAATTCCCCATATTTCCACTGGTGATATTTTACGGCAAGCTATGAAAGACCAAACTCCTTTGGGTGTAAAAGCTCAAAGTTATGTAGATAGCGGCGAATTGGTTCCCGATGAACTAGTACAGGATTTGGTACAGGAACGCCTAGGTCAAGCGGATGCTCAATCGGGTTGGATTCTAGATGGCTTCCCCCGTAAGGTATCACAAGCTGAGTTTTTAGCAAAATTGCTGGAAACAATACATCAAGCTGGCGAAAGGGTAGTAAACCTTGATGTTCCAGATGATGTTGTGGTAGCAAGGTTACTAGCACGGGGAAGAAAAGATGATAACGAAGAAGTTATTCGTCGTCGTCTGGAAATTTACCGTTCAGAAACAGCACCCTTGATTAATTATTACCGCGATCGACAAAAGCTCCTTACGGTCAATGGTAATCAGTCCCCAGAAGAAGTCACTAACGCACTGCACGAAGTAATAGCGTTTTAACAAAACCACGATACAAGGGGCAAAAGGGAGGAAACAATCATCGCTCAATTACATTTCTCCCTTAACCCTAATTTCAGATCTATATACATTGCACTGCTACTTGTTGATTTAGGGCAGAGGGTAATTTTAGCTAAGATATATTAAGAAACTGTTGATATATTACGTAGAATATGTTCTCTTGCAGGTGAAGATACGGCAAAAGAACAGGAGATTGTTGAGTTGAGGAAAAAACAAATTGTCTAAGCAAGATTTGATTGAAATGGAAGGCACGGTCACCGAGTCATTGCCTAATGCGATGTTTCGTGTTGACTTGGATAATGGCTTTAATGTCTTGGCACACATTTCGGGCAAAATCCGCCGTAATTACATCAAAATTTTACCTGGCGATCGCGTCAAGGTGGAGCTAACTCCATACGACTTGACAAAGGGTAGAATCACTTATCGGCTACGCAAGAAGTAAGACTATGTAGAGAATACTACCATACAATCACCTTTTTTGGATATTCCTTAGTCATTTAACTGACTAATTTCCTTAAAAATGCTATAATCCACTATTTGGAGTTAATTACAAAAGGCATGAAAGTCAGAGCCTCAGTCAAGAAGATTTGTGAAAAGTGCAACGTGATCAAACGCCGTGGTCGCGTCATGGTGATTTGTGTTAACCCCAAGCATAAGCAACGTCAAGGATAGCACTCTGAATATAACCAGAGGAAAATGTGACACTCACCAAAAACAGCCAAAGATGCGATTAATTGCATTTTTATAACAGCAATTGCGAGAACAATAGGGAGAAAATCATTGTGGCACGTATTGCCGGAGTAGACCTGCCACGCGATAAGCGTGTAGAAATTGGTCTCACATACATCTATGGAATTGGTTTATCAAGATCGCAAGAAATCTTAGCGACTACAGGCGTAAACCCAGATACTCGTGTAAAAGACCTAAGCGATGCTGATATTGCTGCCTTGCGAGGCGAAATAGAGAGCAACTATCAAGTTGAAGGGGATTTGCGGCGCTGGGAAGCAATGAACATCAAGCGATTGATTGACATTGGTACTTACAGAGGCCGTCGTCATCGCATGGGCTTACCAGTCAGAGGCCAAAGAACTCGCACAAATGCCAGAACACGTCGTGGTAGAAGGCAGACTGTCGCTGGGAAGAAGAAGGCCCCAGGCAAATAAAATTTCATTGCTTGCTCATCCAAGCAAAGTTTACTTTAATTTCACTACACAACTATGGCACGACAACCAACAAAAAAATCTGGTAGCAAAAAGCAGAAGCGCAACGTACCCAATGGTATGGCTTACATCCAGTCTACTTTCAACAATAGCATTGTCACAATTACTGACCAAAACGGAGATGTGATTTCTTGGGCAAGTGCTGGTTCTAGCGGTTTTAAAGGAGCTAAAAAGGGAACGCCTTTTGCTGCACAAACTGCTGCTGAAAGTGCTGCTCGAAGAGCCATTGATCAAGGAATGCGCCAAATAGAGGTCATGGTCAGCGGGCCAGGCGCAGGTAGAGAAACTGCAATTCGTGCGCTGCAAGGAGCTGGACTAGAAATTACCCTCATTCGGGATATTACTCCAATTCCTCACAATGGTTGCCGTCCACCTAAGCGCCGCCGAGTCTAGCCCTTACTTAGAAGGTGGTAACAACGAGAAGTTCGAGGATGAGAAAGTTAGCTGTAATGTCTGCTAAAAGTTCAAGCGTGCAGACTGCTGTGGACAGACTCAGCTTTTGAACTTCAAGAAGTATGGGGACTTAGAAGTAAAGTTATCGCTTCCTTGAAAGAGGTTTGCTCAACTTCGGAAAACCCAAAATTAATTATTAACTCCCATGAGCTAAAAAAGGAAATCAAATACCAGCATTCTCAGTTGGTTAATTTATACGCCTAAATTCAGCTTCAGGGACAAAACTAAATTCAGGAGGCAAGCGATTTGCCTACTAGTAGCACCTTAAAAAAAGGGAGGCAACTCCGTGGCGCAGTTTCAAATTGAATGTGTAGATTCTAATACTGAGGAAAGTCGAAACCATTACAGTAAATTTGTCCTAGAACCTCTAGAACGCGGTCAAGGTACTACAGTTGGTAACGCCTTACGGCGCGTTTTACTTTCCAATCTAGAGGGAACGGCAGTTACAGCAGTGCGGATTGCAGGCGTTTCACACGAGTTTGCTACAGTTCCTGGTGTAAGGGAAGATGTATTAGAAATCTTGATGAGAATGAAAGAAGTCATTCTCAAAAGCTATTCCTCTCAACCCCAAATTGGGCGCTTGCTCGTAAACGGCCCTACAACAGTTACGGCAGCACATTTTGATTTGCCGAGTGAAGTAGAAATCATTGATCCGACTCAGTATGTCGCTACCTTAGCAGAAGGTGGCAAGCTGGAAATGGAATTTCGGATCGAGAAAGGTAAAGGTTATCGCACTGTAGAGCGAGGACGAGAAGAAGCTACATCTTTGGACTTCTTGCAAATCGACTCGGTGTTTATGCCAGTCCGAAAAGTCAATTATAGTGTTGAAGAAGCTCGTGGGGATGGCTCGATCACTAAGGATCGCTTGCTATTAGAAGTCTGGACGAATGGTAGTATTTCTCCACAAGAAGCACTATCATCTGCTGCCGGAATTCTGGTAGATCTATTTAATCCTCTCAAAGATATCTCACTCGAACCTACCGATACAGGTTCAGATATCCCAGACGACCCAACCGCTCAAATTCCCATCGAAGAATTGCAACTTTCTGTACGGGCATATAACTGTCTCAAACGAGCACAAGTTAACTCTGTAGCCGATTTGTTGGACTATACCCAAGAAGACCTGTTAGAAATTAAAAACTTCGGTCAGAAGTCAGCGGAAGAGGTAGTTGAAGCTTTACAGCGACGCTTAGGCATTACTCTGCCCCAAGAAAGAAGCTCTAAACACAGCTAAATCAAAACCGTTAGTAATTGATATTGCATTATTATGCGTCACCGTTGTCGGGTCAAAAAACTTGGTAAACCAGCAGACCAGCGTCGTGCTTTGCTGCGCGCGCTCACCACTGAACTAGTTCGTCATGGACGAATTACTACCACTTTAGTTAGAGCTAAAGTTGTGAGAGCTGAAGTAGATAAAATGATTACTTTAGCCAAAGACGGTTCCTTAGCATCCCGCCGGGCAGCTCTTGGCTATATCTATGACAAACAACTAGTCCATGCTCTATTTGAGCAAGCTCCCACTCGCTATGCCAACCGCAATGGGGGTTATACCCGCATCCTGCATACAGTCCCTCGTCGAGGCGACCATGCTGAGATGGCCATTATTGAACTAGTTTAAGTCATTGGTCATTAGTCATTTGTAAAAGACAAGTGACAAATGACACAGGACAAAATCTGTATGTTAGAAAGCCACCAGCCAACAGGAACTCACAGAGTAGCCCTGGTAATCCAATACCTGGGCACTCATTTTCATGGCTGGCAACGGCAGAAGCAACAGCGTACAGTCCAAGAAGAGATAGAAACAGCGATCGCCAAAATTCTTGGGTATCATGTGACGCTACATGGTGCGGGCAGAACTGATGCTGGAGTTCACGCCGCCGCCCAAGTAGCACATTTTGAAGCCACAGGTTTAATTCCACCTCACAAATGGGCAGCCATCCTTAACAGCTATTTGCCCAATGATATTTTAATCAGGGCTTCAGCAGGTGTAAGTAACCGTTGGCACGCTCGCTTTAGTGCAGCCTATCGACGGTATCGCTACACAATATACACTGAAGATCAACCTAACTTGTTTGTTCGACCCTTCAGTTGGCATTATTATTATGCGCCCCTAGATGAATCATTAATTAAGGCTGCCCTCAAACCCCTGCTGGGAAAGCATCATCTTGCTGCTTTTCACCGTGCAGGCTCAAAGCGATCGCATTCTTGGGTAGAAGTACAAGCAGCAGAGTGTCATCGCAGTGGGCCATTAATCCATATTGAAATTCAGGCAGATGGATTTTTGTATGGCATGGTTAGGCTTTTGGTAGGGATGTTGGTACAAGTAGGTACTGGACAGATCACCCTAGCTAACTTTACTGAATTGTGGAAAGCTGAACGACGAGAAGAAGTAAAATATGCTGCACCGCCTCAAGGTCTTTGCTTGTTGCGAGTCGGTTATCCAGACTTCCCTTTTTCCCCAGATGTTTGGTATGACAATCTGCCAAAATTAGTTTTTAGTCAGGAGTCAATCGTCAAAAGTCAACAGGTAATAGTCCAATGACATAATGACGAATGACCAATGACAAAGAAAAATGACAAAGGACAAATTACAAATGACTAAAACATACCTTCCTCCTCAAGAGTCTCTTGAGCGTGAGTGGTACATAGTAGATGCCACAGACCAACGCCTCGGTCGCCTCGCTAGTGAAATCGCTATGGTTTTGCGAGGCAAAAAGAAAGCCGAGTATACTCCTCACCTAGATACAGGTGATTTTGTCATTGTTATCAATGCTGAAAAGATAGCAGTTACAGGTAAAAAACGTACCCAAAAGCTCTATCGTCGCCATTCTGGCCGTCCTGGTGGAATGAAGACAGAAACCTTCGCTAAGCTGCAACAGCGTCTACCAGAAAGAATTGTAGAACACGCTGTTAAAGGAATGTTACCCAAAAATAGCCTGGGTAAGCAGTTGTTTACTAAGCTGAAAGTCTATGCTGGGCCAACTCACCCCCATGCAGCGCAAAAACCCAAAGAACTTAAAGTTAATACAATTCCTGGAGCAGAAAGTTAATGATAGCAGTAGCAGAAACTACTAGTGGTCGTGCCGTATACTGGGGTACTGGCCGCCGTAAGTCAGCAGTAGCAAGAGTACGTTTGATTCCAGGTAGCGGTCAACTGACTGTAAATGGTAAAGATGGAAATTTGTACTTCCAATTTAACGCCAATTATCTGGGTGTGATTAAAGGCCCTCTAGAAACATTGGGTTTAGAAAACGAATATGACATCTTAGTAAAAGCTGAAGGTGGTGGCTTAACCGGACAAGCTGATTCTATTCGTTTGGGTGTTGCTCGTGCCTTGTGTCAGCTAGACCCAGATAACCGTTCCCCTTTAAAAACAGAAGGTTACCTCACTCGTGACCCACGAGCTAAAGAGCGGAAAAAATACGGTTTACACAAAGCTCGCAAAGCACCTCAGTACTCCAAGCGATAGGGAATTGGGTGTTGGGTATTGTTAATTGTCTAGCCCCTAGCCCCTAATCCCTAATTCCGCCTTCATCTGAAAGTTATAATTGATATAGATTCACCACAAAAGGAACAATGGCTAAATCTGATATTCATCCCAAGTGGTATCCAGATGCGAAAGTTTACTGCAACGGTCAAGTTGTAATGACTGTTGGCTCTACCAAGCCAGAACTGCACGTAGATGTTTGGTCTGGAAACCATCCTTTCTACACCGGCACCCAGAAGATTATCGATACTGAGGGTCGAGTAGAGCGCTTCCTTCGCAAGTACGGTATGAGCAGCACTCAAACCTCAGGCGACACAGACAAAAAGTAGCGGGTTGGCTCTGCTGTTAACGACGACCCTGCAATCAGCTGGGTCGATTGTCATTTAATGCTTGAGCCAACTTGTTATTTTAAGGAGCGTCCTACTCATCATGGCTGAATCATACCTGCTGGACAAACTAAAATCTGTTGAACAAACCTTTAATGAATTAACTCGTCGTCTTGGTGACCCCGATACCGCGAGAAATCCTGACGAGTTTCAACAAATTGCTAAATCTCGTTCTTCTTTGGAAGAGGTAGTTAATACCTATGAAACTTGGAAAGTAGCTCAAGAAGATTTGATCGGAGCGCGTCAGGTTTACAAAGAATCGGCGAGCGATCCGGAGTTGCAAGAAATGGCAGCCCTGGAAGTAGATGAACTAGAACAAAAGCTGGAATATTTAGAGAACCGCTTAAAAATATTGTTGCTACCCCGCGATCCCAACGATGATAAAAACATCATGTTGGAAATTCGCGCTGGTACTGGCGGCGACGAAGCGAGTATTTGGGCAGGCGATTTACTACGGATGTACTCTCGCTACGCTGACGGACAGAACTGGAGAGTGAAACTAGTGAGCGAGTCACTAGGTGAAATGGGCGGCTTTAAAGAAGTAATCCTAGAAATTCAGGGTGAGAGTGTTTACAGCAAGCTCAAGTTTGAAGCCGGAGTACATCGCGTACAGCGTGTACCTGCAACCGAAGCTGGCGGAAGGGTTCACACCTCCACAGCTACAGTGGCTATCATGCCGGAAGTGGATGATGTGGAAATCCACATTGACCCCAAGGATATTGAAATGACCACGGCTCGTTCTGGTGGTGCTGGTGGACAAAACGTCAACAAGGTGGAAACGGCTGTTGACTTGATGCACAAACCTACAGGAATTCGGATTTTCTGTACGGAAGAACGCAGCCAGTTGCAAAACAAAGAACGGGCAATGCAAATTTTGCGAGCGAAACTTTATGAAATGAAGTTACGCGAACAACAAGAAGCTGTAACTTCCATGAGGCGATCGCAAGTTGGGACAGGGTCGCGATCGGAAAAAATTCGCACCTATAATTATAAAGACAACCGCGTTACTGATCACCGTCTGGGACAGAACTATTCTCTTAACCCTGTATTGGAAGGTGATTTAGAGTCAGTTATACAATCTTGTATCTCTCAAGACCAGCAGGAACGTTTAGCAGAGTTAGCGGCCTCTGGTGCTACAAGCTAATTGTTTTTTTATAAATTTGGGACAACCGCTTGTTATGATGTTAGTTTTAACACCGATAGGCGGTTTTCTAATGCAGTATAGATAGCATCCTCCATTTCCTGAAAGTAATGGTAGTAGGCAAATTCGTACTGCATTATGTGATTTAATTTCTTCCACCCATTGAGGGTTTGGCTCGTAGCTCTATGAGTCAACGAGCTTTTGGTAAGCTTCTGGGTGTTTCGGCTACTGCTGTGCAATTGTGGGAAAAAGGCGAATCGATTCCAGATACACAAAATTTAGCTAACATCGCAGCCAGAGCAGGCTAAACAATGGAGGAATTGCTTAACTACTTAGGTGTTAAGCCCATGTCAGAATCCTCCGATGTCAACCAGATTGTGAAGCACATCAAATCTATGCCATTGAGTGAAGTAGCAATAATTGGTAGAGCTGTCATGGATAGACTGGCTGTAGGGTGTTGACTCTGTAACGTTTAGCCCGTAAGACTTCATGCAAAAAATGTGTCGCCTGCTTTTATCGTAAAATGGCTGTTCCAGAAGCTTTTCCATAAATCAAAAATGACACAAATAATTTTTCGCGAAATCCCCTAAAAACACACAAAATCAACACCCTAGACTGGCTGCGGCGGCTGAAGCGTCTGTAGATGAAGCAAAAGCAAGTTGACTATTTGTGAGCGATCGCTCATTTGTCTACAAGTAAACTTGTAAATTTATCTGTATAGGCAAACAAAATATTGTTAATTTTTATTACAAATATCTAATAATAAATACAAATTTTATCAGGATATTGTTTTCTGCTTTTTGTGCATGAGATAGCACTGGTGACGATAAAAAGTAAAGCAATAAAGATGAAATTGCTTTAGCTTATTGGATGTGGAAGCCTCGTGTATTAATTGAGATAATGTTACAATCTTGAATTTTCTGAGGTGTATTCATGTCACTACCCAATGAACCTTCAGCTTGGCAAGTAGAATCAAGCGATGTTTTTATGCCCATCTACTATAAAGGCGATTTAGCTGGTTTTTTTAAACAAGAATATGTAGATGAAATTATTAAGTTTTTAAACCAGGACGAAGTTTTAAAAAAAGCACTTAAATTGGCTTGCACTGATTTAGTTAAAGCAACTGGTGGTGACAGTAAGCAAGTCAAAGATACGATAAAAAAATATATAAAAATTAGCGAACGTCCCAAATATGGAACTAGGGCGATCGCACTTTTATTAAGTGAAAGGCAGAAAGCTTTAGATTTGAGTAGTCAAGAGTTTGCTAAATTTTGCGATACATTTAAAGTTTCTCCTTCTGAACTCAATAATATTTATGCCGGAGAAGTTATTGATGATAGCTTATTAGCACCACTTTCACGAATCTTAGGTATATCAAAAGAACAGTTGCAAGAAGTGCGCGATGGTGCTGAAGAATAAATAAATCAATAGACGCATCTATAATACAAAACTTGTAGACTTTTGTGAAAACTGACATTTTATTTTATCGGCTATTTCAAGAAATACCTAGTATTTTCTTTGAAATCATTGGCAATGTTCCTGAGGAAGCAAACAATTATCTGTTTTCATCAGTTGAAATTAAACAAACTTCATTCCGAATAGATGGGTTGTTTTTGCCTATAGAAATTACTGATAGACCAATTTACTTCGTTGAAGTTCAATTTCAACAAGATGACGAAATTTACTCACGACTGATTGCAGAAATAAGTTTATACCTGCGTCAGAATAAACCTAAAAATAATTGGAGTGCTGTGGTTTTATACCCTAACAGGAGTGTAGATACAGGAGATATTAGACACTATCGTGAATTTTTTGCCAGTCAAAGGATAAAACGGATTTATCTGAATGAATTGGGTGATCCTGCTACTTTACCAGTTAGCATAGCAACCGTTAAATTAGTAGTTGAAGATGCAGAGATAGCGATTCACCAAGCACGAGAGTTAATCGAGAGAACTAGGCAAGAGACGAACTCACAATTACAGCAGCAATTATTACAATTAATAGAAACTATCTTAGTTTATAAATTTCCTAACATGAGTCGGGAGGAAATCGAAGCCATGTTTAGTTTGAGCGAGTTAAAACAGACAAGATTCTATCAGGAAGCTTTTCAGGAAGGCAAAGAAGTAGGTGAGCGCACAGGTAAGTTAAAAGCAGTACTACCAATGTTGACAGCTGGGTTGACTGTAGAGCAAATAGCTCAAGCTTTAGAATTGAGTGCCGAGGAAGTCAGCCAAATAGTACAACAGCAGGCTTCTAATTCCAGCAACCGCAAAGAATAACAGGACAATTTGAATATTAGGGTAAACAAATGTCGAAATAGGTGGTTGTGATTAGGTATATATAACTTAATTAGCTGTGAGCGTGACAATCTCGAACTCTTTTTTTATCATTCAGCAATTTTTCCCGACGAAATATTAATTAAATTTTGTTAAGATTGACACGGCATTAGCACTTCATTCCCCAACTACCCATCCCCTACCTGAGAAAAACTTGATGCTGCGACTAGAACATATTAGTAAAATTTATCCCACAGGTGAAGTTCTCAAAGATATCAACTGGGAAGTTAAACCTGGCGATCGCATCGGCTTAGTCGGTGTGAACGGTGCAGGTAAATCTACCCAACTGAAAATTATATCTGGAGAAATTGAACCGACGGCTGGGGAAATCATCCGTCCTGCGAGTTTACATATAGCCTACCTCAACCAAGAGTTTGAAGTAGACCCCGGCCGCACTGTGAGAGAAGAATTTTGGACTGTTTTCAAAGAAGCGAATCAAGTGCAGCTTTCTATCGCGCAGGTGACAAGAGACATGGAAACTGCAACTCCAGAGGAACTCGATCAGTTAATCAATAAATTGGATCGCTTACAGCGCCAATTTGAAGGCTTGGATGGCTATGGTTTAGAAACACGCATCGGCAAAATCTTACCAGAGATGGGATTTGAACAAGAAGATGGCGATCGCCTCGTTAGCGCTTTCTCTGGTGGTTGGCAGATGCGGATGAGTTTGGGTAAAATCCTGTTGCAAAAACCAGATTTATTGCTACTGGACGAACCAACAAACCACTTAGACTTAGAAACTATTGAGTGGTTGGAAAATTACTTAAAAAGTCTAGTGACTCCAATGGTAATAGTCTCCCATGACCGGGAGTTTCTTGACCGCCTCTGCACTCAAATTGTAGAAACAGAACGCGGTGTTTCTACTACTTACCTGGGTAATTATTCATCATACCTGCAACAAAAAGCTGAAAATCAATCAGCACAGTTGAGTGCTTACGAAAGACAGCAGAAAGAACTAGAGAAACAACAAGCTTTCGTTGACAGATTTCGCGCTAGTGCTACCCGGAGTACTCAAGCCAAAAGCCGCGAAAAACAACTAGAAAAAATCGAGAGAATTGAAGCACCTACAGGTGGTGTAAGAACTCTACATTTTCGCTTTCCCGATGCACCCCGTAGCGGACGAGAAGTAGTCACTATTAAAGATTTAACTCATATCTATGACGATAAAATCTTATTTTTAGGAGCCAATCTCTTCATTGAAAGAGGCGATCGCATTGCTTTCTTGGGCCCTAACGGTGCAGGTAAATCTACCCTACTGCGGGTAATTATGGGTATGGAACCACCCACAGAAGGTAGTGTTAAATTAGGCGATCACAATGTTATACCTGGTTACTTTGAACAAAATCAGGCAGAAGCTTTGGATTTGAAAAAGACAGTTATGGAAACTATTCACGATGAAGTTCCAGACTGGAAAAATGAAGAAGTTCGCACATTGTTAGGGCGATTCTTATTTACTGGAGACACAGTATTTAAACCAGTTGGCGCATTAAGTGGAGGTGAAAAAGCACGTCTAGCTTTAGCAAAAATGCTCTTACGTCCAGCAAATTTACTAATATTAGATGAGCCGACAAACCATCTAGATATTCCAGCTAAAGAAATGTTGGAGGAAGCCCTGCAAAACTATGATGGAACAGCCATTGTTGTCTCTCACGACCGTTATTTTATCTCCCAGGTAGCCAATAAAATTGTGGAAATTCGCGATGGTGAATTCCGCGTTTATTTAGGTAATTATCATTACTACCTGGATAAAATTGCTGAAGAAAAAGAAGAAGCAAAGCTAGCTGCGATCGCTGCTGAAAAAGCAGCCAAAAAAGCTGCTAAAGCCGCTAAAGCTTCAGCAAAACGCAAATAATACCTAGTAGTAACACTGAAATTTACCTAGGGTGCATGATGCAACAATAGCTTGGTTGCAAAGAGTTCGTTCCCAGCTTTAAACATCATGCACTACTGCTATACAATGATGAATTAGCTAGAAGCTCACACATCTTACAGAAATAGCAAGAAATCTATAACAGCTTCAGCAAAACGCAAGTTAGAGACTGGCTATTACTGCTACACAAAGGCTTTTTTATGATAGTTAGTCCCACATAATTATCACAAAAAATAAGCAAAATTTACTAAAGTTAAAAAAAATCTAAAAAATACTGAATTTTTTGATATAAGAAGTTATTAAGCAGAAATCCTCTTGCAGTGGTGATTAGCAGTGGTATCATTCGGGTATTACAAAAAGTAAAGGGCAATTTTACTATGACCAAAGCACCTGTTGCTCCTGTGGTGCTAGTCATTTTAGACGGATGGGGCTACTGCGAGGAGAAGCGTGGAAACGCTATTGTTAATGCTAAAACTCCAGTCATGGATAGCTTATGGGCAGCTTATCCACACACCCTCATTCGCACATCAGGAAAAGCCGTAGGGTTGCCAGATGGTCAAATGGGCAACTCGGAAGTTGGTCATTTGAACATTGGCGCTGGGCGGGTAGTACCGCAAGAATTGGTACGCATCTCAGATGCTGTGGAAGACGGTTCTATCAAGCTCAACCCAGCACTTGTCAAAATTTGCCAGGAAGTGCGCGATCGCAATGGCAAGCTTCATATAGTAGGTCTTTGTTCAGAGGGTGGAGTACATTCCCATCTCACTCATCTATTTGGACTACTGGACTTAGCTAAGGATCAGCGAATTTCCCAAGTTTGTATCCACGCCATTACCGATGGTCGTGACACTGCACCCTCAGAAGGTGTCAAAGCAATTGGGCAGCTGCAAGAATATATAGACCGCGTAGGTATTGGGCGCATAGTCACCCTCAGCGGTCGCTACTACGCGATGGATCGCGATCATCGCTGGGATCGGGTTAAACGTGCTTACGACGTAATGACCCAAGATGAGGTGACTGATAATCGCCCGGCTGTAGAAGTCTTACAAGCATCTTACGCTGCTGGAGTAAAAGACGAGTTCATCAACCCGACACGTATTGCTCCTGGCGCAATTGCAGCAGAGGATGGAGTGATATTCTTCAACTTCCGCCCTGATCGCGCTAGACAACTCACTCAAGCTTTTGTTAGCCCAGAATTTACAGGCTTTGAAAGAAAGCTAATTCAACCGCTTGCCTTTGCTACTTTTACTCAGTACGATCCAGATTTAAAAGTAGCTATAGCTTTTGAGCCGCAGAATCTCACAAATATTTTGGGAGAAGTTGTTGCTAATCACGGATTGAAGCAATTTCGCACTGCTGAAACCGAAAAATACGCCCATGTTACCTACTTCTTTAATGGCGGTCTAGAAGACCCTTTTGAAGGTGAAGACCGGGAACTAGTAAGTAGTCCAATGGTAGCAACTTACGACAAAGCCCCGGCGATGTCAGCAGCAGCAGTCACAGATGTAGCGATCGCAGCGATTGAAAAATGTATCTACTCGTTGGTTGTAATTAACTATGCCAACCCAGACATGGTAGGACATACGGGTCAGATAGAAGCTACGATAGAAGCAATTGAAAAAGTTGATCGCTGCTTGGGTCGCCTACTTGCTAGCATTACTAAAGTGGGCGGGACAACAATTATTACTGCTGACCACGGTAATGCTGAGTATATGCTTGATGATGCGGGTAATCCTTGGACAGCCCACACCACCAACCCAGTCCCCTTAATTCTTTTGGAAGGCGAAAAAGTTAAAATTCCTGGACATGGTACAAATGTCGAACTGCGAAGCGATGGCAAGCTAGCTGACATTGCGCCGACAATTCTAGAGATTTTACAACTTCCTCAGCCATCAGAAATGACAGGGCGATCGCTAGTTGTACCAGCTGGATATGATGTGCAACGCAGTCGTACTCCCGCGCAAGTAGGTTTGTAAAAAGATAACAGTTAACTGTTACTTAAACCCTGACACTTCTGTTTTGAAATTGACTATCTATTTAGATTGCTACCATGACAGTTTCTAATATTGTTCAAGGCATTTGGGCGCTTTCCGCCGTTGGTTTAATCGTCTTAGTACTGCTGCATAGTCCTAAAGGAGATGGTATTGGGGCCATTGGTGGACAAGCTCAGTTATTTAGCAGTACCAAAAGTGCAGAAAACACTTTAAACCGAATTACTTGGGCATTAACAGTAGTTTTTCTAGGTTTAACAGTAGTTTTAAGTGCTGGTTGGCTACCTAAGTAACCATAGGGAATAGGGACATGGGGCAAAAAATCCAATACCCAACACCCAACCCCCTAAAAAATTTATTTACATCACAGTTACTAGCAATTCTTACCTTAGCGATAGGTACAGGGCTGCTAGTTATTTTTACGCATCTCCCTGCAAATGCTAATTTCGCTCAAGTAACGCTATATTCTAGGGATTTACTCGCTTCTCTCCCTACCGCCTCATTTCCTTCTCCAAAACCCCATCCTCTACCGCCAACGCTAGCCAAATGGCAAGATAATACCAACAGTGGCGATTACTTTGGTCAAATTACAGCCACTCAAGTTGGTTATCTGGTTTGGTCACAGTTTCCTATTAAAGTTTACGTAGAAACGCCAACAGCAATTAACAGCCAGCAAGCTCAAGCTTGGGTTAACAGTGTCTTACAAGCTGTGCAAGAGTGGAGTACTTATTTACCTTTATTGGTAGTAGAAAAACCAGAGGTTGCAGATATTAAAATTTTGCGAAAAGCGCCACCTCTACAAATTTCTCCCACCGATAAAATTCCTCGTGCGCGTTCTGCTTTAACTACCTACGAGTTATATACCAACAACAAAGTTTTATTACACCGCTTCACTATATTATTAAGTCCTAGCCAGACTGGTAATTACGTCCTAGCCGCAGCGCGTCATGAACTCGGCCATGCTTTGGGAATTTGGGGGCATAGTCCGTTACAAACTGATGCCCTATACTTTTCTCAAGTTCGCCAACCACCGCCAATTTCTGTTAGAGATGTGAATACCTTAAAGCGGGTTTATGAACAACCGACGAGTTTGGGATGGTTGTTATATTAACGCAAATTCTGGAGATTAAGATAAAATTTAGACTTAAGATCTTCTGGCTCCAAACCATTATACAGCGGATTGCAGCTAGGTAGAACTTTTCATCTTTCTTGTGAGGTTGTATATTGCTTGTATTTATTCGTTCTTTTCTAGAAATGGTCATAACCGATGGCTGGGATAAAATCGGTATGTCTGTATTACGTTTTTATTTGCGCCTTTCACACAACACCTAAAACGTTAAGACTTGCATAAAACCTCTGCTAGTAAGGGTTATATAATATTTTCTGGAGAGAGTTATTAAAGAGCGTGATAGCAATCCTATTTGTGTTGTGAAATTATTCGTGGAGGCAGGCAATAGATTTTTTTTGCGCGAATCATTTAGGATTGCTATATGCGCGAGAATAAAAATGATGTAGTTTATTTACGGGAAAATAACTGTAATCAATCATCTATTGAAATACTTTGATTAAGTCAAATTAATTTATGCAGCAAATAATAGAAACTGATAGGATTGAAATCGAAAATAATATTAATTTATTTAAGGCAGTATTAAAAGATAAATCAAATACAGATAAACTTATTGTTCAGAAATATATAATCCACGGAACACCTTACATTTTTAAAAATAATGAGGATAAATACTTTAATCTCAAACATGAAATCGCAAGACATTTTAATGAGAATCCGGCTAATTTACATATGGTAGGTTCAGGAAAGCTTAGTTTTAGTATAGCTCCAAAAAAATTATGGAATCCATTCTCTGATACATCAGATATAGATATGGCAATTATATCTCAAAGAATATTTGAAAATTTTTGGTCTGAGTTATATGATTTTAATATCCTCTTAAAATCGAGGACTGAAAATGAACAAAAATTATATAATAGATTTTTAAAAAATTTTTTTAAAGGTTGGATTAGACCAGATTTATTTCCTTTTGGATATCCTGGAAAAAATAAGTGGCTTGATTATTGTAGATCTATTTCTTATAAATTTAGTGAGCAAAAAGTAAATTGTGCTATTTATTATAATTTTGATTTTTTTGAAAAATATCATATTTCCAATATAAATAAACTTAGACAAGAGGAAATTACAAATGAATAAAAGTAGAAATGGTACAGCAACAAATAAAAAAGTTTTAGAGTTATTTAATTCGATGAAAAATGGTAGCTTAATATTGGCTCCTTCATTTCAAAGGAATCTTGTTTGGAATAATTTGCATAAAGAAAAGTTTATAGAAACCATTTTATCTGGATTACCATTCCCGGAAATATATTTAGCCGATGGTGAAATTGATCTTACTAGCCAAACATCAGTAACACTTGTAGTAGATGGACAGCAGAGATTAAGTACTATATATCAATATGTTACTGCTTCACCTGAATTTCCTATAAAAAATATAAGTAGATTTGATGAATTATCTTCACAGGATAAAACTAATTTTTTTGACTATATAGTGGTTGTAAGAGATTTAGGAAGAATTCCTGATAATGAAATTCGAGATATATTTAAAAGAATTAATTCTGTCCAATACGCATTAAACGCAATAGAGATTAATAACTCTTTATATGAAGGTGAATTCATAACAACGGCTAAAGAGATCCAAGAACATAACGTAATCTTTCAAACTTTGGAATTATTCAGTGACGGCGAATTTTCCAGAATGAAAGATCTCGAATATATATTAATAATAATGTCAACAATTGAAGAAGGCGGTTATTTTGCTAGTGACAAAGAAGTTAAAACATATGTAGAAAAATACGATAATGAATATCCCAATAAGAACTTTATTGTTAAGGTTTTTAATGAAGTAGCTAATTTAATTATTAAATCCAATCTTCCCGCAGATAGCTTGTGGATTAAAAAATCCAGCTTGTTTACTTTAATAGTTGAATTAATGAAAATTAGAGTAAAATATAACTTTTTACCAGAAGAACAGGTTTTAGCTAATAGCCTATCGTCTTTAGAACAAGAACTTCAAGATAACAAAAAAGAAGATGTATCTAAGAATCCTTTTGCACAATACTATTATTATACACATCAAGGTACTGCTGGCAGAAAGGGGCGCAATGTTCGCGGTCAACTGATAAACCAAATGTTGGAAACGATTATAGCTGCAAATTAGGTTTTTGCCTAATTTTTAACAATTCAAAAGTAGTTTCTGAATTTTTAACTAACTGGTCAGTGCTAATTAGGGTTCACTTCATCAATAGTACTATAAACCGCTATTATCTAACCCAGATATGCCATTGCGCTATCTTAGTATTTAAAACTGCCCCTATCTAAAGCAACCATCAGCAAAATATCCTGATGATAAAATAATAAATAATTTAACGCCAATATAGATAATGACGATTAAAGAGCAGATTACCCAAGAATTAGATAAATTACCTGAACCTTTATTGCAGGAAATTTTAGACTTTATTCAATTTTTGCAAGCCAAACGCCAAGAAGTTGGCATATCTTCAGATAAACAACCTGCTCAAACACCTACACCAGAACATACTTTAACAGGTTCTACTGCCCAAGATTTATTAGAATTTGCAGGAAGTTGGGAAGGTTCAGACATTAGAGAATGTCTGCAACTAGTTCATGAAAGTCGTATGCCACTGGAATTTTAATTGTGTATCTACTTGATACTAATCACTGTTCCTTTCTAATGGAAGGTGTGCCTAGCGTTGCAAATCACTTGCGTTCTCTTGGTCAAGTACAATTGGCAACGAGTGTTATTGTGGCTGGGGAGTTGCGCTTTATGGCACAAAATTCCCAAGAAAAAGCTGCTAATTTAATCAAAATAAATTTATTTCTGCGCCGAATTAACCTATATGGAATCGACAAAGAAACAACAGAAATATACGGTGATTTTAAATCGGAAATTATTAAGCAATTTGCTGCCAAAGACAAAAATAAACGTAAAACAACTAAACTACATACTATTGGTATTAGTGAAAATGACCTTTGGATAGCTGCAACCGCTATACGCCATTCACTAATTATTGTTTCTTGTGATAGTGACTTTGAACGAATGCGACAAGTAAGAGAGTTTTCTTTGCAAAGTTGGGTTTAAATTAAGTAATATAAAAATTAGTATAGCTGCACTTTTTCATAATTTCAGATTCAGCGCAGCTAACCAAAATTGATATCAGAACTTACCTATAATCTATGACTTACTGGTAAAGGTCGCTGGAGTAAAACTTCGCGGTATAACTGTTCCAACTGAGTAATATTATCAGTGAGGGTATAGCGTTCTAAGACACGATTTCTCGCTTTCTGCCCTAATACAGTTGTTAACTCGGGATGGTCTTGGAATAGTGGTAAGAGGGTTTTTAATTGCGATCGCACTGTCTTCGTGTTTAAAACTACCCCTGCGCCTTTTTCTAATACCTCTCCATCTGCACCCACATCTGTGGCTAAACACGCCAACCCGCAGGCCATTGCTTCTAAGAGAGATAAAGATAACCCTTCTACCAACGAAGGCAAAATAAATACATCTGCTCCCCGTAGAATTTCGATGCGTCGGTTTTCATCAGCAATGAATCCTAACCAAATAATGCCTTCCTCTGCACCATAAAACGGCTGTAAAGATGGCTTCAAAGGCCCATCGCCCACAATCAGCAACTTGCTATCAGCTTCCAATCCTGACTGTTTCCAAGCGCGTAGTAGCGGTTCCACATTCTTTTCTGGTGCTATCCGGCCTTGATAGACAAATAGGCGTTTGGCTTGAAATTCTGCTTTGATTTGAGAAGGGCCTGGAGAATATTTAGTGGTATCGACTCCGTTGGGAATAACTGCAACATTTTCTTCCCGCACACCCATCCGCCCTAATAACTCGCGCTGAATTTGGGAAAATACAATCACGCGATCGTAGTTCACTAAGAAAGGTGCGTATAGCTGATAAGCCAAAAGTTGCGTTCCGGAGATGAGTTTTGCCCCTTTCCCTGCAAATGGGGTATGGAAAGTCGCAATTAGAGGCAAATTCAGTTGTTCACAAATTTCTGGAAGAATAAAGTCCAAGGGAGATAAAGTCAAAGAAGCGTGGACTATATCTGGTTTAATTTTTCGCAACGACTCAGTTAATACTTTGGTTGCTTTAAAAGTGGGAATTGTATAAACCTGGGACTTGTAAATGAAGGGTAAGGAAACTTCTTGAAATTTTGGCCAGTTATCAGGTTCAGATTCTTCTTGAGCAAAGTGGAGAAAGCTAACTTCATGCCCTCGGTCTAACAAGGCATTTGTAATTTCTCGACTGTAGGTAACATTGCCGCAAAAGGGTGATTTTTTTCCAATCCAGGCTATACGCATTCTTTATTTAGTTATAAGAACAGCGGGTTTAATATTGAGTTTTTTTTGCTTTGCAGTTTTGCTTTTAGCTGTTGTTATCGCTGGCTTTTTAGTTAGTATTACACCCCATTGTCTCTACCCATAAAATAGCCAAATTCTCAGATTAATTTAGCTAGTTTAGTTATAGCTGTAGTTATCCTACTAAGAATTTGTGAATAAATATGAGTCAATCAAAACCAATTGAGCCAGGATTCACAATGATCCCGAGTTAAGCCTATAGTGATTTATGGCTGAGTTCAGTCTATCACGAAAATTTCAGCTTTCAGTAAATGATTAATTATGTCAAGCTAATGTTTAATTACTCACGATGCGAGGTATACCAAGTAAAGATACCTCCGAAAAAGACAATTACAGCTAATGCTAAAAAGACAGCTTGTAATCCAATAAAGGTCTCTGCTACACCTGCTAATGCTAAGGGTAAAGAAAGAGCAATATTAATGACATTATTTTGCAAACCGAAGACTTTACCCCGCATTTCTGGTGGGGTTTCTGTTTGAATTGCAGTTTGCATCGGGATACCCACAAGTGCCCCAAAAACACCCAATAGTGCTACTAACAAAAGCACTATCCAAAGCTGTGTTGTAAAGATGGATAACCCTATTAAGGAAGCTGCCATCCCCAGACAACCACAAAGACTAAGGGCAGTATAGGAGAACCGTTGACCAAACTGACCAAGAATTGTTGCCCCCGCTGCAATCCCCACACCACCAGCTGCTAGTAAAAAGCCGAATTGTGAGGCTTTCATGTTGGGAATGATTTCTGCCATTCTGACAGCTAAAACTGTTAAGGCGGCAAAGATGGAGAACAAGATAATTAACTGTACTAAAGCGCTACGAACACGATGATTATCTTTGAGATAACGTAATCCATCGCGTAAATCTGAGAAAACATGAGGAAATTCCGTTTCTGAGTCGTGAGCTTTTTCGTTAGTTACCAAGAAACTCAAAATTATTCCCGCGATCGCATAACTTCCACCAACAACCATTTCTTTACCAAAGCTGCCACTTGCACCCAGATTGAGCCAAAGTTGATCCGCGATCGCTAATAGTGGTTCGCCAACGGCAAAACCAACAATCACCGAGGCCATCATTGTTGTGGTGTACAGTGAGTTAGCCGAGAGTAAATGTTGCTCTTCCACTACCAAGGGAATTGCTGTTTGTTCGGCTGGGGCGAAAAATTGTGTGAGGGTAGAGACTAAAAAAGTCACGCTTAAGATGATTAAAAAACCTACAGGTAATACTCCCACTGGTTTCCAATCATGAGTCAACCATAACAGCAACGGAATCACCAATACCAAAATTCCCCGCCAAACATTTGTGGCTACTAATACAGTCTTTTTCGACCAGCGATCTACAAATACACCAGCCACAGAACCGAATAGCACAGCTGGTATGGTAAAAGCCATCATTAAGGCCGATACCCAACCACTAATACTTTGATGACTCGCTTGAAACTGCGTATTAATCAAAGCAATCATCAACACCAGATAAACTTTATCGGCTAGCTGGCAAAAAACTTGTCCACCCCAAAGCGCTAAGAAATTTGGGTTTTTTAATACAGGTAAAAACCCCTTTTGAGGTACATCATTTGATGCTTCATCTTTACCTGAATCAGGCCCCTTGATATCGGGTGGCTCTTTTGCTGAGGTAATAGCGGCTTGGCCATTAGCCTCAGCCTGAGTTGATTTGGCTTCTGAATTAATAAAATCAGGTTTTGATTTTTCTGATAGCCAATTTTTATTATTTGGCGAAATCTCCCTAGGGGAAATTTCGTGGTTATTGATTTGACTGGGCCGAGACTTCGGAACAGCACTCAAGTGGCTGGGTGCTGTAGAATCTGATGCTCTATTCTGTTTTTTGGCGTAGCTCGGTGACAAAGGCAGGATTTTTGTATCCAAATCAGACGGTTGCATCATGGTTGGCAGCAAAATAAGAATCGATTAAAGTGGCGGAGCGGATTGGATGACCCAAATGATACTGAGCATAATGG
The DNA here is from genome assembly GCF_014696615.1 of Nostoc linckia FACHB-104. Classification (GTDB taxonomy): domain Bacteria; phylum Cyanobacteriota; class Cyanobacteriia; order Cyanobacteriales; family Nostocaceae; genus Aulosira; species Aulosira linckia_A. Next base: position 28,015 of record NZ_JACJQJ010000042.1, on the reverse strand, counting down.
CGCAGAATTTGCTCAACAGCTAACCAGTCATTATCTCTGGTGGTACTAATTTGCATTATCTCTGGTTGTGACAGCTGCTGGAGAATATCAAGTTCTTTTGCGTTTAAACGCTGAGAAATCACAGGTAGTTCTTGGCGATGCATCACTGTTTGGTAACCCGAGATGGTTGTAGCTGGGGTTGTGGGGGAATGAGGCGATCGCGTCTTGGAAGAATTGATTTGTCTCTCCCTCTCTCTTTGTTTTCGCAAGTCTTCCCAAGTCTCTAAGCAAACTGTGCCACCTGCGGAGATACTAAATCCTACCTGCCACTGAGGGCTTGTAAAATTTGGTATCAGGGGGCGTTGCGTGAGACAACAAACTTGCACTTGAGGTGTAAGTCCCGCCAAAGCTAAAAGGTGAAAAACTCCATGAGACAGATGAGCTAAGATACTAGCTTCGTTATTAGACACTGCCTCTAACCGATTGAGATGTTCGTTAAGCAACTCATAAAGTTCTTCTTGGGGTTGTTCGCTTAAAGCTTGACTAAGGACTATTTCTGCTAGATATTGGCTAGCTGCCAATTTCCCTAAATCTTTAGTCAAACCTGGATAGGTTTTTACTGTTTGTGCTTGTGTAATTTTATCGAGCGATCGCCCTTTAGCAATCAGTAGTTCGTTAACAACAAACATCCCACTCCTACCACCCAGGCTTGAATTGTGCTTGCGTGCCCCTGGGGCAACTGCTCGGATTAAACCGAACTCTTTTGTCAAAATTGTTACTATTCTATCTGATTCTCCCAGTGCTTGGGCTTTCAGATTAATTCCCGTTACTTGATAGGTTTTACTCATTAGCCAAGAGTCCGTAGGGGCGGGTTAAACCCGCAGATCTAAGGGCAGACGCAATATTTCATTTAAACCGCCCGTAAATTAGTCATCAGTCATGCGTCATTAATTCTGAGTACAAAAGACAAATGACTATTCCACCTTTTCTGGGTTATTGCGCTGGCGGATTAAATCGATACCGCGAGATGTGCCTAATCTAGTAGCACCCGCCAAGATTAATTCTAAGGCTTGATTAATGGTACGAATACCGCCTGAGGCCTTAATTCCTACCCTTTCGCGGGCAATCTCTTTCAAAAGTCGCACATCTTCCACAGTGACACCCCCATTCCAACCCGTACTGGTCTTTAAGAATGCGGCCCCTGCTTCCATAGCCAATTCTGCCGCTATTTTCTTTTCTGGATCTGTCAACAGGTTAGTTTCTAAAATTACCTTCACAGTTTGCCCAGTTGCTTCACAAATTTCAGCAATTTCCCGGTGGACTGCTTCAGTTTTTCCAGCTTTCAACCAACCCAAGTTGAGGACTACATCAAGTTCAGTGGCTCCATTTTCCACCGCTTCTTGAGCCTCATACAGCTTAACTGCGGAAGTAGTCGCTCCAGTAGGAAAGCCAATTACTGTACAGACTTTGGGATTTTTACCGTGGAGGAGTTCTGCGGCTCGCTTAACATAAGTAGGGTGCAAGCAAACCGCCGCAAAATTAAATCTGTCTGCTTCTTCACACCATTGCTCAACCTGCTCTGGAGTAGCCGTTGGCGTTAACAGGGCGTGATCGATAAATGGCGCAATATCAATGTCTGGATAGTCTGCTGCCATCGTGCCTTTTGCCAATTATTGATTATTAATCTTTATAAAAAATTAAAACATTTCTTATATATATATTAAACCACATTTATTACGAGTTTATCCTGAAAAGCAGGCTGCTGAATAGGTCTTACATATCCGCTTTCCTGAGAGCCTGAAAACACGTAAGTATTCAAGTTAACATTAGACACTTTTTACTTGAGTACGCTTAATAGGATTTTAGCTACCAATTAATAAGAAGTTAAGAATAGTTTCAGCTAATGCTTTTGATGCCAAATATGGTAATCCATTACCAATAGTTTTAAACATATTGGTGAGTGACATATCCTCTGGAAGTGCGAAATTTGCAGGTAAAGATTGAATAGCTAAGGCTTCAGCAGCAGAAATTCTTCTAATTTTGTAGGGATGCAAATGTACTTCATTATTGCCATAACAAGCAGTTGGCGAGTAGCGCCATCTGTGCAAGCGTTTGAAGGACTTTCTCGAATCATCTCCCTCGTCAACTGAAGCGAATTTTGTTATTCCTGCTCTAGGTTGAAAATAATGTTGAGCATTGGGATGTTGAGACACATTATTTTTTCTAAACCAATATTCCACGGTGAGTTCTTGAGGAATATTTTGTGGGCAAGGAATTATAGAATCTTCTTGGAATGATGTGCATTGACTCCAAGGGTAAGCAAAAATTTTTTCTTGAGGATATAAAATGTAATTTTCCCAAGGAAATAAATTAGCAATTTTTAAATTATCGCGTTCTATTAAGCTATTTCGGAAGCCAATAAGAATAATCCTTTCTCTATCCTGGGGAACTCCATATTCAATAGCATTAATTAAGCGTTCTGTTAATATATAGCCAGCTTTTTGTAATTTCTGCTTTAAAGATTCAAAAAATAAACGATGTTTTTTTGTGCGCCACAAACCTTTCACATTCTCAAATAAAAAGAAATCTGGCAAATGATGACAAATCAATTCAATATAAGATGCAGAAAGTTTCCCATTATCTCCCAAATAACCTTTATTTTTTCCGCCTATTGAAAAATCTGGACAAGGTGGCCCGCCAATAAAACCAACAATATTATAAGATTTTCGGCATTCCTGGACTAATTCACTCAAACGTTGAGCAGGTAATCCTTCTAGAAGTTGAGTTACGTCTGCAGCTTCACCCTGATGATATCCATATTCAGGCAATGGTAGTTTGAGAATTTCCCTTGAATAGCGATATGCTGCCATGAATGGAGCAAATATCTCATTGACATAAACAATATGAAAACCGCTAGTTTCAAAACCTAAGTCGAGGAAACCAGAGCCAGCAAAGAAAGAAAATATACAAGTACGGTAATTAACCATCTATTAACTACGAGATTTTCTTTAATTTCTCAGAAAAATTCTCGTCTAAACACTAATTAGCCTGCGATTCCAATCGCAGGCGGATTATCTACTGACATTAAGATTTAAGCTGCTTTACGGGAATTATCCTACAGCCTTCTCAACAGCAACTTCTGGTAACAAACGCTTGACACCTTGCTTCACAAAACCTTGCAGAAAAGCCATCTGCTGATTCTGCTGGAAGACATTTTGTAAGGTTTGCCGCAATTTCTCCAAATTCAAGTTATTGCCAGAATCTAGGGCTATTTCCTGTTGTTGGAAATACTCTATTAAACTTAACCCAGCTACTCTGGTGAGATATGCTGCACTAACTCCTTGTACCACGCCACCAGCGACAAAGGTGACGGCGTTACTTTTGAGAACAGTACTCACAGCTTTAGTAGAAAGTTCGACTAAACCCAGCTTCAGCATTAAACTTCCCATTGTTCCGGCGACAGTTTGCGCCTGTTCCAAGGAAAATTTCTGCTGATAGATATTACCTAAATCCATGACCATTTGGGCATTAATCGCCGCAGTTGCTAAAACATCCAGTGCGGGAACTGGATTAGCAAAAGCAGCCGCCGCAGCTATCCATTGATATTGTTCTATAGCTGGGGTAGCGCGATCGCGTCTGATATGATTGAGCCAAGTTTTGGCCTCGGCTTTCAGCAAGTTAGCTTTTCTAATAGTTGTTGTCCAGACTAACTTTTGTGCTTGCTGGGCTAAAACTTCACCTAGTTGCTGTGTCAAAGACTGGATATCTGCTGCTGGTTGTTCTAACCATTCTTGTACAGCACCGTCAGCCTCATGTTTCCGGACTTTGATGGGAATCGGAGAGGCGGCTGTTGCAACTAAATTCCCTTGTGTTCGTTGTTTCAATGACAGCAAGATGCTAGCACGTTCATCAGGCAAATACTGGTCTTGCTTGTTGAAAACCAGCATAACAGGGCGATTGGCAGCTTTTAGCTGCTGTAAAGTTTGAAATTCTGAATCGGTTAAATCACCGTTAGTCAGGAACAGGACAAAATCAGATGTTGCTACTTCTGCTAAAACATCTGTATCTGATTTGTCACCAGCTTGAATAAATAAAGGTGCTGTCTCTTGAAAGCTGATTTTTTGCTTGATTTCTGCTTCCCAGCTAGATTTTAAAACTTCAATTAAGGTAGTTTTACCGACAGATTTCCCACCAGTAACAGCTAGTTTAAGTTCTTGCCTATCTAAATCTAAGAGTAATTGGTTAACTTGTTCCCGTAAGTGCCCTAAGGCTGGATGTTGTTGTGATTCTTGTGCCAGTTGGTTAATTACAACTTCTGCTTTGGCGATCGCATTTTCTGCATCTGCTCGTTCTACAAGCATGATATTTAGCTGCTCTACACTAGCTTTCGGGCGATTTTGCTGCAATAACCACAAACCACCACCGACTGCCAAAGCACTCAGTAAACCAAATTCTCCCACCTGCACTATGGAATCTTGCCAACTGTCTAACATCCACAGAGAAAACGACAGTCCCAATCCTCCTACTAAAATTGGTCGTTGCAACTTCACAACTATGACTCTCCGCGCTTTTTGGATGGCTTACTCCAGAATAGATCAAAATAAAACAAATCCCTGCAATCTTAACTGATTGTAGGGATTTGTTTTTACTTCTATTTGGTGGCGGGAAGTGGATTTGAACCACTGACCTTCGGGTTATGAGCCCGACGAGCTACCAGGCTGCTCTATCCCGCGTCGTTTGCTTACTTTTCTAGTATAACCCCTAGTTATAAATTTGGCAACTATAAAAGCGATAATTCTCCAACAACTTCTAAACGCTTGTATTTTCCCAAAATCATAAACTTTTCAGCTAGGCTTTCAGCAACGCTGGGCGTAATCCAGCCCATTTGTTGAAGTAAATGAATAGCAACTGCGTATTTTGCTCGCTTTGACCCATCCATAACTTTAATTGCCAATCCCATGCCTTCTCCTAACCTACCGATGCACTGTACTCCTTCGGCACCAGCTTTGCTTACCAATTCCCCAGGGGTTAAGCGCATGAGTTCCGTATCAAACTCGCCATCGCCAGCTACCATTGTGGGATGATGAGTCATTGCCCGGACAATGCGCTCCATATCTAAAGTTTTACCAGAGGCTAGCAGGGCATACAAAGAACCCATTTGACCCAGTTGCATCAAATAAGTGGGTGCCCCACAGTCATCATGAACACCGATAAATTCTTCGGATGGCATTCGCAGCAATTCTGCTACCTTGCTGAGAATTAACTGTTGGACTGGGTGTTTGCGTTCTAAGTAGTTATTTAAAGGCCAATGTCTTTGTTGACAAACGGCTAGCATTCCCGCATGTTTACCAGAGCAATTGTATTCTAGAGGACTCCGCTTACCTTCGGGAATCGGGCATTGGAGTGCGCTGGGGTCAAGATCGGCCCGCCAGAGAATGTTAAATACCTGTCTTACTTGCTCTATGCTACCTTTGTGGGAGCTAGTGATAATCGCTAAGTCGCGATCGCTGAGGTCGTAGCGTTCTAGCGTACCTGTAGATGTAATAGCGAGTGCCTGAAATGGTTTCAGTGCTGAACGGACAAATGCAGCCGTTTCCGAATTGCCAGCTACGGATAAAACCCGCCCCCGTTCGTCGCATACAACAGCCTGGACTATATGCCGCGATTCAATGATTCCTTCCCGTAGCAACCTCACTTCTAAGGCTGCGGCCTGAGTTCGTTTTCCCATTGTCATGGGTTAAAATCTATCACTTTTTGTTATTTTTTTATTATTTGTTTGTTATTTGTCATTTGTCCTACCCTGAGGGTACTCTTTCGGAGAACTCGTTAGAGTAACCGCTAAAGTGTCTATGTCATTCGTTGAAACTCATGACTAGTGACTAATGACTATTTACAACAAATGCCAAACTATACTACCAACAACGAACATTCCTGCCAAGCTAGCAAAGGTAAGTTGCAAGCGGCGAAGAATGGGTTTGATTTCGTAGGTGGCAATTAAGCGATCGCGGTTTAATACTTCCTCTGGTTTGATCCAAGTTTGACCGTCATACCACCCAGATTCTTCATAAAATACTGTAGGGCTAAACAGGCGATCGCTGACGTAATACCAACCTAAATACAAACGTACTAGCAAGAGGATTACGCCGATGCTTGCTCCTGCAGCGCCACAAAGAATAAATTGAGCAAGGTGCTTATGTGGAGGAAAACTGGCGGCTGCAACTGGCCCAGCCAGCACCCACGATAAACTCCAAATCCACAGCATTTTTTTGATATGCTCGCGCCAATTTAAGGCACAATCACGAAATAACCAAGATATTTTTAATTCTTCGTACTCGTTGAGTGGTTGTTGTTCAGTCGGGACTGGGCAATTGGAAACCGAGGATTTGATCATTTTGGCTTACCCCCACCTTCATCGGCTGTTGGCAGTTCTAAACGTTCAGCATGAGACCAGAATGCTTCTAAATTATAAAACTCTCGCTCCCTGGGCATCATGATGTGAACGATCACTTCGCCATAATCTTGCAACACCCAACTTCCTTCGGTTTTACCTGCTGTCCGCAAGGGATTTCGTTGCAGTTCGGTTGATACTTTGTCTTCAATGGCTTCTGCGATCGCTCTGACTTGCACTCTTGAATAGCCAGTCATCACCAAAAAATAATCTGCTAGGTAAGATACATCTGCTACCCTGAGCAGTAAAATATCACCAGCTTTGCGGTCGGATGCTGCTTCAGCAACTGTTATCGCTAATTTTCTACTTGCTTCTTCGCTTGGGTTTTGTGGACTAGCGATCGCAGTTTTTCTTAAAGATACAGATTGTGTTGGAAATTCTCCTTGGAAATAATCAGACATTAAACCTCAGGTGCTTTAGCCCTTTTGTTACATTTTTTCACAATTACACACAACTCATCAATTATGAGTTGTAACTATGTAAATTGTTTTTTTTGCATACTAACAAAAAAAAGGCTGTTTGGATTTGGTAATCAGCAATCAAGCGTACCATGCTATTTGAGCTAATGTAGCGATTTATATTTTGCCTTGGTTGCTTTATGACAATTTTTATAGTATTATCCGCAGCTTTGAGGAATTAACTAAACTCTTGTTTCTACATCTTGGCTTAGTCCCCACTTGAGGTTATTGGTAATTTTGCAAAGTATCCGGCTAGTACCCTAAGGCGTAAGTAAAAAATCTTTTTGAAAAATTGTGATGCTTTTAAGCAAGAAATTGCTCACCAGCATTTCTGCAGCACACAGAGCAATAATTGCAGAGAAGAATATAGTTTCAAAGTAACCTAAGATATATTTTAGAATCTTCTATGCAGAACAAAAATTACAACATAGCGACTAATAAGCTGGTATGTGACTCGTGTTATTAATCATCTGAAATATTTTACATGATTAAAATATTAAAATACCCCTGCCTACAGATGCTAAGACAGGGGAGAATTGAGTTGAAGTATTAGACTTCTTGGTTTGAGATATTTGTGCCGGAAATTATTGCCTCGTCTGCTTTCAGTGCATAACATAAGGTCTCGTAGTTATTTAAAGCTTGCTCAAAGCTATATTGCTCAACAGCATATTGGCGACTTTTATAACCGAGATTTTTGACTTTCTCTGGATTTTGATACAAGTCTAGAATCGCATTTGCTAAAGCTTTAGCATCTTCTGGCGGAACCACACATCCACCACCACTTTGTCTAATGGCTCTTGCTGCTGTACCATTTTCTGGTACAGAGGCAATCAATGCTCGACCACTAGCAAGTAGCACTTGTATTTTGGAAGGCATATTAAAAGATATAACATTTTTCTTTTGCACGACCAAACCAACATCCGCGGCTGCTAACATTTGTGGCAAATTTTCACGGGGTTGAAAAGGCAGTAATAAAACGTTATCAGCACCATAATTGAGACAGTCCTGTTGAAGTCTCTGCAATCCTTTAGCCTCTCCAACAATCGTAAACACAATGTCTGGGATATGGCGTAACATAGCAGCAGCTTTAACAACTGTTTCTAAGCCTTGGGTCAGAGCAATATTACCAGAATATAAAACTACAAATTTATCTTTTAGGTTGTGTGTTTCTCGAAATGGGTTATTTTCTCTAGATAAAGGGCGAATAAAATTCACATCAACCCAATTGGGAATTTGCACAATTTTGTCAGATGGTACACCTTTTTTGAGCAAATTTTCCACAAAACCATCAGCAATAACGCTGATTTTAGTCGCGCTATGATATGCAAACTTCTCTAATTGTGTAAATACCTTGATCAGAAATTTGTTTTTTAGTAACCCTACATGAATAGCTGCTTCCGGCAATATATCTTGAAGGTTTAAAACTACAGGACAAGCACGCAACCATCCTACAAGAGCAGCTGGCAAACATACAGGTAATGAAGGTGAAGTAGAAATAATCACATCTGGCCGCCAGCCTATCATTGCAGGTAAAAAACTGGTGACTACAAAACTAGCATCTAACAATATCCGATCTAGCAAGTTTGGTTGTGGACGAATCCAAACATAACTGCGTTGAATTTGGACTCCATTTTTAGATTCTGTTGAATACAATTTACCGCGATAGCCAGGGTAAATTTGACGTTCAGGATAGTTGGGCATAGCTGTGACTACACGCACTTCATGTCCCCGCTTCACAAGTCCCTCGGCTAATTCAGTCATTAAGGGAGCAATACCAATTGGTTCTGGGTAATAGTTGTAGGAGTAAATCAAAATCCGCATAACAAATTAGTCAGAATTATCTGGCTTTGTATTGAAAAACAATATTTTTCCCAAGTTTTCCCAAGAATTTTTGATTTTACGTTGCACCCATAACTAATTGTCCTTGCACAGCCTTGTTATGTCAGTGACTTTTGGTTGAAGATTAAGTAAATTTTGATATTTCATGCGTAGGCACTACGTAATTTATCAAGAGGCTAGTTGCATCTTGTGAGATTGTTTTTTAGGGTAAACTTACCTAAGTATAATCTCTATTTCTGTTAGGTAATAAAGCTTTAAACAAGCATCAAAATTACTTTAATAAAACTTATATCAATTAGATTATTGTAGATAAGTGCTAAAAAATAATTATAAATATAGCTTGTGTAAATATAACTATATATATAGTGTTTACACCAGTAGTAATCATTGAAACTACTAGTTCAAAAAAATAGTTCTTTTCAGTAAATCTATTGTAAAAATTTAGATAGATTATTAAATTATCATCACATTAAATTAGCAATAATATTGTCATTAATTGCACCCTAGCTAATAGCATTTCACTTTTAAAGTGATACATATGGGTAAGCAGAGGAACCTATTTATATCAGTATTTTCGTGAATTGATATAAAATATTTACTTGCTCATTGAAGCGCGATGAATATCCAAAAAAGAGAACAGATAGATAATCAACTGAATATTAAAAGCAGCTTTTTATCCAGAAAATAGATTGAATTCTCAGTATATCGCCTTGAAAGCTAATAAAATATAAATTTATTGTGGTGAATTATTGAATTTTGGACTGGATTAATCCCTGTTACAGGCGAAGCTGTTGTGATAGGACACTACAGGTATAAGCTGGTTGGGCAATAGTTATTATTAAAGTTTAAACGAACGTTCTGGTAGTGCCCACCCTCAAAAAAATATTTTTATTAAATTGATGAGTTGGTCATACAGCGATCGCACTGACCACGGACTAATATTAATTTGGTAATGAATCAGAGCCTATGGGCTAAAAAGTCAGAGAATTTGCGATAAAAATTTGCGAGTTCGTTCTTCTTGGGGTTTGTTAAAAAAGGAGTCGGGTGTAGCTGACTCAACGAGGGAACCGCTATCCATCAAAATTACTCTGTCAGCAACTTCACGCGCAAATCCTACCTCATGGGTAACGAGTACCATTGTCATACCGTCACGGGCAAGACTTCGCATTACATCTAACACTTCCCTTACCATCTCTGGATCTAAAGCTGAGGTGGGTTCATCAAATAGCATAATTTTAGGCTGCATTGCTAACGCACGCGCGATCGCTACCCGCTGCTGCTGTCCCCCAGATAATTGTCCGGGATATTTATGTGCTTGCTCTAAAATTCCCACTCTTTCTAAGAGTTGCATCGCCAATTCTTCAGCTTTCGCCTTCGTCCACCGACGCACCCAAATTGGTGCCAAGGTGATATTTTGCAGCACTGTGAGATGGGGAAATAAATTAAACTGTTGAAATACCATTCCCACTTCTTTGCGAATCGCATCAATATTTCGCAAATCATGGCTCAGGGTAATCCCATCTATCATAATTTTGCCTTGTTGATATTCTTCCAAAGCATTAAATGTCCTGATAAAAGTAGATTTACCTGAACCTGATGGCCCCATCAATACAACTACTTCACCACGATTTACCGTCAAGCTTACACCTTGGAGAACATGAAATTTTCCATACCACTTATGAACATCCTCAGCAATAATTATTGGTTGTGTATCTAACATAAAATTTTACCTTTTTACCTCTTATGCTCTGCGTCTCTGCTAGAAATTATTATCTACTTTAGCTACTTAGCTGCTTTTCTAATTTCCGAGAAGCTAGGGACATAGAGTAACAAAATACCCAGTAAATCAATCCAATAAACAAATAAACTTCTGTGTAACGTCCGATAAATTGAGGTTGCGCCAAAATTGAACGGGAAATTCCAGTAAGCTCAACTAATCCTACCAAAGATAAAAGCGAAGTATCTTTCAATAAACCAATAAACTGACCCACAATTGGCGGAATTACTGCACGTAAAGCCTGGGGTAACACAATTAATATAACGACAAACAGAGAATTAAATCCCAGTGCTTTGGCTGCTTCAATTTGTCCTCGTGAGATGGCTTGTAGTCCGCCGCGCACATTTTCTGCCATGTAAGCAGCACTAAATAAAACCAATCCCGTAATTGCTCGAACTACCCGATCTAAACGTAAATCAACTGGCAGAAATAATGGCAGCATTACTTGTGCAAGAAACAAAATTCCTATTAATGGCAATCCTCGAATAATTTCAATGTATAGGATACAAAACCACCGGACTACAGGTAAATTGCTAGTGCGTCCTAAAGCTAGTAAAACCCCAATAGGGAAGGAAAGCACAATGCTCACTACTGCCATCAGAAGAGTTATTAGCAACCCATTCCATAAATTTGTTGATACAGATAGCAAACCAAAGCCACCACCAATTAACCACAAAATTACAGTAAAAGATAAAATCCATATTAAAGATAGCCAAGGTGCTATTGCTTTAGAAAATCTTTTACCAATCCAAAAACCGATAAATAATAAAATAGCAATTAATAGTAGATAAAATCGGGATATCAAGTCTAAAGGTAAAAGAACTAATAAAAAAGCAAAAATTAAACTATAAAAAGTAACTCCACGCTTGCTTAAATTTTGTTGGCTAGAAAATACGCCCCAAGTTATCGCGCCTAAAGTAGAAGCGATCGCCAGTACAATCCAAACTCGCCAGTACAGAGATTGAGGGAATCTTCCAACTAAAAATAAACGTAAATTTACCGAAACTACTGCCCATTGTGCTTGTGTAGTTGCCCAAGTTAATATTCCTTTAGCTAACCAAAATAGAAATATTAAGCAGAAAACAGTTAATAAGCTGTTGTACCAAGTACTAAATAGATTTTTACGCAGCCACAATAATTGAGGGTTTGTCATTTGTCATTTGTTATTAGTCATTTGTTATTCTTCTTATTCCTTTATCTTTCCTTAATTTGTACTGTGCGGTTAAACAGATTCATGACTACGGAAATAGTCAAACTAAGGGTGAGATAGGTAAGCATAATCAGTAATATTACTTCTACTGCTCTCCCTGTTTGGTTAAAAGTTGTAGAAGCGACAAAATAAATATCGGGGTAGCCAATAGCGATCGCTAAACTGGAATTTTTCGTCAAATTGAGATATTGGCTCGTTAAAGGTGGAATAATTACCCGCAACGCTTGGGGAAAAATCACCAACCGCATGACTAACCCAGGTTTTAAACCAAGCGATCGCGCTGCTTCCCATTGTCCCCTTGCTACTGATTGAATTCCACCCCGGACAATTTCGGCAATAAATGCACCTGTATAAAAAGTCAGCCCTAACAATAAAGATGAAAACTCTGGAGACAAGGTAAACCAAGGCAATTCGATGCCATTTTGACTCAAGTAAACCAAACCCAAGAGTGAAATTTTACTTTCTACCTTGGGGAAACCAAGGAAAACAGCAAAGTACCAAAACAGTAATTGCAGGAGTAAGGGAGTATTGCGGAAGATTTCTACGTAAACTAGGGCAATATTTCGCACTAACCAGTTATCCGAAAGTCGGGCAATTCCTGCACTAATCCCTACAATTGTTGTAAGAAAAATGCCTGTAACTGCTATCCGCAATGAGTTAACGAGTCCTACCCACAAGGCACGACTGTAGGTATCAGTTGGTTTATAAGTAATTAGAGTTTCACCAATATCAAAAGATGCTTGCTGCTTGAGGAAGTCAAAACCGAACTGAATACCTAATTGCTGTAAATTACGGTTGAGGTTGCCCCATAATATTGTGACTATTGCTACTGCTAAAAATACAGCAAGCAATTGTCCTGCAATTTGCCAAAAGCGGCGATCGCGCCACAAAGATTTCATATTTGTCATTTGTCATTTGTCATTTGTCATTTGGTGTTTGGTGTTTGGTGTTTGGTGTTTGGTGTTTAGTAATAGGTAATTGGTAATAAATATTTCTCCTCTGCTCCCTCATCTCCCTCATCTTCCTCATCCCCCTTATCCCTAATTAACGGAACGGTGGCGAATAAAGCAATCCGCCTTTTGACCAAAGTTGATTTTGACCACGAGGAAGATTGAGTTTTGTTTTGGGGCCGAGATTGCGATCGTAAACCTCGCTATAGTTACCGACGTGCTTGATGATTCTGGCTGCGAAGTCGTTTGGTAAACCCAGTCCTTCACCCAAGTTGCCTTCTGTTCCTAAAAATCGCTTAATATCTGGATCGCTACTCGTAGCGAATTGTCCAACATTTTGGGAATTAATGCCTAACTCTTCAGCTTTAACTAAAGCATAAACTACCCATTTAACAGTATCAGCCCACTTGCTATCTCCTTTGGCAACAGCGGGTGCAAGGGGTTCTGAAGAAATCACTTCATCAAGAATTACGTTATCTTCTGGTTTGGGTAGAATTGAACGCCGCGCCACTAAAGCTGAGCGATCGGCTGTGATTCCGTCACAACGTCCTTCTGCATAAGTGGCAAAGGTAACATTAACATCCTCAAACACAACGGGTTTGTAAGTGATATTTCGCTTTCGCATTTGGTCTGTTAAGTTCTGTTCGGTAGTCGTACCCGTTTGCACACAGATGGCTTTGTCTTTGAGGTCTGCTAAGGATTTAATCCCGCTATTTTTACGAATCATAATTGCTTGACCATCGTAAAAAACTACAGGCGCAAATTCTAAGCCAACGGAAGTTGTGCGACTCAACGTCCATGTAGTGTTGCGGCTGAGAATATCTACTTCCCCAGTTTGTAAAGCTGTAAAGCGTTCTTTGGAATTAAGATTGCGAAATTCTACTGCATCTGGGTTGTCAAATAAAGCTGCAGCTACAGCGCGACAGACATCAACATCAATTCCGCTGTATTTACCATCAGTTCCAACAAAACTAAACCCCGGAACTTCGCCACTAACACCACAAATTAGCTGACCACGGTTTTTGACAGTATCCCAGCGATTGCGATTTACTGGAGATGTTGAATTACTACCAGGCGTGGTGGCTGTGTTGGCTGTATTTCCTGACTCACCACTACAAGCACTTAGGGCAAAGATTAGGGGTGCGATCGCTAAAATTAATGCTGATTTACGCATAAATCTATAAACATTTACGAAGTAAAAATGTGTTTAGTACTACAATTTCTCTGTGAAAATAGGTAGATGTCTGTAATATAAAACTTTTTGTGACTCTTTGATGAACTTGTTTTCAGTTGATTCTGATTTAATTTTTTCACTGCTTTTTAGTCATTCCAAAATGATAGATAAAAATAGTAAATTTAGCTTTATTTTGAAAACATCATTTTGTACAAAATAAACTTTTAAACATATTTTTTAATAGATGCAAGTTAAAACTATTGCAAAAATTAATGTTTTTGAGAGCTTTGGAAAAAATGACTAATTTTTTAAATTCATCAAAATTAGGAAAAAACTATATTGTATAAATTTCCAAATTAATCAAAAATATCTATACAAGAATTTTAAGCAAATAACGCCAAAATGACTTATATATAAAGCCTGGCAAGGATACTGCTATTACCAAAAATCTATTTAAATATGAGAATAAAATTATTTTGGTTGTTACGAAAAGCTGCAAAGTGGGGTTCCATGCGGTAAAATTTTCAAGATGACTTTTGACTTTGATGGAGCAGTCCGACACTTATTAATCATCAAGAGATGGATTGCATACTCTGATGAAAAGAGAAGTAACCATACCAACCTAAGCATAGGCCACTAGCAGGTTAAACTAGATTTGGTAACAGCTGCTCCACCGTTCCTTGTGAGGCTTTTATGGGAGCTAATCTGACACAGATTGCCAAATACTTAGACAACCTTGGTTGGGAATATCGCTTTGATGACGAGGAAGATCGTATTATCACAGGTGTGGAAGCTGATCACCTAGAAGACTTCCTAATAGTTGTGCAATTGGATGAGGAGGGCAAGTTTTTTCGGGTATTTGCACCTCAAGTACTAGCAGGAGTTCAAGAGCATCCTTATAAAGGAGCTATCCTCCAGACAATGCTTGCTATTTCCTGGGAAACCAAAATGCTGCAATGGGAGTATGACCCATCTGACGGCGAAATTCGTGCCATTATTGAGTTTCCCCTGGAAGACTCGATTCTGACAGAAAAACAATTTAACCGTTGTTTGAGTGGATTAATCCAAATTGTTGATAGCATAGCGATGCCACGCCTCAAAGAAGTAATGGCAACAGGACATGATCCTGGAAATATCGAACTTGGGGAAAGACTTTTACTGAGTATTCAAGAAGAAGCCCCTGGATTACTAGAAATCCTAGAAAAAGCAATGGAAGCTAGGAAAAAACGAGGAAGTTTTCCTCACGAGTGAGGCGAATTATCACTTAAATAGCTATACTCCAAAGTGATACCCTCACTATATACTGAATTTTTCTAGGGCTGGATTTTATGACATCCTATGCAACCTCCTCTGCCAAGGCGGAAATGAGTGAACTTCGGCGGTTGAAAAGCTTACTACCACCAGAATTGCAGAGCTGGGTCACGGTTGAAGGCACAACTGAGGTCAATCCACCCCTGATCCGTAGCGAAGAAATTGGTAAAGACCAGGTAGAAATCCAAATTGACCTGGTGAAATGGGATAGCCTCGCGATGGATCAGCGTAATCTGCTGTTTTGGCACGAAGTCGCCCGCATTCAAAATGACACAATTCCCAAAGATGGTTGGGAAATGGCAGCACTGGCTATCGGTTTAGGTGGTGCTGTAGGTGAGTTGTGGGTACAGGATGGATTGTTACTAGTTTTAGCCTTAGCACTTTGTGGCGTATCTGGCTGGCGACTATACCAAAAAAATAACGGTGAAAAGCAACTAAAAGAATTAGTAGATGCTGACGAAAAAGCGATCGCACTAGCAACTCGCTTTGGTTATAGCCTCCCCAACGCCTATAAGAGTCTAGGTAGCGCTTTAAAAACTTTAATAGACAATACTCCTAGCAAACGCCAACGCTCTAGATATGAAGCACGCCTTTCTGCTCTCAAACGCAGTGCTAATAAAGCAAAAGCTAAATCTAGACCAGTAGATGAGAGTACTGATTACTAAGTGCTGAGTGCTGAGTGCTGAGTAAAAAAATCAACTCAGAACTCAGCATAGTTTATAGCTGATTCAACATTTTATGGGTTTGAGGCACGACACGAACGTGCTTTAACCAGCGCTTCATTAATGCTTGCCATTGCAAAACCTGGTCGGGAGTAGGGGCAAGTATAGTTTTTGCTGTAGATTTTTCGGACACTGGCAAAGGTGTCACAGGTTGTAAGAACACTGGGATCTCAGGACTAACATCTGCTACTAACAAAGCTGAACGTTCTAAATCAGTTGGGTCTGTCTGTTGGGAAATAATTATCTTGACAAAAACGTTTAAATGTGAATCATAAGATAATTTCAGACATTGTGCGTGTTCTTGCCAATAGCTTTCACCGCTGACACTAGGTAATTTTAAATCCATGCCTACGGAGTCGAGGTAGGGCAAAATCAGTGCCAACTGTTCTGGACGATGACCCCCAGTTTCTAAATATATAGGCAGATTGGTAAGCGATCGCACTTGTGGCAGAAATAGCTCTAAAAATGGGGCATGAAGTAAGGGTTCGCCACCCGTTAAGCTAATGCTATCGTGTATAGACGGTTGATTTTGCCGTTCCACCCATTCTAATAAAATGGGCAGTGGGATAGGGTTTGAGTGTTCTTCAAAGTCTCGTAATCCAGGGGTTCGCTCTATCCTACAAGTAGAAGGTGCATTCCAAGTATGGGCGCTATCGCAAAAGTGACAGCGTAAGTCACACAAAGCAAAGCGAATAAAAATCTGACGTGTCCCGACATTCAGTCCTTCCCCTTGAATAGCAGAAAAGACCTCAATCAGGCGTGCAGTAGGTTTAACCGTAGTTTTAGCAGTCATGGGATGATTAAAAAAAGCGATCGCGCCGCGTCGTCACGAGAGCAAGTAAGTTTTTTGGTTCTTGTTCTATTGTGAATCGTCGCTAGCAATCTCTAATCTCAACCCAAATAACTTACGATTAGTCCTGATTCCTACTTAATCAAGATGAGGTTAGAGAATATCTACGTCAAAATAAATGATTGATAGCTTACATTTAGACGGCAACGACAGTGCAAAGCTTCATAAATAGCCAACCCAAAGCGGTCGATTTCCCGGTGACTTCCCTAAATGACATGGCTGTAGTCCAGGTACCCAAGCGATTGAGTGTGCTTGAGGCCGTAGGCTTTAAGCAAATCTGCCAAGAGTTAACCCTGGAACACTCTCATATAAAACAAATCATTATTGACTTTCACCAAACTACTTTTATGGATAGCAGTGGTTTAGGTGCGCTAGTCAGTAATTTTAAAACTGCTCAGGAAAAGAGAATCGCCATTATATTGCGAAATGTGACACCTCAGGTAATGGCAGTTCTTAACCTCACAGGTTTAGATCAAGTTTTTTCCATTGAATCTCTCAGCAGTTTATCACCGCATGGACAAAACCACCTTGTGGAAAACCACAAGTTTTCTGCTCGCAAGGTTGAGTCGTTACCTACTACTCATCCTTCTGTGGCATCTTGGATGAAGCGGTTGATTGACATTGTTGGGGCACTGGTAGGCTTGGTAATTACAGGAGTCTTATTAATTCCCATTACAATTGCTATTCAAATTGACGATCCCGGCCCCCTTTTCTTTAGACAAACTCGCTGTGGTTGGATGGGTAAACGTTTTGGAATTTGGAAATTCCGCTCCATGTGTGTGGATGCAGAAGCCAAAAAATCCCAAGTCCAAAACCAAGTGCAAGGAGCTTTCTTTAAGAATGAGAGCGATCCTAGAGTAACGCGGGTAGGACGCTTTTTACGGCGCACTAGTCTAGATGAATTACCGCAATTCTGGAATGTTCTTAAAGGAGACATGAGTTTAGTTGGTACTAGACCTCCAACCCCTGATGAAGTAGAACGCTATGAAGTACCTGAGTGGCAACGATTAGATGTAAAACCAGGTATGACTGGCGAATGGCAAGTAAACGGACGGTCTAAAGTACGTAGTTTTGAAGATGTAATCCGCTTGGATTTGCAGTATCAAAAAAATTGGAGTTTACTGTATGATTTCAAGCTAATTTTCAAAACTTTAGCCATTCTATTTAATAGAAATAGTGGTGCAGTTTAGCCAATTACCTTGATTTTTAGTCTGTTGGTAATTTATAACTTCCAAAATTAATTATTGCCAATGCCCAAGCTACTTATGAGCTTGGGCATTAATTTTATTAGTTATACTCTCACTTTAATTGGGAATACTTACTTACAGCATAGGTATTTGCTGCATAAAGACCAAACTGCTTATTGCCATATACCAAGCTTTCGCCAGTCTACCAAATAGAAGAGGATTATGGGCTTACCACTTACAGTAACTTTTATGCTTGCTAATTGGGTTGTCAAAGGTCTAGCGGATGGAAGTTTAGAACGGGTTGGGGGTGTAATCCGAGATGTGGGAAGTAAGAAAGTTATTACTTGGTTACGAGATATAACTGGACAAAATGCAACAATAACAACCGTAGGTGGTTCCTCTAACAATTTACTCAACCTTATTGTTTCTGGAGCCAATCTTGTTGCTTCTGGAGCGAATACTGCTGTTAATGCTAAAGGGTTTGCAGATGTTAACCAACGTTTAGGTGGAGTTGAACAACTAGGCTTAGGTAATGTTGCTATGTCTGGGGTAAATCTTGTTGGAGCAGTTGCTAATGCTGCTATCTCCGGAAAAGGATTTTCTGACGTTAATGGGCGTTTGAATGGAATTGAAAATAAGTTAGGAGAAATTGGGCAAAGTATACAATTAAGCCAAGGAGTTTTACAGTTAACTACTGCTACTAGTGTACTGAATTTGGGCGTTTCAGTGATGGGCTTGGCTGTAATAGCGCAAAGACTTAATGAATTAGAGCAGAGCTTACAACAAGCACAAGAAAGTTTAAATAAAATAAACCGGAAAATTGACCTGAGTTTTTATGCTAATTTTCGGGCTGCAATAGAATTAGCAGCTAATGCTTTTACAATGGCTAAAGCTGAAAATCGTAGAAGTAGTGCATTGCAAGCTATTAATCGCTTTCTAGAAGCAGAGCATATTTATACTGAGTATGCTGATATTGAGATTGAACAAAAAAGTAAAATAGCTGATAAATATCTACTAACTTTGTCTTTAGCTTATTTAGCAGAGGCACGTTGTTATTTAGAATTAGAAGAACATGATACAGCACTCCGCCGTTTTCAAGAAGGAGCAAGAGTCCTCCGTTCTCGCATTCAGAAATATGTTGAAGTTATGCTCACTTCTAATCCAGCAGTATACTTACATCCTCAGTTCAAAGGTCAAATAGATTTGCGGAGGTTTACCAGAATTTACCAATGGATTGATCCAAATTTAGATGAAAATTCTGTGTTTGAAATTCAGCGTGAAAACCTGGTGAGTCTGGTACGAAACCCTGACGAATGGTTATCTTCGCTCCCCTCAGCAATTGTGGATCGTAGTGAAGTTCAATGGAGCCTATTTGGAGCAAATCCCACTCCATTTACAGGAAGGTTTGAAAAAGAGGCGTACAAGCGCATTCCCCAAGTATTGGAAGTTATGGAATCAATGATTGAAACTAATCGGCGATTTGAAGCCTATCAAACTGAAGTACAAGCAATATCCCAATTAGGAATTAGCTTTCATGAGTGGCTTAAATTGACTCCCTCAACAGAAAGTAAACCAGAGGGTGCAGAGTTGATATATATTACTCCCTTTGAGCCTTTAGAATTTTTACCTGTCTCAGGTTGACAAGTGTACTTTATCGCATTAATTTTAATGAGTTCAGATTTAGTAACTTAGCTCTTATAAATATAGAGGTAAAGTCATAAATAATAACTTATCAATTTCTCATAATTAATGCGATAATCCACTACTATTAGCCACATTATTTAAAATAAAACTTTATCAAGTTAGAGATTTGTGCAGTATAATTATTTTATTACCGAATTAAAATTGATAATAAAATAATTATCTACCAAAATAACGCTGATATAAATCGCAACTAATCATCACCTGATTATTTAGCATATTTACCAAACCCATACTGTGTAACTTAAAAGCCTGTACTGGCTCTAATTCTATTGGTGCTTTTGCCTGCAGTACTTGCTCAAAAGCTGCTGCTAGTTCTGGATGCTGTTGTAAATACCACAAGTGTTGGTGAAGATATTCGCTATAAATTCCTGTATTGGAAGCTGCAGTTTGTATCAGTTGTTCCCAAGTTAAATCTTGGTGTGCTAGATGGTAAAAAGCTACACGTAGCAGATAAGGATGACCAGCTACCAGCCACATAAGTTCAGCTAAATTGCCTATTGAGATATTAAGTTGATGACGCTGTGCTAAATCTTGTACTTGCTCCCAGTTAAATGAGCGCAGCTGCACTGAAAAACCCACCTGAAATGGAGCAATACTTAATGGAATATAAAATTGTGTAGAGTTACTTACTATTAGTCGAAGTTTCTGCCATATTTCACTATCTTTAGCGTCCTCATGCCAAGAACGTAAAAGACATAAAAAATCTTGAGCAATTTCAGGATACTCAAAAATCTCGTTGACTTCATCTAAAGCCAATACTAGAGGATTTTCTATTTGCGGGAGCAGGTATTCTTGTAAATAAAGCGTGCAGTTTGCTTTACTACCTAAATCTTCATCCCAGTAATCATCTAGCTTATTTTTGAGCTTGAGTTTATGGGTAATATTGGCACACACCCAGCGCAATAATTTATTTAAGTCAGTCAAAATTTTCTTATCTGCTTGTAAAAAATTCAAGCTGACAGTTTGATAACCTAGGGTAACTGCGTGAGCCAAAACTCTAACCATGACAGAGGTTTTACCCATTTGTCTTGGTGCTTTAATCTGAATTAGAGATCCTGCATTGATAATTTCCTCATAACATCTACGTTCATTAGGAATTCGCTCAATGTAAAAAGCAGAATTTAAAGGTACGTAGCCTTTTGGTAGTTCTAACTCTACAGTCTTTTGATAACTTTCTATAATTAATTGTGTAGCTGCAGACAGTGGTTTAGTATGGTTTTTGAATGAAGTATTTTCAATTGTTTCTAAAGTAACATACTGTAACTGCCCAGTATAATAAGGCTCTAATCGCTTTCTCAATCTTTCAATTAAGTTTTGACTTCTAGTAGAAGTTTGATTTGCCCGTCGCCTTTCAATTACAGCATGAATATTAGTTTTATTGACTTTTTCCCCTAGGACTTCCGATAGCAGTTTCCATAATTGCGGGGCTACAGTTTGTTTAATATAACTTGCAGAATATTGGAATTCTTCGGCAATCTGGTTATAAGTCTTTCTTTGCCCATCCCAAGATTCTTGCAGGACTGCTTTTTGAATATCCGTTAGAGATTTTCCAGTCTTGGCATAAATTAGTTGTTCAACAAATTTTAATCCTCCCTGAATATCTTTCATAGTGACTTAATGTGAAGGGCAATTAGAATAATTTATACTAATCTATTCGCAGATTAACTGCATAAAAATCGCTATTATATTATTCCCAGTTTTTAGCTAACTTAGCTAAGAAGCTTCAAATAAAAAATTGCTGCCTCTTACTTTGTAAGAAACAGCTGTAAAAATAACAGGTTGGCAATAACTGAAATTGATGAACTTATACCTTGGCTGTTGCTTTGACTCGCTGTTTTTGATTCAGCATAGAACTAGCAGCTAAAGCACCAAAGGCAACTACACCTAAAGCAGAGCTAGACTCAGGAACTCTTTTTGGTGGAACAGCGGTAATCTTAGCGTAAAGGAAAGCCGAGTTACTACGACCTTCTTGTGAAATAAAATTAGTTACAGTAGTGCTAGTAGGTTTTTCTCTAAATCCTAGCAGCTGTAAAGTATAGTCTACACCAGCAATACTAAAGGTGTTGAAGTTCTTTGGGGTAGAAAAGGTAATTTTATCAGCGCAGCCCTGACTGTTGCTCCCATAAGCACATTTGCCAGAGTTTAGCGTTTCGTCAATATTAAAGCTAAAGTTAAAGGTCTGTGATGTTATCGGTAAGCTATTAAAGTTTAACTTGAGTCCAAGATCTACTTTTGAGGCGGCTGTTCCAGCAGCGATCGCATTGTTATAGTGTGTCAGAGACCCAATTTGAAATACCGTATTGACATCGAAGTCTACTGAGCCAACTCCTTTAAACCCTAATCCACTCTGACCATTGCCTACATCTTTTCCCCAACGTATCTGATTTTCTTGAGGTACACCTGTACCTACAGTTTGATATTTGATGTTACTTCCACCCACTGGATTACTCCAGGTACCAGAAGAACCTGTTAGGGATAAGGCATTAGCTGAAGAAGCAAAAAACCCTAGCGCTGTGGTAGCAGTAATCGCAACGGAGAATTTTGTCAGGAAATTTAAGGTTGCCATAGAACTAATTCTTTGAAGAAAGTGAAGGTTAATAGTGGAGATGCTTGCTTACAAGAGTTTTCGGTTGTTATAGCTTTGTGTAATAGACCTTGTAGCAACCCAAAAATAGCTGACCCTGACTAGTAAAAATTAATTGAAAATTTGTGGAAACCAATTCAGGTTAGAGAACCATGTTGTTAACAGATAGGGTTCAATAGCCAGCCTATAATTTTCAGAGAATGTTTTTAGAAACCCTGTCTATAGGTCTAGATGAATTGTGTTTGCTGTGGAAACATCATAGATAATGGTTGGTTGAGTATTTATCACACTAACTTTGCTAAACAATTCTTTTGCGAACCAATAATTTGAATGCTTGTTCTCAGTATCTCAACGGATAGCTGCAAGGTAAATATATAAATGTTCGTATCTTGGTAGAGTGCAATAGATAAGAGTTGTGTTTACCAAGTTTTTAATCGAGCTATTGCTAACTTTTTATAGCCCTTAAAAAAATAATTGACAATTTTTATATTTTGTGTATCAGAAATAGTTATTCATAAAAAAGTAAAAATGTCAATATATATAAGTTATTATCTTTGTCCTTAGATAACATCCCTGGTCACAATACACTAGTCTGCAATAACACTCAGCAAATGTGTTTACGTACTGAGAAATGAAGGGTGCGATCGCCTGAATTTACCTCTCTTCTACAAGCATTGGGGGTTATTCAAAGCGCTAAATATTGACAAGCGAATACAAAAATTTCTCATCAGAAACTCAAGCGATCGCCTGAATTGTTAACATGAGTTCGACAAATCGGAATCAATCGGGCGAATACTCAGTTCCTAAGACTTTGCCATCCTTAAAATAAACAGTCACCCATTCCGCATTGTAACGACCATCGCTTAGGTCAAGAATGTAATGTAGATTTTGGTCAGGTATAGCTAAGCCTTTTTCAGCAGGGTCACGATTTGCAAGCACACCATTATGTCCATAACGTAGTTCCCATTCCGGTTGACGAAATTTTCCCCCTTTTGGAAAATGCTGGTTAAATAAGCTTTGAACCTCCGGAATTGTCATACCATTTTGAATGTCAAGATAAAACTTTGTGAAGGATTTTACAGGACTGAGAGTCAAAAAGTGCAGAGCTAATAGACTGATATTGAAACCGAGAAAAAGCCACAATTGTTGTTGATGCCGAGATTGTAAGTATACTGGCAAGAGTAAGATTAAGGCTAAAACAGTCATCAATAAGTAAAACTGCCAGAACAAGGAAGCAGCTAATTTATAATCGAGGAAAAGTCCAAACAGAAATAGGGCTATTAAAAAAGCAACCTCGACAAAGAGTTTTATCCCTTTAACGTGACGTTTGATATATTTCATTTCACTGTATCTTATGTTTTGTTTTGAGGTAAGAATACCCCAGTATATGGTGATCGCACTTGGGAATTAAGGAGGGCGATCGTCTGAATTCTTCTTTAGTAAACCAACTTCGACCACAAGCAGGGAGTGAGTTAAAACTATGTGTCTTCAGCCAGCACTGTTGCGAGATTTTGCACTCGGTCTGATGCAGATGGCCATTTGCAACGGTTACGTCAACTTATACCTGATGCTAGCTTTATGGTAGTTTTTGATTGTCAGCGTGAGGAAGTTGCGATCGCACTTTTTGGGGTGAGGGTGCGATCGCTCATCATAGCGCTAAGTAAGTGGGTTAAATTAAACTTAAGATAGGTTAGTGTGATTTAACCCATGCTGTTAAAGGGTTTTATGTTTTGTGAAGAGGCGATCGCATCTTACAAATAATTGCGCTTACCTACTTACTTCTTAGATTTAATGGTAGATATCGACTTTGGTAATGGAGTTGCTTGATTTGTAGGTTGAACGGTAGGTGTATGTTTGGGTGGTTCTTCAGTCTTTGAGGCATTAATCATAGTTACTACAATGCCACCACCTCCTATTAAAGCAACAACAAGCGGGACAAGTACATATTGTATCCACCACTTGATATCCAGAGAATTGAGCTTAACTACAGAAGTATTCTTAAAATCTGCACCTCGATTTTTCAGAGCCTGTTTTATATCTTTAGTGAGTCCGGTACTAGCTTGAAATACAGCACCTTGAACATTGGCACCGTCTAATTTAGCATCGTCTAGCTTTGTGTTTGTCAAGTTAGCACGTCTTAAGTCAGCGCCAGTTAAATCTGCCCCACGTAAGTCAGAACCGCTCAGGTCAGCATCAGATAATTGTACGCCACACAATTTGGCATCTTTTAAATCAGATCCACGTAGTTGAGAATCTTGCAATTTAGCACCGTTCAGCTTCGTATTCCTCAAATTGCTGCCATTAAGTTGAACACCTATTAAATTACAGTTGCTCAGATCACGATTACTCATATTGTAACCACTTAAATCCATGTGAGATAAATTACTAAAGGTATTTTGAGGCATATAACTCCTGTGTTCTTGCTTGCCTATGTTTTTGAAACATCAGATGCCTCTAGCATAAGGAAATCAAAAATATTAGTCTCCACATCAAAACCCTTATGTATTTTCACGGGCGTTGAAGTATCATAAGGAAAACTATTAGGATTTAGATTAGGAATTTAATTAGTACAGCAATGTCCCCAAAGAAAGACAACACTCTTTTTATAGAAGAATCTAAGGACTGGGATACAGAACGCTTATATAAAGATTTAGCCAAAGTCAAGGATGGGGTAGGAAGAAAAATACTGACACCAGTAGAAAAGTGTCATCTAAGAGGGTTGCTATGCAGAAATAGTCCTCAAGAAATTGCCGATAAACGTGGTGTAGGGCAAGGTACAGTCAGTGATGCTTTATCTAAAACAGTGTACAGATATGTCGTGGATTTATTAAATTCAGAAGGACAGCAAAATGTAGAAATTAGATATTGGGAAGATGTACCCGGCTTACTTGAAAAAGCAGGTTATCAAAAAAATATATCAGAACTATCTTTAAGCAATCAGCCAATACAAGAGCAAAATAAAAGCAGTATTGATATTACTAAACAAGAAAACTGGGGAGATGTACCTGCTCTATCAAGTTTATTTGAAGATCAGCAGGAAGGTAAAATTATTCAAAATAAGGCTACCGCCAATAATGTTGAAAATAAAAAAACTATTTCTAGAGTGGCCGATACTCTACATCAGCAAGTTGTGATTGCCCATGCTAAGGGAGAAGACGAGTTAGCGGAAAAATTAGCAGAACCTATTCGCAATGCTGGCTATGAAGTTGCCCATCGCGGGACGGTAATGGTGGGAGAATCTTTCCTTGCAGAAGCTTCCAAGGCTTTGAGTAGTGGTAGTCCGGTAGTACTTTGTGGAACTATTAAAGCATTAGGAACCAAGTGGGCGCGCCAGATTGTTTACGCTGCAAGAAGTAATTATCGAATGCGTGTTTTTTGCGTACAAATGGATGAAGAAGCTGATGTAGAGACATTGGCATTTGATGAATGTATTGCTCAATATTGGCAAGCTCCTACAAAAGCAACACAAGATTTAATTAATGCTCTGAAGAAATATTATCCATTGGAAGCATCTCCAGATTATATAAAAGGTGGAAATGATGCAGAGCAGCGTTACCGAGAACTTGCTTTAGAGTCTTGTGACATTATTGACTTAGCTAACCTGCCAGAGTCAGATCGGCATATAGCTACCCAAAAACTTTTACTACGTCGGCTTTACGTGGCACTCCGCGTTCAAGTAGAAATTGCTTCTAATACTGAAGTTGATGAAGCGGCATTGGAAGCAATTGAAAAGTATCGCATTGCAAAACAGCGTAAAAGAGTAGGCTGGAGTATTGAAGACATAGACGAAGAAGAAACAAGTGAACGGGCTTCAATTGGACAGAGACTGGCTAAGGCTAAACGTCTGGTTGTGTTGGGAGATCCAGGCGCAGGTAAAACTACGATGGTGCGTTGGATTACTACAGCTTATTTGCTGCGGCTCAAACAAGATCCAGACTGGAAGGATTTGCCAGACGTATCTACACTTCCAGATGAGGATTGGCTACCGATTATTATCCGTTGTCGAGATCTTGATGAAACCAGCCTTCGCGGTTCTTTAGACGATATATTGGGTTACACTTTGCGTAAAGCTGAGATGAGCGAGGCTGAATGCACCGCTTTACGCAGTATTTTAAAACAAAAACTTCAACAGGGTACGGCCTTATTACTGATAGATGGCTTAGATGAAATTACAAATCCACGTTTACGCGCTACATTATGCCAACAGATTGAAAAGATTTCTGATGCGTACAAACAAGCTCCGATTATTGTTACTTCCCGTATTGTTGGCTATCGGGAAATGCGTTACCGTATAGGGCGACAGTTTGAACACGTTACGGTAGCAGAACTGACTAAAGAAGATAAAGACGACTTTGCAAGTCGCTGGTGTGACATTACGGAATTACCAGAGCGACGAGAAAAGGCAAAAATAGAATTAATTAAAGACATTCACAGTGCGGAAAGGATTGAGCGTCTCACTGGTAATCCTATGCTGCTGACAACAATGGCGCTGGTGAAGCGTAAAGTTGGTAAACTACCGACTCGTCGGCACAAATTGTATGCACAAGCAGTAGATGTACTACTAAATTGGCGCTCTGAAGTAGACGAACCCATAGATGAGGATGAAGCGTTACCGCAATTAGAGTACATTGCTTATGCCATGTGTTATGAGGGAGTACAGCAACTTCGCCAAGATGAAATAATCAAGTTATTTACACAATTTCGGAAAGAATATCCCAATCTTCATGAAGTCAAAAAGCACACACCTAAAGAATTTCTGAATTTGTTAGAAAGTCGCACAGGGATTTTAGTGGAAGCGGGTATTATTCCACATAATGGCAGAGACACTCCTGTATTTGAGTTTCGTCACCTGACTTTTCAAGAATACTTAGCAGGATTGGCGCTGGTGCAAGGTCATTTTCCTAAACGAAATCGCTCTCTCACTCTTGCCGACTATGTAGCCCAGCTTGCTGCCAATATTGAAGATGAGACAGAAGAAGTAACTGAAAACTGGCGAGAGGCATTACGTCTTTGTGTAGCATCCTGTAATGATGATGACGTAGACGATGTTTTGCGAGCTATCCTCAAACCGCTTGAAAAAGAAGATCCTCAGACTACTGCTCGTCCCCGTGCAGTCATGGCTGCTTTGTGTTTAGCTGATGAGCCTAATGCTAGTGATGAAGTGGCACAGGAGGTTTTACAAAAGTTTGTTAGGCAAATAGGTAAGGAAGATGGTGAAAGCTCAGAACCTCAAACTACAGTAGATTTTGCTGCTATGGAACTGTGTACATCTCAATGGTCAGAGAAGCTACGCAGTTCTATGCTAGAGGAATTTTGCAGGCGAGACACAAAAAATAGAATAACAGATCAAGCCAACATTGGTGGTCTTTATGCAGTTACGACTGTGAATCAGGCACTAAATGAAGAAAGTAGCTTCCAGCAATGGCTTGAGAAGATACTTTCTAAAAATACATGGAATCAAGAACGAACTGCGATCGGTGCGGCTTTAGTTGTGATGGAACTCGCTTTTAGAGAAAAAATATCTGTTTCGGAATCTGTCTTAAAGGGGATAATAGATAAACTGCTGACTATGCTCAAAGGAAGCAATCCTGCTGCTCATACAGCTGCTTGGGCGCTACTCTGGTTAAGGGCAGGACAAAAAAACATAGATGATTACCTCTGGCAACCAACAACAGCAGAATTAACAAGTATTATTAGTATTTTTCAAAATCCACTTTTAGACAGGACTTACGCAACTGGCACAATGCGATCGCCAATTGCTAGTACATAGGTATTAGTTAAATCTGATTCCGAAAGCCTTGTATTCGTAATAGAAGTCGGTG
>NZ_JACJQJ010000041.1 GCF_014696615.1 Nostoc linckia FACHB-104 | reverse complement strand
ATTAACGCTTCTCCCAATACAGTGGCGGATCGTTTATGGGTGACAACTCATCTCAAACCTGATGAGGAAAAACTACGGGTTTCAACTTAGACGAGGTTTAAGAATTAGATTTTGATGAGTAAATCACTAGCTAAAAAAAGCAAGTTATATATCATCAAAAAAAGATATTTGTAAGTTGATTAACATGAAAATTTTCACTGCTATCATCGAACGTGATACTGAAACAAATCTTTATGTTGGTTATATCCCTGGATTTGCAGGAGCTCATTCTCAAAGTGAAACATTAGATGAATTACAGGAAAATCTTCGAGAAGTAATTGAAATGCTTTTAGAAGATGAAAATGTTTCATTTACTACTAATTTTGTAGGCACACAACAAATTGTGTTGCAATAAATTATGAGTAATATTCCCGTCTTGAAACCACAAGAATTTTTACGAATCCTTGAAAAATTGGGTTTTGTGGAGGTGCGTCAAAGGGTTTCCCATAAACAATTTCGTCATGAGGATGGACGTGGAACAACCGTTCCGTTTCACAAAGGTCGCGATATTTCACCAAGGTTATTACGTCAAATTGCCAGTGATATTAATTTAACAGTAGAAGAAATTTTGGAGTTTCTTTAACAACACGCTATTCATCCCCGCCCTATGAGTACATTGAGGGTGGGGATGAATAGCGGGGGTTAAGAATTTTTTCGTTACATAGTTTGGTTCTTTTCTCGCCGACTTACCTATCTGATAAATAAGATTATTTACCGCCAATCATCCCAGTTTTGGTTAAAAATTGAGGTATCAGGAAAGGCAGTAGGATTACCATTTTGTTCTAAAAGCCGTTTCAGCGCTTGTAGTTGCGGTTCTTGTTTGGGTAAATCATCTACTAATTGGTATGGCGCTACAGCATTTTTAAGGGCAAAAGCTGCTACTGTTCCCGCAGCTGCACCAGCTGACCATTCAAAAGAGTGGACTCGATAAGCAGCAGCAGCAATGTGACTAGTAGCAATACTTTTACCACCAACGATTAAATTGTCTATTTTCTGGGGAATCATGGCTCGTAAAGCAATTTGGAAAGGATAAGCTTGACCTGCACCCCGTCTTTCACCAGCACGTTCTGTATTACCAGGTGTTTCTGGTGGACTTTGGGTCATACAGGGGTGAAAGTCGATAGCATAGTGACCAATACCGATAGAATCAGGGAAGATAGTAGAACGAGTTCGCCGCATGGCTTTATCTGGAGAAATTTGACCAGAAATTACCGATGTTGCTTCTAAACCTGCTAGCGCTGCTCTTAACTGTTTATACATATCTGCTGGCAGCGTCTTACGGTAATATTCGTCATTGTAGTCACGTCGAGAAATATCAATTTCCCATATGCCAAAACCAGAAGCTTGTCCCCAGCTAGGACGGCCAATAATGCGCCGTCCTTCTCGCATATAAGGGTATTTTGACAAACCAGATACCGTCCCCATTGGGGAATCTAGCCCAGATAACAAACGGTGGTTTGGGTATGGTTGCTTGACACCGTTCCCTAGTTGGGAATCTGTGGTTCCAGCAACTAACCAGTAGTAATAGGAAAGGGCATTTTCCTCTCCTTTCCGCAAAGTGTCTGTTCTGAGTCCTCCCATCCAGCCACCAGGCTGCAACTGTCCAGTACTTTCTAATTGTTGGCGAGTATAAATTAAGTTATCAGCAGCAGTTCCCGGGCGATAGTCGTTACCCCATGTCCAGTTTTGCATGGAAATGTCACCGGGTGAGGAAGCAGTAAAATTAATACCGCCAAATTTTGTTGGTTGTCCTTTTGTAGGACTCCAAATCCGACGGTAAGTAAAAACTAAATCAAAGTTTGCTAACCGTTGCAATTCATAGCTGAAATAAGGTGCATATTGAGGATAATATGCAGGCATTGTTTGGGGTTGTGCTTCCTTAGTCGCCTCCATTGCAAACGTGTAGGTAAAACCTTGAGTACAATATGGGTCGTTTTGGGAATTGGAAGCAGAAGGTTCTAGGTAGGAAAGAGCATCAATACCTAATCGGTAGGGAACATCAGCTAGGCCAATGATTTCTCCAGTTTCACTAGCATCTACAACATACCAATTTGGAGATGTTTGTTGATTGGCTTTAGGTACAAAGCGAATAATTGTTTTAGTAAACCGAGATGAATTGCCGTAAGTATAGGCATCTTCAATAGTTTGAGATAAAGGATAAGTATTGAGAGGAAGTGCGCCTTTCACTGGTTGATGTTGAATAGCGATCGCACTATTGATGATTTTGCCATCAGCACTAATTTCTAAGTCTTTAATTACTGTATTGCCAAACCATTGCAACTTGCCTTTGCCTTTACTTTCGGCATCTTTGAGCATCTGAGTCAAAATGGTGTGAGCATCACGGGGTAAAAAGCAAGAGTCACTTACCCAGCAATTACCAGGATTGAGTTTACCGTACTTGCGCTGAATGCGATCGCGTAATTCCAAATAACCGCGAGAATAGAATTGCCGCGCTCTTTGGGTAGGTCGTTCGTCTAATGCAGAGGTTCCTTGAGAAGAAATTTGTCCCCCCAACCAGTCAGTAATTTCTGTTAAACAAACAGTTCTTCCTGCAAGTAATCCTTCATAAGCTGTGGCGACACCAGACAATCCTCCCCCCACAATTAACATTTCACAATTTACAGTTTTGTCTGGGTTTCTCGGTGGTGTAGCAATCATTGCTGAATACGGTGCAAGCAAGGCGGATATTAAGCTGAAACTTATGAGTGAATGCTTTCCATAAGCCAGTTTTCGTCTACATTTCATATTGGAGATCCCTGCAAATGCTTTTCACCTGTAGACGGTAGCATTTAGGAAATGTTTTACTCAAGTTTTTCAGCAAAGAAATTAGGGATTAGGGATTAGGGACTGGGTACTGGGGACTGGGAAGGAATGGCACTAAGAAAAGCTCTAAGCTATGTGGAATAAGGACTACAGCTTTAAAAGCTATTTAAAAGTGTTGGGATGGCTCCGACAATTGTCTTTGATGGAGTTTTATGGAAGCGATCGCCGATAAAGTTCAATCTCTGAGAGCGATCGCTGCACAGAGACGGAGATAAGATGTAAGGGTTATGTAAATTTTGTGATAGGTAGAAAAAGCTTACTCGTTCATGAAATACTTTCAACACAGACGAGCAAGCAGATCGCTCCTTTGTGGTTCTCATAAAACAGGATTGCACTTTTAATCACTTTTTTAGCGCTCTGTTTCTCTACACGGGCAATTACTGGTGCAAATATTGGTTACATTTTTAAGCATTCTTCCTTCATCTGATTACTGTAAACTCTTGAAGGTTCCTATTGATCAATAAATCTTGAGCTTAACAAAACTTATGATAACCCTATCTGGAAAGATTTACACTCAAGGTGAATTTAAATTGAGGGAAATTCTCAAAAGTTTATGGCGCTCTGCAAGCAACGTCAATAATAACTTACATTATGTCAATATAGTTATGATGAATTTCGATTTTTAGATAATAATTGATTTTTTTGTGAATAGTAAGGTGCTTATTATGACAGAATCAAACCGCATTCTCAAAGACAACTTTATCTATCCTCGCAGTCGTTACTACAGCAAAATTACACCAGAAAATTTATTATTTAACGCAAATCTTCAAGAGTTTTCTCAAAAAGTTACTTATATTTCCTGCCTAGAAACCAGCGGCAAACTTTCGCCAGATGAAGCTTATCAGCAAATAAAAGACCTATGGAAGCAGCTAAAAAAATCTAAAAAAGAATTAGGAATTACTACCGATATAAACGGTTTATAAGGTAGGAATGGAGCAGGGAGAAAGCATCTAAATTTTGAAAAATATTATGTCCGGCTGACTAACAAGAACTTCTGTATCTATTTAAAAATCTGCGAATCATTTCTCTCCCTGCTCTCTTGCAGCCTTTGCCTGGTTGTCAACATTTACGAATTATTGGTAAATTTAAGTATCGATTACCAAGTTTCAATTACAATGGCAGTAGAAATAGAGAAAAAATTTCTAGTCAGAGGCGATAGTTGGAGAAACCTAGCCAAGGGTAGTTTATATATTCAGGGATATATTTCTACAAAAAAAGAAGCTACTGTACGTATTCGCATAGTAGGAAACCAGGCATACTTAACAATTAAGGGAATAAGTTTCCAATATAGTAGAGCAGAGTTTGAATACCCAATTCCCCTAGAAGATGCTCAGGAAATGTTGAATAATTTGTGTGAACAGCCGCTCATAAAAAAAACTCGCTACAGGATAGAGTACGGTAATCTGATTTGGGAAATAGATGAGTTTGATGGTGTTAATAAAGGACTGATATTAGCAGAAGTTGAACTCAGCCACGAACAACAGCAAATTGAATTACCAATTTGGATTGGTGAAGAAGTTTCGGACGACCCTAAGTATTTTAATAGTAATTTAATCAAACATCCATTTTCAAAATGGTAATTAATACAGAGGCGAATTCCTCTGTCCATAGGTAGCATTTATTGAGAAATAATATCATTAATTTGTAAATATTTATAGTGCATCAGTAGCAGAGATTATATGCTGTGCCAAAGATGACATAGCAGACATAATGGTCTGTCGCGCATCTCGGATATTTTCTCGTATTGACTGTTAACTACTGACTAAACAGCAACTAGCTAACTATTCCAGCTATTTGATAATAATTTTCTTATTTTCCTGAATCAAGCACAGAAGTAGTTGAAAAAAACTACTAATAAGTATAAAGTATGATCTTGATACTTATCGCTCATCTTAGGCTGCAAAGCTAAATATTGTAGGCATGTTCCTTATCTCAATGCTTGATATCTATATAAATATTCTCAATTAAGATATAGGATTTACAAATGTCAAAGAAGACACAACTAGGTTACCTAAATGCATATAATTTTCAATTAATCAAAAGATAATGACAAGAGCAACCACAGCATTGCTAAGGAACTGGAACAAACCGAAAATATCGCCATTAGTGGGTCTGATTCTGGGCATACTGATTCTGCTAACTTGCTTGGTGTACAGCGTTACTTTAGGCGCGGCAGAAATACTTATAAAAAAGATTCTAGAATCCTTTATCCTATTTGACGGTTCTTACGAACATCTGGTGATCCAGACAGTGAGATTACCGCGATCGCTCATTGCTCTGCTTGTAGGATCGGCCTTAGCAGTCTCCGGCGCATTAATGCAAGGTTTGACGCGCAACCCCTTAGCAGATCCAGGAATCTTAGGTATTGAGTCAGGAGCCGCATTAGCTGTAGTTACCACAATTTTTGTGTTTGGTAGCCCCTCGTTGAGTGTTTTAACCATTGTGGCCTTTTTGGGAGCAGGTGTAACTGCAATGTTAGTCTATATCCTCGGCTCTCTAGGGAAAGGAGGAGCCACACCACTGAATCTGACAGTTGCAGGTGCAGCACTGACAGCCCTGATTTCTTCTGTGATGACTGGGATTCTCATAGTTAGTCAGCGCACCTTAGAAGAAATTCGCTTTTGGTTAGCTGGTTCGCTAGCTGGGCGTGATATCAACATATTGTTATCAGCATTACCTTTCGTCATCATTGGCTTAGTAGTAGCCTTTGCCCTTGGTAGACAAATTACAACTATGAGTCTGGGCGAAGATATAGCTAAAGGCTTGGGTCAACAGACAGGTTGGGTAAAAATTGCCACTGCGATCGCTGTTGTGTTACTGGCGGGAAGTTCAGTATCTCTAGCCGGGCCAGTTGGCTTTATTGGCTTAGTTGTTCCCCATATCGTGCGATTTTTTATCAAAGCTGATTACCGTTGGATTTTGCCTTATTCGGCAATAGTTGGTGCAACTTTACTTTTAGTTGCAGATGTGGCGGCGCGTGTATTACTCAAACCCCAGGAATTACCTGTGGGAGTTATGACAGCATTGATTGGCGCACCCTTTTTTCTCTACTTGGCTAAATCGAAGGTGAAAAAATGAACTTGGATTGGCTTGTCATCCGTTCCGAGGCGATATCTTTTCGCATAGATCGACGTGTACCTTTAATGCTGCTATTTCTGGTAATAGCGGTTGTGGTGGCGATGGTAATGAATTTAGGGCGGGGTGAGTATCCAATTGCACCCTTAGATATCGTTAAAACTGTATTGGGTATAGATACAGGCAACCGGGATCATGTTTTTGTAATTTATAACCTGCGCCTACCTCGTACCCTTGTAGCTTTCATGGTGGGAATGGCATTGGCTGTTTCTGGCACAATCTTTCAAGGTATCACCCGTAATCCATTAGCCGACCCTGGCATTATTGGCATCAATGCGGGAGCAAGCCTAGCAGCAGTTTCCGTAATTGTGTTATTTCCATCAGCACCCATTTACACTTTGCCTTTATCAGCTTTTGTCGGTGCTTTATTGATGGCTGGTTTAATTTACTCCTTAGCTTGGAACAATGGTAGTTCTCCCGTTTTGTTTATTTTAATGGGTGTGGGATTGTCTGCGATCGCCAGCGCATTCACCAGTTTATTAATTACTTTTGGTGATATTTATAGTGTCAGTGATGCACTTGTTTGGTTAGCTGGTAGCGTCTATGGTCGCACTTGGGAACAAGTCTTTTCCTTCTTTCCTTGGTTAATTATTTTTGTCCCAATGGCGTTGATACTAGCCAGACATTTAAATGCCTTAAATTTGGGCGATCATGTTGCCAAAGGTTTAGGAACTCGTGTGGAATGGCAACGGGGTTTGTTGCTACTAGTGGCTGTAGCCTTAGCAGGTGCAGGAGTTGCTACAGCAGGAATGATTGGTTTTGTAGGATTAATTTCCCCCCATTTAGGAAGGCAGTTAGTAGGTACAAATCATCAAGGTTTAATTCCCACTTCTGCATTGTTGGGTGGAATGTTAGTTGTAGTAGCAGATTTTATCGGAAGAACCCTCTTTGCACCTATCGAAATTCCTTGTGGTGTGGTGACAGCAGCTGTTGGTGCGCCTTACTTTCTCTATTTGTTAATTCGGAATCGCAAAAAATAGTCAACAGTTAACAGTCAACATGATAGCAAATATGAAAGGATTATCAACAAAAGGTTTGTCTTTAGCTTATGATGGCGTGCCAATTATTCGCGACCTCAATTTGGCAATTCCTAGCGGACAAATTAGTGCTTTAGTAGGTGCAAATGGTTGCGGTAAATCAACCTTATTAAGAGGTTTATCCAGATTGCTAAAACCCTATGGTGGTACCGTTTATCTTGATGGTCAATCTATTTTTAACCTTTCTACTAAAGAAGTAGCGCAACAATTAGGAATATTACCTCAAAGTCCAGTTGCACCAGAAGGATTAACTGTCAGAGATTTGGTAGGACAAGGACGTTATCCTTATCAAAATTGGTTGCAGCAATGGTCAGAAAAAGATGAAAAAATTGTCCAACAAGCGCTAGAGATTACAAATTTATTAGACTTGTCAGATAGAGCCTTAGATACTTTATCTGGCGGACAAAGACAACGTGCTTGGATTGCAATGGCACTGGCGCAAGATACAGATATTTTACTATTAGATGAACCCACTACTTTTTTAGATTTAGCGCATCAAATAGAAGTTTTAGATTTGTTATACGATTTAAACCAGCATCAGGGAAGAACTGTTGTCATGGTATTGCATGATTTAAATCAGGCTTGTCGTTATGCAGATTATCTAGTTGCTGTTAAACAAGGTCGGATTTTTACTGCTGGTGAACCAAAACAAGTTATGACTGAGGATATGGTAAAAGAGGTTTTTGGTTTAGACTGTCGTGTTGTTTGCGATCCAGTTGTAGGAACACCGATGTGTGTACCCATAGGACGCAAAGGCAAAGTCAACATCATTCGTAATTCATAATTTCGGCGTTGCTGAATGAAGAGATGAAAATTCAAAATTTGATTTCTCAAACTCTGACTCTCTGCGTCTCTGTAATTACTTATGCAATTGGGGAGAAAAAATGTTAGATAACGAAGCAATTAGTATATTTTATGCCCTGTTATCAGCATTTTTTGCAGCTTTGACAACGATATTTGCCAAGATTGGAGTCGAGACGATTAACTCTAATGTAGCAACCGCCATCCGCACAGTAGTCATTTTAATTATGGTTTGGGGTTGGGTTGTTGTTAAAGGACAGCTAGATACAATACTGACGATTAGTTCAAAAACCCTACTATTTCTCGTCTTATCTGGTTTGTCCACAGGCTTATCTTGGTTGTTTTACTTTCGCGCTTTACAAGTCGGAAAAGCTTCTTTAGTCGCACCTTTGGACAAATCGAGTTTAGTTTTAGTGCTGATTTTTTCAGTACTTTTTCTTCGGGAACCGCTAACCCTACCTGTGATATTGGGAACTAGCTTGATTTTAACTGGTACACTGATTTTGATTCGTTGAAAGTCCTGTCAAGATATTCTCATTGTTTGCGATCACATCTTTGTTGTGCTTCTCTGTAGCGATCGCCAAATTTAATAAGAGAATTTCCTAGTTAGAACCTAGAAATTAATGCTTATAGGATTATTTCTATTTCTTTTTTCAAATTGGTATAAAACAAAATAAATTTATTCTGCCTTCTTTATTTAAAGGTAGAACTCCACAGTACGCCGAAACACTATTTCCGCTGATGAAAATTTTTTCATCGTGACTTTCTCCTGGCTCAAAATGAGTCAAATTGTACCTTATTAATTAGAATTCCCTGGTTCTGCAAGGCGTTAATTAGTAGCATGACAGGATGCTGAAGTTAAGTGAGAAGCGTAAGGGATAGCTGTAGGAGAATCTGCAGTAAGGATAAGTACACCTTTGGGGTTCACATACCAACCTTGGGCTGGGGGTGGTAGTTGGGAGACGTGGGTTTTGGCTGTAGCGATCGCATCTGTTGAGGATTCTGCTTGAGTAGAAGTAGACTCAAAACTAATCAAGGTGTTACTGCTGAGGGGTTCGCTGGGGCGGGGTGGTAATCCTCCTCGTCCAGAGATGATAAACTGACTCCGACTCTGGTTCTTTTTTGCTGGACAGGCTTGCGCTACTACTTCTTCGGGTTTAGCAATTTCTGGCGATAAGTCCAACACTTCTGGATTTCTACTAGTATCAAATGTCAATATTTTTACTTGACCATCAAGACCGAACTGAGAACTGGCACTAATCTGGCATTCTGGGCAAACAAACAGACCTTGAGTATTAATACTGATATTACCGCCATTACCCTGAAAGGCATTGGCGATAATTTTACTACCTTCTAGCAAAGCCACAAAATCAGCAGGGCTGTTGCCAGTAATTGTAATGTTACCTCCATTGCCAGTTCCGCCTGTTTCTGTAGATATTTGACTGGCACCACGCATCAATAGAGAATTTGTTCGCAAGAAAATGTTGCCTCCTTCGCCGGATGTGGTTGCAGCTGAAATGCCTCCTCTAGTATCGATAAAAGTAGATTGAGCATTAATCTTCAAATCTCCAGCATTACCTGAGCCTTCGTTGCGGGCGGTTACTTGCGCTCCATCCTTGACCACTAATCGACTAGTGTTAATCGTCACACCACCAGAAGCACCACTGGGTGCTGGAGGTAGTCTAAACAACTGTCGGGTGATTTCACTTTCTATATTGGCTCCAGAGCTGATCTGAGAGGGAATAGAAGTTCCCACAATTGTGCCAGTGACCTCTACGGATTGGGGAGCGTTAATTGTAATACTTCCAGCTGAGCCAGCGGCAACAGTGGAAGCATCAACCCTGCCACCATCCCGCACAAATAGCTTGGGTGTATTGATAGTCAAGTTACCAGCATTGCCACCATTGAAAGTTGAAACTCCCAAAATGCTAGGCTTCAAAAAGCTGGGTTCTACACCGATGACTTCTACAGAATTAGTTGCATTGATGCTAATATCTCCGCCGGAACCAATGCCAAAGGTTGCAGCACCTACGGTTCCACCATCAGCAATGGTCAGCTTTCCTGTGGACAGGTTGATATTTCCCGATTTACCCAAACCGAAGGTTGAAGCACTGATAAAACTGATTGCATTGGGATTAAATGGTATAAATCCACTCACTTCAACTGAATCAGAGGCATTGACATTGACATTGCCACCTGCTCTATCTGTAAAGGTAGCAGTGGAAATGCTGGCTCCTCCCCGGACAACTAAATTTTGGGTAGAAATTGCTATGTCTCCTCCTTTATCACCCAACAAACTTACAGGAGAAAAGAAGAAAAACTGCCCTAGTCTGATACCTCCTCCCAATTCTGATGTAATACTACCTCCGCTATCGAGAAAAATAGAGTCAGCATTCACTTTCACAAAGCCGGAATTTCCCGAGCCATCATTTCTGGCTGTGACTGTAGCGCCATCTGTAACACGCAACTGACCAGTATTAATTGTCACATTACCAGAAGCTCCACTGGGTACGGGAGGCAAGCCCAAAAGCTGTTGCAAGGTGGGATCGACTAAATTGGCAGCGGAGCCAATTAGACTGGGATTGACTGATCCTGGTACCGTACCTTTCACTTCCACGAACTCAGGGGCATTAATGGTAACATTTCCAGATGCACCACTAGCAGAGGTTAAAGTACCAACTCTCCCCCCATCTTTAACTGTTAATCTGGGGGCATTGAGTGTCAAGTTGCCGCTATCTCCAGCATTGAATGCAGTCACAAATAAAGCGCTGGGTGCAAAAAAGTTCGGTTCCACACCCATAATTTCCACAGTATCAGCAGCATTAACATTCAAATTTCCACCTTTACCGCTACCAAAAGAAGCAGAAGTAATTGTTCCTCCTCCTGTGGCGCTGACACTTCTAGTTGATATGGTGTTATTGCCGGAATTTCCTGGGCCAAAAGTGGCAGCAACAATAGAACTAGTAACGCTAGGATTAACAATACTTGCGCCATTGACTTGTAACAAATCAAAGGCATTGATATTGATGTTGCCACCTGTGGCTGGAGTGAAGGTTTTCGCAACGATGCTGGCTCCACCTTCCACAACTAAATTTCTAGTGGAAACAGTAACATCTCCACCACCGCCAATTCCCACTGTTTCATTTGTTAGACTGCTGCGAATATTTCCGTCTGTACTAACACCACTCACTTTGACAGACTCGGAAGTATTTACTTGGATGCTGCCATTTGGTTGAAACCCTTGATTTTGAATCAAAATTAGTGAACCATCGCGTACCCCAAGATTGCGCCCTTGCACCTGGATAAAGCCACCACTACTACCACTACTACCACTAGTATCTGCTAAGGCTTTTTGGGATAGCTCAATATCTCTAAAAGTAGGTACTCCCTGATAACTGAAAGTCCAACCGCCTACAATCGGTTTAAGGCTGACTAAACCTCCAGCTACGCTACCTAATTCTATTCGCCCGCCTTCTGCGGTGAGAGTGCCCCCATCTAAGCTGAGATTGCCACCAATCAAAGCTAGAGTCTGCCCTGGTTGTACCCGCAAACCTGTTGAGCTATTGCTTCTGGTTACAGGCGAA
Organism: Nostoc linckia FACHB-104; assembly: GCF_014696615.1. Classification (GTDB taxonomy): domain Bacteria; phylum Cyanobacteriota; class Cyanobacteriia; order Cyanobacteriales; family Nostocaceae; genus Aulosira; species Aulosira linckia_A. Next base: position 60,997 of record NZ_JACJQJ010000041.1, on the reverse strand, counting down.
AAGATGGGATTGCTCACCGTGAAATTATGACCTGTACCTTGTACGCGAATTACTGCGGGATTCTGCCCAAATTGCAAGCCAACTGGAACGCTGATTGTCAGTAAAGGAGAATTTTGAGTATTGGTAGCACTAAATTCTGCACCATCGGCAAATGTGAGGCTACTAGCCGTAGTTCCTAAAAAAGAGCCACCTATGTTTAGTTGAGCATTAACACCAAAATTAATCCCACTCGGATTAATTAAAATCAAATTTGCGCCATAGTTTTCTCTGATTAATCCATCAATATTAGAAATTGAGCCACCTGTAATTCGAGTAATAATATTGGTAATATTACTTGTATTTGGATTTTGTTTAAAAAAAGCTTCACTGCCATTAAAAACAGAAAATTCTTTTAAGCTATGGAATAGGTTATTACCAGCTTGTGTTCCTCCTGTAATTTCAAAAATATTATTAATTTGATTTACGCTGGTTGGTGTTGGCAGTGTTCCATCTGAGGAAATTTGTGCCTGAGCGATAATACTGGTTAATATACAGCAAATAACCGTACTACTAGAAATGAAAATTTTCTGAGCAATCTGTTTCATCTTGAAAAATATAATTAACAGATGAAATTCATTGAAACTTACTTAAGTTCTCTTTTTATGTGAAATTTAAGTAAATTTTAGGAGACATGGCATGGACACCCTGCATCGCATCTTGCAAGCAATTAAACTGAGACAATTTTTTCCGGATGCGACTGTAGAACTTAGTATAACTTAAAGCATAAGTGTAAATACGTACTATTTTATCCTTATTAACTTAGCACGTCTGAATACCGAATCCTCAGTCCATTGTTAAATCTCTAAATTGTTGACGGTTAACCGTTGACAGTTAACAGTTGACAGTTAACCGTCAACAGCCCTCACAATTGATTGTGCAACTTAAAATGCAGAATAGCTGACTTGTGGTAATTCGATTTGAGGTACTTTAGATTCAATTGCTGTGCCCTTGAAGAAGTTGGGGTTAGCTTCGGTGTAGAACTTGTAGGGATTAGCGAATACATAAGCTTTGAAGTCGTCTTCTGAAATCACGCCTTCTTTAACTAGCTGCCAGCTTTCGGCTAGAGGATCTGTGAGATCGGGTACATCCCAGTGACCAACATCAGAGGAATAGATGGCGTTAATCTTCACACCTAAGGGATTGGCTATATTATTGAATGCTACGCCGATGGTGCGATCGTCAGACTCGGAACCAAAGAAGAAGCTATTTACCCAGCGATCGCGGATATCTTCAATGGTTTCAATTCCTGCTGCTGCAAAGTCTTCTAATTCCTTACCAACGGGTTGACGGCTATGACGGCCGAAGGAAGAACCTAGTACTATCTTGGTTAATTCTTCTTTGGTAAAGGAATACCCTTGAGTGATTTCGCTACCGAAGCGCTCAAACAACTCAAATAACTCATCAGCATTAGTCAAGTCTGGGTTGTAGTTTTGCAGTGACTTGATATTGCGCTTGGAGAAGCGATCTACTAAATGAATGTAGACGTGAGCGCCCCAATCTGCACCACCTTCCAACATACCAACGCGCAATTGTGGGAACCGCTTGGTGACACCACCAAAGAACAACGCCTTCGCAAATGCTTGGGAACCATCGGCAAAGTGACCGATATGGTTATTCATGTAATTACTAATGGAGGAGCGTCCAGTCCAACCTTGGCTGCCATAATGGGTAGTAATGGGTACACCCAATTCAACGGCTTTCGCCCAGAATGGATCGTAGTCGTATTCACTATCTAGACCGAAGAAGTCAATATATGAAGCATATCTGGCGATTTCTGGGAACTTATCGGCAGGATATTTATCTGCGATCGCCTTAATTGGCCGTTTTACACCACCAGGAATATTTGCTACTTTTAGACCAAGGGTTTTTACTGCAAACTCTAACTCTTCAATGGCTTCTTGAGGAGTAGTCATCGGAATACCAGCTACCACCGTCAGGCGATCGCTATATTTGCGATATAAATCGGCATGGTAGTGGTTAACTGCTCGTTGCAGTGCTTGGCGGTTCTCTGGGCTGGCTCCAGCTGGTGCTAAAACATTATTGGGAAATAGTACCGAATAATCTGACCCTTGTTCTGCCTGACGTTCATAGAGAAGTTCGGGGAGGATATATGTTGCTAGATCCAATGTGTTTTTAGTAACTCTCGCCCACCAAGGAGAGCGAATTGTGCGGTTGTACTGACGTTCTTCTGGAGTTTGTTGATACCAGTCTTTACCGTCTGTTTTGGAGTTAAGACGAGAGGATTCAGCCTTGCGTAATTCGTCTACAAGTTTTACACCACCATAATTAGCAATGTAATCTTCCAAGGCTGGTGTGAAATCATTGGTGTGAATGTCAGTGTCGATTACTGGATAATCTAGAGTCGCTCTGATTGCTGCGGAGGGTGAAGTCTTTAAACGGCTATATTCAGTCATCTTTCTTTCCTTATTTTTGGCTAAGATTTTCAGGTTATGCAGAGATGAGGCACACCTCAAATCGGTGACAATCTGTAAACAGCTGGCTTAAAGCGGTTGAAGTTAAGCATTTAATAAATGTCTATAAATCTTGTGCATTTAAGCCAGCACCAATCGCTCATTCGCTGTTTGAGCAGCAAAACGATTACCAGGACGACGTAATCCTAAGTTTTCGCGTAAAGTATTACCTTCGTATTCAGTCCGGAACAGTCCGCGTTTTTGCAGGATGGGGACAACTAAATTCACGAACTCATCTAATCCTGTAGGCAGAATTGGGGGCATGATATTAAAGCCATCTGCCGCACCGTTGTTAAACCATTCTTCTAGTTGATCAGCAATAGTTTCGGGAGTACCCAGTATAGTGCGGTGGCCTCTTGCGGTAGCTAGAGAGAGGTACAACTGACGCAGTGTCAGAGTTCCACGAGTAGCCAAATCTCTAACTAGTTTCAGACGACTCTTATTTGTGTTGGTGTCGCTAGGTAGTTCTGGAGCTATATCATCTAGAGAATATTTCGATAGATCCACACCCTTGTAATAGTTCTTGAGAATGCCCCAAGCCACATCGGGATGAATCAAGGATTGCAGAAATTCATATTTCTCTTGAGCTTCTTCCTCTGTGCGCCCAATGATGGGGAAAGCACCAGGCATAATTTTCAGGTCATCTGGAGAGCGTCCATATTTAGCCAATCTACCTTTGACATCGGCATAAAATTCCTGTGCATCTGCGAGGGTTTGATTGGCGGTGAAGATTACTTCCGCAGTACGTGCAGCTAAATCTCGACCAGCTTCCGAGGCTCCAGCTTGCACAATTACTGGGTAGCCTTGGGGTGGACGACCAACATTTAAGGGGCCTTTAACAGAGAAATGTTTGCCTTTATGGTTGAGTATATGCAGCTTGTCTGTATCGAAATAAATACCTGATTCGCGATCGCGGATAAAGGCATCATCTTCCCAACTATCCCAAAGTCCTTTTACGACTTCCACAAATTCTTCAGCGCGTTCATAACGCAGGCTGTGGTTTGGGTGATGCTCAAGTCCAAAATTAGCTGCGGCGTTATCATTACCTGTAGTAACTACATTCCAACCAGCGCGTCCTTTACTCAAGTAATCTAGAGAGGCAAACTTACGTGCAAGGGTGTAGGGTTCTTCGTATGTAGTTGAGGCGGTAGCGATGAAGCCGATATTTTGAGTTACGGAAGACAAAGCAGAGAAGAGAGTCACAGGCTCGAAATGCACTATCTTACCATTACGACTCTGATTCTCAGGAGCGCTACCCCAAACTCCTGGACTATCTGCCAGAAAAACTGCATCAAATAAGCCGCGTTGGGCTGTCTGGGTAATTTCCTTGTAATGCTCGAAATTCAACCCAGCATCTATTTGTGTATCAGGATGTCGCCATGCAGAGACATGATGTCCAGTGGCTTGAATAAATGCACCTAAACGAAACTGACGTTTTTTGCTCATCCGCTTTTCTCTATTCTTAATAGTGCTATTGCTCATACAGCGCATAGCAAATCACCTTTTCAGTAACATCGGTCATGGTTTGACTGCTGCTACAAAAGTTTGGCTCATTCTTAACTGCTCAAAACTCATTGATTGGCTTGATAAGCTAATGCGCGTCTACATTGCATAAATACTAATCAAGGCTGTTAACTGTTGACAGTCAACCGTCAACAGCCCTCACGATGGATTGTGCAACTTAAAAGCAGAATAGCTTAGCCTGACATATTTCCAAAAAATACTTGTATTTGGATGGCAGATTTATAAAATCCTTTGACTGTAAGCTTTGAGTTAGTTGTGTTCAGATGATTACCAAACACTAAACATAAAGCTTACACAATACATCCAAAAAAATATGTGCTGGCAAACACAAGTGTATGATATACGAATAATTAGGTTATCAAATATTAAATATTGCAAAGTATCTGGGAGTCGTTATTCTTAATGGTTCACAGCAAATTGCTACCGAAGTAGTCTTATCATCCAATACGGTTCAGTTAAGGCTATGCAGTGCTTAGAATAAGAAAGACATGATGCTTTGTTATTGTCCCAGTACTCTGTGTTCTACTTTTTTTGAGCGAAATTTTGATACAGGTTTTTTTACAACTCTTGGGTTACTTCGATAAACCCTTTGAGGTAAAACTTGATCAAGAATCTCTAGAGTTAACCAACTTAAAAAAAGGGAAGTTCGTGTGGTTGCAAACGGTTGCGCTGGTAACGAGCGTCTACGTTCCTCTTCAACTTTGATTTTCGCGGTAAGCGAAGCCATGCCGTAGGCTTATCGCCTGTTCGATTGAAGTTGCGGGAATAGCTGTCTCTATCGCCTTGAATAAGTACCTAAACAAAAATATTTACAGTCATTTCGCTTCGCTACATTCGCAATGACATTGTGTAAATAATGATACTGTTGCCTCAAACTCTATTGATTTGTGAAGATGCTATAAAGCCTGATGGACAGATACTGAAATTTTTTATTACCCGTAAGACTTGATTTTTATCACCAATAACAAAATTTTTAATCAAGATATAAAATTTTACAATTCCAACAAAAATCAGATTAAACTCAAGCAAAGTAATTAAAAATAGGTGTTTATAAAAGTCTTGAGAAAACCGTAAATCATTATCTATTAAGGTATTAATCAATACTGGTACAGAGGATAAAACTTTATAAAGTTTGTATGATTTGTTATATCAAGCAAGTATTAGCATCAAGCAAGTGTTAACATCAAGCTATCCTATAATGTAAATCTTGCCTGCAAAGTGTGTTACTTTGTGGGTTTTCTCATTTTAGCTAAAACCAATAGAAGCCCAACATCTCATACCATTTCACTTTAAAAATGATACATATGGGCAAGCAGAGGAAGCTAGAACTTACGCAAGCAAAATTTGTCATTGCAACCGGAACGTAGTGTAGGGAAGCAATCCCATAATTTTAGGCGATTACGTCGCTACGCTCATAATGACGGAATTCCGTGACTTTTGCGTAATACCAATTCTCCAAAATTTAGCAACAGATCCAAACTCAAAAACCCTTGCTACATATGGTTTTCTGAATTTTGAATTTTGAATTGGTATAAGTCCTACCTCATAAATTTTGCGATGAACCACTAATTTCTGGTCGCTCTTGCGTTTCAATTGTGGGTAGTTCACAGACAAGCTACTCCACGTATACGCACTTTATTCTTCGCTATCTTGATATAGATCTTGTAAAGCTTGCAGTTGTGTCTTACGAGCAACACGACGATATTTTTTACTTTCTAATTTTGGTTCGTATTGAGCCTGACCTTTACCTTTAGTTTTTAACTTCACCGTAGATTCGGGGTCTGCTTGTTGGTAACGCTGAGTTTGATAGGCGATCGCATCTGACAAAAATTCTAGATAATGTTGATAGCGTTCCCATTCTCCCCGCACGGTGCAATCAGGCTCTTCTCGATGTAGACAATCACTAAACCGACAGCTACCAGTTGCTAACCGCGCTCTGGCTTCGGGGAAATAATATATTAATTCGTCGGGAGTACAATCAAGGTCAGGTTGGTTAAAGCCGGGAGTATCAGCGAGTAACCCTTTAGTAGGCAATTCAAATAACTCTACGTGGCGGGTAGTGTGGCGACCACGAGCTAATTTACCTGACACTTCACCGACGCGCAAATTTACATTAGGAACCAGTGAATTAATTAAACTCGATTTGCCAACACCAGATGGGCCAGCAATTACAGTAATTTTATTATTTAAATATTCCGATAACTGCTCAATATTTATTCCATTCTTGACGCTAATAAATATTGGCTGATAACCCCAAGCAATCAGGCGATCGCTAATTTCTTGTTGCATTTGTGGTGAAACTAAATCGCTTTTATTCAGGCATAAAAGCACATCCAAGCTAGTAGATTCTGCCTTCACCAAAAAGCGACTTAACTGATAGGGTTCCAAAGGTGGATCGGCGACAGCAAATACCAGCAGAATTTGGTTGGCATTAGCAATTGGTGGACGGTCTAACTCAGTTTGACGGGGTAAAACATCCGCGATCGCCCCACGTCCGCCAGCCCAATCAGGTTCTTCAATGACAACGCGATCGCCCACCATCACCTGTTGACCAATTTTTTTCAAGCGCGTTCTGCGGGTACAGAGGAGCATTGAGGGATAGGGAGAGTCACTGAATTTTTCATCGGATTTTTTCTCCTTGTCCCCTATTCCCCTTGTCTCCTTGTCCCCTAAATCCAGCTGTACTTGATAAAAATTTGCCTGTACAGCTAACACTGTACCGAGTAACTGTCCAGTAGCAAAATCAACTTTTCCTGTCATTGGGCGATCGCTGGGCGGCGTACCAACAAGGAAAAATAACCAGTGCAATCTGCAATTTGCTCTACTTGATAGCCGGCCATTACCAAGCTATCAGGAACTTGCTCAATTGGCTCCCCAGGGTCTAGCCAGACTTCTAGCAGACCTCCAGGTGGCATTTTTTCCAGACGTAATTTTGTCCGCACAAAATTAATCGGGCAAGGAGTCCCGCGTAAATCAAGTTGAGCATCAGGAGATGAGAGAGAAGATAGCTTCATTACTTAAACAGATTACCCAAGAATCCTTCTAGACCACCTTTACCAGTGCGGTCTCCCTTAATTTTAGCGAGCTTCTCTAACAATTCTCTCTCCTCTGGGGTTACCTTGGTAGGAATATCAATTAGTACCGTCAGCAAGTGGTCACCCCGACTTACAGGATTACCTAAGCGCGGGACACCACGATTTTCTAACTTCATCACTGTATTAGGCTGAGTTCCCGGGGGAATAATTAGTTCCACTGGCCCATCAACCGTATCTACCTCCAAACGGCAGCCTAAAATTGCTTGCAGGTAACTAACTTTAATTTCCGACAGAATGTTAATGCCATCCCGATGAAATTCTTCGTCTTCATTGACGAATAAATAGACGTATAAATCTCCTGGTGGGCCTCCTCTTTGCCCTGCATCTCCTTCTTGAGAGATTCGCAAGCGCGTACCATTATCCACACCAGCGGGAATGGTAATTTTCAGTTTCTTGGTGATTTGATTTGTGCCTTTACCATCACAGGCTTCACATTTATCTTCAATCACCATCCCCGTCCCGTTACAGGTAGGACAAGTGGAAACTTGGGTAAAACTGCCAAAAGGCGTTCTCGTCACACGACGTACTTGACCAGAACCACTACAAGTTGAACAAGTGCGCGGACGAGTTCCTGGTTTTGCACCAGAACCGCTACAGATATCACAGGTTTCTAGATGCGAAATGCGAATTTCTTTTTCACCGCCAAATACCGCTTCTCTAAAATCTAACTTCAGGTCTAAGCGCAGGTCATCACCCCGTACAGGCCCACTGCGTCTTCTTTGTGTTTGACCACCCATTCCACCAGCAAAGCCGCTGAAAATACTTTCAAAGATATCGGCAAAGCCTTCACTCACATCTTGGTAGCCAGCACCTGCACCAGAGACTCCAGCTTCACCAAAACGGTTATAACGTTCTCTGATTTCTGGTTCGGAAAGTACTTCATAAGCATGATTAATTTCCTTAAACCGCTCCTCTGCTCCCGGTTCTTTGTTCACGTCTGGGTGATACTTCCGGGCTAAGCGGCGGTAGGCTTGTTTGATTTCTTCTTTGTCGGCGTCACGAGAGACACCCAGAATTTCATAATAGTCGCGGGCCATATAGCAAAGGTAAAAGTTAGAAGGAAGAAAGCAGAAGAGCCAATGCTGTCAACAGGTTTCCTGGCTTATTTGCCGGAGGCATTCCCGCAGGTTAGCATATGGCATGGTAGAAGCAAGAGGATGAAAGGTAGAAGTTAATTTTTGTTAATAATTGATTTTACCTTTTCCTCTTTACAAAAATCACCAGCATATATTTAGCAACAGCCGCTTTCATCGTGGAAGATGATAAAAGCCAAGGAAATGATGAGCAAAGTAAATTTATGCTCTCTTTTGTCATTGCCTGAGGCTGTCTCTTTTACAATTGTGCTACCTAGGTAGGGAAAACCCCGCCATCTACCAGAGGGGCTAGCCGCACCAATAGGTGTGGAAAACCCCCCATCTGCATTTTGGTATCAGTGCTGAGACACCTTCTAGCCCACGGCAATTCGCTTCTACAATCTAGCAAAATTAGGGATTAGGGACTAGGGGCTAGGAATTAGGACATACTTTTTTAAATTAATTGCTGATATCAATACCCATTACTTAATAGCCAATTTCCCATACTCAATACTTAATTGCGTCTAATGTGAATTGAGAAACCCTTATGGCATCATAAGCGTTTCTAAGCTAGCCTTTTTGTCTCTATCTACAAAACTCCAAGGTTCCAAGGCTTAATTCGCATTAAACATGAATGCTTAATTTTTCAGATTTCGTGCTTAATTGTCTGTCGCCTTTTTTCTATCGCCAATTCCCTGTCGCCAATCCCCGGTACCCAGTACCAAATACCTAATCTATCGCCTCGTAATCAGCCTGTGCAGTATTTTCGTCATCAAAATCAAAGTTAAATTCTGGTATTAGGGTGCCACTAATTGGTTGCTCTGGTTGTGAGGTAAACAGTTCTTCGGAAACTTCCTGTCCCTCCTCTAGTTGATTGTTAGCGCGGTTGTAGACATTCGCACCAATGGCAAATAAGGTTTTTTGGAAGTCATCTAAATACTGCTGAAATTCCTGTATAGAAATACTGGGGTTAGTCATTGCAGCTTTCAGCTGGTTGACTTTTTCATTAGCCAAAACTTTCATATCTTCGCCAATTAAGTCACCATTATCTCTGACAGTCGAATCATAACTAAAGAATAAATTCTCGGCTTGATTTTTCAGTTCTACCAGTTCTTTACGCCGTTTATCTTCTTCAGCAAAGGCTTCGGCTGCTTGCCTCATCCTTTCTACTTCCTGGTTACTCAAGCCACCTGTATTGGTAATGCGAATACTTTGTTCTCTACCAGTACCTTTGTCTTGGGCAGAAACCTTGAGGATGCCATTGACATCGATTTCAAAAGATACTTCAATTTGTGGCACACCACGGGGGGCTGGGGGAATTCCCGCTAACAAAAACTTACCCAAACTTTTGTTATCCCGCGCCATTGCGCGTTCACCTTGGAGAACATGAATTTCGACTGAGGTTTGCCCATCAACAGCGGTAGAAAAAACCTGGGATCTGCTAGTAGGAATTGTCGTGTTACGTTCAATAATTTTGGTAAAAACTTCTCCCAAAGTTTCAATTCCCAAAGACAGGGGAATTACATCCAATAGCAAGAGATTATCGACTTCACCACCAATCACACCAGCTTGGACAGCCGCACCCAGCGCTACAGCTTCATCAGGGTTAACAGAGCGATCGGGTGTTTTACCATTGAAAAACTTGATGAGAGCGTTTTGAACAGCAGGAATGCGAGTAGAACCGCCAACCAAAATGATCCGATCTATATCTTGTGCTTTGTGATCGGAATCCTTAAGCGCTTGAATCATCGGTTCGATGGTAGCTTCAATCAAATGGGCTGTCAGTTCTTCAAATTGCGAGCGGCTGAGTTCAAGTTCTAGATGCTTCGGGCCTGTTTCATCGGCGGTAATAAAAGGCAAGTTAATCGAGGTGCTTGCCATGTGAGACAGTTCAATTTTGGCCTTTTCTGCTGCTTCCCTGAGCCGTTGCAGAGCCATCTTGTCTTGGGAAAGGTCAATTTTCTCTTCTTGAACGAAGCGTTCAACGATCCAGCGAATCACACAGTCATCAAAGTCGTCACCACCCAGCTGATTATTACCATTGGTGGCTTTGACTTCAAAAACGCCATCTCCCAGTTGCAGGATGGATACGTCAAAGGTACCGCCTCCCAAGTCAAAGACTAAAATTAGCTGTTCATCATTGTGCTTATCTAAACCAAAGGCTAATGCAGCCGCAGTTGGTTCGTTAATGATTCGTAAGACTTCTAGTCCGGCAATGGTACCTGCGTCTTTGGTAGCTTGTCTTTGGGCATCTGTGAAATATGCTGGTACGGTAATTACTGCCTGAGTAACAGTTTCACCCAGAAAATTTTCTGCATCCTGTTTGAGTTTCTGTAGAATCATGGCAGAAACTTCTTGGGGTGTATAGTTACGTCCGCGAATTTGGACATCAACAGTATCATCGCGACCTTTCACACATTGATAAGGTGAGCGATCGCGTTCTATTGTAGTTTCTTCCCAGCGACGACCAATAAATCTTTTAATACTAAATACTGTGTTTTCGGCATTTGTTACGGCTTGTCGCTTCGCCAGTTGACCAACCAAGCGATCGCCCCCCTTACCAAATCCCACAATACTAGGAGTAGTGCGTCCACCCTCGGAATTAGCGATCACCACTGGTTGACCACCTTCTAAAACTGCAACGCAACTGTTCGTAGTACCTAAGTCGATCCCAATAACTTTTCCCATACTGTTCAGTATATTTACGTACTTATGCTGCCGTGAGGCTTTGCGGACTATCTTATGTTATTTTTTTGCTACAGGCTAACACTCACGAAACCGCCTAAGAAAATCAGGTTACTGGGGGTAAGCAAGAAGTACAGCATTGGATCGGTAAGGGGTTGCTTTGACTTTGGGGGCGGCTTCTTGTCACAGAGCCGCACCTTGTGTGAGAGCTACTACCAAATGACGGCTTGCTAAACTTCGGCTAACCGTCAACAGAACTACCTTGATTGAGATCTGTGATGCTCGCCCTTGTAACAACCAAGGCACTTTTGGTCAGTGAGGCGAGCAACTACAGATTAAGAGTTGTCAGAACTCGACTGATTATCTTGTGCAGGTAGTGTATCTTCCTTGGGAGCAGCCACCTTCACCATTGCATGGCGCAGTACGCGTTCACCCAAGTAATATCCGCGTACTAACTCTTCTAACACTGTTCCTTCTGGATGTTCATCCGTAGGTTCTCGCATTACGGCTTCATGCAGATTAGGATCGAATTCTTGACCTTCGGGACGCATTGGGGATACACCTAAGCGTTTCAAGCAATCTACTAATTGCTTGTAAACACCTTGATAGCTTTTATGAATTGTCATTTCACTATCAGTTTGGGGTTTGAGGTGCGATCGCGCCCGCTCAAAATTATCGACTACTGGCAGCAATTCCGTAATCGTATTCCGCTTCACCTGTACTTCTAAATCTTCTTTTTCTTTTTGGTTGCGTTTGCGGTAATTCTCAAAATCTGCCGCAATTCGCAGATATTGAGTGCTACGCTCTTCTAGTTGCGCTTTGAGAGACTCAATTTGTTGAGTCAATCCTGCTAAAGCGGCCGCTTGTTCTTCGGTTCTCTCAGAAGTTGCAACACCATTGTCAGGTGTAGCTGGTGTATCTCCTGATACATTTGTTGTGGCTGCCACTGGCTCAGTTACCTCGCTGCCAGATTCGTTAAAGTTTATTTGGGCTGCGGAGTCGCTCATCATTACTTGCTTTACCTCTATTGGTTCACCCAATTGCTGGCTTGTATTGTTTACCTGTTTATTTTCGTCTATCATTGTCCACTCATCCCAGATACTATTTATGGCATGATTTCACCACACAAATTCAGGTGGTTTTCTTGCTCATACTTTTCCTGGAAGTGATGTCACCGTCATCTTATTGTGACAAATGGTGAACCTATTAGCGTATATGCTCCTAGGGCGGTAACCCGAACGTCATTGCTGGCTTTCGCAGTCACTCTGACTCTGGAGTGAGACGCGATCGCCTTTTACCTCAATTATTTTACTTATAAGTTATTTTTTTTACCATATTGGGCATGAGTATGGAGCATTTTTCATTTGGTATTTCTCCCCATTCCCAACTCCCCATCCCTCAGCATGAAAAATATTTAGTGATAATTTACTCACTGTAAATGAGAATTATGGGGCACAGCCTGGGAATACTTTATTCAGAGGTTTTCCCTACCCATTGCTCATTTATGACTTACTCGTCACCGCAACGGCGCAGTACCGCTCTAACAACAAAAACAGAGTTTTCGCCCTTTGGCAACAAGCTAGTACAGACTGGCTATGTGAATAGCGAACAGATGAGACAGGCGCTAATTGAAAGTCGCAAGTCTGGCATCCCGCTAACGGAGATGCTAGAGTCAATCACTGGCCGACAATTATCACCTGAGTTAGTTAGACAATACAAGAAACAGCAGTTATTTGAATTAAAAATACTATACGGGGTTGAATTCCTCGATCCGGAAGTCAACCAGCTTGCTAATACGATGGTGGGGAGGTTAATTGAAACCCTCATTCCCGTAGACATTTGTCGTCGCCATCGCTTAATACCCCTATCAAAACATGACGACCAAACCCCACCTTGCGTTTTAGTGGCAATGGTCGATCCAGATAATCTAGAAGCTTCCGATGATCTCAACCGCATCTTGCGCCCACAAGGCTTAGCTTTGCAGCGCATGGTAATTACCCAGGAAGACTATCAACAGCTGATTAATCAATACCTAGATGAACTAGCTATTAGGCAAAAACATCTAGAACAAGAAAAGTTTACAGATATCAATCAAGATTTAGAAAACCTGAATAATCTTGATATAGAAGATGCTCCTGATGATATGGAGGCTGACTTAGGAGCAGCGATGAAAGGTGCAGAAGATGCACCAGTCATCAATCTTGTCAATAGAATTCTTGCTAAAGCCTTGCATGAAAAGGTTTCGGATATTCACATTGAACCGCAGGAAGAAAATCTCCGCATTCGCTTTCGTAAGGATGGGGTGCTGCGTCAAGCATTTGACCCCCTGCCGAAAAAAATCGTGGCGGCGGTAACAGCCAGGTTTAAAATCATTTCTAGCCTAGACATTGCTGAGAGACGTTTACCCCAAGACGGACGTATCCGGCGGATGTTTGAGGGACGTAAAGTCGATTTCCGCGTCAACACCTTACCCAGTCGCTACGGGGAAAAGATTTGTTTGCGGATTTTGGATAACTCCTCAACTCAACTGGGATTGAATAAGCTGATTACTGACCAAGAAACCTTAGATATTGTTAAGGACATGGTTAGTCGTCCCTTTGGTTTGATTTTGGTTACAGGCCCAACTGGTTCTGGTAAAACGACATCGCTATATTCAGCATTGTCAGAAAAGAACGATCCCGGAATCAACATTAGTACAGTAGAAGACCCAATTGAGTACAGTTTGCCAGGGATTACTCAAGTACAGGTAATTCGGGAAAAAGGGCTAGATTTTGCTACCGCTTTGCGGGCTTTTTTGCGGCAAGACCCGGATGTGTTACTCGTGGGTGAAACCAGAGACAAAGAAACTGCAAAAACTGCGATTGAGGCAGCCTTAACAGGTCACTTAGTATTAACCACTTTACATACCAATGATGCCCCAGGTGCGATCGCTCGTTTGGGAGAAATGGGTATTGAACCTTTCATGGTTTCTAGTTCTTTGATTGGTGTATTAGCACAACGTTTGGTTAGGCGTGTTTGTCCTGATTGTCGTATTCCCTATACTCCTACAACCGAAGAACTGGCTCGTTATGGTATGTCTGCTTCTCAAGAAGTTAATGTCACTTTCTACAAAGCTAATTCCTTGCCTAACGAAGCCCAGGCCGAAGCTAAAGCCAAAGGTCAACAAGTATGTTCCACCTGTAATGGCGTTGGATATAAAGGGCGTTGTGGTGTTTATGAAGTTATGCGAATCACCGAAAACTTGCAAACTCTGATCAACGAAGAAGCACCAACGGAACGAATTAAGGAAGTAGCAGTAGAAGAAGGGATGAAAACCTTGCTGGCTTACAGCCTAGATTTAGTACGCCAAGGCTCCACCACCCTAGAAGAAGTCGAGCGAGTCACGTTTACTGATACCGGTTTGGAAGCGGAATTAAAAGCTAAACGCAAGAGTGGGCTGACGTGCCGCACTTGTGATGCCACATTACAACCGGAATGGCTAGATTGTCCCTACTGTATGACACCTCGCTTTTCTGATTAGTCAAAAGTCAAACAACAGATGACAAAGAACAAACTACTAGGGAGACAAAACTATGGAGATGATGATTGAAGATTTGATGGAGCAGATGATTGAAATGGGGGGTTCGGATATGCATTTATCCGCAGGTTTACCACCCTATTTCCGGATTAGTGGCAAACTCACTCCCATAGGGGAGCATGTATTGACTGCAGATCAGTGTCAGAGACTGATCTTTAGTATGCTCAACAATACTCAGCGTAAAACTTTAGAACAGACCTGGGAACTAGATTGTTCTTATGGTGTAAAAGGTTTAGCTCGGTTCCGCGTCAATGTTTATAAGGATCGTGGTTCCTACGCTGCTTGTTTACGCGCTCTCAGCTCAAAAATTCCTAACTTTGACAAATTAGGGTTGCCAGATGTAGTCCGGGAAATGACAGAAAAGCCCAGAGGTCTGATTTTGGTGACAGGGCCCACTGGTTCTGGTAAGACAACTACCTTGGCGGCAATGATTGACTTGATTAACCGCACCAAGGCAGAGCATATCTTGACTGTAGAAGATCCAATTGAATTTGTGTATGAACCAATTAAAAGCTTGGTTCACCAGCGACAACTTGGTGAAGATACCAAGAGTTTTGCTAATGCTTTGAAAGCAGCTTTGCGGGAAGATCCAGATATTATTCTGGTCGGGGAAATGCGGGATTTGGAAACAATTTCTTTGGCAATTTCTGCTGCGGAAACAGGGCACTTAGTATTTGGAACTTTGCACACCAGTTCTGCTGCACAGACGGTTGACCGGATTATTGACGTTTTCCCCCACGAAAGACAAACCCAAGTAAGGGTTCAGTTGTCTAACTCTCTAGTAGCTGTATTTAGCCAAACTTTAGTACCCAAGAAAAATCCCAAACCAGGTGAATATGGTCGGGTGATGGCTCAAGAAATTATGGTTATTACTCCTGCTATTTCTAACTTAATTAGAGAAGGGAAAACATCTCAAATTTACTCCGCAATCCAGACTGGGGGTAAGTTAGGTATGCAAACCCTGGAAAAAGTTTTAGCTGATTTGTATAAAGCGGGAACTATCTCCTTTGAAGCTGCTATGTCTAAAACTTCTAAGCCTGATGAGATTCAACGTCTCATTGGTGGGGCACCACAAGCAGCAGGCGCAAAACCTGGTGCTAATGGTGTTGCAAAAGCTCATTAATGAAGAGCAAAAATCAGGGTGCAAGGTGGAACAAGATAAATAACTAATTACTTTTGACCCTTCACCCTTGACCTTTGAACCTTTGACTATTTTAAATTTATTAATCTATGCCTACCTATGTTGCCCGTGTGCGGGACTCACAAGGAAAATCCAGAACTGAAAAATTTACGGCTGAATCATTAGCTCAAGCCCGTACTAATTTGAGAGACCAAGGTTTAGTTGTCCAGGAATTAAAAGAATCTAAAGCTGGATTTAGCTTTGATTTACAGAAATTTCAGACATCAATGGTCAAGGTTTCTGTTAAAGATAAAGCGGTTTTTTCTCGCCAATTTGCCGTTTTAACCAATGCAGGTGTTGCGATTGTTAGAAGTTTAGGAGTACTGTCTGAGCAGTGTAGCAATCCTAAATTAAAAGTAGCGTTGAATGATATTAGTAATGATGTGCAAAGTGGGACAAATCTTTCAGATGCCATGCGGAAGCATCCTGATTGCTTTGATAATTTGTATGTCAGTATGGTGCAAGCTGGGGAAATTGGTGGGGTGCTAGACGATGTATTAAATCGCTTAGCTAAGTTGTTAGAAGATGTTGCCCGATTACAAAACCAAATCAAAGCAGCTTTGTCTTATCCTGTGGTTGTTGGTGTTTTAGCAACATCAATTTTTGTCGGGATGACTGTTTTTCTAATTCCGATTTTTGCCAAAATCTTTAAAGACATCGGTATAGAATTACCTCCTCTAACACAGTTTCTGATGGATTGTAGTGCAATATTAC
This sequence comes from Nostoc linckia FACHB-104, assembly GCF_014696615.1. GTDB lineage: Bacteria > Cyanobacteriota > Cyanobacteriia > Cyanobacteriales > Nostocaceae > Aulosira > Aulosira linckia_A. The sequence goes on along the minus strand of NZ_JACJQJ010000041.1, from coordinate 44,639 downwards.
GCAGTTTATGGTCTGTAGTAATTATTGCTGGATTTATCGGTTTATCGATTGCCTATAAGCAGTATTACAAAACTGCTGTTGGTAAACAAACAATAGACCGTATTTCTCTAAAGGTGCCTTTGTTTGGTGATTTGATTCAAAAATCATCAGTTGCCCGTTTTAGCCGGACTTTTGGATCATTAACTCGTTCTGGTGTACCTATCCTTACTTGTTTAGAAATTGTCCGAGATACTTCCGGAAATCAAATCGTTGCTAATGCCATAGATGCAGCCCGTATAGAGATTCAACAAGGGGGCATGATTAGTGTGGCTTTGCAAAAAGATGCTGTGTTTCCAGCTATGGCAATTCAGATGATTAGTATTGGCGAAGAAACTGGGGAATTAGATGGGATGTTAATGAAAGTTGCTGACTTTTATGAAGATGAAGTTGAGCAAGCAGTTAAAGCATTAACTAGTGTTTTAGAACCACTAATGATTGTAGTCTTAGGGGGTATGGTTGGGACAATTTTGTTAGCGATGTATCTGCCTATGTTCAAGGTATTTGAAAAGATGGGCTAAGAAAGGCTAAAGGATAAAGGATGAAATTATCTCATAAGTCATATTTCATCCTTAGACCTAACATTTTCTAATTCCTATTTCATACTTCATCTTTCACAGAAATATGCCTGTGCAAAAATCTGATTACGAAGCTAGCTTGGCGGAGTATAGTCATCATCTTACTGCGATCGCTTTATTAAAACAGCATCGGCCTTACTTAGAGATGATTCCTAGCCTACGCCGCCCAGATGAAAGTGTTATCGTGATTCCTTTGCCCATTGTGCGTCTGCGGCAAATTGAAACCACTGCCACCCACACAACTTGCTTACCTTGCGATGTGGCAATTCTGATGTGCGATCCCGAGTGGAAAGTGAAAACGGGAGCCGAAATTTTAATTTTTATTCATCGTCCCCATGAAGATTTTTCCGAATTATTGGGACGTTGGCGACAAACTCAAGTTCTCTTAGACACAGATTATGAGTGGCTAATGCCTGAACGCCACAGTCATATTTTGAGTGAAGGAGCTAATAGTGTATATCCCTTATTTTTACTTTTTAGTGAGACTTCAGAACGTATTCAGCGAGGTCTTTTAGGAGCAGAGCTTCCATTTATCATCCAAAAACCACAACCCATTTTTGAAGAAGAAAGCAGGAATGAAGAGGGTTTAGAGATTATGGATTAGGAACTAGAGTAGAGTGAAAATTAATTCTGTATTCAAAATGGGCATGGGGCATAGGGCATGAGGCATGGAAAAGACAAATTTTCAGGCTTGGCAATGAAATTTTTTCATTGGGAGTGTCTTGCACAAAATCTTTGTTAGGGGCGAACAGCTGTTCGCCCCTAGATGATTTCTAGAGATGTCTAGGAGTGATTAGATTAAAACGGAGAAATAGCAGACAAATCCCATCACTTCACAAATTGAGGCATAATTTCTGCGGCGGTAAAGATGCCATAAATGCCACGTTGATGCAATTGTTTACCGGCTTTGAGATAGCCAAAAGCTGGGCCGCAGACGTTAGCCGCCATGCTGGTTTCATCCCCTAGGGTAAAGGTATGGGTGGAAATTTTACCTTCAAAAGTACGCCCTGTGACTTTAACGTTAGTACTGAGGGGCTTTTTGGGATTACGTGTATCGACTACACCCCCAACAGTCACGCGATCGCGCCCTACTATGCCAGCAAACTCTAACATTACATCATCGGCGTGTTCCATATTCTCTAGGGTCAGCACGCCATTAGTTTTATCTAGTAAGGCTTCTACTTCTGCATCGGTCATCATTCTGGCTGTTTCTACTGTATAACCAGGCATATGACCGATATCTTCGCGAACGGTGGCGCGATAAGCTTCCCAGTTGGCAATTCCCACACCAAAGGTAATTTCCACTTTGTGAATTTCGGCGTAGCTTTGGGCGGCTAAGGCGGCGGCGGCGGTTAATAGTCCTGGTGTTGCGCCACACCCAGTCATGTAAGTAATTCCCGCAGATTCCAGTTCTGCTTTCATAGACAGGAGTTGTTCTACGGCGGTGGTACGCTTAATTGCATCCACTAGTACACCCCGCCAGCCAGATTTAATAAATTCTTTGGCTACTGAGGGAATAAAATCATTAGGCAGGTTGGGTAAAGCTAGAAAATAACCATCTACAGGTTGAGCGCTGGCGATTAAATCTTGAATACTATTGTTTGTTAAAGTGCCGACTGGCTCTAAATAACCTAAAGAACCCTGAGCCTGGTAGGTTGCAATGCAAGCATCTGTTTTTAAACCCTCAGCAGCATAGGCGTAACCCTTTTGATCTGCTGCTGCGACTAAAATCATTTCCTGTTTACCAGCCAGTACCTTGGCGGCTGCTTGTCCGAGTCCACCGAAACCCAGTACTCCTACGCGTATCGCTGGCGAAATATTTAGAGAACTTTTGACTTGTTCTGGATTCATAGTCAATTTGTAGAGTTGAATCGACAGCCTTTATCCTTCAGCATTTCAGCTTGTGGCCTGTGGCTGATGGCTTTTAGCTATAGAGGTTAATTATCATTCATTATCCGAGGTTCTACCATTACTAAAACTGTTTTTTACTAAAAATTCTTGGTCAGTAATTGTTGCTTTAACAAGCAGGTATCAGTATAAACATAGGTATTGACCGTGTGATTGTTCCCATAGCGCTCAAGTTTAACTAAGGACACAACATTCTTGTGCCCCTACCTGTTGATTTAATTTATCTGAAAAAGCTGTATGTTTAAGGCAGTGCGATCGCTTGCTGTTTATGGCTTACTTATTTACAACCTATTGTATTGGTAACCTTGAACACAAAAGCCTTTTTCCTACATAAAAATACGACCATTCTTGCTATCACCACTTATCAGCTTATCCACCTCAATTTACTGCTTAATTTCATTGGCTGGATATTTATCAGCCACCTCATCTAAGTAGATAATAAAAGCTTGGCAAAAGCTAACATAGAAGAGGATAGAATTGGGAATAAAACCTGATTTAGAGAAACTCTCAGGGTTTTAACGTAGATGCGGTTGAAATGCAGATTGGATTAAAAATTGCTGGTTACCGATTGGTAGAAATGTTTGATTAAATACTCTGCTAGGAAACATCATGCATTCTTTTTGAAAATTCTTATAACTATCAAGTTACTTAATTTTCCTCATGTTGTGGATGGAACAAATCAATCGATTTAGCTATCCTTGATTTGGAGCGATCATATTTGATAATCCAAAAAAAATTCAGTAAACGTCACCGAAAATTTCTCAAAATTGTGTTAAGTCCTAGGTATTACAGGCAAACATCATCTAAGGGTAGGCGATTTCATCTGAAAAACCGACTGTACACTGCTGGGATATTGATGTTGGTTGTAATATCTCTCTCCAGTGGGCTAGGTTACCGTTTTTATAATCAACCACAACTTGATGTAGGAAAGGTAGCTCCTCAAACGCTGACTGCACCTAATTCAGCGCATATTGAAGATGTAAAAACGACAGCAGAACAACGCCGGGAAGCGCGTAGTGGTGCGTTGGCTGTATGGGTTGTTGATTCACAAGTAAATGAGCAAATTAAACAACATCTCCAGCAATTATTGGCACAAGGAGAGCAAATCCGCGAGCAGGTGGGTAAATTTCCCTTTATTCAAACTTCAGTCTTGTCCACAGCCACGCAAACTTACCTCAGACAAGCACCAGAAATCGAATGGCAAACAGTATTGCAAACTTTGGAGAAGAATACCAAAGTGGTTGGCTTAAATTCTGCTCAACAGCAAGCGCTCAAGAATTTGCGAATTTATCGAGAGTCTAACTCCTCTCAGGCTGTATCTCAACTATTAAAAGCGATCGCTCAAGCTCGTCAGCGCTATGCTACCACTCTCAATACCCTGAACAATAATGCCATTACTCAAGCTAAAACCATTTATGATGCTAGTTTTTTAAATTTATCTGATGCAGATTGGCGGGGGACTAAAATCCAAATCCATCAAACTTTAGAGCGAATGTTAGCACAGGGTATCTATCCAGGGTTATCCGAAATTAACTTGGACTCTGCAATTGAGAAGCAGGTAAGTGTCTCTGTTCCCAAAACAGCACAACCTTTAGCACAACGATTGCTATCAGCGGTAATTACTCCCAATCTCATTAAAGATATTGAGCAAACTAAACTAATTGCAGAAAAAGCTGCACAAGCAGTAGAACCGACAATAGTCAGCATTCAAAAAGGTGAGGTTATTGTTAAGGCAGGAGACAAAATTTCTCAGGCTGATTTTGTACTATTGGATCATTTTCGTTTGAGCCAACGCAGTATCGATTGGCTGCATCTGACGCGTTTTACTGCAATAGTAGGATTAGCAGTAGCTGTTTTTAGATTAGTAGAAAAGCGGGTTTACGCCAAGTTAAGAAGTAGCGATTATGCCTTGATTATCCTTCTAACTCTCAGTGCGCCATTGCTGATATTCTTGACGAAATCATTTACAGGCTTACCAGCTATTGGGTTGCTTATTGGTAGCTTTTACGGTACGGCAATAGGGGGTACTGTGATGGGGCTACTAGGGATATTGCTCTCCATTGGAACAGAGCTGAGCTGGCATGATTTAATACCTAGTGCTGCCAGCGGCATTTTGGGCGGATTAATGGCGGGACAATGGCGATTCCCTGGTAGAGAAGCGCTGCGAACGCGAGAGGAATTAGCTACTTTAGGAATTTTAATTGGGTTGACCCAAGGAGTCGTTTATTTATTAGTGAATACTGCGATCGCTCCTCTTTGGTATGCTGTTCTCGGCACAGCAGTTATCAATGGTTTAGCAGGCTTACTTTGGAGCATCTTAGCCCTAGGAATTAGCCCTTACCTAGAAACGGTATTTGATTTAGTGACACCAATTCGTTTGGCTGAATTGTCTAATCCCAACAGGCCTTTATTAAAACGCCTAGCCTATGAGACTCCTGGAACTTTTCAGCACACACTGTTTGTTGCAACTTTAGCAGAAGCCGCAGCACGAGCATTACATTGCCATGTGGAACTGGTCAGAGCTGGAGTTCTGTATCATGACATTGGGAAAATGCATGATCCCCTAGGATTTATTGAAAATCAAATGGCAGGCCCAAATAAACATGATGAGATTAATGATCCCTGGAAAAGTGCAGAAATCATTAAAAAGCACGTGAGTGAAGGGCTAGTCATGGCTCGTCATTATAAGCTACCTAGCGCTATTCAGGCTTTTATTCCCGAACACCAAGGAACTATCTTGATTGCGTATTTCTACCAGGAAGCACAGCAACATCAGAAACATCATCCTGAGATGGTTTTGCACGAGTCAGATTTTCGCTATGACGGCCCTATTCCCCAATCCAAAGAAACAGGAATTGCCATGCTAGCTGACGCTTGTGAAGCAGCGTTGCGATCGCTCAAAGATGCAACCCCAGAAGTAGCACTAGTAATGGTGAATAAAATTCTGAAAGCACGTTGGCAGGATAATCAGTTGGTAGATTCAGGATTAACACGAGAAGAAATGTCTCAAATTGCTTATATTTTTGTTCAGGTTTGGCAGCAGTTTCATCACAAAAGAATCCCCTATTCTAAATCCTAAATAGCCTTTAATTTAAACCTCTTAATTTGTTCAAAATTGGGTTTCATTTACAGATTTTATTCTCTTTTAAAAAACTTCTATGCTTATATAAATTGTGATAGTAGGAATTCACGTAATAGTTGCGACAGATAAATGATGCTTAAGAGTACAAAAATGTCATGCTCCTACCCATCTGTTGCATTCTTTTTGAGAAGGATTTAAATTTTTGCAGGAAATGAAATTAAATGTAATAACCGTATTGATTGATAAATTTAAAAGCACTTAAGCATTGATAAGAGCTTTTGGTAGATTACCAAATATGTGTTCACAAATTAAATCCTGAGTACAAGCAATCTCATCTGGAAATTTTGAGATGATTTTACTCTTTCCTTAGCCACAAAAGCATCCGAGGAATGCAAGCATAAATTATGGGGCTTAACCCCCCTGAATAAATAGTAGAGTCAATACTGCTCGGTTAAGGATTTTCAACTCGGAATTTAGTTTGGGGAAAAGGTGAAAGGGTAAGGGTTAAAGGTTTTTTCTTGCCCCTTTTCCCTTTCCCCTTTTGCCCTTAACCGACAAGTATTGATAGTAGAGTTTGATGATTTGAATCAGTAATTATGGCAAAACTAATGATGTGCTTAGTGCCACACTGCATTGATAAAGAAAATACTGGTATGATTATGACTAATTTTGATTTGGGATTCAGGATGCGATCGCCTAAATTTCCTGAGTTTCAATAGCCGGAAACTACTTGTGCGCGAGCTTCATGATTAATATCTATAATTTATCAGTACTGGTTGTAATATTTTTATTTATCAATCCTTTTTCCTGAATCTTCACCTAGATCCTCTTGCTCACAATCTAGACCTTGGTTTAGTCTGAGGTTCTTAATTATCCTTGAGCAAATCTTTGATTTGTTGTCTCTATAGATACAATAACTATGCTATTCTAGTCAACTTCATATAGACATCAGAGCTATTAACCATCTAATAGTGGCTGTTCATTACTGGAAAACTGTGCAGTTAATTGCCTAATTTTCCGCATAATAGTTCATATTTACAGGAAAATTTAATGATAGCTAGACCTTCTCATCTACTATGCATTTTTGTCACTAAAGCCCTATATACTAGACTAGACTTTGAACAATTTGAGAATTTTGTTAATTGTGATACCAGCAACCATTAATTTTTAGAGGAAATACTAGCAAAAATACAGTTTTTAAGGTTTAGTAAAAACTAGATCCAGTATCATCAAAAAACCGAAAACTTCATGTGGTGTGATAATCAAGAGAGGAGTGAAAACATGGATTTACGTCAAGACGCACTGCAAATCCTGAAGGAAACTAGTCGAACTTTTTACATTCCAATTAGTATATTACCGTCGGGATTACAAGAAGCAGTAGCGTCAGCATACTTGTGTATGCGAGCTATTGATGAAATTGAAGATCATCCAGAACTGGATAACCCAACTAAAGCGCAGCTATTAAGAACAATTAGCTTGACATTACAAGCAGGGGTAGATGGCTTTGCAGTTGATGCCTTCTCCTCAGGATTTAGTGGTTACGAGAATACTTTAGCAGAAGTTACCCTAGGAATTAGAGAATGGTCAATATTAGCACCTGAATCCATCGCACCTCGAATTTGGGATGCAACCGCTGCAATGGCAGACCGCATGGCATACTGGGCGGAACAGAATTGGCAGATTAAAACAGAATCTGATTTAGATCGTTATACATTCGGGGTTGCAGGGGCGGTGGGGTTACTACTATCAGATTTATGGGCTTGGTATGACAGTACAGAAACTAACCGTACTCAAGCTATTGGTTTTGGACGTGGCTTACAAGCAGTAAATATCCTACGTAATCACACTGAAGATTTGAAACGGGGCGTAGACTTTTATCCCGAAGGTTGGACTACCGCAAATATGCAAGAATACGCACGCCGCAATTTAGCCTTGGCTGATGCTTATACTAAACACCTGCCACCTGGGCCTGCTTTAGATTTTTGCCAAATTCCCCTCACTTTGGCACATGGAACCCTGGATGCCTTAGCTAACGGTAAAGAAAAACTCAGCCGTAACGATGTTTTGGCACTCCTGAAGAAATTTATAGATGTGAATATGAAAGCTAGCTGATGAGGGATTGGGGACTGGGGACTGGGGACTGGGGATGAGGGAGACAAAGAAGAAATAACTTTTACCCCATTACCCATTACCCATTACCCATGAATCATTACCAATTACCAATTACCAATTACTAATTACCCTTAACTAAGGAGAGCTATCAATGAAGAAAACTTTGTTCCTCAGTCCTCCTTCCTTTGATGGATTTGACGGTGGTGCAGGTTCGCGATACCAAGCTAAACGCGAAATTACTTCCTTTTGGTATCCCACATGGCTAGCGCAACCGGCGGCTTTCGTGCCAGGTAGTAAGCTTGTGGATGCCCCACCACATGGACAGACTGTGGATGATGTGCTGAAAATCGCTAAGGATTACGAATTGGTAATCATGCACACCAGTACACCTTCATTGGCTAATGATGTGAAGTGTGCTGAAGCCATTAAAGCCCAAAATCCAGATGTGCAGATTGGTTTTGTTGGGGCTCATGTGGCAGTATTACCGGAGCAAACACTGCGGGATCATCCGGTGATCGATTTTGTTTGTCGCAATGAATTTGACTATACCTGCAAAGAACTGGCAGAAGGTCTACCTTGGGAAGATATTAAAGGTCTAAGTTATCGCGATCAGCATTCTAATATCCGCCACAACGAGGAGCGGCCATTAATTCATGACTGGGATGCTATGCCCAGCGTCCTTCCTACCTATGCCCGTGACTTAGATATTACAAAATACTTCATCGGCTACCTACTGCATCCTTACATTTCTTTCTACACTGGGCGCGGTTGTCCGGCAAAATGCACCTTCTGCCTTTGGCCGCAAACAATTGGCGGTCACCTCTACCGTCATAAAAGCCCAGAAGTTGTAGGGCGGGAGATGGAAGAAGCCAAAGCCATCTTTGGCGACAAGGTACGGGAGTATATGTTTGATGATGATACCTTTACCATCGACAAACATCGCGCGATCGCAATTAGCGAACACATGAAGCGGCTCAAACTCACTTGGAGTTGTAACGCTCGTGCCAATTTAGACTACGATACCCTGAAAACTCTGCGCGACAATGGTCTGCGCTTGCTGCTTGTTGGTTTTGAATCTGGTAACCAAGATATTCTCAACCGCATTAAAAAAGGCATCAAGCTAGAAGTGGCACGGGAATTTATGAAAAACTGCCATAAGCTGGGGATTACTGTGCATGGCACTTTCATTATTGGTTTACCAATTGAAACCAGAGAAACAGTAGAAGAGACTATTCGCTTTGCTTGCGAACTGAGTCCCCATACAATTCAAGTCTCAATTGCTGCACCTTACCCAGGTACAGAACTTTATGAACAAGCCCAAGCAAACGGCTGGTTTACTAACCAATCTTTAGTAGCTAATTCCGGTATTCAAACCTCAACCCTGCAATATCCCACACTTTCCAGTGAAGAAATCGAGGATGCAGTTGAGCGAATGTACCGGAAATTCTACTTCCGTCCCAAAGCCATCATCCCAATTGTTAAGGAAATGCTCGCAGACCGCCAGATGATGGTACGTCGTCTACGCGAAGGCGGAGAGTTCTTCTCCTACCTGAAAGAACGCCGTAATCAGCAGACTGCTGCACACGCGGGGGTTGGGGATTAGGGACTCTTATGAGGCAGGGGGGCAGGGAGCAGGGGGCAGGGGAGAAAAGATTACCTAATGACAAATGACAAAAGCCCGCCGTGTAATTATTAATGCCGATGACTTTGGCTTTTCTGCTGGAGTCAACCAAGCAATTATCCAGGCTTATGAACAGGGTGTACTAACTAGTACCAGTTTGATGGTAACTGGAGATGCTGCCGAAGATGCGATCGCTTGGGCACGTCATCACCCTAATTTAGCCGTAGGCTTGCATTTAGTGCTGGTGTGTGGTCGGGCTGCTCTCCCTCCCTCCCAAATTCCCCATTTGGTAGACTTTCAGGGTAATTTCTCCGACAGTCCTTTTCAAGCTGGGTTACGTTATCAATTCAATGCCTTGACTCGTGACGAACTGAGGCAAGAAATCCGCGCCCAGTTAGTAAAATTCCGCGACTCTGGGCTGACCCTTTCTCATGTAGATGGGCATTTACATTTACATACTCATCCCGTAGTAATGCGGATATTAGTGGAATTAGCCCAGGAATTTAATATTCGCGTCATCCGTCTTCCATCGGAAGAACTAGCAATGACTCTGAAGCTTGACCGCACTGGGCTATTTAATAAATTAGTGTGGTCAGGAGTATTTGGCAGACTCCGCAGCTATGGTGAAAGTTTACTCAACTCACACGGTATTAAATACGCCGATCGCGTTTATGGATTGCTGCAAACTGGAAAGATGAGTGAGGAATACTTGCTCGGTTTAATACCACAAATTCAAGCAGACTTAGTAGAGATTTATTCCCATCCCGCAGTCATTCAACCAGGTGAACCATTAAACGGCCCATTAGGAGCAGGTGAAGTAGAACTTGCAGCTTTATTAAGTCAGCAGGTGCGCCAAGCTTTGACAGCTAGCGGCTTTGAATTAACAAACTATTACCACATTTAAAATCTGCTTTGCTTTAGGTGTTTGGTGTTGGACATTGGGTAATAGGTAATGGGTAATGGGTAATAGGAATTTCTCTTCTGCTCCCACATCTCCTATTTCTCTGCTAGAGAGTGTTTCTTCATCTCGTCTAAATTACAGACTTCTAAAGCTCGAGAATGGGTTGATGCAAGCACAACTGGGGGAGCAACGCCAGCTTCTAGCGCTTCTTGCCAACGAGCCGCACATAAACACCAGCGATCGCCTGGCTTCAATCCGGGAAAATTAAATTCAGGAACAGGTGTGCTGAGGTCGTTTCCTTGAGATTTAGTAAATTCTAAAAATTCTGCTGTCATTTGAGCACAAACAACGTGCATCCCAAAATCTTGACCCCCTGTATTGCACACCCCATCTCGGTAATAACCTGTCATTGGAGAAGTGCAGCAAATCTCCAGATTGGTTCCTAGTACGTTTTTCGCTTCTCCCATAAACACCTCAGCTGAAGTTAGTTCATTCTGTTATTAAAGTAATACCAATTGAAGGGGTATGGGGCATTGGGCATGGGGCATGGGTAATGGGAATTTCTCTACCTCTCCCTCATCTCCCTCATCTCCAAACAGAGGTTCTTATCTACACACTCAATGCATAAGCAATCGAAATTCGGGAAAGATATAGCCTCTGCTATGTAAGGAATAAATTGAATACTCTAAAGGCTTATCTCTTAAGGAATAGGTGATTTTGTACTCATTAATTACGTACTTTTACTGTAGCAACAAAGTGTAACATCCGTGTAATCTGGAGCGCAATGTCTTTTCATTATCTCAACCATTGTGAAATCCATCCTACAGACTTATTTAGAACAAGAAATCTGGGTATTAATCAGAGATAAATGGTATTTCGCCACAGTTATCGGAGTTTGGGATGATTTGTTGTGGTTCAAGCACAGAACCTACAACAAAGAGACAGAGGAGGATACTCTGTGGGAAATGATTGTCAAAATCAGTGAAGTAATTGCGATTGATAAAGTTCAGTCTGTTGTTAGCAGAAAACCAGACGTATTTATTTCACGACTACTGGAAACTGATAAAAACATAACTAATCCTCAAGAGCATGAAAGCTAACTCTTGAGGCGTGTTAAGGGGAACGGAACAAGGGGCAATAGTAAATGGGAATTGGGGATTGGGTGAATAGACATTAGTAATTTCTCCCTAGCCTCCTTGTTCCCTAGTGCCTTAAATATCAATATCCGGAATTGCTTAAGTTAACTTGAAGTGTTAATTTTCTTTTTCATACCTTGTGTATGGCAACGCACCCAGGAATTCGTTTAGAATTTCTGGGTGCGCTTAGTAGGATTTTAGACATCCTATTGGAGCTTGTATTTTCCTGGTCGCATAGAAAACTAGTTGAATAAAAATTAAGTAGTGTGAAATTAAGGAGGAATTAAATGGGACTGAGCGAAGAACTCTTGAACCCAACCAAAAAAGACTTGATTGTGGATGACTGCTGCACAATGATCGAAGAACAGATTGCTTCAAAGTCAGGTTTAAGTGGCATGGCCCTCAAAACTGCCTTTGCTGCACTTAAAGGGGTGAAGCCAGGATATATCCCTTATGTTGTTGAGCAGCTGCTACCACAGTGCTTTACGGCAATTGATCCTATCTGGAGTGAAGGTGTACAGAAGGGTGATCCGGTAGATTACTTGGTTGAGAGTCGCTCTCGCGCAGCTGATGCGCTACTGAGTGTTACTGATCAGAGGGTGCAAAAGAGTAATCGCTCCATTGTTCGCGGAACTTATGATAAGTTTCGCGGTTCTGCCAAGCAATATGTTGAGGACGCAGTGCCTGATTTTGCCAAGGTAATAGGTAAGCACGCTCAAAACTAAGCAAATAATTAGTAATTCGTAGTTTGTAATTCGTAATTAAATTAACTACTGGCTTACCTAAATGGGATTGGGCATTGGTCAATACTTGTCGGTTAAGGGCAAAAGGGGAAGGGGAAAAGGGGCTAGAAAAAACCTTTAACCCTTACCCTTACCCTTTCACCATTTCCCCAAACTAAATTCCGAGTTGAAAATCCTTAACCGAGCAGTATTGGGGCATTGGTGACTCTTCCCTATGCCCCATGCCCTATTCCCGATGCCCAAAAACATTATCTGAGCATATAGTGAGCACAAAGGTGAGCACTTTTGCCTGATTAACCCACCTACGCTAGAGACAGGAAAGAAATAGCGGTAGGTAATTTTTATGACTCAAACTTTAGAACGCCAAGCTGGTGGCTTATATATTCAAACTTCCAATCAACAGCAAATTGCTTTTCCTTTAAAGCATACTGAGGTACAAGCGCAAGTAACGGGCAATATCTCGCGGGTGGAAGTTACCCAAAGCTTTGAAAACCCCTTCACAACTACATTAGAAGCTGTTTATATATTTCCGTTACCGGATGAGGCTGCTGTTGATGATATGCTGATTCGCATTGGCGATCGCACTATTCAAGGCAGTATTAAAAAGCGCCAAGAAGCACAGCAAATCTACGAGCAAGCGAAAAAACAAGGACAGACGGCTGGGCTGCTGGAACAAGAAAGAGATAACATTTTTACTCAATCCCTCGCTAATATCAAACCCGGTGAGCAAATTGATGTGATTATTCGCTACACCGAAAGCCTAAACTTTACGGCGGGAAATTACGAGTTTGTATTTCCAATGGTGGTGGGGCCGCGTTACATTCCTGGAACAACCATTGAAGACAATACCCAAGGTGGTGGTTCTGCTGCTGCACCGATGCTGCAAAACCAAGATACTGACCTAGTACCAGATGCTTCCCGCTTGAATGCACCCATTTTACCTTCGGGTACTCGCTCCCGCCATGATATTAATGTCACGGTAGAAATTGATGCAGGGGTGGAGATTCAGGCTATTTCCTCTCCTTCTCACCAAATCCAAATCGCTTATGAGGGACAACGAGTAAAAGTCAAACTGGCGGGTGGAGATACAATTCCCAATAAAGACTTGATTTTACGCTACCAAGTAGCAGGCAACAGCACGCAAGCAACCGTACTCTCCCAAAACGATGAAAGGGGTGGACACTTTGCCGTTTATTTAATTCCGGCTATCCAGTATCGCCCAGAACAGCTTGTTCCTAAGGATATGGTGTTTCTCATTGACACCTCTGGTTCTCAAAGCGGCGCGCCATTAATGCAATGTCAGGAATTGATGCGGCGTTTTATTAATGGACTGAATCCTGACGATACTTTCAGCATTATTGATTTTTCTGATACCACTCAGCAACTTTCACCTGTTCCCCTCCCCAATACTCCGCAAAATCGCGCCTTAGCAATTAATTACATCAATCAATTAAATGCAGGTGGCGGAACAGAAATGTTACGCGGGATTCGCGCCGTCTTGAACTTCCCCGTTACAGATCCCGGACGCTTGCGGAATATTGTACTACTAACCGATGGCTATATCGGCAACGAAAACCAAATTTTGGCAGAAGTGCAACGCCATCTCAAACCCGGAACCCGCCTCTACAGCTTTGGTGCAGGTAGTTCGGTGAATCGTTTCTTACTCAATCGCATTGCGGAATTAGGGCGGGGGATGGCGCGCGTGATTCGCCATGATGAGCCAACTGATCAAGTAGTGGAAAAATTCTTCCGCCAGATTAACAATCCTGTCCTCGCCAACATCAACTTGCAATGGGAAGGTGATGGCACATCGCCAGTGATGTATCCTTCCACACCACCAGATTTATTTGCAGAACAGCCGTTAGTGCTATTTGGCTGCAAACCAGATAGCCGTGCAGGGAAATTGCATATTACTGGCATTGCTGCGAGTGGTACGCGCTACCAACACACCTTCCAACTGGATTTTACAGCTACAGGTAATCCTGCGATCGCTCAACTTTGGGGACGTTCCCGTATCAAAGATTTGATGAATCAGATGGTGAGTGGTGAAACCAAGCTAGGTGTAGAAGCAGTGACAGATACAGCCCTTACCTATCAACTGTTATCGCAATATACCGCCTTCGTTGCCGTCAGCGATGATGTGCGCGTAAATCCCCGTGAAGCTTCTGTTTCTGTGCAAGTACCTGTAGAAATGCCCGAAGGTATTAGCTATGAGGGAATATTTGGTAGTGCTGTACCAACTGCAATGGCTGCGCCTATGGTGGAAATGGTCTATTCCTCACCTCAGCTATCTGCACCCCCACCTCTAAGCACCATTTCTCCCCCTGCACCTAGGGCAGAAATGCCACCAATGGCAAGACAATCTTTTGATGAAGTAGAGTCCTTAAAAGTAGAAAGAAAACGGGCTAAAAAAGAGGCTGCTCCTCAATTACCAGGTGTAGCAATTGGATCTTCAAATATTAATCAACCGGCTCCCATTGATGCAGAGTTGGAAGAATTACAAGGCAAACTCTCAGGAATTGCGCCTGTCTATTGTCCCCAAATAGTGAGTGTATCTGGATTGGATCAACAGATGATTTCTCTGCTCACTCAACATTTACAATCAATTCACACCTTTACAATTTTCAATGGAAATTTAGTGTTTGAGTTGCAAGTTAGTAAAGGTAGAGTGAGACAGGTGGTACTTGATGAGCAGTTTTCTTCTATTAAAGAGCATGAATTGATTGAAACAATCAGGCGATCGCTTTTAACTTGGTTAGCACCACAAACTCTTACAACCACAGTAATTCTCACAATTCAAATGCAATTAATCGTAAGGTAGTTTTGATCTATCTGTAGATTTTTGCACTGATAACTTCACAGCGATCGCAGCCAGGACGATTTGAGCAGCACTTAACCAATATGGTGTAGCTCGGCAGATTTATAATGTTAGGCGATCGCTATTTTATTGACATGGGTCGTGCAAAATAATTTATCGGCTCAAATCAATCGTTAGTTTGTTCAATGTTTATGAACTACTGCCATGTTGCAATGGCTCTAGAAATTGGAAAGCGATCGCATGAGCATCAGCAACACCCAATGTTTTGAGAATAATCTTAGCTATCTGCTCAGGATAATCTGGCTCTGTATGTCCTTCTAGAATGCTACGCATTGCCATTAACCCTGTTCCCAAAATCAAATCAATTGCGGCCTGTAAACTGTCAACCTGAAAACGGTTCAGTCGTATACCTGCCTCCAAATCAGTCATCACACCCCTTTCTATCGTTTCACTCAGTGGGGCTGCGACTAATCCAATCCGGACAATTACCCATCCCCACGTAGAATCCTGAATTGCTTGATGCAGAAATTGACGAATGGCGATCGCCATTCTTTGCGCCGGGTCATCAATCGCCACAGATTGCGCCCAAATCTTTTGATTCATCTCATCACTCAATGATGCCGCAACCGCTTTCAGCACATCCTCTCTGGTTTGGAAATAGTTGTAGAACGTTCCCCTAGCAACACTTGCTTCTGCAATGATGTCGTCAATAGTCACAGCATCTGCTTCTTTGCAAGCAAATACCCGATAGGCTGCTTCAATCAGACTTGATCTTGTCCGTTCTCGTTTTTCTAAACCGATTGATGCTCGACGAGATGGCTTCATATTGCGGCATAAAAATAGCGATGAACTTAGCATAACCTGGTGTTGACGCTGTCATCAAAATGACGTTATTGTCAAAATGACATTTTCGTCATTTGAATTTGCCCAACGAACACCTATCATCTAAAACAGGAACACCAGTTATGCAGATTGCAATTATTGCATTGGGAAGCCAAGGGGATGTTCAACCTTATATTGCTTTAGGAAAGGGCTTAAAAGCAGCAGGTCATGTTGTGCGTCTATTGGCCCATGAAAACTTTGCAGAGTTTGTAAGTTCTCATGGTCTAGAGTTTTGTCCGATGCTGGGCAATGTGCAAGAAATCATTGAAACCCAGGAAATGCGTGAGCTTTTAGAGAAAGGGAATTTTCTAGCGATTACCGCGCACACAGCAAAAGAAACCGAACACGTAGCTATCAATTGGGCACAAGCAGGTTTAGCAGCTTGCCAAGGTATGGATTTATTGCTGACAGGAGTTGGAGGGCTATACCTTGGTATTTCACTGGCCCAGAAGTTGGGCATTCCATTGCTGCAAGCCTATGTCTTTCCTTTTACCCCGACAAAAACATTTCCTGGTGTGCTTTTTCCCCAGTCCATAGCCAAATTCGGTGGTGCTGTAAATTGGCTGTCGCATCATTTGATTAGACAAATCATGTGGCAGGGATTTCGCACAGGCGATGAATTAGTCAGAAAGCAAGTGCTTAATTTACCCATAGCCTCATTTTTTGGCCCCTACAATGCCACCCATCTGCATCATTATCCAACTCTCTATGGTTTCAGCCCATCTGTAATTCCTCAACCATCAGATTGGCAGAATACCCTAGTCACGGGCTACTGGTTTTTAGATGCAGCATCCAATTGGACTCCACCGTCAGCATTGATGGAATTTCTGAATGGAGGGCCACCCCCTGTTTATATCGGGTTTGGGAGTATGGGCAACCGAAATCCAGAACAAACCGCCGATCTTGTCTTACAAGCCTTGGCAAAAACTCAACAACGAGCCATCATGCTCTCTGGCTGGAGTGGTCTGCGTACAGAAAATTTGCCGGATAGCGTTTATCTTGTGGACTCCATACCCCATTCATGGCTCTTTGAGCATGTCGCGGCGGTCGTGCATCACGGCGGTGCAGGTACTACATCTGCGGGTTTGAGGGCAGGGATTCCTACGATTATTATTCCGTTCTTTGGAGATCAGGGCTTTTGGGGGCAACGTGTAGCAGAATTAGGGGTTGGTACGGAACCGATTCCACGTAAACAACTGACGGCTGAACGACTTGCACAAGCGATTCAAAAGGCTGTGACGGATAAAACGATGCGTCAACGTGTGGCTAACTTGGGGGCAAAAATTCGAGATGAAGACGGTATTGCAAAAGCGGTTGCCGTTATAGGCAACGCCCAAAAATAGCCCAAAAATAAATTATCCAATTTTACTTCTTCAAAAGGGCTTTATTTCCCCTTGCTCCCCTACCAAAAAAGTGATAGAACACGATTTCTTGACCGAACAAAACAAAAATACAAGCTCCTAGATTTGTCCGTGGGGTGATTAATTTTGAATTTTGAATTCCCCGCAGAAGTAGGCTTTTACCGTGAGGGCTTGCATCGGAACAGGAATTGATGAAAAAATTGATCCGCTACAGGGCGATCTCGTTTCGCAAGGGATGCAAGAGGAAATCTGTGAAAGTTTTAGTTGTTGGGAATGGGGGACGCGAACACGCTCTGGCGTGGAAACTGCTGCAATCTAAGCAAATTGAGCATGTTGTTTGTGTGCCTGGCAATGGAGGTACGGCAAGTATGGCAGGTTGTCAAAACTTGCCTTTAGCTGTGGATGATTTTGATGGAATTAGCAAATTTGCGCTGGAAAATGGCATAACTCTGGTAGTAGTGGGGCCAGAGGTGCCTTTAGCCAAGGGAATTACAGATTATCTCCAGTCAAAAGGATTGATGGTATTTGGCCCTGTTAAAGCTGGGGCGCAAATTGAAGCTAGTAAGGCTTGGGCGAAAGCTTTGATGCAAGAAGCGGGGATTCCCACAGCTAAAGCCGCAGTCTTTACAGAAGCCGCCGCCGCGAAATCCTATGTAAAAGCCCAAGGTGCGCCAATTGTGGTGAAAGCTGATGGCTTGGCGGCTGGCAAGGGTGTCATAGTGGCGGAAACCGTAGAACAAGCCCATAGCGCCATTGATGCGATTTTCCAGGGGCAATTTGGTAGTGCTGGGGAATTTGTGGTTGTTGAAGAATGTTTGATTGGGCAAGAGGTTTCGGTTTTAGCATTAACTGATGGCTTAACCATTCGGCCTTTGCTCCCAGCACAGGATCATAAGCGGATTGGGGAAGGCGATACCGGAGAAAATACTGGTGGGATGGGAGCTTACGCCCCTGCACCAATCGCCACCCCAGAATTGATGGTGCGAGTTCAACAAGAAGTTTTAGAAAGAGCGATCGCAACTTTAAAAGCTAAGGGCATCGATTACCGAGGTGTGCTGTACGCTGGGTTAATGATTTCACCCGATGGTGACTTTAAGGTTTTGGAATTTAACTGTCGCTTTGGCGATCCTGAAACCCAAGTAATTCTGCCACTTTTAGAAACGCCCTTAGAAGAATTGATTTTAGCCTGCGTCCAACAGCGTTTAGGCGAAATGCCACCAATTGCTTGGAAACCAGGAGCAGCGGCTACCGTTGTGGCGGCGGCTGGGGGCTATCCGGGAGCGTATGAAAAAGGACAAGTAATTACTGGTACTGAGGAAGCAACTGCTGATAGTGTGACTGTATTCCAAGCAGGGACTAAGCTTAACGAGCAGCAACAAATAGTAACCGATGGCGGACGAGTATTAAACGTTACCGGAATCGGGGGGAATTTTGAGGAAGCGATCGCCCAAGCATACGTCGGCATTCAATCAATTCACTTTGAAGGAATGTATTACCGTAGAGATATTGGTCATAGAGTGCTGAGAAAGGCTGAAGTATGAAGGCTAAAGAATCAAAGCTCAAGGCTTAAGGATGAAGTGCAATTTATCCTGAAATATTCCTAACTCTACATTTTGATCGAATTAACTGTTAATTTTTTAGTTGTTGGGGTTTATAAAACTACTAACAACTTTTATTTAAGATGCTGGCTCTTGTGAAGACAATCCGAGAAACGATCGCGAATTGGTGGTCAGATTTCACCCTCCAGACGAAGCTGTTAGCTGTTGCCACTTTGGTGGTTTCGTTAGTTATGAGTGGTCTGACCTTTTGGGCGGTGAATACAATTCAACAGGATGCGCGGATGAATGACACGCGCTTCGGTCGTGACTTGGGACTGCTGCTAGCTGCCAATGTCGCCCCTCTAGTGGCTGACCACAATCTCACTGAAGTTGCCCAATTTTCCCAACGCTTCTACAGCAGCACCTCTAGCGTGCGCTATATGCTTTACGCTGATGAAACGGGGAACATATTTTTTGGTATTCCTTTTTGGGAAGCGGAGGTGAAAAACTCCCTCACCATTGAACGGCGAATCCAACTGCCAGAAGATTACCCTGGGGAAGGAGACAAGCCGATGGTACGGCAACACATGACACCTGATGGTGCTGTAACTGATGTGTTTGTACCATTAATCGTCAATAAAAAATACTTGGGTGTATTGGCGATTGGCATTAACCCCAACCAAACTGCTGTTATCTCCACCAATTTCACCCGTGATGTCACCATTGCTGTTTTTATCACCATTTGGGTAATGGTAATTTTGGCGGGGGTAATTAATGCTTTAACAATTACCAAACCCATTAAAGAACTGCTGGTAGGCGTGAAACAAATCGCCGCCGGAAACTTCAAGCAAAGAATTGACTTGCCCCTAGGAGGTGAACTAGGAGAGTTAATTTTAAGCTTTAATGACATGGCACAGCGTTTAGAAAACTATGAAGAACAAAATATTGAGGAACTAACGGCAGAAAAAGCCAAGTTAGAAACTCTAGTTTCTACCATTGCTGACGGTGCTGTGTTGATTGACAATAATATGCAGGTAATTTTAATCAACCCCACAGCACAGCGCATTTTTGCCTGGGAAAATGAAGAGGTTGTCGGTAGTAATGTGTTATATCACTTGCCCTCGGCTGTGCAAATGGAAATTACCCGCCCTTTATATGAAATGGCTGCGGGTGAATGTGAAAGTGCTGAGTTTCGGATTGCGCTGAACGAACCCACCAAACGCACAATCAGAATTCTGTTGACTACAGTTTTAAATTTACAACGGGAAAGCATCAAAGGCATTGCCATTACAGTGCAAGATATCACCCGGGAAGTAGAACTTAACGAAGCTAAAAGCCAATTTATCAGCAACGTTTCTCACGAATTGCGAACACCTTTATTTAACATCAAATCTTTTATCGAAACATTACATGACTACGGCGAAGACTTGAGTATAGAACAGCGCCAAGAGTTTTTACAAACAGTTAATCATGAAACCGATCGCCTAACACGCTTAGTCAACGATGTCTTGGATTTATCCAAACTCGAATCAGGTCGCACCTACAATTTTGATGGCGTAGATTTATCGCAAGCAATTGAGCAAACTTTACGAACATATCAATTGAACGCCAAAGATAAAGGCATTGAATTAATTCAAGAAGTAGCCCCACAGTTACCCTTAGTATTAGGTAATTATGATTTATTACTACAAGTATTAGCTAATTTAGTGGGTAATGCTCTCAAATTTACCCCTGCTGGTGGTAAAGTAGCCATCCGCACCTATCAATTAGATTGCATCCATAATTCTTACAATCAGCCGCTACCTGTGCGAGTAGAAGTCTCTGATACTGGTATTGGCATTGATTCAGAAGACCAACAAGCGATTTTTGACCGCTTCTTCCGTGTAGAAAATCGCGTTCATACCCTCGAAGGTACAGGTTTAGGTCTTTCCATTGTTCGCAATATTATGGAAAGACATCGCAGCCAAGTGCATTTGGTCAGTGAAGTTGGAGTTGGTACAACTTTTTGGTTTGATTTAACAGTGGTGAATAATTCGTAATTTATAAAATTCACTACGCCAAGAAGAAAACTATAGCGACTGTCTTAAAAGTCAAGCGATCGCACTTGACATTCAAGACAGCCGCTAAGCTAATGTGCGTCTAAATTGCATAAATACTAATTAGGCTGTTGACAGTTGACGGTTGACTGTCAACAGCCCTCACGATGAATTGTGCAACTTAAAAGCAGAATATCTTAGCGATCGCTTAAAGTTAGGGCAAACCCTCTTCCTCACCAAAGGACGCATTACTCCCCAAGAATTTGAACAGCGAGTTATTAACTTACTCAACCGCATGATTCGGGGGTGATAGCGAAGTTAGCCCCTCCGGAAAATTCTAAATTTAAGCTGAAAATCCTCTACTCTGCTCCCTGTGCGGCCCTTTCACCGAGCACAATATTACACTTGCAGTTTTATTTGTAAGTAAGTTAACTTTGCATAAATAATTGCTCAGTAACCATCCAAATACAAGTATTAATAGTGACAATAAATTCCGCGTATCGCTAGATTTACAGCTTCAGGATTGACCAGAAGAGGCAGGGGGAACAAACCCTTCCCCCTCGCTCAGAGCCCCCTGTCCCTTTTCCTCTTGCTGACCAAGTCTTGACAAGCCACAGGTTTATCTAGGAAATACTTATGACTGATAACACAAGAGATACTTTACAACTGCTACAAGATTTACCGCCTGAGTTTGAACCATTGCGATCGCTTTTGGAAGCGAACATATCACCTTACATCAAAATTATTGAGGAACAGGCTGGACACCTTAATTCTGCTGGGTATCCAAATTTTGATTGGGGTGGAGATCCATTAGAACTTTGGCAAAGTAAAATTGGTGGTCACCCATATCTTCCCAAAGGCACAAGCTATCCTGTTGATGGCGAAACTGGTGAGATGATGATGTTTTTAATGCAGATAAACTGCGCTGATCTCCCAATAATTGATGGATTTGCTCTGCCTCAAGAGGGAATTTTACAATTTTATTCTGGCTTAGATGTCCCGATATGTGAGCTTAGTCCAGAACAACACCACATCCTGTATTTTCCAGAAATTTCTCAAGACAAAAATCACTTAGTTACTGACTTTAGCTTTTTAGCCAGTGCTAGCAAGCAATTTGAATGGTATGACGATGTCTATGCTTTAAAATTTTCTCTACAACAGGATGTGTTTTGGCTGGCTAGGTCTTCCTATGACCCACTCAATATTCCTGAAGACCTAAGAAAACTTAGTAGGGAATTTGATCAATGGATTTGGGATTACGAACTTGAAGGTAACGTTGTAAATCAGCGCGGTAATAAGCTAGGTGGATATGTAGAGATGCATTCTTATGTTGAAGAAACGATAGAAGAACCGCTGGGACGATTATTGCTAGAACTCCAGCACCCATCTCAACCTGATGATAACTTCTACTTTTTTGTGGAAGACGATGATTTAATCAACTTGGATTTTAGCAAAGTTGAATCTTATTTCTTCCGTGGATAAGAATCCGAAACATCAATATCCTTAAAACCTTTACCAATAACAAACGACAAATGACCAATGACTAAAGACAAATGCCAGACTGCGTACTGCCGCTAATATTAATCACACCATTTATCGCAGTGGGAGCGATCGCTTGCCATCAAAATCATTCCGTTTGGTCTGTATTGGTTGTTTTGCTGAGTGCGATCGCGGGAGCAGTCTTCGTTAGTCTATCGGGAATTTGCTGGTTACAGATTTTACATCGTCGCTGGATGGAGTCACAAGCCGCAGGGTTTATCTTTCTTCCCATCACGCTGCCAATTTGTGCCTATACTGGTGCTGTTGCTGGAGCCAGCTTAGTGGTAATGCTGTATAGGCATCAAGGAAGCGAGTTATCTTGGCCTGTGTTTGGAATGATTGCCATTTGTTTGAGCGTTGTTCTCAGTGGATTAATTCCTGCTGCGATCGCTACTATTCATTTTTCGATTTCAGATGAAGTGAGTAAGTTCATCGTTTTCCCTATTTTGATAGTTTGCAGTGCAGTAGCGAGTTCTTGGGTTGCAAGTGAATTAGCATATTTGCTGGTAACCTATTTACACAAATAAGTCGGTGGGAATAAATCGAACGATGTCAACCAATGTAATACCAAATTGATCAAGATATTTCTGGTAGAGATAGCGGTTATTTTTGTGTGCAAAGATATTTATTGAGAAAAAATCATTAAATAATGTCACAACTCCAATAAAGTCTTAAAATATTGTTAATTTCTGCCAAACCCTTCGACCTTCAATTTCCACGTACCACCCCAGAATAATTATGGCTATAGGCTACGTCGCGCTTGTTCTCCACGCACATCTACCCTTCGTTCGTCACCCAGAAAGTGATTATGTGTTGGAGGAAGAATGGCTATATGAAGCCATTACTGAAACTTATATTCCCTTATTGAAAGTATTTGAAGGACTAAAGCGAGACGGTATCGACTTTAAAATCACGATGAGCATGACACCTCCTTTGGTATCAATGCTCCGCGATCCTCTTTTACAAGAACGTTATGATGCACACTTAGCCCAACTAGAAGAACTAATCGAACTAGAAGCTGAGCGTAATATTCACAATGGACATTTGAAGTATTTAGCAGAACATTACGCTACTGAGTTTAATGAAGCGCGTCAGATCTGGGAACGCTATAAGGGTGATTTGGTAACTGCTTTTAAGGAGTACCAAGATACAAATAACCTGGAAATTATTACTTGTGGTGCTACCCACGGCTATTTACCATTAATGAAAATGTATCCACAAGCTGTGTGGGCACAAATTCAGGTAGCTTGTGAACACTATGAGGAAACCTTTGGTCAAGCACCTAGAGGCATTTGGTTGCCTGAATGTGCTTACTATGAAGGTGTCGAACGGATGCTGGCAGATGCAGGGTTGCGCTACTTCCTCACCGATGGTCATGGTATTCTTTATGCTCGTCCCCGCCCTCGGTTTGGCACTTATGCCCCCATCTTTACTGAAACTGGTGTGGCGGCGTTTGGACGCGATCATGAATCTTCTCAACAGGTATGGTCTTCTGAGGTGGGCTATCCTGGTGCAGCAGAATACCGCGAGTTTTACAAAGATTTGGGTTGGGAAGCAGAATATGAGTATATTAAGCCCTACATCATGCCCAACGGTCAGCGTAAAAATACGGGTATTAAGTATCATAAAATTACTGGTCGTGGCTTAGGACTTTCTGATAAAGCACTTTATGACCCTTACTGGGCAAAGGAAAAAGCAGCAGAACACGCTGCTAACTTTATGTATAATCGGGAACGGCAAGCTGAACATCTACATGGGATAATGCAGCGTCCACCGATTATCGTTTCGCCCTATGACGCAGAGTTATTTGGGCATTGGTGGTATGAAGGCCCCTGGTTCATTGATTACCTGTTCCGTAAATCATGGTATGACCAAAAAACCTATGCCATGACCCACTTAGCAGATTATTTACGCGAACAGCCGACTCAACAAGTTTGTCGTCCTTCGCAGTCGAGTTGGGGTTACAAGGGATTCCATGAATATTGGTTAAATGATACCAATGCATGGATTTACCCACATTTGCACAAAGCGGCTGAACGGATGATTGAAATCTCGCACTTGGAACCAGAAGATGAATTGCAGTGGAAAGCACTAAACCAAGCAGCGCGGGAATTATTATTAGCACAATCTTCCGACTGGGCATTTATCATGCGGACAGGAACAATGGTTCCTTATGCTGTCAGAAGAACACGATCGCACTTGATGCGCTTCAATAAAATCTACGATGATATCAAAATTGGCAAAGTTGATAGCGGTTGGTTAGAAAAAGTCGAATTGATGGATAATATCTTCCCGAGTATTAACTATCGCGTTTATCGTCCGTTGTAAGTAGGGATTAGGGACTAGGCAATACAGTTCGGTTAAGGGGAAAGGATTGAATTCACCCTTTTCCCTTTCCCCTTTTTCCCCTTAACCGCCAATTATCTGAAAAATTGCTGAGAAAAAAGTGAAAACTAAATCGGAAATTCCATTGAATTTCTCAGCTAAGCTTTAGCTGTTCATAACTTAAGGGTTGCTATGTAACGTGATACTGAAAGCAGTTCACAAGGCAGCAATTCATAAACTTATGCAGCAAGCGTCTCAAGCCACAGTCATCTTGGGTGGTGGCTTCGCTGGATTGTTTACAGCTTTACACCTCAGCCAGCGAAAACATAAACATCCGATTATTTTAATTGAACAGCGCGATCGCTTCAGTTTTAAACCGTTGTTGTATGAACTACTCAGCGGTGAACTACATAGCGCCCAGGTTTACCCTCGCTACAACGAACTGCTAGCAAATAGTAGTGTCACTTTTGTGCAAGATACGGTGAAATCAATTCATCTAGAGCAAAGCCAAGTGACTGTAGCATCAGGTAGGATTTTTAACTATAGAAACTTAGTATTAGCACTTGGTAGCAAAACAACCTACTTTAATACTCCCGGTGCGGCAGAATATACCATGCCTTTTACATCTGGAGAACAGGCGATCGCACTGAGAAAGCATTTACGTCACCGTCTACATCAGGCAATCCAAACTTCAGATTCAGCGCGTCGTCGGCTACTACTAACTGTTGCTATCATTGGGGCGGGGCCTGCTGGGATTGAATTAGCTTGTACCTTAGCTGATTTGTTGCCCATCTGGTACGACGAATTAGGCGGCGATGCGGCGGAAATTCGGGTGGTGTTAATTAACCGCAGCCGAGAAATTCTCAAAGGTGATGTCAATAGCCATTTGCGTTGTACTGCTCAACGTGCGTTGAAAGGGCGTATAATTCCCGTTGACTTTCTCTTTGATGCTGCTGTCAGCAAAATTCAAGACGATGGTGTTGAGTATCAACAAAATAACAAAACACAAATTTTGCAGGCGGGAACCATCGCTTGGACGGCGGGAACAACAGCTAATCCATTGTTGATGAATTTACCAGTTGCAAATAATCGTGGGCGGTTACTAGTGACACCGACATTGCAACTGCCAGATTTTCCCGAAGTATTTGCAGCCGGAGACTGTGCTGCAGATAGCGACAATCCCCAACCGCCCACTGCACAAGTAGCTTATCAACAAGGAATTGCGATCGCTCAAAATATCCAGCGTCAGCGGGAAGGAAAACTGCCTATTCCTGTAGAAATCAAGATGCGCGGGACTTTGATGAAACTGGGACTCAATGAAGGCGTGGCGAACTTGTTCAATAAAGTCCAGATTCCAGGACAACCCGGACATCTAATTCGCGAAGCCACATACTTACAACTATTACCAAACGCCGCTCATAATCGCAAAATTACAACGGAGTGGCTTACCGATGAATTATTCCAGCGTCATCGTCCTGCTTCTTATATGCAACTAGGGCAAACGCCTTGGCTATCTGGGGTTGCAACCTTAGCAGCGGGGCTGATTTTCGCTACTCCCTTAGTATGGCGCGCTGCTCAACCTATGCAATTTCAGCAAAATCTGCATTGGACAGGGGTACCAACTCTACTCAATCAACTTGCACCCCCTACTCAATAAGCTTTGCTCTCCGTCTTTTTCTGCGTGAAATAACCCTTATTTTATCTTCAGGAGTACATCAATGAGATACTTACTTAACCTGCGGACTGCTGTTAGCTTCAATCGCATTATCATGGGCCTTTTCTTTTTCGTTTC
This sequence comes from Nostoc linckia FACHB-104, assembly GCF_014696615.1. GTDB lineage: Bacteria > Cyanobacteriota > Cyanobacteriia > Cyanobacteriales > Nostocaceae > Aulosira > Aulosira linckia_A. The sequence goes on along the minus strand of NZ_JACJQJ010000041.1, from coordinate 18,231 downwards.
TGGGATTGCTAATTATCTCAACTTTAATGTTGCTAACGGTTTCTATCAAACTGTAATCACACAAAAACTGCAAATAATTGGCCCAGGAATTCCTCCAGGATGGGAAGGTATAGGGCCGCTACCTTGGTTAATTGCAATTCCCTATGCTTGGTTATTACCTTTAGCAGAAATTTTATTAGGTGCATTATTTGCACTTAACTATTGGGTGCGGTGGACAGGTTTACTATTAATTCTCATGACTTTTAGCATTATTTTGGCATTTGGCATTATTCCCGCTGGCACTTTATTTCCTAACGGCGCAGAAAGTTTTAACAAAAATATCCTCTTCATGACGTTGATTTGGATATGTATTGCCTACGATGCTTATGAACAGAAAATGAGCCGCCGCCGCACTGAAGCAATGGCTAATTATGCTGTGAATAATGCAATGGATGATATGTAAGTGAATGGGTAATTGGTAATTGCTAATTGGTGATGAGTTGAGTTTGTTACAGGATTGCAAAAATTAAACTCCAAACAATTGGCGATCGCTATCAAATATCACCAGGAACTTGTCAAAAAAATCGTAATTTTTACAGTAATACTAATTAATTACGAATTACGAATTACGAATTACGAATTAGTAATTATTTCTCTCTTTTACTGGAATAAATTCATGTCTACTGCACATTACGATGTCATCATTATTGGTACTGGCGCAGGTGGTGGTACACTTGCTTATCGTTTAGCTCCCACTGGTAAAAAAATTCTGATTCTGGAACGTGGTGCTTTTTTACCGCGTGAGAAAGCCAACTGGGATACGGTGGAAGTGGTGCAAAAAGACCGATATCATACTAACGAAGTTTGGTATGACCAAAAAGGAAATGCGATTCATCCGGGTACAGGCTATTTTGTAGGCGGTAACACTAAAGTTTATGGTGGGGCGCTATTTCGTTGGCGCGAACAAGACTTTGAGCAAGTAATTCATAAGGGTGGAATTTCGCCGGAATGGCCTTTAAAATATCGCGATTTTGCACCTTATTATACTGAGGCAGAAAAGCTTTACGAAGTTCACGGTAAGCGAGGTTTAGATCCAACTGAACCAGGCGCAACTGAAGATTATCCTTATCCTGCTATTCAACATGAACCACGGATTCAAGAAATACATGATTCGCTCAAAATAGAAGGCTATCATCCGTTTTATCTGCCACTTGCTATTAAGCTAAATGAGGTGAATCGGCGTTTAAGTAATTGCATTCGTTGTAATACTTGTGATGGATTTCCTTGTTTAGTAGATGCGAAAGCTGATGCAGATGTTAATTGTGTGCGTCCCTCCGAAAAGTATGATAATGTCACCCTGATTACAGAAGCTAAGGTAAACCGATTACATACAAATTCTTCTGGGCGAGAAGTTAATGCTGTAGAAGCAGAAATTAATGGCGAAATTCACTTTTTCTCTAGTGATATTGTCGTTGTTTGCTGTGGCGCAATTAATTCTGCGGCTTTGTTATTACGTTCAGCTAACGATCAGCATCCCAATGGATTGGCGAACAGTTCCGATCAGGTGGGACGCAACTTTATGAAGCATCAAAATGGGGCAATTATTGGAGTCAGTTTAAAATCAAATCCTACCTCTTTTCAAAAAACCCTAGCAATTAATGATTTTTACTGGGGTGATGAAGATTATGATTATCCAATGGGTCATGTGCAATTACTAGGCAAAGTAAATGCTGATATGATTGCTCAAGAATCGCCATCGGTTTTAGGGCTTTCGTTTCGAGAGCGACATACATTTGAAGCGATCGCAACTCATTCGGTAGACTGGTGGCTGACTGCTGAAGATTTACCCGATCCTAACAATCGTGTCACGCTGAGAAATAATTCTATACAGTTAAATTACACTGAAAACAACACCGAAGCCTACAATCGCTTACTCAACCGCTGGACGCAAGTACTAAAAATGATTGGTTGCGGTGAACGAATTATTCCCGCCTCCTTCTATTTCCGCAAAAAACTACCTTTGCAAGGCGTGGCGCACCAATGCGGAACTTGTCGCTTTGGTGAAGATCCCAAAACTTCCGTATTAGATATTAATTGCCGCACCCACGACGTTGATAATTTATATGTAGTTGATGGTAGTTTCTTCCGTTCTAGTGCTGCTGTTAACCCAACTCTGACAATTATCGCCAATGCTTTACGTGTAGGCGATCGCTTAATTGAACGTCTGACTTAGAGACTTGCAACCGTTGTAATTGTTAATTACCAATTACCGATATCTTGTTTGCGCGATCGCCTGATGCCATGAATCGAGTAAGCTTAAGCGATGATCGGCGCTAATTTTCGGCTCAAACCATTGTTCAGCTTGCCATTGCTGCAAAATTTCGGCTTCGCTTTCCCAATAACCAATCGCTAAACCTGCTAAATAAGCGGCTCCTAAGGCTGTAGTTTCGGTAATTTTGGGACGCACAACGGGTACACCTAAAATATCTGCCTGAAATTGCATTAGTAAATTATTGCGAGATGCACCGCCATCTACCCGCAGTTCCCGCAGATCTAGCTGAGAGTCTTGGCGCATCGCCTCTATTACGTCAGCAGTTTGATAGGCTATGCTTTCTAAGGCTGCGCGGGCAATATGGGCACTGGTTGAACCGCGAGTTAAACCAGTAATCGTACCACGAGCATAACTATCCCAATAAGGTGCGCCTAAACCGACGAAAGCAGGAACAAAATACACACCACCAGTATCGGGAACGCTACCTGCTAAGGCTTCAACATCTTCACTGTGCTTGATAATTTCCAGTCCATCACGCAACCATTGCACAACTGCGCCAGCAATAAATACGCTGCCTTCTAAAGCATAGTCTGTACGTCCATTGATGCGCCACGCGATCGTAGTCAGCAATTTGTGGTTAGATTGCATGGGCTGATTTCCTGTATTTAGCAGTATAAAACACCCTGTGCCATAAGTATTTTTCGCCATACCAGATTGCAATGATGCTTGCCCAAATGTTGCTGCTTGCTGGTCGCCAGCAATTCCAGCAATAGGAATGCGGCTACCGAAAATACCTTCGGATGTATATCCATACACCTCTGATGAACTCCGCAACTCTGGCAGCAGGGAACGGGGAATATTGAGAATGGACAGCAATTCATCATCCCATTGCTGAGTGTGAATATTGAACAACAAAGTTCTGCAAGCATTAGTTACATCTGTGATGTGGAGTTCTCCCTGAGTGAGTTTCCACATTAACCAGCTATCGACAGTACCAAATGCTAGTTCTCCGCGTTCGGCTTTTTCGCGGGCGTAAGGTATATTGTCAAGCAACCATTTAACTTTAGTGCCGCTAAAATAAGCATCGATTACTAATCCTGTTTTTTGCTGGAATGTTGTTTCATATCCCGCTGCTTTCAGTTGATCGCAGTCAGCAGCAGTGCGGCGATCCTGCCAAACGATCGCATTATAAATCGGCTTACCTGTTTGCCGATCCCAGACTATGGTAGTTTCTCGTTGATTGGTAATGCCAATAGCAGCAATATCACTAGCTTTAATACCGATGCGCGCTAAGGCTTCATTAGCCACACCAATTTGCGAAGACCAAATTTCATCAGCATCATGTTCTACCCAGCCTGGTTGCGGAAAAATTTGTGTAAACTCCTTCTGAGCAACCGTCAGCATATTGCCATCACGGTTAAATATAATAGAGCGCGAGCTAGTAGTACCTTGATCAAACGCCAGAATATATTTAGTCACGTCGCTTTGCTCCGAATTCAAAATTCAAAATTCAAAACACCCATAAATAAATTTAAGGGCTTGTATCCTTTCCAGGTAGGTGAACTGCACAAAACGCATTACAAAATATAGCGCGATCGCACTCACCCTCAAGTTGCCAATTTTGAAACTTTTGATTACTAGTTGGCGGGTAAAGGGGAAAGGGTAAGAGAGAAAAACCTTTCCCCCTTACCCTTTCCCCTTCCCCATAACTTTTTCTGTACTAAGGTAGTAGACTTCACAATAGTCTTTCGATAAAAATACTATAAATCGACAGCCATAGTGTACTTAAGATGGAAGGGACAAATAAAGCTAATCCAGAAGGTTTTTGGCCGCTGAATTTTCTCAAAAAGCTGCTTACAGCTCATTGGCGTTCTTTATTAATCCTGTTAATAGGAGTTTATTTACCTTTTCAGCTGTTTGAACTTTTGGCAGTTAAGGTATGGCAGAATGCAGGCGGTTTTCCTTGGGATGTGCCGATATTGCTGGCAATTCATTCTCAAGCCATACCACAATTAGATGTCATAGCAGTTATCTTGACAAAGTGTGGATCTTTTTGGACTGCATTACCCATATTTACTGCGATCGCCATTGTATTCTGGCAAAGACGCTGGTGGCGATCGCTGACTTATTTACTTACTGCAGCATTCGGAAGCTTGATCATCAACCGCACCGCGAAAGAATTAATGCATCGAGTACGTCCGCAACTTTGGGTGTCTGGTGCGCCGGAATTTGATTATGCATTTCCCAGCGGTCATGCTATGACGAGTATGACTTTGGTAGTAGTTTTAGTAATTTTGAGCAAGGATAAACCCTGGCGCTGGTTAGTTATGCTTTTTGGCGGTTTATATGTCTTGGCGATCGCTTGGACAAGGCTTTACCTAGGGGTTCACTTCCCCAGTGATATTTTGGCAGGTTGGATGGTGGCGATCGCTTGGTCAATCGGAGTTAGTTTAATTATCAAACCTCACTTGATTGCAGCTAACCCCTTAAATAAGGTTCAACCTGTAGAAGAAACTTCTTTATTACCAAAGGAAAAACAAGTTTTAGCAGAAGATTGATCGGCTGTTACAAACAGGACTTACGCAACTAGTACACTCATCTTCTGGTTTAAGAGTCAACGGTCAAAGGTCAAAAATTAAGATTTTTTGGACTTTTGACCTTGGACAGCCTAAACAAGACAATTTGCAATATAAGCTAGTATGGCAATTATGCCTACTAGAAAATTTAGATACTTTAAATCAGTGTTAATTTATACGATTTCGAGTTTTTAGAATGGTTATACTCGTTTCTAGGTTCTACCTGGGAATTACGAAGTGGCTTTGCCACTTCTTTTTATGTAAATGGTAGCCTAAAAAATAATTAAAAACAAAAATGCAAACTATAAATGTAAATCAAATTGCATTTGTTCTTGCTCTTATAGGGTCTTATCCAAGACTTGTCGGTTAAGGGGAAAAAGGGGAATGGTTCTAGGGAAAGAAAAAACCTTTAACCCTTAACCTTTAACCTTTTCCCCAAAACCAATTTTGAGTTCAAAACTTTTAACCGAGTAGTATTGGGGTCTAATCTGCATAGATTGTTTCTAAATGTGATGTAGGGTGCATTCAGATAAATGCGATCGCCTGTCAGCAACCCCAAGCACCCTACATTAAATGGGATAGTTGATTATGTGGTATTGGCTACAGATGATTAGTCATTCAACGCATCTCGCCATTTATCTCGATTGTCTTTGATTTCTGTATCACGAAGCGATCGCGCTGGTTGCCAAGTTCCCCAACACAGTGCTGTTTGCCTTTCTAGGTGGTTAACAAACTGCATGATTGGCTGATCTATTTTGAGCGGAGTTTTTAAATCAAACTTAATTGTCTCAAAAATTTTAGAATCATCCATAAAAAAATCCCGGCCCAAAATATTAACTAGCCATAGCATAAATTGATTGCATAACTTACCAAAAACTCCCTTACGTTTCTGCATCATTAATAACGTGTGCCCTTCAGCCTTTCCCCCTGCAAGCAGGCGTAAGGTAAACATGATATATAAGTGCAAAAAATCTGGGCCAATTGTAACTATGCTGGTGCTACCGTACCAATAGCAAATATTATAGGTAATGGCATTTTTGTAGAAAGGACGAATCAGCTTAATTAGCCAGGAATCTTCTTTACCTCTTGTAGTATTGCTAAAAGTAATAGCATTTTGATTGAGTTCTTCTTTTTCAAAAACTATTTCTAATGGTAGCTTGTGAACTGTGTTGAAATGTTGGGTATCAATGGCATTAATTATCACTACGTTGGGATGACATTTCGCTACAAAGTGACACACCATTTCGACATCACAATCTTTGTGTTCTAACTCAGGAATAAAAGGTAGAGGCTGTAGCGGAATTTCTCCAGTCCAAACCCAAATCATGCCGTATTTTTCGGCGGTAGGCCAAGCATTTAACTTTATAGGAAGCGGTTCCTCTAAACAAGGTATATCAACACAAAATCCTTCACGATCAAACTTCCAATGGTGAAAAAAACAGCGCAGTTCATTACCTTCAACTTTACCTTCAGCTAAATGAGCGCCCAAATGAGGACAATAGGCATCAAAGGTAATTGCTTTTTTGTCTTTTCCTCGATAAATTACTAGTTCTCTGCCTAATAAAGTGATAGCTTTTACTTCACCTACCCGCAGATGATGAGAAGGAATTGCCCAATACCACCCCTCTATAAAACGTTCTGGGTTATTGAAAGTTTTAGACTTACGCTTTGAGTTAACATTCTGCGAGTTAAAGTTCATTTTTAAGATTTCACTGACAGTGAAGGTCTGCATTATATAGTTCCTAATTCGGCAGCTATAAAAATGTAATCAGAGTTACTCTCAGCATTTCCTCACAAAATAAACTTTATTTTTTATCAGGTTCGTGAAGACATATATTGTATTTTGGATACCAGCATAAAATATCTAGGCTTATATAAGCTTCTTCCTTAAACTAGTTGAAAAATAGTTGCGTAGACTTCAAATAAAGACTGTGTCTGTTGTTTCCTGAAAATTTCAGTAAGCTTAATTTATTAACTGACACAGAAGAGAAAAAATAATGTTTACCTCAGCACAAATCAATATATTAGGCATTAATTACTGACAAGCATTAACACTTTTATAGATAATAGAAATACACTTAGGATGCTTTACACGAAAGCTTTTGGTGCTTTATTTACTTGCGCGAAATTCAGATACCCGAATTTTTTTAAAAAGTCGGGTATCTGGGCAGTTTTGCTTAAATCATTTGGTACTGATGCCGTAATCTCGCTGCTAACGCAACGTCCTCCAAACAATTAATTATGCTGCTGGATAGCCAGCAGCTGCTAATGCTTCTTTAATTGCTGTTTCTGAAGCTTGAGTCTCTATACTCACAAGCTTAGTTTTAGGATCTGCTTGAATATTAGCATTGGCATCGACTGCTTTGAGTGCATTGGTAATATTGTTTGCACAAGCCGAACAAGCCATGTTGGGAACATTGAGTTGAAGTGTCATAAGTTTAAAATGTTGAAGAAAAAATTAATCAAGACCAGGTTTGATACCATTGCTGCATTTGCTGAATTTCAGCAGTTTGTGATTTGATGATAGCTTGAGCGAGGTCACGAATTTGTGTATGGTTAGCACGATCGCCAACCATCTGTGCCATCATTACCGCTGATTCATGGTGGGGAATCATTTGACGGACAAATTCTTTGTCAAAGTCGGAAGCATTTTTTAATGAATCTATACTTATATGCATACCCATCATGGGTGAATGCATAGGCATTCTTGACATCCCTTGACCTTGAGCGTGATGCATTCCCATATTAGTTGAATTTGCAGGAACTTCAACGCCATACCATTGTTTATACCAAGCTTTCATCTGCTCAATTTCTTTAGTCTGGTCTGTTTTAATGGCATCTGCTAATTTTTTAATCTCAGGATTTTTAGCTTTTTGCAAAGCTAAATCTGCCATTTCCACCGCTTGTTGATGGTGAGGAATCATCATTTCGATAAAATGTTTATCTATCTCCTGTATGCCAACCATATGATGTGGCATAGTCTTTGTCACACAGGATGCAGCAGGTTGTAACTGACGATTTTGTTCTGCTCTACTGCTAGAGGTTACTGATAAGGCTGTAATAGTACTACCTGCAAGTAAACCTACAAGTCCATAGATGACTGATTTACTCATCATAGTTTTGCTCCTTTTTTTCCAAAGGAACGATCACTTACTGTTGAGGCTAATCCCTGAAAATCATGATCTATTGTTCTAAAATGAATGATTTTTGCTTAAGATTCACCTTGGTTTTATCCTAAACTCTCTAGTCAGGTGGAGAGTCTAGCCCTTTTACAAGTTTTTTGTCAAAGTTGATATTTATTTACAAAACACCTATCGTTTCTGTTACCAAAGTTGCTAATTTTTGCGCTGCGCCTGCTTCACCCCGGACATTGCGTAGCTTGAGTTGCATTTGCTCTAATTTTTCGGGATGAGTCAATAAATCTAATACCATTTCTCCAATTTCCGGCGCTTGGAGGTGTCCCACGAGTTCAGGTACTATTTCTGACTGGGCCCAAATATTCGGCCAAGCTAATAAACCTTTACGTCTGAGAAACAGCCAGTTGATAACTTTGGCAAAGGTGGAACCCAATCCTGGTAAATTAGCTAGCAAACCTGGTAAACCATCCCAAGAACGCATAGCATCAAGTTGTTGAGTTGGAAGTAAAACAATCATTGGTATGGCTAAAGCACCTAGTTCGGCTGTATTTGCTCCCACAGTCGTTAAACAAATACGGCATTGAGATAATAATTTATAAGCTGGTGTTTGTTGCCAAAGTTCTACAGTTAAGCCGTTGTGTGTTTTAAGGATGGGATGCTGTTGGCTGTCTTCTGGAACAATTAAGCCAGCACCACAAAAGCCAAAAGTTTCTACAAAGAGATTTTTTTGAGAATCAGCAAAACTAGCTAAAGTTTGTAAATCTAAAGTTGGCGCTACCGGAATGACAAACTTAGTTTGTGGTCTTTTAGCGTGGATATATTCTGCGATCGCTAATGTTAATGGTACTCCTTGGGCTAACTTTGCGGCTTTTGACCCCGGTAATAAACCAATGATTTCCGTGTTCAGTTCTGAGTCTTGAGTGTGAAGTGAACTCTGCGCTTCTAACATCAAATCACCCACAACAGTAAATTTGTGAGCATATTTTGGAGGAACACGTTCAGCAAGTTTCGGTGTCATCACCCCAAAGCGATCGATGAAGCTGTACCAACGAGCATCCCATTCAGCGTAAATTACTGTCTTGTAACCGAGTTTTTTACCGATAACAACGGGAAAAAATTGATCGCCACCGAGAAAAACTACGACTCCGCGGCTTCTCCAATCCCAATTATCAACAGTTTTTCCCCAGAGTAAAAACTGCCAAAAATGCTCTGCACCCTGAACTCTATCAACTTCTGGGTAAGAAAGAGCGATCGCAGTTTCTTTGCCACTAGCATTAGGACAAGGGGATAAAATTACAGAAATCCTCACAGTAGAATTATCTTTACCCAGTTGTTCCCGCAATGCTTTCACTACTGGACGTACCCAAGTTGTTACTTCCCCTGGGCCATTGGAGAGAATGAGAATATCTACTGGAGTCATGAGTTAATGGTGAACAGTTGAAAGCTATTAGTTAAGAGCAAAAAATTAAGTAATTCGTTCCTAAGTTTATGAAGGCACGATACTACTGATACAATTGCAGACTATGTTTGATAACGTCTGCAAATTTCTAGCAGAATCATTTTCTAGTGATTTTGCAACTTGGCTACTGAATGAACCAGTTACACTCACCAAACTGAGTCCATCAGAATTATCCCTCGAACCTATCCGTGCGGATGCACTAATTTTGTTGCAGTCAGAAGAAATTGTCCTTCATCTTGAATTCCAAACTAAACCTAAAGCCGATATTCCTTTTCGGATGTGTGATTACCGCTTACGGGTATATCGCAGATTTCCCCATAAGCAAATGCATCAGGTTGTCATTTATTTACAGCCTAGCGATTCTGAGCTAGTTTATCAAACGGAATTTGCCTTAGAAAACACTTTTCACCGATTTGAGGTCATTCGGCTTTGGGAACAGCCAACAGAACTATTTTTGCGTTCTCCAGGTTTGTTACCATTTGCAACTTTAAGTCAAACTAACAATCAAACGCGAACCTTAGAACAAGTTGCTGAAGTTATTAAAGGAATCAATGATACCCGAATCCAAAGTAATGTTGCTGCGTCAACAGCGGTGTTAGCTGGGCTAGCATTAAATAAAGATGTAATTAAAAGAATTTTGCGGAGTGATATTATGCGCGAATCTGTGATTTACCAAGATATTTTACAAGAAGGTATTGAGCAAAAAGCCCAAGAGATTGCCAGAAATATGCTCAATGAGGGAATAGCGATCGCATTAATTGCTCGTGTTACTGGTTTAACGGTTGAGCAAGTTGAACAATTACAGGCTCAAACGGACGATAATCAACCTGCGTGATATTATGCGATCGCTTATTTTTAGCCTAATCCTGCTGTTTATTTGCCAGCAAATCAGTCAATGCTTGCACCAAGGTTTGATTTTGCTCATCAGTACCAATGGTGATGCGTAATTTATCATCCAATCCCGGTTGTTTGAAGTAGCGAATTAAAATTTTCTGTTCCTTAAGTTTTTGATAGAGGTATTCTGCATTTCCCTGGGGAGGCTGGACTAATAAAAAATTTGTCTGGGAATCCCAAACTAGAAAACCTAATTTTTTCAAGTCTGATGCTAGCTGAGTTCTTGAGGCTTTAATCTTGGCTACACAAGCGTTTTTATAGGCTTGATCGGTGATAGCAGCTGTCGCCACTGCACAGGCGATCGCATCAATGTTATAACTATCTTTGACTTTAAATAATCCATCCAATAACTTGGGATTTGCTATGCCAAAACCTAAGCGCAATCCTGCTAAAGAATACCCTTTAGAAAGGGTGCGAATAATTATGACATTCTCATATTCCTGCACTAAATCTAAAGCACTTGATTCTGTAAAATCTACATAGGCTTCATCAATTACTAAAATTCCAGATAATTGACTGGCTAATTTTCGCAGATCTTCATTTGGAACTACATGACCTGATGGACTATTAGGAGATGCAATAAATGTGACTGAACCATCAGCAGCAATTAATTCTTTTAAAGGCAAACTGTAATTTTCTGGGTAAGGAATCTCTAAAACATCTGCTGCTTGCATCTCAACTAATGTGCGATATAACACATAAGTTGGCATAGGATAAACTACCTTACGTCCTGGTTCAGTACAGGCGCGAATAATGATGCTTAAAATTTCATCACTGCCATTACCAACGATAATCCAATTGCTAGGAATGCCTAAAACTTGACTAGCAGCTTGGCGAAACTCTCCCCCAAATGGTTCAGGATATCGTCGCAACCATTCACCATCAATATTCCGCAGTACTTCTAATGCTGCGGGTGAGGGTGGATAAGGGTTTTCGTTGCTGTTGAGTTTTATAATTTGTGTCCCCCGTGGCGGCTGTTCGCCAGGGACATAGCTAGCCATTGCATCAACATTGGAACGGAAATATTTCGTCATAGCCTAGGGATTGTGGAACAACAGGTTGTCAATAAATTTTAGATTTTAGGTTTGGGATTTTAGATTTGGGATGTTAAATTTCCTAAATCTCGAATCCAAATTTACTATTTAAAAATTCTGTGATTTATGCCAACCTACAATTTCTAACAATATCGTTTTTTGGGAAACGCGATCTAGACAAATACAATGATGAGTGTGGCGCATGGTTTCCGTTGCACCCTGCTTCTGCCGTACACTGTAAACTTTGCTATTGAGGAATTAAGAATTACAGATAAATAGAAAGGAAAAGAAGCCACTAATCAGTAGCTTCTGGGAGTATAAGGAACATGAACACTAATTACTGTTGACTTATCTGTTGCCTTGAGGTTACCTATAGTTGCGAATAGAATGGAGGATGGAAAACCTTAAGCTTTCAGAGGCAAATTTATAGTTACTACACTTCTGTTGCTAATACGTAGTAACCCCTTTCATCTCAAATGGTAGATTCAAGTTATTATTTAATCCTGTCTGTGGAGAAAAAGATTCAGACAAAAGTCATGAATTTACCCATGACTTTTGTCATATTTTGAATATAAATATGAAAGTTACTATATTTTACAAGGCATCATTATCTAAATTTCTGATTATAGCTTTTACTCTCAGTACCACTCTTAGCAGTTGTACGCCAGAAAAAAGAACAATGTTGCGATTAACAGCAGAGACTTTTCGTAATCAGGCGGTTGATGCGATCGCATCTGTGAAAAAAATCTACCAACTGAACGAATTACCTCTAGATGCTGAGATTTCTCGTGATTTTGTAGTTGAGCAATTACTTAGCGATCGCAGAATTAATTTTGGCGATCCCAGAGAGGTAGATAAAATTATTACGGGAGAAAATCAATCAAATAATCAGCCATCAGATTTAGAGCGAGAACTTGATGCTTTGCAATCAGAATATGACACAGCTATAGAGATTTTTAACAATTTAGAAACAATCGACTACGGCAGTGCCAAAATAGTAGCTAAAACTGCCCAACCAGCGCGATGTTTAACAGTTAAGATGCTACTCTTAGCTAAACAAATTCAGCAAAAGCCACCAAAACCCAATAATCCGCAACGGGTACTAATTGGTTTAAAACTACAGCAGCTACAGAGAAAGTACAATAATCCTAATACATATTCCCAATTAGGGCCAGACGAAATTAAGCGTCAAGTTGCTGAACAAATCGATGCTTGGTTAAAAGTAAATGCTACTGAACAGCAAATACTCAATGAATCGATATCTAGGCTGTTAATAGCAGCTGATACAGGCAGAAAACTCTCAAAACTTATTGATGAATACCCTTCTTTGAGTTTTGAAGCGATCGCAACTCGAATTACTAAAATTGTTGGGGTAGCAACCAATGTCACTGGTAGAGACTATAGTTCAGTTTTATCGAGGATTAATAGTATCGAACAATCAATAAATGAAGATAAAACTTTGCAAGAGTTTTTCCAAGAAGTATCTCAGATAAATTTACGTTCGCAACCTTTAAAATCTCAATTATGCCGAAATTAATAAACAATTAATAAAATATGAGTAATCTAGAGAATTTTGATGATTCTGTAATTACAGAAAGTAATGATATTTTAGAAAAATTGCGAGATATAATTTTGCAATTAAAAGCAGTTCCCAACAATCATATAGATGTGTCACATCTAGATAACATAGAGCAAGATTTACAAAATCTTCTGCCGCAGCTTCAATTTGCACTCTTAAACGCTCAAGCAGAAAAAAATTGGGAACAAGTAAATAAGTTAAGAGAAGCAGTCCGAGAATGCAAAGATACACTCAATAGTGTTAGAGCCGCAATTATTAGAGCAACAATTATCGGTATTAATCCGACAAATATTGCTGAAATGCAAAAAATATTACAAGAAATTAAGTCAAACTCGAAAACTAAATCGCAGGTAGAATATATTGTTTATGTACTTCGCTTTATGCGGAAGTTATTTTTGTAATAGCGAGAAAATATTATGTAAAGTTAAATGTAAAATTATGCATCTTGCTTCTTGCCATGCAGGTTTCAATATGAAAGAATAAAAACCAGATTTAACTCATTATCTCAGATAAACTCTACGCCCTCAGCATTTTATCGCAAGTGAAATTACTGAACAGAAAATGGCGTAAACTAATTTTGGGCTTAAGTTGCCTGTTACTCATAATTGCTTGTCATGGATTGCAACCTACAAGCACCACAAGTCCGAAGTTAGAATTAAAAACTCTGAAAGTGGCTACAGACCCTACATTTGTACCATTTGAGATGAAAAATTCAAATGGGAATTTGGAAGGCTTTGACATTGATTTGATGAATGCGATCGCACAGGTAGTCGGTTTACAAGTTCAATGGGAAACCTTACCTTTTGACGGTATGATATCTACTTTGCAAGCCAAAAGAGTAGATGCAGCTATTAACGGTATTACAATTACTGCGGAACGCTTGAAAACCATTGACTTTTCCCGACCTTATTTTAAAGCTGGACTAGCGATCGCAGTTCGAGAAAACAACCAAGATATCAAAGACTTAAACAGCCTCAAAGGTAAAAAGATTGGCGTACAAATTGGCTCAACGGGTGCAGATTTCGCTAAAACAATCCCCAATGCCTACATTAGTACATATAACTCTGGCCCTGATTTTTTCCAAGACTTACTTAATGGTAATGTTGATGCGGTAGTCGGCGATGCCTTTGCGACTTTGTATGCCATTAAAAATGGTAATCTTAAAGGTATTAAAGTGGTTACCAATTTACTCACAGAAGAATTTTACGGAATTGCTACACCTAAAAATTCTCCTTATTTGGCAACAATTAATCAAGGGATAGGTATTTTGTTATCCAATGGCACTTATCAACAAATTTATCAAAAATGGTTTAATATCAAGCCGCCGCAATTACCAGAAAAAGTATAGTAATTCGATTTGAATTTTAAAAATATAAGTAAGTCGATGGAAATAAACAAAACTATGTTAAGAAACATAAATAGGCTTGAAATCCTTACCAACGACAAATGACAGCCTCAGCCAGTTACCTTTAATTTCGCCGACCTACTGATTAATTCCCTTCTAGGAAAGGCAAAATTAAAAATAATAACCCCAAGAATAAATCAGAGGGCTTGAATAAATGTTATTTCAGATTTTTTCTGGTGACTAAATCAATTTATAGACTTGTATCCTAATTATTTTTTCACTCCTCTAAGTCTTTAAGACATTCTTGCTTTTTTGCAATATATCTACTCAACTCAAGTCGATTCAGCGGTACAACTATTGCGCTTCGTCGGATAGGCCGTAAAATCATATCTAGCGTGCAAGATGAGCTGCTAGCCTTTCTATAAACGCAAGAAAAGCTAATACCAGGTATGCGAAAGTAATCGCCAATGCGTAGTTGTTGAAAAATCATTGCAAATTTAACGTCTCTCAATAAATTAATGATTATAAAACTCTTAAAGATTGCCAATAGTCAATACCTTTATCCTACATTTACTCAGTTCTGTCGATAGTTAGATCAGCATCTAATTTTATGGCAATCATAGAACTCCTTGTGTATTAGAGTTTTTGATGCTGAATTTTAAATTGCTTATATGTTTGAGGCTTTTTAGTTAACTGCCCTTAACTCGTCAGCAAAAGCCTGTGTGGTACAGTCATTTACCATCTCCTAATCAGTAGCCTCCTTACTTGCCTGAGTTAGCTCTCCCGGCAAGAAAAAGCAATATGTGCTAGAATTGTACCAAAATATGGCAATTATTCAAGAGCAATTTGGAATAATTTTGCATTTTGTCAAGAACAAGGGCTAAAATCTGCGATTTTTGGAGTTTTTTAGGTTATGACAACCTCACAGGAGAGGATTATCCCGACAGATCTGCGGAACGAGATGTCCCGGTCTTATCTGGAATACGCCATGAGTGTGATTGTGGGTCGGGCGCTACCAGATGCCAGGGATGGTCTGAAACCTGTGCATCGTCGCATCCTCTACGCAATGCACGAGCTAGGTTTGACGCACGATCGCCCGTTTCGTAAATGCGCCCGTGTGGTTGGGGAAGTTTTAGGTAAATATCACCCCCACGGTGATACGGCGGTGTATGATGCGTTGGTGCGGATGGCACAGGATTTTTCCATGCGATCGCCCCTAATTAACGGGCATGGTAACTTCGGTTCCGTAGACAACGATCCCCCAGCCGCAATGCGATACACAGAATGTCGCTTGCAAGCTTTAACTGGCACAGCTTTACTCCACGACATTGAGTCCGAAACCGTAGATTTTATTGATAACTTCGACGGTTCCCAACAAGAACCCACAGTTCTACCAGCACGTATTCCCCAGTTACTATTAAATGGTTCCTCTGGGATTGCTGTGGGGATGGCGACCAATATCCCACCGCACAATCTGGGCGAATTGATTGATGGATTAGTAGCATTGATTAACAATCCAGAGATCACCAATCTCCAGTTAATGCAGCATATCCCCGGTCCCGACTTTCCCACAGGGGCACAGGTTTTAGGAACAGCAGCAATTAAAGAAGCTTACACCACCGGGCGCGGTTCAATTACCATGCGCGGCGTAGCTAACATCGAAACCATCGAGCAACGGGGAAGGCCAGAAAGAGAAGCAATTATCATCACCGAATTGCCTTATCAAACCAACAAAGCCGCATTAATTGAAAAAATTGCCGAGTTGGTCAATGACAAACGCATAGAGGGAATTGCAGATATCCGCGATGAAAGCGATCGCGATGGGATGCGAATCGTCATCGAACTTAAGCGCGATGCTTATCCCAGAGTAGTACTGAATAACCTCTACAAGCAGACCCCACTGCAAGCCAACTTTGGGGCCAATATGTTGGCGTTAGTGAATGGGGAACCCCAAACCCTCACACTCAAGCAGTTCTTAGAAGTATTCCTCGATTTCCGCATTGAATCAATTAATCGCCGCACCAGGTATGAACTGCGGAAAGCGGAAGAACGCGACCATATCTTACAAGGCTTATTAATTGCTCTAGCGCATTTAGATGCCATTATTAACTTAATTCGCCATGCTTCTGATGCACCCACAGCCAAAGGTGAACTAATTACCACCTATGGGCTTTCGGAAGTTCAAGCCGATGCCATTTTACAAATGCAACTGCGGCGCTTAACAGCCCTAGAAGCAGATAAAATTCGTCAGGAACACGAAGATTTACAAGCGCAAATTGCCGACTTGCAAGATATTTTGGCACGCCGGGAAAGAGTGCTGTCAATCATTGAAGACGAAATTTCACAAATCAAAACCAGCTTTTCCACACCCCGACGCACAGTAATTACCCATGCTGAGGGAGACATCGATGACCTTGACTTGATCGCCAATGAAAAAGTGATCATTTTGCTGACAGAGCAAGGTTACATCAAACGGATGCCAGTTAATACCTTTGAAGCCCAAAGCCGTGCTACCAGAGGGAAAGCAGCAGCCAAAGTTAAAGATGATGACACCATCGAACATTTCTTAACTTGCTGCGATCACGACAGCGTTTTATTCTTTAGCGATCGCGGTGTCGTCTACTGTCTGAAAGCTTATCAAATTCCCGTGGGTTCCCGTACCAGTCGTGGTACGCCAATTGTGCAAATGTTGCCCATTCCCAAGGAAGAAAAAATTACCTCCATTGTCCCAGTTGATGAGTTTAGCAGTGAAGAATTCTTAGTCATGCTAACAAAAGGAGGCAATATTAAGAAAACCGTATTGGAAGCATTTAGTAACATCCGGGCTAACGGCTTAATCGCTATTTCCTTAGAAGAAGGCGACCAACTCCGCTGGGTACGTCGCGCGAGGGTAGAAGATAGTGTCATTGTCGGTTCTCGTCATGGGATGGCGATTCACTTCCGCTGTAACCACGAACAATTGCGTCCTTTAGGTAGAGCAACTCGTGGTGTGAAATCGATGAAACTCAAACCTGGTGACGAACTGGTGGGTATGGATATCCTCCCAGCAGCAATTCTCGATACCTTGAGTACGGTTACAGAAACTGAAGCCGAAACCGAGATTGAAGAAATCATCGAAACCGAAGAAATCGAAAATGAAGAATCCACAGAAGTAGCAGCGATCGCTAGTACTGGCCCTTGGGTGTTGGTAATTACAATGGGTGGATATGGCAAACGCGTACCTGTAGCCCAATTCCGATTGCAAAATCGCGCTGGTCAGGGTTTAATGGCAACCAAATTCAAAAACCGCAAAACCAAAGACAAATTAGCCACCTTACAGATTGTCAACAGCGATGATGAAATCATGATGGTCACCAATCGCGGTATCATTATTCGTCAAGCTGTAAATGCCATTTCTGTACAATCGCGATCGGCAACAGGCGTAAGAGTACAGCGCTTAGACGAAGATGATGCGATCACCGGAGTAGCTATAGTTCCTCCCGACAGTGGTGATACAGGCGAATTAGAAGAGACAGAATGAAGGATGACATATTGGATAAACTTGCACAAGAGTTTATCCAAGTGTTAATCAATTTTGACTTATGTACTGAGTTAAAAACACAGACTATACCCAATACTTGTTGGTTAAGGGGAAAAGGGGAAGGGGAAAAGGGGCAAGAAAAACCTTTAACCCTTACCATTTAACCATTTCCCCAAACTAAATTCCGAGTAAAAAATCCTTAACCGAGCAGTATTGAGACTATACCAAATCAATAGTTGTAAGCTATAAAACCGCTTGGATGATGTGGCAGCAAGGTAAACTTAATGCTGAACAACTACCAAGCGGTACTAATTTATGAATCTTATTTATACTAGTTAAGCTGTTACGCATTTAAATTGTGTATTTCGCACTCAGGTTGTCAAAAGTCAAGAGTCCAAAGTCCAAGCTAGCCTTTGACCCTGGACTATTGACCCTT
>NZ_JACJQJ010000040.1 GCF_014696615.1 Nostoc linckia FACHB-104 | reverse complement strand
GAAAACCCTGGTGTCGGGGTTGGGGACTGGGGACTGGGGATTGGGGATTGGGGATTGGGGATTGGGGATGAGGGAGATGAGGGAGATGAGGGAGATGAGGGAGATAAGTGGACAAAGAGACAAGGGGACAAATCAAACCCCAAACCACCAAACACCCATTACCCATTACCCATTACCCATTACCCATGCCCAATGCCCAATGCCCCTTCCTTACTTACACCCTAAAGACTCGCGGGTATCTACGCCAGTTTTGGAATTTACGCCGCTGGCTTTGGCGCAAAGTTTTTTAACTTGGACTCCATCTAAGACGGCATTGGTAAAATCTGCGCCTGTAATGTCCACATCATCGAAGGTGGAACGCAACATCATGGCATCTGTTAACACGGCATCGCTTAAATTAGCGCTTCTGAATTTTGCTAAATAGGCAATGCCGTTACTAAAATCGACACCATGCAAATTGACTCCCTGTAAGACGGTACCGTTAAACACGCCGCCCCGGAGGTCAGCATTGCTGAAATTGGCGTTTTCTAAATCAACGTTAGTAAATTCACTACCAATCAGGCTTTGGCCTGAGTAATCCTTGCCTTTGAGTTCATCGCCAGCAGAACGGGTAATACTGGAGGAACTTGCAGCTTGGGCTGATAGGGGAAACAAAAAAAGAACCAAAGCTAAGACAAAGCTAGCTACTAGTTGCCAATATTTCATAATTTCTGCTTAATAAATCTCAACATTTACACCTTTAAATATTAAACAGCACTGGATAGAAGGATGAAGTGTGAAATTTTTAGCCCACTCTAAGAGAATTCCCAGAGTGAAATCCTTTAGCTTTTAGCCTTCAGCCGTCATCCTTCAGCCTTTCTCGTAGGATATATACAATGTTGAAGTGCGATCGCAAAAGCAAAAGTACCTGTGGCTAATCAAAAAATAGAAATTGTTCCATCTTTGCTGCGAACCCCTTTATACCAGTTGGGGTTGAAACTCAAAGCCCGCTTTACTAACTTTAGTGGCTGGGAAATGCCAGTGCAGTATTCTGGCATTACTCGCGAACATGAAGCTGTAAGAAATGAAGCAGGGATGTTCGATATTTCCCACATGGGTAAATTTACTCTCCAAGGTAAAAACCCTATTGAGCAGCTACAACTGCTAGTTCCATCCGACTTAAACCGCTTACATCCAGGTCAAGCGCAATACACTGTATTATTAAATCCTCAAGGTGGAATTATTGATGACATCATTATTTATTACCAAGGAGAAGACAGTACTGGTAAACAGCAAGTAGCGATTATTGTTAATGCGGCAACTACAGATAAAGATAAAGCTTGGTTATTACAACACCTAGATTTGAATGCAGTTGAGTTCCAAGATTTGTCACAAGACAAAGCTTTAATCGCTGTACAAGGGCCAAAAGCTGTTCAATATCTTCAACCTTTTGTAGAAGCGGATTTAAATCCAATTAAAGCCTTTGGTCACCTGCAAGCACCTGTACTAGGGAAAACAGCCTTTCTCGCCCGCACCGGTTACACCGGAGAAGATGGATTTGAGGTCATGGTCGATCCAGAGGTGGGTATAGAATTGTGGCAAAGTCTTGCTGATGCTGGTGTAATTCCCTGTGGGCTGGGTGCGAGAGACACTCTGCGACTAGAAGCAGCAATGGCACTTTACGGGCAAGATATTGACGACACCACCACCCCCCTAGAAGCGGGTTTAGGTTGGTTAGTTCACTTAGATACCAAAGGTGATTTTATTGGTCGTGCTGTTTTAGAAGAACAAAAAGCTAATGGATTAAAGCGTCGTCTAGTAGGTTTACAGATGCAAGGCAGAAATATTGCCCGTCATGCCTACCAAGTATTATCCTCAGGTAAAGTAGTAGGGGAAGTTACTAGTGGGACACTGTCGCCCACACTCGGTTATCCCATTGCTTTAGCTTACGTACCTTCCCAGCTTGCAACTATTAGTCAGCAACTGGAAGTAGAAATTCGCGGTAAAGCTTATCCAACAGTCGTAGTTAAACGTCCTTTTTATCGCTCAAAAAAACGGGCTTGAAAGGGCATGGGGCATTGGGAATTGGGCATTGGGCATTGGGCATGGGTAATGGGTAATGGGTAATTTCCTCCTCATCTACCTCATCCCCCAATCCCTAATCCCTAGTCCCCAATCCCCAGTCCCTCATCCTTTTTTGAGAAATAATCTGTTGAGATTTAATTAATCTAAAGTATGGTTAATTACCAGATATGCCTTGGAATCATGTATTAGCCATAATGTTTTTGATGTGGAGGGGTTAGTAAATATGTCTTTTGAATATCCTCAGGATTTAAGATACCTGGATACTCATGAATACGTGCGCTTAGAAGGGGAAATTGCTACCATCGGCATTACTGAGTTTGCTGTCGATCAATTAGGTGATGTCGTATTCTTGGAATTGCCAGAAATTGGCGATGCTATTACCAAAGGTGATACCTTTGGCTCGATTGAATCAGTCAAAGCTGTAGAAGAACTGAATGCACCAGTTACGGGCACAGTTATAGAACGCAATGATGATTTGATTGATTCTCCAGAACAGGTGGCTGAAGACCCCTACGGTGAGGCTTGGTTTGTCAAAGTTCGGGTCAACGATCCTGATGAGGTTCATGATGCTTTAAGTGCAGATGAATATCGCGCCCAGGTAGAAGGGGAGTAATGGGGACTGGGGATTGGGGATGAGGGGTAATGGGGATGAGGGGGATGAGGGGGATGAGGGAGAGAAAATTCCGATTACCAATTACCAATGCCCCATACCCCATGCCCAATTCTCAATTCCCCCAACTTATTTACATTAGTTATTGCAAAATATTAAATAGTAATATCGGGAGAGCAATTTAGTGGTAAGCTACGCCCCTATTCCTAAGTCTAGCGATCGCCAAATCGCGACTGAAGGGAAACAAAATTTAGATAATTTTAGAAAAAGGCATATTGGGCCTAACTCTGAGGATATCGAGCAAATGCTTGGTGTCTTAGGCCTTCCCAGTCTAGATGTGCTGATAAACAAAACTGTGCCCCAAGCTATTCGTTTGCAAGGGGCATTAAATTTACCAGAAGCGCAGACTGAGTATGCAGCGCTAGCAAAATTAAAAAGAATCGCTGAGAAAAATCAGGTTTTTCGCTCATTTATTGGGATGGGATATTACGATTGCATCACGCCTGCGGTGATTGCCCGTAATATTCTGGAAAACCCTGGTTGGTATACTGCCTATACTCCCTATCAGCCAGAAATTGCCCAAGGACGCTTGGAAGCACTGCTAAATTTCCAGACGTTGATTATTGATTTAACTGGTTTGGAAATTGCTAATGCTTCATTACTCGATGAAGGTACAGCCGCAGCAGAGGCGATGAGTTTGAGCTACGGTGTTTGTAAAAATAAAGCAAATGCCTATTTTGTCTCCCGTGATTGTCATCCCCAAACTATCGACGTGTTGCAAACACGGGCTGAACCTTTGGGGATAAACATTATTATTGGCGATCATCAAACCTTTGATTTTGATCAACCAATTTTTGGGGCGATTCTTCAATACCCCGCTAGCGATGGCACAATTTACGACTACCGCGCTTTTATTGAAAAAGCCCATGCTAAAGGTGCATTGGTGACGGTAGCAGCAGATCCTCTCAGCTTAACTTTACTGACACCTCCGGGTGAATTTGGTGCTGATATAGCCATTGGTAGTACTCAGCGTTTCGGTATTCCTTTGGGATTTGGTGGGCCTCATGCGGCTTACATGGCAACCAAAGAAGAGTATAAGCGGCAAGTGCCAGGGCGAATAGTTGGTGTATCAAAAGATGCTCAAGGGAAACCTGCATTGCGCCTGGCTTTACAAACCCGCGAACAACACATTCGCCGGGAAAAAGCTACGAGTAATATTTGTACTGCCCAAGTCTTGTTAGCTGTGATGGCGAGTATGTACGCAGTCTATCACGGGCCAGATGGACTGAAGGCGATCGCAGAAAATATCCACAACCTGACGGGAATTTTGGCAGATGGGCTAAAACGTCTGGGTTACAAAATTAGTTCCGAATCTTTCTTTGATACTCTGCGGGTGGAGTTAGGAACACACAGCCTAGAAAAAATTCTCAAAGGTTCCCAAGAACGTCATATTAACCTGCGAATTTTTGATGAAACTGCTGTGGGAATCTCTTTAGATGAGACAACTACAGTAGAAGATGTTCAAGATTTGTTAGAAATCTTTGCTTTGGGTAAAGATTTATCTTTCACCATCGCCGAACTGACTGCTGCACCGCTTCCTCTATCCCGCAGTAGCAGTTACCTAACTCATCCTGTATTTAACCGCTATCACTCGGAAACTGAGTTATTGCGTTATTTACACAAGCTAGAAACTAAGGATTTGTCTTTAACCACATCGATGATTCCCTTGGGGTCATGCACGATGAAGTTAAATGCCACATCCGAGATGATACCAGTCACCTGGCAAGAATTTGGCAAAATTCATCCTTTTGCACCGTCATCTCAAACACGGGGTTATCAAATCCTCTTCCAGCAACTTGAGGCCTGGTTAGCGGAAATTACTGGGTTTGCCGGAATTTCTCTGCAACCAAATGCGGGTTCTCAAGGCGAATACGCCGGACTTTTGGTGATTCGTCACTATCATGAAAACCGAAATGAAGGACATCGCAACGTCTGTTTAATTCCTACCTCCGCACATGGAACAAACCCTGCTAGTGCGGTGATGTGTGGCATGAAAGTTGTCGCCGTTGCCTGTGACGCAGACGGTAATATTGATATTGCTGACCTCAAGGCGAAAGCAGAAAAACATAGTCATGAACTAGCTGCCTTGATGGTGACATATCCCTCAACTCATGGCGTGTTCGAGGAAGCAATTCAAGAAATCTGTGAGATTGTCCATAAGCATGGTGGACAAGTGTACATGGATGGCGCGAACATGAACGCCCAAGTCGGAATTTGTCGCCCTGGTGATATAGGCGCTGATGTCTGTCACTTAAACTTACACAAAACCTTCTGTATCCCTCACGGTGGCGGTGGCCCAGGTATGGGCCCCATCGGCGTAGCTTCCCATCTCGTCCCCTTCCTCCCAGGACACGCTGTTATCTCCATTAACAAATCCACTCAGCACTCTCAGGGTGCTGTAGCAGCTGCGCCTTGGGGAAGTGCCAGTATTTTGGTGATTTCCTGGATGTATATTGCAATGATGGGTGCAGATGGATTGACAGAAGCAACCAAAGTAGCAATTCTCAATGCCAACTATATAGCCAAGAGACTTGAGGAATATTATCCAGTTTTATACAAAGGGAAAAATGGCCTAGTTGCCCATGAATGCATTTTAGATTTGCGATCGCTCAAAAAATCTGCGGGTATCGAAATTGATGATGTTGCTAAACGACTAATGGACTACGGCTTCCATGCGCCGACTGTCTCCTGGCCTGTGGCAGGTACAATCATGGTGGAACCCACAGAAAGCGAATCGAAAGCAGAATTGGATCGTTTCTGTGAGGCGTTGATTTCTATTCGCCAAGAAATTGCCGAAATTGAATCTGGTAAGGTGGATGGTCAAGATAACCTCTTGAAGAATGCACCCCATACTATCGAAAGCTTAATTACCGGAGAATGGCATCATCCTTATTCTCGCGAACAAGCTGCCTACCCTGCACCTTGGACAAAAGAACATAAATTCTGGCCTGCTGTTGGGCGCATTGATGCTGCTTTTGGCGACAGGAATTTTGTTTGTTCTTGTCTGCCGATGGATGCTTATTCATAGCAATCGCTGCTGTTAAGAATTAATAGTTAAATCTCACGCAAAGACTTTGCCTCTTTGCGTGATTTTTTATTTCTGAATAATACCAATTTGAAAAAAGAATACGATAGATTGTAGGGGCAAGGCAGTGCCTTGCCCTCTAGATATATTGATGTGTCAGAAACATTATTTGATTTGGTATAAGGCTGCTAATTCTTCTTTAATAGATAACGGCTGATATCCTAATGCAAATGCTTTAGAACTATTTAAAGACACATCTTTCGGTCTAGGTGCTGCCATTTTGATATCTTCTTGGCGACAGCCTTTAAGTGTCGCATTAGGAATTTCAAATACTTCTACTAGTAGGCGCATAAAATCGTAACGCGAAATTCTTTCTTTACCACCAAGGTGGATTAATCCTTGTACTTTTTCTAATCCTAATAACAGCCCTTGAGCCGCAGTTTTACCACTAACTGGGGTGCGAAATTCATCAATAAATAAACTTAGTTCTTTATCTGCTTGTAATGTTTCTATGAATTGCTGCATAAAGCTTTTAGCTGTAGGTGTTGCCATGCCAAACATTAAAGGCATACGGCATACTGCTGTATGAGGATATCGTTCTAACATCCCTATTTCCGCTTGAACTTTTTGCTCGCCATAAATATTTAAAGGATTTACGGAATCTATTTCTTGATAGGGTGCATTTAAACCATCAAACACTAAATCAGTTGATGTAAACGCACAAGGAATTGCATAATCAGCACAAAGTCCAGCTATGTTGCAAGATGCTGTAACATTAATTGCGTATGATTCTTGAGGATGAGTTTGGCAAAAGTTTGGTTGAGAAAGGGCAGCAGTATGAATCACGGCGGCTGGTTTTATATCATTAAATATCTGCTTTAATTCTTGAAAATTACTTAAATTAACTTTTAATGTTTTAAGGCCAGGTATTTCTAGAGAATTGGCAAAATAAGTACCATAAACTTCCCATTCTGGCTTTGCTTGCTGGCAAATATGCCATCCTAAAAAGCCACTGGCTCCAGTGACTAGTAATTTTTTCATATTTATATAAAAATTTAAATATACAGCCAATATTAATTTATACCAATTCAAATAATTTTGGCGGCATATAAATAATTAATCAGGGCAAAAAATGTTGTGTCCCTACTGAAATGGTTACTGGTGCGTTGCGCTGCGCGACAACACAACGCCAGTTTGCTCAAGTCGGGAAACCCGCCCACGCAACTGGCTCCCCTACATTTATATTTATATTGACTAATTAATTAGCTGTTGAAATCTTTTATCGCTACGTACTTTATTAAAATCTGTATCTGTTTTCGCCAATTTCTTATATTTATCAGGAGCAAGCTTGATTGCTTTCTCTAGGTTTTGAATTGCTAGGTCTACATTGCCTTGTAAACCATAAGAACAAGCCTTATTGTAATATGCCTGGTGCATATTGGGCTGGATAGCGATCGCAGTGTCGTAGGATTTCAAACCTTCGGCGTAACTTTGCAGCTTTGTCAGGGCTATTCCACGGTTAATCCAAGCTTCGGATTTTTTAGGCTGGAGGGCGATCGCTCTATCGAAGGAGATAATTGCATCTTTGTAGAGTCGCAATGAGGTTAAAGCGTTGCCTCGATTATACCAAGCGACATCTTTATTTGGTCTAAGAGCCAGTGCCCGATCATAGGATGCGATCGCTTCTTTATAAAGCTGTAAAGACGTTAGCGCATTACCTCGGTTAATCCAAGCTTCGGGAATGTTCGGTTCAATTGAAATCACTTGATCGAATGCTGCGATCGCATCTTGATAACGACGTGCATCTAGTAAGCTATTAGCTTGCTTTAAAAATTCTGCCGCCTTTTGTGGTGATTGTGTACCAATTAGCTGTTGGGAAATATTACTTTCTTGTACAACTTGTGTGGTGTTATTTGCTGTTGAATTTGCCCAATTACCACAGCCAAATGTAGAGAAAGTGATAAAGCTAGAGGCAACTAAGCAGCGCCGTAAGACCATGCTGTACCTACAGAATTCATAAGATGATGCTAAAACTTATTTCTCTTAAAATATAGTATCAAAGTACACGAATTTTATTAATTTTTTATTTGGTTTATGTAAATTTAATTTTTGCACAAAGATAACAAAATTATACCATATTCAGTGGTAGCAATACAATTTATAAGTAGAAAAACCGACTTATTTGAATTGTTCGGTAGCTATACTTAAATAAATGCTTATAAGACTTTATTCTCTCTCTAACTATTAGTATTCAGGCTATATTTTGCCAATTTACAGGCTTAGTCAAAGTTGAAAATTCTTAATTCGTATTGCTTACACAAGACTGAAGCAAAACCTGTGAACTGCTCTTGAGGTAAGCCGTGGCTTATGGGTAAGCAGTAGCAGCCGCACTTTGCTATTTGAAACTAAATAAATTCCCGGTGTTGCACCTGATGAATACCAAAATAACTTATACCAATTCAAAATTCAAAATTAAGAAAACCATATGTAGCAAGGGTTTTTGAGTTTGGATCTGTTGCTGAATTTTGGAGAATTGGTATTAGCTGTTTTTGGCTTATGGATTTCTATAGCTGGTACAATTCTTGTTATAAAATATTTGCACCCAAAATTTGGGTGAGTTGTTCAGCCAGCTTCCCTTGGGAAAATGCTGAAGGCATAAACTCACCTCAAACAAATTAGTTATTACTGCTACTTAAATTCAGCGACCATTGCAAACTCGGTTCACAAGGTAATTGCAGAATCTTTGATATTATTAGCTACTCCTGGGCGGCTATGATTTCGTTGTTTTGTAGATAATCCCATTTGTTTCAGCAGCCGATTGATGTGGCGATCGCTAATTTCCACACCAAATTCATTTGCTAAATGTTTGCTTAACCAATGGGCTGTCCAACAATAAAAAGAATAGCCATAATCCCTTGGGCTATGGTTTACTAATTCTTTCAATCTTTCTAAGTATGCCTCGTTAGCACTACGGGGTCTGCCTATTGGTTGTTCATGCCATTTATGAGCTAAACCAGACTTAGCCATACTAATCCAATAGCGTGCCATGTGCTGAGAACAACCTAGTAACTGGCATATTTGAATTTGAGTTTTCCCCCGATCTGCTAGCAACATAATTTCAATCCGCCGACGGTATTCTGAGGACAGATCTATTTGCAGATTCTTAAGTAATACCTTGCGCTGAAAAGCTGTCAGAAACTTGCTCTCAGCCTTATCATCATTATCAAATTCGTAAAGTTCACTGATGTAACTGGACATAATTTTTACCAGTCTAAAACTGGACAACTTGGGAAATTATATACACAGCAAAGTAGGTGAAATTTCTGCAATCAGGATTTCACAATTTGCCTGCAAAAAGGATATTCATCTACTTTCAGTTCAAGTTTTTATATCTTTACTGGATTCAAAAAATACCAGTCCACAGTGGAATACAAATTTATCAAAGCTATTGGCTACTAAAAGCCAGAAATTACTCATTAAGGCTTAGAAGCCAAACAAATACAACTACTACCTGAAAGTAGAGATATAATGCTTACATTAAGGATTAATTTTGTCTTAACCTTCTATCCCATGACATAAATAAAAATCACACGCATTTGTGAGGAAAATCACAATCATCAATATTCTGATATTTAGATACTTATAAGCCTGAATAATTAGGCCGTAAATGGGGATTCTAGAAGGTTATATTAGGATAATAAGCTAAAATACTAGCATTGCCCTCAATAGTTACCAAATTTTACCAATTATCGGATATGTGAACTTTTTATAAATTTGCTCATTATCTTGCATATATAGCAATCCTAAATGATTTGTAAAATCTGATCTGAAGGGTTATTGACTGTTAACCGTTGACAGTCAACAGTCAACAGTCAAAACCGATATTGTTCACCACTGAAATAGGATTGCTATATTTGTTTGCATATTTTCCCTATTTGCTGGGGTTGCTTGCAGTATATTCAGTAACTAGTTAACATAAACTATGTAATAAGAACAAATAGAAATTGTTACTGATTTAGAATTATTTGTTCTGGTAGCACTATTGATAAATAGATAAAAATAGTGCCTTACTTAGTAATCAACAACCTAGAAGTTACAAGTATTTATTTCAAGAATAATTCTCGAATTCCTGTACTACCAATTTCTACTGCTAGTGCTGCTAATAAAAACCCAAACAACTGAGTTATAATTACCCCACCCTCAGCACCAATCCACTTGTCGATATAGGTTCCCAAACGCAGAATTAACCAACTAATGAACATTGCCGCTACAATACCTAAAACTACACCGAGATAGGGTAGTTCAGATTGTGAGGTTAATAACATGACTGTTGTTAAAGTTCCCGGCCCGGCTAGTAATGGTAAAGCTAAAGGCGTAATTGCAACATCACGTCCTTCTTCTAATATGGGCGTATCTAATTCTCCCCGCAGCATTTGCAAAGCAACTAACAGCAACAATAGTCCCCCAGCTACTCGCAAAGATGCCATGCTGATTTCCAAATAGGTCAAAATTAATTGCCCAGAGAACACAAAAAGTAACAGAACTGCGATCGCAACGACAATCGCTTTATCTATGACTCTGTTTCTTTCTTCTGGGGTCATACCTTTGGTCAAAATCAGCACTATGGGTATATTACCTACCGCATCCGCCAGTACAAAGACAGCAATAAATGTTTGAACGAGAGCTGAGGTATCCACAGTAGATCGCATTTATCAAGGTTTGATAACAACCTACCTTGAAATGTGTCCTATTTTCTATAACCCAGAGAAAGATTGAAATCTCGACTGGCGTATTATTAATTACGTAAACAAAAGTCATAAAGATGCATATTTCACTAAATGAGTTGTAATTAAAAATAATAGAACTATCAAAACCAATAACTAGCAAGACTTTCAATTAGGCATATCGTTAACGAAGCGCCCTTACCCTAATTGCTAGATAATGAATTTATTGGTATTTCCTCAGCCCTACAGTTGCCAAAACAACTGCCATCTTATCCCTAGAACTTGTGGGCTTTTCTGCTGCCTCTGGTAACGATATATTTGGAATCTACCTCGCACATATTTACTGTTTGTGGAATCTATGAAGCCTTATTTAGCAGCTGCTATCCAATTAACCAGTGTGTCTGATTTATACAAAAACTTAGCACAGGCAGAAGAATTAATTGAACTTGCCGTGCGTCGGGGTGCTGAATTGGTGGGTTTGCCAGAAAACTTTTCTTTTATGGGGGAAGAAAAAGACAAACTTGCACAAGCAGAAGCGATCGCACGGGAAAGCGAAATATTTCTCAAAAAAATGGCCCAGCGCTTTCAAGTCACCATTTTGGGCGGTAGTTTTCCAGTTCCCGTAGAGAAAACAGGCAAATTTTATAACACAACTATACTTGTAGACTCCAACGGTCAAGAACTTTCTCGCTATTACAAAGTACATCTATTTGATGTCAATGTCCCAGATGGTAACACCTATCAAGAATCAAGCACAGTCATGGCTGGAACGCAGCTACCACCTGTGTATTTTTCCGAAAATTTGGGTAATTTGGGACTTTCGATTTGCTATGATGTCCGCTTCCCAGAGTTGTACAGACACTTAGCAGACAAAGGAGCCGATGTGATTTTTGTCCCGGCTGCTTTTACAGCCTTCACTGGTAAAGATCATTGGCAAACATTACTCCAAGCCAGAGCAATTGAAAACACCTGTTATGTCATTGCTCCCGCGCAAACAGGTACCCATTACGCCAGAAGACAAACCCACGGACACGCCATGATTATCGACCCTTGGGGTACGATTTTAGCTGATGCTGGAGAGAAACCAGGAATTGCGATCGCAGAAATTAGACCAACTCGCCTAGAACAAGTCCGCCGCCAAATGCCTTCTTTGCAACATCGCGTATTCAGCTAATCGCTCTTCGCTGTATAAGCAGAGGAGGAAGAATCAAATTATAGTCTTCGCTTTCACAATTTAGATAATTTAATTTCTGGAAGTCCCTTACCAAAAAATACTTGTGGGGTGGGCCAAATAGCCCGCCCCATTTATGCATGAAAAATGGCTGATCAAGATTTAAGAGCCAGTACATTTAGCTACATAATTCACAGGTAATACAGTAGGTATCTCTGGCGGATGAGCCACTAATTCTATAGTGCCATCGCGATTAATTACCCATCCTTGAGCCTCAATAATATGTGTTGATGTTGGAGAAGTTGAAGCTAGCTTTTCTTGGCTTGCTGCTGCTAATTTATTTTGTGTATTACTGTTTGTAGATAATTGGCGCAAATCTGTCCAAACTGTTTGTCCTCTCAACATATTAGTAGGATTTTCTGGTAATCCTCCCTTTCCAATAATGACAAACTCATTAGTTTTACTAGCACTACAAGCTTTAGCTACTAACTGAGTAGCATCCACCATATCTTTTGGTAATTCTGCAATGGCAATCTTTTGAACGTCTTCTGGGTTAGTTATTTTGACTACACCATCAATCCCAAATGTAGAACTTGCATCAATTTCGCTATCTTGACTGTGAAAAAGTGCTTGGGTGTGAATTTGGATATTACCTCCAGTGCCAAAAATAGCGTTAGCTCTGATATCACTATTATTGTGAATGACGATAAAATCACTATTAATAAAAAGATTACCTCCGCCTCCCGTGCTATCAGTAACGCTGCTACTAATGAGGCTATTGTTCTGCAAAAAGAGAAAATTATTATTTAACCTAATATTACCACCACCTGATTGAGTAGCAGTAGCCGTAATTAATCCGTAGTTTGCTCTGACTTGATTAGCGTTAATAAAAATATCACCAGCTTGACCTAATCCTATACTATTAGTACTCAAGTTAGCTCCACTGTTTAATGACAGCAAATTAGTATTAACTCTAATAGTGCCACCATTAGCATTACCTTTTGTATCCGCAGTAATTAAACTATTATTACTAGCAGCTAGAGATGCTTTCGCATTTATTTGAATATTGCCCCCACCACCATTAAAAGTAGTAGCATTAATACTACTTTTAATATTGGAAGCAGTACTATTAAAAAGCTCAATTAATCGAGCATCAATTTTAATATCACCAGCCAAACCTGTTCCTGGTGCAAGATTAGGGTTACGGCTCGAAAAGTTACTAGCAGCAATAGTTGCGCCATCTTGAATAGTCAGTTTATCTGTTGAGATATTTAACTGACCACCATTACCACTATTGGTAACAGCATTACTGAATAAACCACTACTACCACCAGAAATAAAACCACTTAAATTTATATCATTAGCTTGAATGGTTAAAACCCCGGCATTACCTATGCCAAATGTACTAGTTGCAATTTGTCCGCCATTTCTTAAATATAGAGTATCGGTATTAATATTTAATTCTCCCCCTGCACCTGTTGCCTGACTTTGAACATTGGCGGCAATTATTGTCGGTAGCAGATTATTAGATTCTCCTCTAATTTCTATAGTTTTAGCTGCAATTTCTATCTTTCCAGCATTTCCTGAACCAGCAGTTTTGGCAACTATAGCCGCACCATCAAATAAACTTAAATTCTCGGTTTTAACTTTTAACAAACCTCCATTACCTGTTGCGCCTTGTTCAACATTGCTAAATAAACCACTAGCAATTTTGCCGGAATATGTACCGCTTAATTCTATATTTGTAGCTGTAATTTCTAATTGACCTGCACTACCAGTAGCAAAGGCACTATTTTGAATTTGTGCGCCATCTTTAACGGCTAAGGTATCAGTATTAAGGAAAATATTACCGCCATTACCATCAGAATAAGTACTAGCTAATAAACCACTAGGATATTGCCCAAAAGCAGTACCGATAAATTGTGCTTTTTTAGCAGTAATCTGAATTTCCCCAGCATTACCTTCGCCAAACCAACTAGTAGTTGATATTTGCGCGCCATCAGTAACTAGTAGATTATTGGTTGCGATCGCAATTTTTCCCGCATTACCACCACCAGAATCAGTACTAGCGAATATCCCACTAGGCCCCAAATCTGCGCCAGAAGCTAGTTCTATATCTTCAGCTTGAATATTAACTGTTCCCCCAGTTCCTAAGCCAAAGGTAGTACTGCTAATTTGTCCACCATCGCTTGCAGTTAATTTATGGGCAACAATATCGATGCTACCACCACTACCCCTAGCTTCTGGAGACACATCGGTAGAGATAATTGTCGAAAAACCAGAATCACTATTAAACCCACTGACATTGAGTAAGTCTGCAGCTTTAATCTTGATACTCCCTCCATTTAAATCATGTTCAGTATTGGCTAAAATTGCCGAGCCATCAGTTAAATTAATATTTTTACCGATAACCTGAACATAACCACTACCATCGCCACTCACATCTATAGAAGCAGCAGCATTGAGATTAATATCTGCAAAATTATTCACTCCCTCGTAACTTAAATTTAAGCCGGAAGTATTGTAATTAATGGTAACGAAACTATCTTTAACAGCGCCAATTTCTACTCTACCTTGTCCTGCTGTTAAATTCCCACCTGCTAAATAAACATCACCACCAACTAATGCAAGAGTATTACCAGCTTTTACCTCTAATCCTACAGGTCTATTTTCTCTAGAAGTCGCAAAAAACTCATTCACAAATAATTGATTACCTGGCCCTTGTACGGTGATATTTCCCGGATTTACTCCATACTGTAAGCCAAGAGGAGTATTGATAGTTAATAAAGTTTGTTGTTGGGGATTAACTGCACTATAAATACTGCCATCAGAAAATTTAATGCTATTTGCTGTACTCGCTAAAAAAGAACCACCAATGTTTAAACTAGCATTCGTACCAAAAATAATGCCGTTAGGGTTGATTAAAAATAAATTTGCTTGACCATTGGTACGAATTAAACCATCAATCTGAGAAATGGAAATGCCTGTGACACGAGTAATAATATTATTAATTTCTAAAGGATTTTTAAAAAAAGCTGTGTTGCCTGTATTTACAGAAAATTGCTCAAAGCTATGAAAAAGGTTACTACCTGCTTGAGTTCCACCTTGAATTTCAATTACGTTCCCTGACGTAACAGTTAGGGAAGGTGATGGCAGGTTATTATCTGGAATAATTTGTGCAAATCCCTTTGATTGATGAATAATTAATAAATATAAAATATAGAATATAATTAAAATTGGCTGCTGAATTTTATGATTTATCAACAGTAAGCTGGTAATTTCTGAAGGTTTAAACATTTGGTTAGTGAATAGAAGTCTAGCTATTTCACCTTTAAATTCAGTTGTTATTTATCAAATAATCTTAAAATATGTAATTGATACAATACGTTCTATCCAGGAAACGCAATGTTTTGAATGAGTTAAGGGGCATCACGTAATTATCAATTAACAAATATACATGATTAGCGCCGTAACATCACTATAAGGGTTACTTGATAAATCAAATCTAACTGCTATTCTTAGAGGTGACATTTCTAGGATTCCCAAAAGTTTTGCTTAACTAACCAGAAATAATTCTCAAAAATAATTAGCTAACTAATCAGTAGTAATCCCAAGTTGCATAAAAAACCCCTGCTGGTATCCTAACTCCGGTAAGGATTGCAGGGGGATGAGAACAGGCTCATGTTATATAGAATTTAGATGATGGCGAGAAAACTTTTTCAATTTCAAACCAACCAAGCCTAATAAGCCAATACCAATTAATCCAGCATTAGTAGCGGGTTCAGGAACAGAAGCAACATTCTCTTGTTGATCGATAGTGTCCCAAAAACCACCCATTTCAAAAACACCTTGTTCGGCGAGAATGCCAACAAGGTCTTGTGTTTGATTTAAAGTACTAGTAGTGCTAGTACCACCCCAACGATTTTGCTGTAACATATTCGCAATATCGACATTACGGTTAACTTCTTTAGCCCATAAAGCAGCATATTGGGCTTGTGAATTTAATGTGAAATCACTATAAGTCCTAACTTTTCTGTTCCAACCAATCACATCTAAAACATTAAGGTCTCGTTCATCGACTTCACGCACAGCACCGACACGTAAAGCTGGTGCCATTACACCAATACTATTAGTGTAATTTTTCCAATGACTTCCCTGAAAGCCATCGCCCTTAATACTGGTATCCTGACCAGTAGATAAATAACCTATATTGCTAATACCACCATCAATAGAGAAATAACTAGCATTACTGTTACTTAAGTCTGATAAACCTTTAGTTTTACTAGAGTCAGAATAACGGAATAAATCAAAGGGAGTAAACAGTTTTTTACGTAAATCTAAATCATTGTAGTTCTTAACATTAATGCCATCGAGACTACTAACAAATCCTAAGATATGTCCGATTTCGTGAACAGCAACACTGTAGAGGTCAAATGGTTTATTGAACCAGCTATTGACGCTAGTGCTGGTGTAACCACTGTTTTCCCATTCGTAACCAGTATTATCTAGCTCATTTAAAATAATAATCCCATCTAAGGCAGTGCTATTTTTGTCAATTAAATTTAAAGCTTTGGCGTTGGCTTGGGTTAAAGTGATTTTGTTATTAGAAAGCGTGAGTGTTTGTTGCTGTAGATTTTGAAAATTGGACTGCCATTGTGTACTTGAAGATAAATTGTTTACAGCAGTGTAATCAAATTGAGACTGACGGTCATTATTCAATGCATTCCAAAAAGAGTTATAGCTCACATTATTAACAAACGCTGGAATAGCGCCACCAAGCATCCCTTTTGGCAACTTACTCGAAGAAGCAAAATCAACGTGAATGTTAACAGTAGCATCATCACTGAGGTAATCAGCCCAGTATCTACCAGCGAATTCAAAAGCAGTTTTTTGATCATAATTTACTCCACTATCATATGTGAAGTTAAATGTTACTGCTTGGGCTGGTAAGGTATGACTGATGATGGTAGTTGATACTAGCGCTAGCGTTATTAATTTAGGAAAATTATTAGCTTTAGCACATTTATGAATGTTCTGTTTCTGGGATGACATAATCAGAATTCTCTGTAAATCAAAAATAATAATTGATTTCCAAGATAACTCCAAAAACCTAAAGGATAAATTTATTTGCTATAAAGTCATATTAATTATGGATAAAATTTTGTTGGCTATCCAGTCGTAATATTATTAAAAATTGTAATTTATTAGCTAAGTATATAAAAATGAAATATATTAACCATACATAATTATTAATTGTCTGTCTATTTGTAGCTGTTGCAGTTATTATCTACGCTATATATACTTAATTTTTTTAAATTTTTATCATCCTAAATCAATATTTATAATTTTATCTTAGTAGAAATACTGATAATTAAAATCAGCCATTTGGACAAACAATAAAATGCAGATGCCCATACCATTTAAGTTTAATAATTATACAAATACATGGGTAGAGGGTTTAGCATTGCAAAACCCTACAAAAATCTATCTGGATCAAGATTTTTGTGAATTGGTATCAGCTACCTGTTAAGTTGTTTGAAATTACTCAAAGGACTGTAAGCCAGCTATAGCCAATTTCCTACCAACACAAATGCTGACCAATAATAGGGGTGCTGGAAATTAGCATCTTGTAAAAATGCCAGTTGAGTTTGCCGCAAAGCTTCTGCTTTACCAATTCCAGGTTTTTTGAGATGTTTATAAAACTCAACCATAAATTTAGCTGTAGACTCGTCTTGTACTGCCCACAAAGTAGCTATAGTACTGCGTGCGCCAGAACGTACTGCTACTCCAGCCAAGCCTAATATTGCGCGATTGTCTCCCTTTGCTGTTTGGCAAGCACTCAGAACCATTAATTCTACA
The DNA here is from genome assembly GCF_014696615.1 of Nostoc linckia FACHB-104. GTDB lineage: Bacteria > Cyanobacteriota > Cyanobacteriia > Cyanobacteriales > Nostocaceae > Aulosira > Aulosira linckia_A. The sequence continues at coordinate 55,285 of NZ_JACJQJ010000040.1, read as the reverse complement.
GGTGTAGAATTTATTTCGTTTCTAGATTTGAGAAACTCACTTAATTCTTTAACGTTAATTTTGCCATCCCAGCTGAGTATAAAAGTGTCATCTGATCTACTGCTAAACTGTCCGTGGGTGGCGAGATGTAATACAGAAAAAGGAATTGATTTAATAGCTGTTTGCAGGTTAGCGTCGGTAAATTCTTCATTCAAAAGTAGCTGTGAAGAAATTTCGGCGCTAATTTCTGTGACTTCTGATTTAACTGCTGGTAAAGCTTTAAACCCTTGGCGTGCTTCGCTAAGTGCGGCTGTAATAACTTTAATATTATCTCGCTTGAGGGAGTGGGCTTGCAATAATTGCATACCTGGCGATAAAGCCAAGCTATATTTCTCTACTAAATAGTTTTTGCCATCATGCAAAGCCGCCATTGGTAAATTTCGCAAGGAACCGTCTAACACAAAGGTCAAAGTTTTGACTTTACTATTGGCTAACTGTGATTCGGCGGGACGAATGAGTAAATCGTAGAGTTTTTGAGAAACAGACAAAGCATTCTCTTGCGAAAAAGCAGGGTTGAGAGATTGACGCATCTGTTTGATAGTCTTTTCTATCTCCGCTTTTGGTATATCCGTTTTGTAGTTAATTAAGGGTTGCCCGGAAATTGAGACAATAACTTCTAAGCGATCGCCTAAAATAATCGGGTAAATAACAGCTGCATTTTTATCGATTTGGTCGATTTGCTCTGGTTTACCATTTAAACAAGCTTCATGGAAGAAATTGTCTAATTCAGCGAGTTGTAGCGCTTCAATGGTTTCTCGCGCTTGCTTTAAGTTTTTTTGGCTGGGGTGAGATTGTAGCAATAAATCGACTGACTCCCGATAAACCGGTTCCACACTCTCTTGAAAGGAAAACTGGACATCACGGTTAATTGCAACTAAATCGCTACGCAGAGACTTGAGGGTTTTGACGGAGAAATTATAAGCTGCGATCGCACCTTCAGTGTTACCTTTAATTTTGAGAATGCGCCCAACTTGCCAGGAAGCTTGATAAGCAATATCTGCGGCGTTAATTTCTTGAGCGATTGTCAATGCTTTTTGAGTAAGTTGCAAAGCATCAGATAACTGCTGCTGCTCAAAATATAATTTTCCTAATTCATTTAAGGTATAAGCTTTAGCACGCAAATCGCTCAATGTGTCGGCTTGTTGTATTGCACGTGCTAAAGTTACTGCAGCTTCTTTAACTAAATCTTGATTGCCTCCATCTAGTTTTGTCAACTTAGCCAAACTACGTGCAAAGTTAACTGTGGCATAGATAGACATTCGGCTAGGCGGTAGATTCTCTAATTGTGATTTAATTTGGGGTAATAGAGCATTAGCAGCTTGTACTTGTGCATTGTCTAAATACAGGCTGAGTTGATTAAGTTGTGCTTCTAAGTGTAGTTGGGGATTAGTTGCCTTAGCTAGCACTTGTTGATAATAATCTAAAGCCTCTGAGGTTTTTTGTAAGTCTCTAGCCGTATTTCCTAAGCTGAAAAGAACATCGCCGATATTGTCTGTAGCGTTCAGGCGAGTGCTAATTGCTAAACTTTGCTTTAAAATTTCCTGAGATTGCTGTAAATTGCCCACCTGCTGCAAAACTACTCCCAAGCTTTGCAAGGCTTTAGCTTTAATAATGGAATCTGGCTGATTTTGCAGCTTTTGATTGATGGCTATTAACAACTTCTGCGCTCTGCGATAAAATCCTAAAGCTTGTAGTGCTTGCGCTTGGTTAATTTGGCTACCTAATTTCCCCGCATCATCACCAGCTTGAGCATAATTTTTTTCTGCATCTTGCCAAGCTTGTAAAGCCGCTTCTCCTTGTCCTTTAGCAAGTTGGAGATTTCCTAAAGTATTGAACGCTACTGCCCAAATCGCAGCATTATCTTGATTTTTGCTGTTTAGGCGTTGCAGAAGATTGAGACTGTTAGTAATTGAAACTTCCGCCTTTTGCCAATCTCCCAAGTTTTGTAAGGCTAAAGATAGATAACTCAAACTCCAAGCTTGGTTAATAGTGTCACCTTGTTCTGCAAAAGCAACAGACGCAGCTTCCCAAAGTTTTGCTGCTTCGGTAAAACGTCCTCCAGCAAACTGAATTCTACCTTGTTCCAGCAGGAAATTAGGATTTAAGACCGAGTTGGTGGTGATGTTCCCATCCTGAATTTCCGAGCGCAAATTGATATTTGCTTGGGCTGGAATACCTGTTGTGACGACAAACAATGTGAGCAACCCTAAGTTGATTGTATAAGCGAAAGAGTAAATGAGCTTTTTATTTTTTTGCATAAATTTACATTCCCATAGTGACTAGCAATAGAAACCTATTTCCTACTGTTCCCGAAAATCCTGCTTTTATTTCACTATAGGTCTGATTAAATTCCCAAATTGACTTTTGAGCATCCCAGTAATTCATCTTTATATAGGGATTTCAATGACAAATTTTGTGCCTTTTCCTAATACTGACAAACATTGGATTTTTCCTTGGTGTTTTTCTTCAACAATCTGTTTACTAATAGATAAACCTAGTCCAGTACCTTTACCAACTGATTTAGTAGTAAAAAATTGGTCAAATATTTGCTCTATAAGTTCCGGTGCTATCCCAGAACCATTATCAGCAAAGGTGATAATCAGCAAATTTTCATCCTCATTACATCGAGTTTCAATCACAATTTCATAGCCAGAATTTTCTGGATCAGGTAATTTTTCATTTTTCTCATCAAAAGCATCAATAGAGTTAGAAATAATATTCATAAATACTTGGCTAATTTGCCCAGGATAGCATTTAACCAAGGGTAAATCTCCATAATTCTTCATGACTACTATTTGCGATCGCTTATTACTTGCCTTCAGACGATGCTGCAGAATTAGCAAAGTACTATCAATACCTTCATGAATATCGAAATCTACTTTATGAGTTATATCTGTACGGGAAAAAGTCCGTAAACTCGTGCTAATGTCACTGATGCGTTCTACACCGATATTCATGTATGAAAGCATAGCTGGCAAATCTTTGATGATTTGTTCCAAATCTATCGTTTTGGCATCTTTAACAATATCCGCAGGTGGATCTGAATAGTGTTGACGATAAAGTTGCAAGTGGTTGACTAAGTCATCTATATAATTGCCGATAAAATGCAAATTACCTGTTAAGGAAGTAAGGGGATTGTTAATTTCATGAGCAACACCAGCGACTAATTGACCGAGAGTAGACAATTTTTCGTTCTGTACTAATTGCAGTTGAGATTGCTTTAATTCATCCAGTGCTTGGGAAAGTTTAGTGGTACGTTCTTCTATGCGCTGCTCTAACTGTTGATTCTGTAATTCTAGTTGTTTTGTTAAAAATCGTATTTTTAAATGTACGTGAACTCTTGCTAAAACCTCTTCTTTTTGAAAAGGTTTAGTAATATAATCTACACCACCAATCAAAAGCCCTTGCACTTTATCAAATTTATCTGATAGAGCGCTTAAAAAAATTACTGGTATATCATGGGTTAAAGGATTTTTTTTGAGTATTTGACAGGTGTTAAATCCATCAAGACCTGGCATCATCACATCTAATAAAATCAAATCTGGTTGGGCATATTCAGCTTGTTCAATAGCACTTTGACCATCGGTGGCAATCAGAATTTCCCAACCATAGTTAGAGATAGCATTACATAAAACTTTGAGATTGGTTTGATTGTCATCAACAATCATAATAGTTGCTTGTTCAACATTAATAGTTTTCATGAATTTATATCCTGATAAGATTTAAGAAGTATACGAATATGCTTAGTTTGAAAGTTATCAGCTAGTTGTCTAATTTGGCAACAAAAAGGTGCAAATTTTGGCTCTGCAGCTTCAATTTCATTTAATAGTATTTGTATACCGTGAATATTACCTCTCATTGCTAAATCAAACAGCTTATCAAGTTCTGAGGAAGGTGGAGCAATGATTACTGGCTCTGTTTGATTTTCAGAAGATTGATTTTCATGCTCTACTGCTGAGTTGCTATCTTCTTGATAAATCCAAGTAAGGTGTAAATATTTTTCTAAAATTTTGAATAGATCATCTATCTCAAAGGGTTTGGCCAAAAATTCATTACCTCCCACAGCTAAACTTTTTGTTTGGTCATTTTCAAAGACACTAGCTGAGGAAACTATAATTGGCACATTTTTAAAATGATGTAAATTTCTTAAATTTTGCATCATTTTAAAACCGTCCATAATGGGCATTTTTAAGTCAGTTAAAATTAAATCTGGACGAATCTCTATGGCTGTTTCTAACCCTTCTTTTCCATTAGTAGCTTCCCAGCAAATAAATCCTATTGATTGCAGGAGATTGATAATTACAGAACGATTTTCACCTTGGTCATCTACAATTAAAATTTTTGGTTGTTTATCTTGAATACCCACAATTTTTTTCTTAGGAGATATGGTAGCAGTATTAAGAGCTACTGCAATCACTTCTAGATTAACATCTAACCAAAATTTACTCCCAACTGATAAAGTGCTAGTTACGTTAATTTGGCTACCCATTAATTCAGCTAGTTTGCAGCTAATTGCTAATCCTAATCCTGTCCCTTCTACTTGTTTATTTTTATCTCCTACTTGCTCAAAAGGTAAAAAAATCTTTTCTAGCTGTTCGGAGGTCATGCCCACACCTGTATCTTCAATTTGAAATCGAATTTTATTCAATATCTGGTCATGATTGTTGTCTGTTTGTAATAGTTCTACTTTAAAAGTTACACTACCAATATCGGTAAATTTAATTGCATTACTAAGTAAATTAATTAAAACTTGCCGTAAACGTTTTTCGTCGGCATAAATTCCTAAAGGAAGTTGTGGATCTGATTGATAAATAAATGAGATACCTTTTTCTTGAGCGCGTATCCGACAGATTTCTACTACTCCGAGTAAAAAGAAAGAAAAATCAAAGTCTGTTTTGTGCAGTTCTAACTTCCGAGCTTCAATTTTTGACAGGTCTAAAATATCATTGATGAGAGTGAGTAGGTGAGAACCGCATTGATGAATAATTTTGATGCCATCTAATTCTGATGGCGCTATTTTGTCAGAACGTTCGAGGATTTGTGCATACCCTAAAATTCCATTTAAAGGTGTCCGCAGTTCATGACTCATATTAGCTAAAAATTCGCTTTTAGCTTGGTTGGCAACATCAGCAGCAATTTTAGCAATTTCTAATTCTTGAGTGCGATCGCTGACTTTTTGCTCGAGGGTGTAAGAATACTCCTGTAATTCCTCATTTGCTTTTTCTAGTTGCGATTGTTTATAAAAATTGGTGATGACAATTCCACAGAGAAGGACAGCTAGTAACGGTGAAATGCTAGGAATCCACCACCCTGCTAAAAAAGCTAAATAGCTGCTACCTAAAACAGTAGCAGCTGCAAAGATAATTCCTACTATAGGTAATCCTGGCAATCTCCATTTACCAAAAGATTTGACGTGCAATAATTGCCAAGTCAGACTACTACTGATAAATGACCAGCATAAAACCCATAGCCACTCTCTATGGGAAGACCATACCTGAATCAGAGGTCTGCCATCCAAGGCTGCACTTAAAATTTGACTAGTTAAATTGGCGTGAAGTACAACCCCTGCCATTGGTTCCCCATTATTCTGAAACTTAGGATTATAAGCAACGTTAAAAAAGTCATTGATACTCTTAGCTGTAGTACCAATCAAAACAATGCGATCGCGCACTAACTCTTGTGAAACAGAATTATTCAGTATATCCCGCATTTTAACTGTATCAAAATGCTTCTTGTGTCCTCGATAGTTCAATAGAATTTGGTATCCGCCAACATCTGCACCGCGATAAATAAACTCCTTACCTTTCAAGGGTGTAAATATGGCTTTACCTAATTGCAAGGTAGTCTCTGTTTGATCTATTGCTTCTAGGGAAATATGTTGACGTTCTAGATAAATTAAGCTTAAGCGCGCTGCTAAACCTAAAAAAATATCCCCGTTGCGATCGCCAGCCGAAAGCAAACCCCGCCTCACTTTACCATCTGTATCCAACACAAAATCAGAAAGCGCAATTTGTCCTTTTGCAGATAAAGTTGGTGATGGAGCGACGCTATCCCCTGCTAGTTTCTTGACACCAATTAAGTTAGGAGTAGATTTCATCACTGCGACTAATTCTTGATATCCTGGTTCTACTGGCAAATCTCGATAAATGTCCATGCCAATAGCTGCTGGTTGTTGCGATTTGAGTTTTGTGAGGAGTTGAGCTAAAACAGCATCAGGAATCGGCCACTTACCAACTTGGGTAATGTCCTTTTCATCAATGGTGACAATCAGAATACGCTTATCTGGTGTTTCTAGAGGACGTAGAGCAAAAAATTGCTCCATAGTACTCCATTCTAGTAATTGAAATAATCCTGTCATTCCCCCAGCAATCACCAATACGGTAACGCTAGGAGCTGTCATCAATACAAAGCGCCAATGTTTGACAATTGTCCTAATTAAACCTGTACTAACTAAATTTGCTAATAATTCTTTCAACGATAACCCCATTTCTAATTAATAATTAATACTTTTATAAAAGTAGAAAGTGGGGAATAATCTAATTACTGTTTACTCCCCACTTTAGCTTTAGTTATGATTAGTTAATTAATTAACAAGTGGTTCGTTGGCAATTACATTTAAATTAACTGACTTTAAAAGGTCTTGCCAAGCATTATTTAAAGCTTGATTATTTGGTTGCGATCGCCTTAATTCTGCCAGAATAGAAAGAGAATCATACCAAATACCAGTCTCGGCTAATTTAGAAATTAGCTCTAGTGATATTGGCTTTTTATTTTTATTAATTAAACTGCGATCGGCTTCTACACGGCGAATCCATCCACCTACCCAAGGACTATCTGTGTCTAGCTCTTCAGTGCAAATCATAACTAAAGACCATTTATAATTTTTGCCTGTTTTCAGCGCTGGCACAGAAGTTGGCACTTTTACTTCCATCACTCCCGGTTTTTGTGGCAAAGTTAAGGTTGTCTGATAATAAGTTTTCGCGCCGTCATCTTGGAGAGTAAATAATGCTTTTTGAGCTTTACTCCCAGGAAGGTAGACAAATATTGTGGGACGATCTGCAACTGTAAAGCCAATATTAGAATTGGGTACTAAAGGTGTAACTGATGTACTATTAGAGACTTTCGTTCCAAAGCCACAAAGATTACCGTCCCTTGAGCCTCCTCCAGATGAGCGTTGAGGTGCTTGTGCTCCTGGCGGCTTAAACGTTACTCCTGCCATCACTGGTGTTATGGATATAGGAACAATAGATGATGAAATTATCAATGCTATTCCTAACAGTGGTGATTTGAAAAAATGTTGACTTTTGGCTGGCATAAACTGACTTATATTTTGAGCAGCTATTTTTTCTAACTGCTTGATAAATAATAACTACAGTTACTAATATGGCATAAAATTAAATAATAATAGTTTATTTACAGTATTTTCACTTGCCCTCAGTATAAGTACGCAAAGCTGAGGAAAATACTAGAAAAAGATTGAAGTTTTAACGATTTTTTATTTAGTAATTAATAATTAATCAATGATATTTAGAAAAATAATTAGACGGTATCTATAAATAATTACATGGCAATAATTAGCTGGTTAATTGAGTGTTGGCTGATTTTTAAACTATGTAATTTACCAGATTAATTTCTATTGATAAATGCAAATTATTAGGGCTGTTATCTATAGATGAAAATTGAATTTGATTACCAATAGTAATACAACACTTTTTAGATGCATTAATTATAAAAGTCAGAAAACAACAATGTTGTTTCCTGAATCCGCATTACATTACTTTGTAGTATGAAGTATTACTTAACCGTTAGCTTTAAAAGAATTGTGCGATCGCTCTAATGAAGAGAACAGATACCAGCCTCAGAAAATTATCAACAAATTTTAACCTGCTACAGCTACAGCCTGATCCTGTGCTAGCTTCCCATCTTCCATGTGAACAATACGATCAGCTATGTCTAAAATCCGGTTGTCATGAGTCACCATCAAGATTGTACAACCTTGTTCCTTGGCTAATTGTTGCATGAGGTTAACCACATCTCGCCCGGATTTACTATCAAGCGCCGCCGTTGGTTCATCTGCTAGCACAATTTTAGGACGACTGACTAAAGCACGTGCGATCGCAACTCTTTGTTTTTGTCCCCCCGATAAATCATCAGGATAGTAATTGAGGCGCTGTCCTAATCCTACCTGCTCTAACATTTCAGCAGAACGCTGTTTCATGTCCTGGGGTGAAATATCTTGATGCAGTTCTAATCCCATTCTCACATTCTGAAGGGCGGTCAAACTCCCATGCAAGTTATGCGCTTGGAATATATAGCCGTGGCTGCGTCTAGCTTCGGTAAGTTGTGCTGCATTTGCACCGCAGAGTTCCCTTCCCAATATTTGCAAACTACCAGATTGAGCAGAACGCAAGCCTCCTACTAAGGTTAGTAAGGTAGTTTTACCAGAACCCGAAGGCCCAGTCATGATGATAATTTCGCCAGCGTTGATTTCTAAATTGATATCAAACAGAACTTGCTTTTTCAGTTGACCTTGACCAAAGTAGTGGTCGAGATTTTGGATAGAGATTACTGGATTCATAGCAGGGATTGGGGAGTGGGGACTGGGGACTGGGGATCTAATTCCCATTACCAAATGACAAATGACAAATGACAAATAACATTTAAAACATATCTGCGGGGTCAGCAGATTGAACTTTGCGTGTGGCGATCGCACCGGAAATCATGCACATAATGATGGTGAGTACTTGTACCTGGATGGCTCTGGCTAAGGTCATATATAAAGGTAAATTTGTAGCGTTCCGTGTGAGTGCGTATAGTCCTATAGACACGCCGAAACCAGGTAGAAAGCCTAATATTGCCATAATTATCGCTTCTTCAAAGACGATACCTAATAAGTAGAGGTTGTTGTAACCCATTGCTTTGAAGGTGGCGTATTCTTTCATGTGGGCGTTGACATCTGTGGAGAGAACCTGATAAACGATAATCACGCCAACCATGAATCCCATTCCTACACCGAGGCTGAAGATAAAGCCGATCGCAGTGTTGGTTTTCCAGTATTCTTTTTCAAATTCAATAAATTCAGCTTTGGTTAAAACTTTGACATCTGTACCCAGATGAGATTTTAAAGCGTTAGCAGTTTCCTTGGGGTTGTAACCTGGTTGCAGTTGAATTAAACCAAGACTCAGACTGCTAGCATCTCGTCTAGGAAATACTCGGAGAAAGTTCTGGTCGCTAGTAATTAATGTACCATCGGCAATAAAGGATGCACCGACAGAAAATAAGCCGTTAATGCTAATTGTGCGGCGGTCGATTTCTGTAGTGACAGGTTTTCCGCTATTAATTTGGGCGATCGCATTTTGGTAATCTCCTCTAGCGGCGCGATCGAAAAGCATTGTATCTGGTAGCTTGACAGTATCTTTTTGACGGTTAACTTCTGGTAAGTCCAATACTTGCTTGTCAGGGTTAAATCCCATCACTAGCACCGCCGTCTTTTTCTTAGTTTGAGGATTCTTCCAATCGCCAAAATTAATATACATACCTTCAGCTGACTTTACCCCTGGGAAATCCATTGCTTGATAAAGTCGCCGTCTGGTAAAGCTGGACATATTCGCCAAGTTACGCGCTTGGGGACTAACAAGCACAATGTCAGCTTGCATACTGCGATGCAATCTGGTGTTACTGTCATACAATGCAGTCTGAAACCCCAGCTGCATAAACATGAGAACATCTGCAAAGGCAATACCTGATAGTGCAACTAATAAACGGCTTCTTTGATGACTTAATTGCAACCATCCTAAAGGTGTGCGTCTCTGGAGTTGAGAGATAAATCCAATCATTGCTCAATCACCGCCTTGACTTGCAAATTGGTAAACTGAGCAGCTTTGGTGCTGGATGCTTGATCTAACCGCACATGAACTTCTACTATTCTTGCGTCAATATTACTGGAAGGGTCAGCGTTAATCACATTTTGCCGTTGTATCTGCATTCCGATCCAATCAACGGTTCCTTGTAATTCCCCTGGAAGAGAATCGCTGCTGACTTTGACTTTTTGACCAGGCCGCACTTTATGAATATCACTTTGGTATACTTCTGCAACTGCATACATCTGATCGGTTTGGCCTAGTTCCACAATCCCATCATTGCCAACAGTTTCACCAGCACGGGTATTAATTTTGAGAATTTGTCCAGCTTTGGGAGCGCGAATATATGCTTGATTTAGTTGCGCTCTAATTTTCTCGACAGCAGCTTGAGCGCTGTTTACCTCGGCTTGCGCGTTAGCTACATCTGTGGGACGAACTTCCGCAGTTTGGTTGAGGGTGGCTTTGGCTTCACTAATTTGCTGTTCCAGAGTAGCGATAGTTTTGTCACGGTTGGCTTTGGCTTCGTTGATTTGTTGTTCTAGGGTGGCGACAGTTCTGGCTTTGGTGGCTTGGCTTTCGATAAATTGCTGGGTAGAAGTTTCGGCACTTAATCTGCGACGATCAACTTCTTGACTAGAAATAGCACCTTCTTTATATAAACTCTCATAGCGTTGCACATCAGCTTGCGCGTTGCGTTTCTCCGCCGCTACACGTGCTACGGTGGCTTGTAAACTTTGCTGTTGTCCTTGCAGTTCTGCTTCTAAACGGTTAATTGTGGCTTGTTGCGTTCTGATGCTTCCCGCTAGTTCAACTTGCAGACGGTTGATAGTAGCTTGACGCGCTGCAATTTCTCCCTGCTTTGCACCAGCTTTTACCTGCGCTAGACGAGATTTAGCAACTTCCACCTGTCTTTGCGCTTCACCCAAACTCGCCTGTAAGCGATCGCGACTATCCATTATCGCAATTACTTGTCCAACTTTGACGCGATCGCCTTCTTTCACCAACAACTGCTCTACGCGATTTCCTTCATTAGCCGTCGGTGCAGATAGTTTAATCACCTCGCCGTTCGGTTCCAGTCGTCCCAACACAGTTACAGTTTTTACTACTGGTTGAATTGGCGCTGCTACTTCTTGCTTTCTCACAGAATCAGCTTGGAACCTAGATACCGTATAAACACTAGCCCCTGCTGTAATTAAAGCTGTAATGATTGCTATGGTTGCAGGTGACTTCAAGACAGTTTGGGAAGCTCGAAAACCCGCTAAATTCCAGTTTTGCGCCATAGTATTCCCCTCTTGCTGGCGGCAATTAAACTAAACCGTCCAGTTCAAAATCATGCTAAACTAAACCGAGTAGTTTAGTCAAGTGGTCATTGGTCATTAGTCATTAGTCATTGGTCATTAGTCATTGGTCATTAGTCATTGGTCATTGGTCATTGGTCATTAGTCATTGGTCATTGGTCATTGGTCATTAGTCATTAGTGTTTGTTATTTTCTCTTCATCCCCCACCCTGCGGGAAGCCGCAAAGCGTCTACATCTTCCTCTTCTCCCATTACCCAATCCCCAATCCCCAATCCCCAATCCCCAATCCCCAATCCCCAATCCCCATTACCCAATCCCCAGTAAAATAATTTATAAGCAAAGTTGATTCACAAATGGCACGCACAAAAGCTGACGAAGTAGAACGCGAGAGTTCAGTTGAGAAAGTGGAACAAATTCTGCAAGGCGCGATGCAGGAGTTCCTTAAGCATGGCTATGCTGGTACAAGTATGGATAAAGTGGCTGTCGCTGCGGGGGTGTCTAAAGCCACAGTCTACAGCCACTTTCAGGATAAAGAAGAACTATTTAAAGTATTACTTGAGCATTTATCACGGCAAAAGTTTAACTCTATATTTGGTACAGAACCTCTCCAAGGTGAACCAACAGTTGTATTACGCCAGTTAGGAACCAAAGCCTTAGAGCACATGGTAGCAGACCAAGAACATCGGGCATTGATGCGGGTGTTAATCGGCGAATCTGGACGTTTTCCAGAGTTAGCGCAGATTTGTGTGCGCGCCATGATTAAACCCGTTGTCGAAACCCTGACTCAATACGTTGCTAGTCATCCTGAACTGAAAATTAATGATCCAGAAGCAGTGGCCAGGATTTTATTAGGGTCATTAGTGCATTTTCATATTGTTCAGGATGTATTGCATGGTAAAGAGATTTTACCAATGGAGAGCGATCGCGTGATTAACACGATGATCGACTTGATTGTCAATAACGCTAAGTGACCCAATTTAACGACAGCTTATTAGCTTTCTGCAACTTCTTGCACACCTTTGATGTAGCAATCATAGGCGCTTTGGCTAAAACAAACGAAAATCACTTGTTCTATAGAGTGATGGCTATTCAAAAACTTGTTGACTTCTGCGATCGCAATTTTGCTGGCGCGTTCCAAGGGGAACCCATAAACCCCTGTGCTAATGGCTGGGAAAGCAATAGTTTTAAGTTGGTATTGTTCTGCCAAAGTCAAGCTGTTGCGATAACATTGAGCTAACATCTCATCTTCACTTTGATTACCTCCGTGCCAGACTGGGCCGACAGTGTGAATTACCCATTTGGCTGGAAGTTTGTAACCTTTGGTGATTTTTGCTTCCCCTGTAGCGCAACCATGCAACTGACGACATTCTGCCAAAAGTTCTGGCCCAGCCGCACGATGAATTGCGCCATCAACGCCACCACCACCCAGTAGGGAATTTTTGGCAGCATTAACAATTGCATCTACTGGTAGCTGAGTAATATCGCCTTGAAAAACTGACATTTGCTTTATCATGTTTTGTTTTCCTTGATTGTCAGACTTTTCTAACATTAAATCTGCATGAATTGCTTGCAGTCTGTGGAAGATTGCCAGAAAATGACCATTCTTAATCATCGCAGCTAAATGACCGCTAACAAAGCGCTCTTTACGCATGTGAGTTGTTAACAATTTCTGCAATGTAGAAAGGTTAGCTAAAATTAATAATTCTGGATTTGCCACCAAACGCTCCGCTTCATTTTGCCAAGCTATCCAATTAAAGTCAATGACAAAATTTTCTTGATAAACAGATGTAATGAACTCATTAAATTCTTTAGAATAGCTATATGGATCTAAAGTCAAGGGTTCGGTTTCTATGTTATATAGCTGTGCTTCTGTGTCCGTAAATAATGTTAAAAAATCTAATAAATTTGCAATATTTTCCAGTGTGATTGTCCGGAACATCTGTGAAATATAAGATAAGTAAAATTTACTAAATAACAAAATTTTACTTCATTTTCTCCGTTGTTAAAGTTATTGCCAGTATCTTCAAACCAAATTGATGAAAAACGATACCCCAGAAGCATTCGATTCAGATAAAGAAATTGCACGTGTAATTGACGAGGTAATGTCTTCATCCTTAAGTGATGAGCAATACCGCAAAAAGATGCAGCGGCGGAAAGAAGTTCAGGATCAGCGAATAGCACAAGCTATACCGACAAAAGGATTAATTGTTGTTAATACTGGTAACGGTAAAGGGAAAACAACTGCGGCCTTGGGGATGGTGTTGCGATCGCTTGGTCATGGCTATAAAGTTGCGATCGTCCAATTTATCAAAGGAGCCTGGGAACCTTCAGAAAAACGGGTGTTCAGTAATTGGCAAGACCAGCTAGAATTTCATGCGATGGGTGAAGGCTTTACCTGGGAAACTCAAGACCGCGATCGCGATTTAGATAAAGCGCAATCCGCCTGGGAAAAATCATTAGAATACATCCGTAATCCAGAGTTTCGCTTAGTTTTATTGGATGAGATTAATATTGCGCTTAAAATGGGTTATTTACAAGTTGAGCAAGTATTAGCAGGTTTATCACAGAAACCCGAAACTACTCACGTAATTCTTACCGGGAGAGGCGCACCAGCCGCATTAATCGAACGAGCCGATTTAGTCACAGAAATGACTCTGGTGAAGCATCCTTTCCGCGATCAAGGCGTGAAAGCTCAACCAGGAATTGAGTATTAAAATGATGAATGATGAATGACGAATCAACATAATTCATCATTCATCATTTATAGATAAAGCTGCATATCAGACAATTTTGAATTTTAGATTTTGGATTTCTCTAACAGGTATATCCAATAGCTTAACAGGTGATATTTTTTCTACCAAATATTCCTGCGTCAAATATACAAAAATATTAACTTTTGACTCTTGAATACAGACGCGATGAATCGCGTCTCTACAATTTTTGACTACCGCACGGCGGTATTAGTTTGAAGATTGATTACACATTTGCAAAATGCGGCGGTCATTGGCACTAATAGACTTGATTTGATGATAATCTTGCAGCGCCACAGAGTAAGGATAGCTACTTAGCTCCTCCTCACTAATGGTAGGTATTGTGTTCCTGGTAGCTACTTCATTTGAAGTACTTTCATCTGCGGAACCATTAACCGTCATTGCTAATTCTCCAGAGCGGTCAATTGTGCCTTGAAAACAGCTAAATTCTGAATTGGGCATATATAACGCACCATTCACTTTACCTTGGCGCTTCTCAAAGACAATATAGCCTTGTCCAATTTGGTTTGCGGCTGGTGATTGACCGTATAAATAAACGCCGTCTCGGTTGGGGACATTACTCATTGGCACATTTGCGGCTTCTTTAGCAGATTTCTGGTTACTGCTAGCGATCGCTGTAGTTTTAGGTGCTGTTTTTAAGCCTTTAGCTGAAGTGTGAAAGTTCGATTCTCTGCTAGGTTCACTAACAAACTCAGCAATATTATTGCTCGTTTCAGCAGTTGCCCAAACTTGATTTCTCTGCGCTTTTACTTCTCTTAGTTGTGATAAAACACTAGCAGAGTTATTTTGAGAATTTACTTCTATTTGCTGACTGAATACTGGTTGAGTTTGCTCACCGAAAATACCAAGAGCAATAACTAAAGCAACAGCAGGCATTTTCAACTGACGAGAGGCACAGAATTGATTAATGTTGTTAAGCACCCGACTACTCCTCTAAAAAACTAACTACTCTCTCAGCAACTTATTAGAACTTAACTAAGTATTTGTAATGAAGGCTCCCTCAATGGTTTGATTTATATTGTCAAGGGAATAAAAATACCTAAAACGGAAATTTTTGTTTAGTTTTTACTTGCAACCCTAGAATATCGTCCTAGAGCCACTTTCTGCTTCACCCTATAGATTCACCTGATTGGGTGATGTAAGAAGAAAAATTACAAAAAATGTTTTTTCTAGAGTAAATCTCAACTAATTTTGATATTTTTCTCAAAAAATCCACTTTCGATATAGCCCTTTAGTAGCACTAAATATAACTACAACAACGAATCCATTCATTACGGAATATGTCGAAAGATTTTTTGGAAAAAGGGATTGGGGACTGGGGACTGGGGATTGGGAGATGAGGAGGATGAGGGAGATGAGGAGGATGAGGGGGATGAGGGGGATGAGGGGGAAATAACAAACACCAAACACCCAATTACCCATTACCAAATGACCAATGACAAATGACAAATGACAAATGACCAATGACAAATGACCAATGACAAATGACCAATGACAAATGACCAATGACAAATGACCAATGACAAATGACCAATGACAAATGACCAATGACAAATGACCAAAAAAATAGCCCCCTGATTTCAGGAGGCTCGCAGTTAAAAGTTATTTGGCTTTTAACTAGCAACGTATTCTTTGACATTGGCTCGACGGCGACGTAAATGAGCAAGAGCTTGATGCTCTAATTGGCGAACGCGTTCGCGGCTGAGATTTAATCTTTCACCAACTTTCGCCAAGGACATTTCATTACCATCTTCCAAGCCAAAGCGCAGAGCTAGAACTTCTCGCTGTTGGGGGGTTAGTTCTGCCAACAGGGTGTTCAAGTCTTGGCGCAAAAATTCTTGAGTGGTGTAATACTCTGGAGATGGGCCGTCATCTTCCAGCATTTCTTGTAGCTCGGTATCTTGGTTATCACCCACGCGCACATCCAAAGAAACTGGCTGACGAGCCATATTTAAATACTCGCGAATTTGCATAGGCTCTAGCTCGAGTTCGTGAGCAATTTCCGCCGGGTTTGGCGATCGCCCTAACTTTTGAGCTAGTTCGCGCTGTACTTTTTTGATTTTGTTCAGCTTCTCAGTAATGTGGATCGGTAACCGAATAGTACGCCCTTGTTGAGCGATCGCTCTCGTAATTGCTTGGCGAATCCACCAGTAAGCATAAGTCGAGAACTTGTAGCCACGCATCGGATCGAATTTCTCTACACCCCGCTCTAAGCCTAGAGTTCCTTCTTGGATTAAATCCAGAAACTCCATGTTGCGCTTTTGATATTTCTTCGCAATAGCAACCACTAAGCGGAGGTTCGCTTCAATCATCTTTTGCTTGGCGCGTTTACCTTGAGCTACTGTCTGTTTGACTTCAGTTTCAGATTGGCGAACTTGTTCCGCCCACTCTGGTAAACTCGGTTCGCGGTGCAGTTTCTTCGCCAACGCCTCTTTAGCGTCCAGTAGCGTCATCATTTGTTGCACCTGCTTCCCAAAAACAATCTCTTGCTCACGGGTTAGCAGTGGCACACGACCAATTTCTCGCAGATAGGTTCGCACCATATCAGCCGTGAATTTGGTGTTTAGGTTTTCGGTTGCGGTGTTAACAGTAGGCATTGGTGCGTTGTCCTCTACTCCGTAAACACAATGAATCTTTAATAACTAAACTATGGGGGATTAGCAAAGGTATTACATATATCACAGAACATAGGGAGGTACTATAAGCAATTAATTTATACAGCCGTTTCCATGACGGTGTATCGCTGAGATAGGTTCCCCTACCCTCCCTAAATTTTGCAGTCTATTTAGATATACACTGGCTTTTTTTCAACAATTCTTCTTGCCGTTAGTTACTGGCGGTAACTGTAAAATGCGAAGTCGATATGAGTTTTACTTTTATTATAATACGACAAATCTGGTGGATAGTAAAGTGGCCCAGATAAATCTTTCAATTATAGGGCACAACTGTTTGTTTGGCAAAAAAATTTGAAATTCCTTTAACTGCTTACTATATCTATAGTGACGCGAAAACCCCGGCTTCTGTTGCCGAG
The DNA here is from genome assembly GCF_014696615.1 of Nostoc linckia FACHB-104. Lineage (GTDB taxonomy): Bacteria > Cyanobacteriota > Cyanobacteriia > Cyanobacteriales > Nostocaceae > Aulosira > Aulosira linckia_A. The sequence goes on along the minus strand of NZ_JACJQJ010000040.1, from coordinate 38,285 downwards.
AATTAGGGAGATAACCGAACTGATTCTCTAGTAGTAGGGTGGGATGTTACGAAATGGGCATGGGGATTGGGGACTGGGGATTGGGGATTGGGAAGAAAATACTTTCTTTTGACTAAAAGCCTAAATCGGCTCTTGCTAGTTCAGCTGCGGCGAAGATTTCTTCGTCGGGTTTTTCTTCCCAAGCTGGATCGCCAATTTCTGCATAGAAAGTAGCATCATAGGGACGGGTACGGACTACTACTGGCATGGGTACCGCGTGACCTAAAATTAGGGCTTGTTGCTTGGAATCTAACTTTGCTAATACCGATCGCAGACTGCCAGCACCAGAGACTCCCGTGAAAATTGCGTCAATGTCTTTTTCATCATTGAGCAAGGCTGTGATACGAGTCCCAATTTGGGACATAACTTCATTATCTATCCCCGATGGGCGTTGATCAACCACTAGCAACGTTACGAAATATTTACGCATCTCCCGGGCGATTGTCCCAAAGATGGTACTTTGAACGATCGCAGGATCTAAGAAACGATGGGCTTCCTCAATGGTAATCACAAGTTGCGTTGGGCGATCGCTCACATTACCACTATGCAAAAATCTTTCGGCTTTGCTGACATAATGGCTATGAATTCTTCTGGTGATCATATTCGTCACCAACATATATGAGAGCATATCCGACTGGGAGCCAAATTCGACTACCACGTGCTTACCGGCTTCGAGCGATCGCAAAATTTGATTAATATAGTTCTGCGGACAAGCGGCGCGCATATACTTCAAGTTATCTAAGCGCAGCAGTTTGCGTTGCAAGGACATAATTGAACCTTGGTGTCCCCGCTTTTCCTCACAAAACATCTTGATTTCTTCGTTAGTCATGTTCAACAACTGAAGAATCCAAGCCTTGCCATATTCAGCATAAAGAATATTTGCATTATCTAAAGCTGCTTCCGAGAGTCCTAAATCACGAGAACATAACTTAACGTCTTCAACTTCTATTTGTTCGTAACTGAGATAAAGTTCTTGCGCGTCGCGTACGCCCCGGCGCTTTGTCGATTCCGGATCGAGGGTGTAAACTTCGACTTTACCGGGAAATAGCTGTTTTAATCCTTTAACTGTACTATATTGCTTGCCTTCACAGACGGCTTGCCAGCCATACTCTGAGTGCATATCAAAAATTAAATTTACCGCCGCGTTTTTCCGGACTATCCCAGCTAAAACTAAGCGTGTCAGGAAGGATTTACCAGTTCCAGATTTGCCAAATACGCCGTTACTCCGTTCCACAAACCTGTCTAAATCGATACAGACTGGTACATCCATATCTAGCGGTTTGCCAATGGAGAAGTTTTTCCTTTGGGTATCATCTTCCCAACCAAAAACGCGGCGAAAATCTTCTTCGCTTGCTTCGTAAACTTGGCTAAAGTGACTGGGAATCGTTTTCACTGGTAACAATTCCATTGTGGTGCTAGTTTGAGGCTGAAACGAAGCTAAACCAGTCATGGATGGCACAAAGGGATTGGCTGATTTACCATTTGTGGGTGAGAAAGATTCCTCAACTTCTTCTGGTGTAAACATCAACATCGGCGCGAGATTAATCGTGCCATATGTACCACTACCAGCTAATACTTCCCGTAAAAAAGTATCTTCCCAATTTGGTGGATCAGCAATAATACGGGCATTAGCAGTTCCTAGCGCTACATCTGTCAGCATACAGAAAAAGCGCGATCGCATCCCTTGCACGACTAAAAACTTACCCACTCGCATATCTTCAACAGAGATATCCGGGTGTAATCTTACTTCTAACCCTCCAGTCAGAGAGCCTTGGGTGACTGAACCTAATGGTTGTCCAGAATTCATTTGATTAGTTACATCAATGTTGGGCTGATCTTATGTTGCGTTCCAGTTGTAGAGTTCAAACTTGCCAGGAAATTCTAGCACAAATGGGTTGGGGGCTGGGGATTAGGGGTAATGGGGACTGGGGATTGGGAATAGAGTAGTTTATTCCATTTACATGAAAACCGCTATAGTTAATACTCTTTGGTGTTTCCGTATAGGTACTAATGTCAAGCTTTATCAAAAATTGTTAGTTTAACTATAGATATTATATGAATCAACTAATTTTTGTTAAGAAAATATGTTAATCACCGCGCCTACAAACCAAGTACAGTTAGAGGCTGTCTTTGAGCGTATTTTGAATATACGTAGAATTACACGCCAAGACCAACAGCTATTGATGTCAGCGTTGTTATCTAAAGAAGATTTGAACGAACAGGAAATGTTGCAAATCAACAAAGTTTTTCACGCTGTACAAGGCGGATTAATTAAAGTAGTCGATTAGTCAGCACAGAGACGCGATAAATCGCGTCTGTACAAGAGTCAAAAGTTATTTTTTCTACCTAATCCCCAATCACCAGTCCCCAATCCCCAGTTTAAGTTATGTTACACGCCTCATTAGCGTCTTGACGAGAGAAAATGAGAGATGGTGAACTAACTAAAACAATCCAATGGATACAAAAGCTTTTAAACGTAGCCTGCAACATTCGGAAAACTATAATCGTAAAGGATTTGGTCATCAGGCGGAAGTGGCTACTCAGTTACAGTCTGAGTATCAGAGTAACTTAATCCAACAGATTCGCGATCGCAATTACACTCTAGAACGCGGTGAGGTGACAATTCTGTTGGCGCAAGCTTTTGGTTTCTGCTGGGGTGTAGAACGTGCGGTAGCAATGGCTTATGAAACCCGCCAGCACTTCCCCAGTGAGCGTATTTGGATTACTAATGAAATTATTCACAATCCCTCTGTGAATCAGCGGATGCAGGAGATGGAAGTAAAATTTATTCCTGTGAATGCTGGAAAAAAAGACTTTACTGTAGTTGAAAATGAAGATGTAGTCATCTTACCTGCATTTGGGGCTAGCGTTCAGGAAATGCAGATTCTCCACGATAAAGGCTGCAAAATCGTGGATACAACTTGTCCTTGGGTATCTAAAGTTTGGAATACCGTCGAAAAGCACAAAAAAATTGACTATACCTCGATTATTCACGGTAAATACAAGCACGAAGAAACCGTGGCTACCAGTTCCTTTGCAGGGAAATATCTGATTGTGCTGAATATGCGGGAAGCAGAATATGTTACCAACTATATTCTCCACGGAGGCGATCGCGAAGAATTTCTGCAAAAATTTGCCAAAGCCTGTTCAGCCGGATTTGATCCCGATAAAGATTTAGAACGGGTGGGGATTGCTAACCAAACAACAATGCTCAAAGGCGAAACTGAGCAAATTGGTAAGCTATTTGAGCGTACTATGATGCATAAATACGGCCCCACAGAAATTAATCAACATTTCCAAAGCTTTAATACTATCTGTGACGCTACCCAAGAACGCCAAGATGCAATGTTGGACTTAGTGCAACAAAATCTGGATTTAATGATAGTAATTGGTGGCTTTAATTCTTCCAATACTACGCAATTGCAACAGATAGCTTTTGAGCGAGGAATTCCTTCTTATCACATTGATTGTGTAGAGCGGATTAAATCAGCCACATCTATTGAACATCGGCAATTAACTGGAGATATCGTCACCACCGACAATTGGTTACCAAAGGGTAAAATTGCCGTGGGTATTACTTCTGGTGCGTCCACACCCGATAAAGTCGTGGAAGATATCATCGAAAAGATTTTTGATTTGAAAGCGACAGCAACGGTAGTTTAATTACTAATTCGTAATTCGTAATTCGTAATTTTCCTGCTGGAATTTACCCAAAGTGCAATTGAGCTTGATTTCAGTTTTGGTTGAAATTATCTCTAATTTATCTCGCTTTGTGAAACTGTCTCTGGTTACGGATTATTAATTACGAATCTTTTGTTATACAGTTTATTTTTTCTCATGAATTACAAGGGTAGGGGCACAAGATATTGTGCCCCTACGATTATATGTACAGCGAACAATACAATATTGCTGTTCTATATTCAATAGAAAGAAGGTTTTATAGTGAGTAGTTACCAATTCAAAACTATTTTTACCGATGAATTTTAAAATTTAGAAACTGTTACCTTAATTCCCGAATCCAGTGGTGGAACTTTAAAATATTCAATTGGCTCAGAGAGTTGAGCAGTTGTTTTAGTTGTTGGTTGCTGACAGGGCGTAAATAAAATATTGGGATTTTGGATAATCTCAAATGGGTTAAGATTTTTGCATACTTTTTCTTGCTCACGCAAAATTGTATTTCCTGTTAATGGAGAATTATTTTGGTTGAGACTATAACCCCATTTACCAATCAATGACAATGGTTTTGTAGCTAAAACCGCAGCTTGATGATTCTGAGTGTTTGTAGATGGAACATTCTTTTGGTTAGCGTAAGCACTCTGGGTAATGGTAAGCGCACCAATGACAACGGCTAAGGCTAGGGGAGAGGATTTCATAAATATTCCAGTTAGCTCTAATGTATCTTGCTGTTCTATAGCTACATCAGAGAGATATCCTATTTCGGAAAATCCTAAGAGTGCTAAGTAATTCCTCAAAACTGTTGAGTTGAGAGAAACTTCAGCATTGCAGCGGCGACATCTTCCGGTGACTCAATCAAGAAGCCATGTCCCCCAGAGTTAAGCACTACAAGTTCTGCTTGGGGAATCCCTTGGGCAAGTTGGTGAGAAAATTTTACAGGGGTGAGAATATCTTGTTTACCTACTAGAACTAAAGTAGGGCATTGAATATCTTTGAGGCGTTGTGTAGTATCGCAGCTGAGGATAGCGCGGCTTTGATGATAGATTCCCTGAGGGGTTGGCGGAAATGGATAGTTAACCGCCATCTTGACAATCATATCGATCATCCCAGGAATGGAGTAGAACTCATCAGTAAATATCCACGGTAAGATGACTTGCTGGTAAGTTTTCCAGTCAAGAGTGCGGGGAAGTTCTCCCCAAGTGGAGACAATACTATTGAATCGACCATCACCCTTGGCTAAGGATGAGAGTAGTATTAGACTTTTTACTTTTTCTGGGTGTGCTAATGCAATTTCTTGAGCAATTAAGCCTCCCATTGAATGCCCTGCTAGATGTATCTTATTGATGCCGATTGTTTCTAGTAGTGCGGCTGCATCAGTCGCCATCTGCTGAATAGTGTAGGGGCTATCAGGTTCAGAAGTTCGCCCAAAGCCTCGGTTATCGAAGCGAATTACTTGATACTGTTTCAGTGAAGGCATCAGCAATGACCAATAAGCATGATCGCACAAGAAGCCGGAAATTAATAGTAATGGCTCACCTTTACCTTGGATGTCATAGAATAAATCGATTCCGTTAACGTGGACTTTGGGCATAGTTAAGTGGGATGAGGGAGATGAGGGGGATGAGGGGGATGGGGGAGAAATTGATAATTGTGCAGTTTCTCAATGGAGTATTTAATCTTGTTGAAAATTAGTTTTTCATACAGGTGCGATCGCTTTTGATTATCCTCTAGAAATTGACTACAGTATGAGTTGTATTTCTAACTAGGGGTAGATGAAAGTGTGCTAAGTCCAGTTGTTATTTCTCCCTTATCTCCCTCATCCCCCTCATCTTTCTTTCATGTATGACGATGAAAATTTTTTCATCGAGACTGCTACTTCCGCTTGACTAGCCAAAGGGAAAGCAAGGCGATCGCAATTCCTGTAATGATAAAACAAGGGATATAACCGAAGTTATCAACAATTCTGCCAAAGGCGGCTGCACCAATTCCCTGTCCAATAAATAAGTTAAAAGCAAATAGCGACACCGCAGTTCCTCTCGCTTCGGGTGCAAGTTCTGTGGCTTGGGTTTGCAATGTGCTGTGCATCATGTAAAAGCCTAATCCCAAAAGAATATTGAAGGGAATAAACAGCACCCAATTCTGGAATAATGCGATCGCTAAAAAAGAAATACACATCAACACCCCACCAAACCCCATTAACCCCCTTTCGCCCAATCTCCGCACCAAATACTTGACTGAACGACTGTAAATTAGTCCACCTATACCAAAACCACTGAGCATAAAGCCAATTGCTACATAAGGTAAGTTATATCTATCTCTGAGGAATGCGCCCACATAAGCAAATCCCCCAAATAAGCAAAAGCCTTCAATAAATACGCCAATAATTACAGTTTGGGCGACTGGTTGCGTCATCAGTTGTAAATAAGGGCGGAATGTTTCCCAACCAAAGGGAACGTGAGAATGTGTTTCATGACGGAGTTTGCCTATTTTTCGCCACAATTCTATAGATATAACTAGCGAGACAACCCCAAATACTAAAAATATCTCTCGCCAACTGACATATTCCCCAAAGATACCGCCCAAACTCCCGCCGAGAATTTGTCCTAATACCAGCGCACTTAAATATTTGCCAATCGCAGTTTGACGTTGTTCATAGGGGAAGTGATCACCGATATAAGCTAAGGTAACGGGGATAATTCCGGCTGCTACCACACCAGTGAGGAAGCGCAGTAAAGTTAGAAGCATGATATTAGGCACAAAAGCACAAGCCGCAGTTCCCACAGCAAAGGCTGTGAGTGCGGCTGTAATGACTTTCAGTTTGCCAATGCGATCGCCCAATGGGCCGTAAACTAATTGAAATAATCCATAAGGTATTGTGTAGGCACTGACAATAATTGCTGCACTACCGACACCAACTTTAAACTCGTCAGCAATGATGTGCAAAAGTGGGTCAATTACCCGCACATCAGCAATTACCATAAAAGCAGCTGCACCCAACAGCCCTAATGAAACAGGTGTTTTACCTGCATTGTTCATACTTTAGAACAGTTAGAAGACCAAAGTATCTATTATCGCTCCATAGCACCCGCTGAATTACTGGCGTTGAAGAATTTTTTTGAGATCTAATTTTTTAACAATGGCTTGCAGTCTTGTAACTTTCAAAAGCAATCTCGTATATCAAAGCTGGCGTTGAGGTTGATTTTCTCTACATCTTTAATGCCAAATAGCTCTTTTTTAATTGATAAAAGAGCTATCCGGAAAACATCAAATACGAATTGTAGCTTAATTTCAGCCATCCTCATATTTTATTTGTTCCTCTCACTCATTTTGGTATTAATATGAGAACAAAACCAGATTTTATTGATTATGTTATAGGTATTGGTAATAATCAAAATCTACGTTTATTTGAAGATAAAGATCCCAGATCTGATGGACATATTGCAGGGGATGATTTACCTTACGATCTCGGGTTTAAATTTAGAACTTCTATTCCAGGCGTTGTAAAAGCTATTAGAGCTTGGATTCCTGCATCTGATGATATTACCCAACCTCATAAAGCTCGATTGTGGGATGTAGAAACACAACAATTATTAGCAGAAGCAGAGTTTACAAATATTGTGGGAGACTCTTGGAATGAAGTATCCCTCAGTACACCTATCACCATTGAGCCCAGCAAAATTTATCTTGTATCTACAGAAATTTTAAAAAGGCTACCAAGAACAGCCTTCTTTTTCAACGATTCTCATACAAAAGGAGCAATTACTGCAATCAGTGCAAATGAATCAGTTAATAGTGTATTTGCATACTATGCTCCAGGTTATAATGACAGAGAAACAAAATATCCTGCTTTCCCAAGCTTTAGTTATCAAAACAGTTACTACTATCAGGATATTGTTTTTGATGCCAGCGAAGATCAAGAAACTATTAAAGTCAGACAACACGTAATTAATCACCCAATCTTCCTAGAAAACCTCAAGCCTGGTACAGAAGGATGGGATAATATTGATTATGCTCAAGATTTACAAATAGCGGCTTTCCTCTCGTCACAGTCAATCAATAAAGGAGAATTTATTGATTTAAAGGTAAGCTTAGCAACTTTAGGACATATCAAGGTAGAAGTCTTTAGATTGGGTTATTACAGTGGAGTAGGCGCTAGACTAATTCACGAAGCTGATAATATCCCAGCTACTCACCAAAATCCAGAAATAGTTGACCCATTAACTAAATTAGTGAGATTTAATTGGCTCACAACCTACACTATCAAAACTGATAAAGATTGGGTAACTGGTTGTTACATGGTTAAGCTTACAGACAAGCTTACAGGCAAGCAGTGTCTATCCTTCTTTGTATTGCGTGATGATAATTTAAAATCTGATATTTTGTATAAATTTGCCTTCAGCACATATGATGCTTATAACAGTTTTGCTTATAATGCTGGTAATAAGTTTTCATCTTATTCTAGTGGTCAGCGTTCACTGCAAATTTCCCTAGACAGACCTTTGGAAGGCAATACTTACAATCATACAGCAACAAATAGTAATCCACTGCGATGGGAATACCAGACAATTAGATGGTTAGAAAAAAATGCTTATCGGGTTTCTTACTGTTGTGGACAAGATATAGATAAAAATGGGGCAGAATATGTCCAAAAATATTTTGTATTTATGAACAGCGGACATGATGAGTATTGGAGTTTTAGAGAATATAAAGCAATTCAAAAAGCCATAAAATGTGGTGTGAGCGTAGTTTCATTGTCAGCAAATACTTGCTATTGGAATATTAAGTGGAGTAGTGATTATCGAACTGCTACAATTCATAAACGTAATGAAGCTTTAGCTGGTGGTATAGTTAATAATTACCAACCAGATACATTAAATATTTTACCTACTTATAGATTTCGCGATTCAGAATTATTTAATAAAACAATTGATGGCTGTAGGATTACTGGAGAGCAAGGACTATTAGGTGTTGGTTATATAGGTGATAGTAATGATATTTATGGCGGTTCCCCGCTAAAAATTAAACAAAATCATCCTGTTTTACGAGGAACTGGCTTACAAGCAGGCGATGAAATTCCTTTGTTAGTTGGTTATGAATGGGATCATATCGATCCAGATCCAATTGCACAGCCACAAACACAAATAAATACACCTAGTTTCATGAATTCAATTATTTTTGAATCTAAAATATTAGGTTCAATATCTAATAATTCTAATGTCTTTGAGTCTTTTATCGGAGAGTTACCACCGGAGGCAGTATATACAGCACAAGGAGTTTACTTTACAGCCCCTAGTGGTGCAAAAGTATTCGCTGTTGGTTCTATACAAACTTCTTGGGGATTGGATTCCTGGGGTATTTTTCCTCCAAGAGAATCAAAAGCCTACCAACAAATTATTTATAATGTTCTCGAAGATGCAGAAGTTTGGCCAGGAGAGCCGAACGCCTAATAAGCTGTTAAGCATATAGGAAAGCACATTGCGGCTGCAGGGGCGCAGGGGGTAAGGGAGAGGGTTTCCCAGCATGGGAATGATGCAATTTAAATGACGATAAGCTGACATCCGCGATCGCATTCATGAATTATCTTTGCCAGCCGATGCATTAACAATGTCAGCCTATGCATTAATAATGTGACCCGATACATTGGCAATGTAACCCCATACATTAATAATGTGACCCGATACATTACCAATGTAAACCCATACATTAACAATGTGACCAGATACATTGCCAATGTAACCCTATACATTAACAATGCAACCCGATACATTGCCAATGTCAGCCCATGCATTAACAATGCATCCCAATACAATCAAGGATAATCTTTCTCCCCCTTGCTCCCTGCCCCCTGCCCCCCTGCAAGCTTAATGCGCTATCCTTAAACTCAACACCAAATTAAGCCCGCCAATGCAACAGCTGACTCTTCACCGGGTTGATAAAGGGACGACCTTCAGTCAAAGAACGTGCATACTCGCGCTTTAATTGGTAATACCATTGCGCCTGTACATCGGAATCTTTAATTAATCGCAGCACAGGATCGTGCTTTAAACCAATTTGCTGCTTTTCTACTACCCTGCGGTCTTGGTCAAGAAAGGCGCGTGTAAATAGACGAATTAACGGCTTGGCAAATCCAGCCCAAGGAACTGTCCAATAAAAGGCAAAATTCACTTCGCATTCTGTTTCTGAAATTGGTGTAATTGCTGTCAAGTTGCAAACTTGATGCTTGGCGGTTGTGGTGTTTTCGATTCTCACTCCGGGGATGCGGAAAGAAATTTCGGTTTCGGGAATTCCGCCGCCGATGAATTTATAAGCTGAACCTGTATTAGCGGGTAATTGGTGTTTACGCATGGTAAACCCATAAGGTGAAGGGTCAAATTGCTTAATTTCGTCGTGTAGTTGACCAGAACGCCACCACCAGACGCGATGCACATAAGGCGAATGGGCGGGATCCATCAAACCTAAGATTGCATGATCGACAAAACAGGGAAACCGCATCACTTCAACTAACTGCGGCGGGCGATCGCCAAACCCGGGAATCACGGGAATTTCCATATCTGAGGGCGAACCTTGAGATTTACCTGGTTCTGGCATATATATCCAGATATTACCCTGAGTTTCCCTCACTTCGTAGGATTCTACATTGTAGCGATTTAAATCTACATCTTGTCCTTCAACTAAAGAAGGAATGACAGTACAACGCCCCCCATGATCAAAACGCCAACCATGATAACAGCATTCTACTTCCTGCCCATCAAAGCGCCCGCAGCTTAAAGGAATACCACGATGGGGACAAATATCCCGCACAGCAAACACTTTACCCTCAAGGGTACGACATAGTAATACTGGTTCTTCCAAAAAAGTACGGGCGATCATCTTACCTGGCTTCAGGCGATCGCTAGGCAAGGCATAATACCAAATATTACGCAGGAAAAAATTTTGATTATCTTTCATAAGTTAAGGGTTGGAGAGACGCGATGAATCGCGTCTGTACAAGAGTTATATAGACGTAATAAATCGCGTCTATACTAAAAAGTCAAAAGTTATTGTCCCTCATCCCCAATCCCCAATACCCAGTCCCCAATACCCAGTCCCCAATCCCTAATCCCTAATTCCTCGCCTCTATCTTCTCTTGTTCCCGTTGCTTTTGATATTGTCTTAGTTGCTGCAACAATTTTTCTGAAGATGATTCCGGCGTAGTTATAGTGACAGCTGATGGAAAGTGTTTATCAGCAGTTTTAACAGAGGTAGCTGAAGGATTAATAGTGACAGCTTGTGGTTTGATGGGTGGAGTTGCAATTACAACATTAGGTTGATTATCAGGCTTATTAATTGATGCTTTGAGCGCATCTAGAGTAGCAGCCACCTCTACTTGCTGCTGCATTTGTTCGGTGGAAGATACTAAGTTACTCAAACCATTGACCAATTGTCTGAGATTACTTCTAAAAGTTGGGTCGCCTGTCAACTCGTCTAAATCAGCGGTAATTTTCTGGGTATTTTCAAAAGTAGCTCTAGCAGAATCGAGAGTTTGTTGCAGTAATACTGTGTTTTTGGGGTCGTTTAAACTCTTGGTTGCATCGCGTAAATTAGCTGATGCTTGTGCTGCATTTGCAGATAGAGTTTCTAAATTTTTAATCGCTTCACCTTGAGTTAAGCGATTAATTGCAGGTGATAAGCCGCTAACTGTAGTGCGTAAAGCGTTGCTGGTTTCGGTGATATTGTTTAAAGCCGCAACCAATGAAGAACGGTTGTTAGTGACTAGGTTATCTAAGTTAGTCAAAAGGCGACTGGCTTGACTTGCAGTTAAACTAAATTGGGTTGCGGCTGAACCCAGTTGATTGACTGTTTTAGTACTAGATGCGGTTAATTGATTAGTCGCCCGTTGTACAGAATTAGCTGTAGCGGAAAATGTGCCTAACTGACCTTGGGCGCTTCTAGATAAAACCCGGAGGTCGCGAGTTAGAGCAGTCAAGCTCGTGGCGGCGGAGGTGGAGCTTTCTAATAGCCTGTTAACATTACTATAAAATTTGGGGTTATTATATACAGTCGCCAACTCAGTTGAGCTGCGAATCAGTTCATCAACACTGATACCAACTTGACCTTTTAGCCGCGAGCCATTACAAATAATTAGTTTAGGATCACAATTTTTATCTCGTGGTTTAGCAACAACAACCCCAGTAGGTAAAGCAGCTTTAGGAGTAATATCAATGATACTTTCGCTAATCAGTCCACTCTGATTGGCTTCAACTACTACATTGCTAGGAATAATTAAATCACCTTGGGGAATTTCAATTTCTACTTCAATGTTATTTGGCCCCGGTCGAATTGCGGATATATTGCCGATTTTCACGCCACGGTAGCGGACTGTTGCGCCTTTTTGCATCCCGCCCGCATTCGCAAATTCCACAATTGCCTTGTATGAACCGCGACTAGTGCTAACGCGATTCAACCAGATGACTATTAATCCAAATGCTCCCACTCCCATTAGGATCAACAGCCCCACAGAACCTTCTCTAAATGTTCGCGATCGCATATTTTTCCTCCATCCATCTAGCCGACGACCTGAATTGGGCCTTGCACACTTCCACTCATAAATTGTCTAATCAATGGATGGTCTGTGCTATCTATTTCATCAACTGTACCCTGCCACTGCACTCTACCTTGATAGAGAAAAATTACTCTATCAGCGGTACGGCGAATTGTGCTGTCTTGATGGGTGACAATCGCATAAGTACTACAAACTCCATGTGAGCATTGCAAATGACGAATTAAATCTTCGATAACTGTAGAAGCAATGGGGTCGAGTCCGGCTGTCGGTTCATCGTAAAGTAACAGTTCTGGCCCCTGTTGATCACTCTCAGGGTTAGACATAATTGCACGCGCAAAACTAACTCGTTTCCGCATACCTCCAGAAAGTTCCGATGGATAAAGTTCGCCAATTCCCGGTAAACCTACCATTTCCAATTTTGTATTCACCAGTTGGCGAATGCGCGATCGCGCTATTTTGGAATTTTGATACAGTAAAAACCCCACATTCTCTTCTACTGTCAGCGAATCAAACAAGGCTGCTTGCTGAAATACCATCCCAATCCCCACACTATCAGCCCCATCCTCAATCAAACCCGTGCGCCGCACTCCTTGAACATATATTTCGCCTTCATCCACAGGTAGTAATCCCGCAATCACCCGCAAAATTGTAGATTTACCAGTCCCAGAAGGGCCAATAATTCCTAGTGCTTCTCCCCGATGAATTGTCAAATCCACACGATCTAAAACCTTGTTGCTACCAAAGGACTTAGACACGCCTCTTAATTCAATTAATGGTTCTGTCATTGGTCATTAGTCATTAGTCATTAGTCGTTGGTCATTAGTCATTGGTCATTAGTCGTTGGTCATTAGTCATTGGTCATTGGTCATTAGTCATTAATAATTAGTCATTAGACAAAGGACAAAAGACAAAAGACAAAGGACAAATTAGACAAAGGACAAAGGACAAATTAGACAAAGGACAAATTAGACAAAGGACAAAAATGCAAGATAGTGATGTCATTGTAATTGGTAGCGGTATCGGTGGTTTGTGTACTGCGGGTTTACTGGCTCGTTATGGCCAGCGCGTAATTGTTTGCGAAAGCCATACAATTGCAGGTGGTGCTGCTCATAGTTTTAGACGACGGGGATTTGAATTTGATTCTGGCCCTTCTTTCTATTGTGGTCTGAGTGATACCCAAAGCTTGAATCCACTCAAACAAGTTTTGGATGTGCTTGGTGAATCCATTCAAGTTATACCTTATGATCCTTTGGGACACTACCATTTTCCTGAAGGGACTATTGCAGTTTACAGCGATGCTGAACGTTATTGGCAGGAGGTGGAGCGAGTTACACCTCAAGGCGCGAAAGAACTGCAACGGTTTACAGAACGCTTGTTAGGCTTGTATGAAGCGATGCGGGGTATTCCTACTTTAGCGTTACGCTCAGATTGGCAAGTTGTACTCACATTAATAAAAAGTTACTTACCATCATTGCTGAAAATGTTGCCTTACTTGCCCCTGGTGCAAAGTTCAGCGGGTAATGTCATGGATGCAACAGTAAAAGACCCTTGGGTAAGGCGGTTAATTGATTTAGAATGCTTTTTACTTTCAGGGTTGAAGGCACATGGCACAATTGCCCCAGAAGTAGCTTTTATGTTAGGGGAACGTTCTCGTGCGGGGGTGGAATATCCCCTTGGGGGAAGTGCAGCAATTGTTCAGGCTTTAGTTAAAGGATTAGAACGCTGGGGCGGACAACTGCGTTTAGGATGTCACGTCGAGCAAATCTTGGTGGAATCAGGCAAAGTTGTCGGGGTGAGATTAGCAACAGGTGAGATTTTGCGATCGCCAATTGTTATTTCCAATGCGAGTATTTGGGATACTTACAATCATTTGCTACGTCCTGAAGATTTACCTGCAAGTTTCCGCCAAGCAGCTTTAGATACGCCAGCGGTTGATAGTTTTATGCATTTGCATTTAGGTATTAAGGCGGATAATTTAGAGAATTTAACCGGACATCATGTAGTAGTCCATGATTCCAATCAAGATATTACAATCCCAGGGAATAGTTGCATGATTTCAATTCCTACGGTTTGGGATGCAACACTCGCCCCAGAGGGACATCATGTAGTTCACGCTTACACCTTAGAACCTTACACTGGCTGGGAACGAAATCAAGATTATGAAGACAAGAAACGCCAGAAAGCACAGTCTTTATATCGCGCCTTAGAACGCATTATCCCCGATATCCGAGAGCGTGTAGTCGTGGAACTAATCGGCACACCCCTCACCCATGCTCATTATCTTCGCAGATATCGAGGAACCTACGGCCCAGCCATTGCTGCTGATCAGGGGATGTTTCCTAGCACGCACACGCCAATACAGGGTTTATATCGCGTTGGTGATAGCACCATCCCTGGAATTGGTGTTCCCGCAGTGGCTGCTTCAGGGATTTTATGTGCGAATACTTTAGTAAATCTACAACAAACAGAAAATTTGTTAGCTAAATTGAGAAAATGATGACATTTTTCCTTGATTAGTCAATTCTCAAAAACCTGTATGTTAGGTGTCACAAATCATTTAAACTGCTAAGAAAGCAGGCGTGATTCAAGCAAAATATGTAAACTTTGTAGGAGGAAGAGGGTAAGCTTTTTCATCTTTACCCTTTCTCTTAATACTTATTAATATAATTATGTTTATTTACGCCAACTTAGTTTTATATCCTTTTATTTCCGCTTATACATTAATATTTCCTCAAGTTTTTTGGAAAAGTTGGAGGAATTTTTGCAGTGCAATGTAGCATCTATATGCAAAATTAGCTTTTACCCAAAATTTAAAAATCAAGGCTTTTAAACTCTTAGCTAATTGTTGTTCTTGTTGTTATCAAGCCAACTCTTTGTATATAAGACCTGAGATAATCAATAATAGGTAATTCCTGAATCTATAGTGTGAAGCGATACAAATTTCCTATATAGATAGATAAATATGATTCAAAACGGAACAATAATTAGAGGACATTACCGCATTCAAGAGCGTCTAGGAAGCGGTGGATTTGGTATTACTTACTTAGCTGTTGATATAGACAGACCAAGCCATTGTAAATTTGTTGTTAAACAACTGAGTTTACGCAGACATGATCCACATACCTTACCATTAGCTCGAGAATTGTTTCAAAGAGAAGCGAAAGTTTTAGAAAGATTAGGCAAGAAATACGATAGAATTCCTGAATTATTCGCTTATTTTGAAGAAAATGAGGAATTTTATTTAGTTCAAGAATTCATAGATGGTAAAGATTTAACTTCAGAAATTATTCCAGATCGTCCTTTAGAAGAAAACACGGTAATTGCCCTATTACAGGATATTCTGCAAGTTTTAGAATTTATTCATCAAGAAAAAGTTATTCACCGAGATATTAAACCATCAAATTTGATTCGGAGATATTCAGATGGCAAAATTGTGCTAATTGATTTTGGGGCTGTTAAAGAAATTAGTACCTTAGAAGTTAACGAAAATAATACACCCAGTCTCACACGTAATGTTGGTACTCCTGGTTACATTCCTCTTGAACAAGAACAAGGCCATCCCAAATTATGTAGTGATATTTATGCTTTGGGAGTGTTAGGGATTCAAGCTCTAAGTGGATTAGTTCCCAGAAATTTAGAAAAAAACCCTGCAGGAGAACTTATCTGGCGTAAATACGTACCAAATATTAGCAATGCTCTAGCTTCAGTTTTAGATAAAATGGTATGTCGCAATTTTAACAATCGCTATGAATCAGCAACCGAAGCTTTGATAGCTCTTGCTCAAATCACTCAAAATACATCAACTAGACCACCAACTCAGGGTACTGGTTCTGTTGTTCATAAACAATATCATAGATATCCTTTCATAAAAAACATTGTTTTAGCTTTATCATTAGCTATTAATGCCATATTTGCCTGGCAAATCATTCATAAAATAACTCAAAATAGCATTAATCAAAATATTGATGAAGTCAAAATTGATATGCAAGATGTTTGTAATAGCAATTTGATTTATCAAGATATTCCTGAAGTTCAAGAAAAGGGTATAGTAAATATCGAAAAGAAAGGGTCATACTATGAAGGTGAATACACAGATGTTTGGCCTGTCTTTCGTTGGGTTTGTTTATATAGAATAAAACCAAATGCAGGTAATTTTCCCTTTGCCGTTCCTCCTGCCAAACAGCAGGAAATAAAACGAGTAGGCATGAATTTGGACGCTTATTGCAAAATGAAATATCCCGATAAATATAAAGCTAGTCACCATGACTACAACGACCCTAAATCTTTAAAATGCGTCCGTCCTCACCCACAATAAAAAATTATTACCTTCTCTCACTTAATTTGAGATTTTGCTGAAAGTTGCTTGCGGTGCCCCCCGACCTTGCAAACTTTCCAAGACATATTTCATATTTTGCATTGGTAATTACAGCAGATGCAACTTACCTAAAAGGGATTACTTCAAGGTAATACCAATTCAATAACATTATGGTACATATAGATTTTTTTAGGGGTTAGCATTGCTAAATCTCCGGACTCTCCCAGGGAGTTATTTGTATCAGATATTTAATTGATAATTCATAATTTATAGTCTTCGATATAAAACAAAACCATAAATTTATACATAAAATTGCTTGACACTGCTAGGTTTAACCCCTGGGTAGTTTCAGTACAACGGTTATAGAATTAAAAGTATCGATTGCCAAGCAAGTAATTAAGAGATTTCACCCTTGGCTATTCTGTGGGGTCACGGTTATAATCACAAGCTAAAGTTATAAATAGTACTTTAATTCAGACAAAATACCATTGCTTATGAAATAAGTTATTTGTTCATTAGGTGCCAACAATAATTATTTGCGATTTGTCATTTGGCATTTGGTATTAGTTACAGCATATTTGAAGTGCATGAGGTAAAAATTGACTGGTTTTAATGCAGGAGGTAGTGACCGACGCTTTTCTGATCAAACTTGTCCTAAAATCGCACCTCTGATGTAAAAGAGTAAAACAAAAGCATGGTTAAATCTTTCGATTCCCGTCCGACTGAGATTTTATGGCGACAAGTTTGGGGATTAGCGGTTTTACTGGCCGCAATCATGCTCAGCTGGATGGCGTATAGTTTTTATCAACCACAAATTTTACAAAAACTCAAATTTGGAGAATTAGCCGCTTGGCTGTGGATAATACAAGGGTTACTCGCCACAGTTATCGAACCTTTTGTAGGGCAATTTTCCGATCGCATTCAGCAACGCTGGGGTAATCGCTTACCCCTGATTAGTGTAGGGGTAATTCTGGCAGGTTTGATTTTTGTGATGATCTCGCTGTTAGTAGAACAAAACCTGCAAGGAAGTACACGTTGGCTAGTTCCTGTGCTGATGACAGTTTGGGTAATTGCAATGATGATTGTTCGTGGCCCCGCGATCGCACTCCTCACACAGTTTGCACCTCTAACGGAATTACCACAAGCTAACGCTGCTTTAGTATTCGTCTTTGGCTTAATCGGAGCTATTGGGCCATTCTTCAATAAATTTATGCACAGTATAGGTGCATCGATTACTTTTCTGTTAGGTGCGATCGCCTTGGTGATGGGAGCATATATTTTGCGATCGCTCACTCCTCCATATGTTTTAACTCAGTATCCACTCAACGACGATTTATCTCCTACTGCTCCTTCTTTATTATTATTTTTAATTTTTGTGATTGGTTTAGGAGCAGGTTTAGAAGTCAATCTGCTCATGTCAATGTTTCCTCAAGTCTTACAAACTCAACTACCCGGACTCAGGCTAGAATTTATTACCTCTGGCATACTTTTAGTATCTGCAATGTCCTCAGTCATTTTAGGAGAATTGACAGCCCAAATCGGTGTTAATAAAGTCATGTTACTAGGCTTAGGATCAATGACAGGCCTAATGGGATTGGCACTGTTAAATGATATCGATAATCTAGTCGTAGGATATATACTGGGTTTTGGTATCAGCTTTGGGCTAATTTTTGTTAGCATAATTCCCTTTTGCTTAGGGAAAGTTTCACTACAGCAAGCAGGTTTAGCTACTGGTTTATATTTTGGTGGTAGCGCTGGAGCTACTGCTATAGTCGCAATTTTAATTAAACAAGAATTTTTTACATCCTTAATAGCTTTTTTGTTGTCTGAAGTTGCTTTCTTCGTAGTAGCTGGTTCTGTTGTCATCATCAAGAAGATTCAACTTAGCTAATTCCTATAATTATTATAATTATTAATAATATAAATTTTATAAAATAAGCTTCTTAGCTACTAATGATAGATGTCAATATTTTCTACTAAATCTATTATGAAAACGATTAAATTTACTTTAAGTATGGAAGAGTAAAGCCAACAATAGTATGCTTTCCTGGAATTGTATTGATTTTCAATTCTCCTCCATAAAGTTCAACACATCTTTTCGCAATAATCAGCCCTAATCCCAAGCCTTCCTGCGCGTAGAGTTTACGCCCAAATTGCATATAAGCACCCAGAGCCGCAATCTCATCACTGGTTATACCTCGTCCACAATCAATCACATCCAAGTTAAAATTATCTCCATTGAGGTTGCTGATTATATGTACAGGAGTACCTGGCGGCGAGAACTTAAAAGCATTATCAATAATTTCTATAACTATTCTATTTAAGTGTGGTTCGGAAATTTTAACTTTAATATCTTGCAAATCTAAGTGTAAATCAGCTTCTCTGGCTGACTGTTGAGCTTTTTCTAAAGCAATTTCCGTAATTACTTTCTGAGAATCACTTTCATGTAATTCATTACTTAGCGCTTTTATTTCTTCAGGATTTTTTGCTAATAATTCTAGCTCTGCATATAGTAAAAAATTTTGAGTTAATCTATATAATCTTTTGCCAGAGGTATTAATTAACTCTAGCATTTCTAAGACTTCGCCTTTATCCATCGAATTGTAATCTTCTATCAGCAATTCCGACAATCCAATAATGCCATTCAACGATGTATGTAACTCATGAGGAAGAGACAGTGTAATATTACTCCTTAACTCTTCCATTTGTTTTTGAGATTTCCTATTAATAGCATCTTGTTTTTCTAATCGAGTTGTGATGGCTTTCAGCAATTGTTGGGAAGTAAATGGTTTTGTCAAATAATCATCAGCACCTAATTCCATACCTTGGCGTAAATCTAATTTATCAGCTTTAGCCGTGAGAAAAATTAAAGGAATATATGCAGTAGCTAAATTTTGTTGTAAAAATCTCAAAACGCCATAGCCATCTAATTCTGGCATCATGACATCACAAAGAATTAAATCCGGAATTTGCTCTTTTATCTTCTGGATGCCAATTACACCATTCTCTGCTGTAATGGCTTCAAAGTTTTTCATTTCTAAGAGTTCCCGAACATTTTCGCGAATTGATTCTTCATCCTCAATCACCAAAATCTTGATCATTTTTACCTTTATTTTTAAATGATTCATACAATTGCTAATAAAAATTGTTTTATTGCTTATTTAGGGTTTAGGTTTTAGCGTTTGTCAACAGTCATAAGTTCCTTCTCCCCTTCTTTCTTATTCCTCACCCTACAGGTAGCCACTATGGATCTACATCTCCCTCCTCCCCAATCCCTACCCGTCATTGGTAGCGGTACAGTCAACTTTGTGGCAAACACAACTACACTATTTAGATAAATTGCTCCTCTATACAGTTACACACACTTTTTTACAATTGATAACACCAAGTCTGTAACAGCAATATTACCAATATTTTTACCTCGGTAGAATGACTTAAATAAACGTGCTATATCTGAGTATTGAATTTGAAATACTACTGCTGACTGTGCTTGAAGAACTAAATTTTTGACCCAAATTTTTAATAAATTAAATTGGATTGCTATATTATATTTACTCCCACAGTGGCAGCGTACTTAGATAATTATGGAGACAAGTCTGTGAGTAGTCTAGGCAAAAAAAGATTAGACACTGCTTTAGCGATCGCTACTTATGCTGTTGGTAGTGGTACAGCCTCAGCAACCCCAACTCCAGGCGGAGAACTTCCTAAACAAATTCTGTTAACAGCTTCTGATATTTTGATGTACACCAACATCTGGAAAATTTATTTTTCAGAGGATTTATCTCAAAAAGAACTGATTGATATTTTGGCAGAATTAGGATTTGTCACAGTTGCAGCCGCAGGGACAGCTTATGTTGTCAGCAAAGCCAGTACAGCAGTTCTCAAAGAGATTACTCAGTGGACTGGGCCACTGGGATGGGGTATGATAGCTGCGATCGCAGGTTCTTTAAGCGGCTTGTTTGGTTTCGCTTGGGCAATGTATTGCGATCAGCTTTATTTACAACAACAATCTCCGTTGACGTAGGATGCGTTAGCGATAGCGTAACGCATCAGTGCCCTAAAATTTTTTCTATAATAAGTAAATTATTTCGTAGTCCGGACTTCAGTCTTTATGTTAAGTACACTCTGTACTAACTGCGAAATTATCAAAATTCAGCAATAAACTACCAATTCACACACGATGCTTTATGCCATAGGCTAACGCACCCTACTTCTAAATGCTACTTAATAATTAATACTTCAATTAATGGTAAAGCACACCAATAATTAAGGTAATAATTATTGGTATGATAATGGGGATAGCAACTATCAGCCCCCACTTTCCAAACTTAATCTCTTCGCCTTCAGATTTTAGAAAAGCAATCCAACCGACAACTCCCATTACCAGCCAAAGAAACCCAAAGGCAAGAAATATAATAAATATTGAGTCATCCATTGTCAATTAATTTATATTCAACTCTATATTTGAAGATAACGGACAAATTGATAAATTTCACTCCCTCTTGCAGACAAAAATTTTCTCTAGCTATCAATATTTGTGTATGAAAACCAGATTCAGAGAAGAGATATTATGATACCTTTGGTGTGGAATTGATAGTAGGAGCCACTATCTAGAGAATACTTAACCATCAGTCAATAGCCAAAATTTATCAACTATCTTCCTGATTTTGGTTGTCCACCCTGTCTCTTGTGCATAGATAGTTTGAGAAAATCATGAAGGGTACTTTCTTACAATACCTCTTGAGTATAGTTTTATTATTGCATCTGTCAGATTATTGTGCTTAATTGGGTATTGCTTGCTATACATTTGTGATAGCTAGAATTACAATGCCACAAATAGGCCTAAAAACAGAGCATTAGGAGTTTTTTCATGTTAAGTCCTGTCCAAACAATCAGCATCTTCCAAAAACAACTAGATCCTCAAGTATTTTCAGCAGGACAAGTCATATTTGAAGAGGGACAACCGGGAGATTTTATGTATGGCATCATAGCAGGAGAGGTTGAGATATTCATCAATAACAAAGTTATAGAAACAATTCAAGGAGGAGAAGTTTTTGGCATAGGTGTACTTGTAGGAATCAAAAATAGAACTTATACAGCTATTGCTAAAACCAATTGTCAACTTGCTTTTCTTAATGAACAAAGATTTATTTTCGTAGTTCAAGAAACGCCTTTATTTGCCCTACAAGTAATCAAAAATTACTCAGAACGTCTCACTCGTCTAGAGCATCGCTTTTCTACCATTGCAATTTGAGAATTTGCATAAATAATATCTATTTCAATAAAGGCAGTTTTAATCCCAGGGGTAAGGGGGACAAATCATTCAAGATTATCACCAAGAATTTTTGGATTTTATCCCTTAAACTTTGAGCACCTAAATAAAAAAGAAACCACTGTTTAACAGTGGTTTCTAAATAAGTAAAAAATATTTTATTTGCTATTCAAGTGGATTGCTGTAAGCACTAAAACCATAAGCTAAAGTTTCTTTCCAAGCATCTGAAGGCTTCAAGCTTCTATTAATTGCTTTTGCAAATGGTAATGCAATACCTTTGATGGTTTCCGGCAAAATTGCATATTCTGTTGTTGGTTCCACTGTATATTGCGGACATTTTGCTTTGATACCAGCATTATTTAACATTTCGTCTACTTCTCGGGCTGAATATTGCTTGAGATAGATAGGATTTTTGCTAAATATGTTAAGGTTTCTAATGAAGTTATGGATAATATGAGATGGGCAAGCTTTGTTGTGAAAAGAATGATTAAATACAAAGCTACCGCCTGGTTTAAGTATCCGAAATATCTCAGCTAATAAGTTTCTTAATTGTGCGTCTGGTATATGCATAAAAACACAATTAGAAATTACTAAATCTATAGAGTTATCTTCCAAAGGTAAGATTTCTGCTGAGTTACAAATTATATTAAATTCAGCACCAGGAAAAAAATCGTATTCTTGTTTTACTTTAATTAATCTTCTAAGTAAAGGTTCGGAGATATCAATAGCATAATATTTTTGGCATCTCAGATTTTTATCCTTTGAAAGATGCAATGGAGCGCGTCCGTAACCACAACCAATTTCTAGAATAGAATCTACAGACTTATTCACAGGAAATTTATTCCATGTGCCGCCTGGTTTGCCACCTAGCAAAGTGTAATCTTGTTTAATAGCTGATGTTTCGGGAAGCTGCTCAATTTTTTGAGAACCATAATAAGTCTTACCAATTTCATCCCATTTTTGTTTGTGTTCAGTACTATTTAAATGTTCATAGTTCTGCGGAAAATAAATACCATCCCGCAACTGAAAGTCACTCAGGCTATTTCTAGATTTTTCTAATTGAGTCATAAGAAGATTCTTAATTAATAGCTAGCTATTTTTTCTGTTATACTCTTAACCAACTATTAAGTGCAAGTGCTATTTTATCGAGATTAATTCATTGAAAATACATAAAATAATTATCAAAATACTTCCTGATTTAATAATTCATTAAAATCGCGGTTGTTTAGGGTAAAACTTGTGCTAATAATCTAATTTTTATGGCTACTATAGGCTAGTCTTATTGGCATTCGTCAGTAATTTTACGATGAAATGTTAGCATCGGTTTACAGATACTTTAAATTTAATTATAGATAGCAATAATCGGAGGCTAGTCTGCAATGAAAGCAGAGTCACAACAAAAACGGGTAGTTGTTGTAGGTGCAGGTTGGGCTGGTTTAGGGGCTACCTACCATCTGGCAAAACAAGGATATGATGTAACGCTGCTAGAAGCTGGGCCTTATCCTGGGGGATTAGTTGCTGGTTGGAAAACAGCCGCCGGACGTTCTGTAGAGGCGGGTATACATGGCTTTTGGTATCCTTACAGAAATATTTTTGCCCTCATCAATGAATTAGGAATTAATCCTTTTACAACTTGGACTCGTTCTGCTCAATATTCTCCTGCAGGATTAGAGGTAGAATCACCGATTTTTCAAGACTTACCAAGGCTACCCACTCCTTTAGGAACTTTTCTTTACACTAAATTTCAACGGCTACCATTAATTGACCGTTTGAGTGCCTTACCTTTACTTTATGCTGTAGTTGATTTTGATAATTCTCCTGAAGCTTGGCGGCGTTATGATTTTGTCACAGCCCGTGAATTATTCAAAGACTTTGGGGTTTCAGCACGACTTTATAAAGAAGCTTTTGAACCAATGTTATTGGTAGGCTTGTTTGCCCCTGGTGAACAATGTTCTGCCGCCGCTACATTAGGAATGTTGTACTTTTTTATTTTGGCGCATCAAGCAGATTTTGATGTAGTTTGGTGTCGAGGAACTGTTGGGGAAAAAATATTCCGTCCTTGGGTAGAACTTATTGAAAAATCTGGTGCAAAAGTATTATCTCAAAAACGTGTTACAGATGTAATTGTAGATAGTAATAATCGAGCCACAGGTGTAGTTTGTGGTGATGAAGTTTTTGATGCCGATGCTGTTATTTTTGCTGTTGGCATTACTGGGATGAAGAAAATAGTTGCTAATAGCCCCAGCTTACACAATCGAGAAGAATTTCGTAATTTAAATAATTTAGGGGCAATAGATGTTTTAGCCACTCGCTTATGGTTTGACCGCAAAATTGATATTCCTCGCCCTTCTAATGCCTGTTTTGGGTTTGATACAACTACCGGATGGACATTTTTTGATTTAAATGCCATCCATGATGAATATAAAAATGAAACAGGAACAGTAATCGAAGCTGATTTTTATCATGCCAATCAATTCCTCAATTTAAGTGATGAGGAAATTGTGCCTATCGTTCAGCGTTATTTAACAACTTGTATACCAGCCTTTCGAGAAGCAAAGGTGATTGATAGAAGTGTAATTCGCCTGCCAAATGCGGTGACTCATTTTGCACCAGGGAGTTATCGCTATATGTTGCCAGCTACAACTAGTTTTACCAATGTGTTTATGAGTGGTGATTGGATTATCACCCCTCATGGTTCATGGTCGCAGGAAAAAGCTTATGTTACTGGTTTAGCAGCAGCGAATTCAGTAATCTCCTATTTAGGAGCAGGTCAGCCAGCTAAGATTTTATCAGTAGAAGCAGATGAACCCCACATACAAGCGGCGCGATCGCTCAACCAAACAGTCCGTCAATTGAGCGAATCTATCCTACCGAACTTTTGGTTGCCTTAGCTGCTTAGGGATTGGGGATTGGAGACTGGGGATAAGGAAGTACAGGAGTAATAAAAAATCCCCATTACCAATTACCCAATGACAAATGATCAATAACAAACTACTTTTGACTCTTAACCATTAAGCTACTCGGCTAAGTTTTTGATGAATAGGAATTTGAATTACAAATTCTGTTCCCTGTCCAGGTACGGATTGGCAAGAGAGACTTCCACCATGCTTTTCAACAATAATCTGGTGACTTATTGATAATCCTAATCCAGTTCCTTTACCAGAAGATTTAGTTGTAAAAAATGGTTCAAATAGCTTTGCTTTCACTTCTTCACTCATACCTGGGCCGTTATCTGCAATGTGAATAGCTACCCGTTCCTTGCCAATCATCGTAGTCCGAATTTCTATCCGGCTTGGTTGCTGCTGAATTTCTGCAAATGAACGCTGTTGATTATATTCATCTAAAGCATCAATAGCATTGGCAATAATATTCATAAATACTTGATTAAGTTGCCCTGCATAACAATCAATAAGTGGCAATTGACTGTAATCTTTGAGCAATTCAATTCCGGGACAATCTGGTTTGGGCTTGAAGCGATAATTCAAAATTATCAGTGTGCTATCAATACCCTCATGAATATTTACTGCATTCATGTTGGCTTCATCAACACGAGAGAAAATCCTCATAGACTGCACAATATCGCGAATACGTTTTGCACCAATATTCATTGATTTGAGCAGCTTTAATAAATCTTCTTGAATAAAATCTAGGTCAATCTCAGCGAGTCCTGTTTGAATGCGAGGTGTGGGGCTGGGATATTCTTCTTGATAAAGGTGTAAGAGATTTAGTACTTCTTGAGTATATTCATTGGCATGAATGAGATTGCCATAAATGAAATTTACTGGATTATTAATTTCATGGGCAATACCAGCAACCATCTGTCCTAAGCTAGATAATTTTTCACTTTGAATTAACTTAAGTTGCATTTCTTGTAGGTCTTGATATGCAAGGCTAACTTCTGCAACTTTTTGTTCCAATAAAGCGTTTTTTTGCTCTAGCTTTGCTGATAAATCATGTAATTTGAGGTGCAATTTAACCCTTGATAAAACTTCTTGCTGTTGGAAGGGTTTAGTAATATAGTCTACAGCCCCAACTTCAAAACCTTTGACTTTGTTAGCTGTATCAGAGAATGCCGTCATAAAGATAACTGGAATATCTTTAGTAACAGGATTAGCTTTTAAATGATTACAGGTTTCAAAGCCATCCATTTCTGGCATCATGATGTCCAGTAAAATCAAATCTGGTGTCACATATTTAATCCTTTCTAAAGCTATTTTGCCAGATTTTGCTATACATACTTCTAAGCCAACTTGATCCAGAGCATCAGATAAGACACCTAAATTCGCAGAATTATCATCAACAATTAAAACTGTCGCCGTTTGTTCACTTACCAGAGTCATACAACCTCTCAGACGTGTGGAAACCCAGAAAAGGCAGGATTAATCCTGTCTTTTGGTGTTTGTCAAAGCTTTGACTTATAAGATTGAATGAGTGCCAGGATATCTTGGTCTTGATATCCTTTTGCTAGTTCATGCAGCTTTTTTGCAAAGGGAATGTAATTTACATCCATTTGTTGAATTAAAGCTGCTTGTTTAATAATTCCCTTAAAATTACCTTTCATTACCAACTTGTACAGAGTTTCTAGTTCGGCTATGGGTGGAACAATTAACTCAGTACAATCTAGCTCTTCCTGATGTATATTTTTCTGCTCTTCATAAAGCCAATCTAGATGCAGATGTTTCTGCAATTTTTGCAAGAGAACCATTGCTTGTACTGGTTTGGGTAAAAAATCATTTCCACCTACTTCTAAGCTGCGATTTTGATCGCTTTCAAATACACTTGCTGATGACACAATAATTACAATATTTTTGAATGTTTCTGATTTACGAATGCGCTTAATCAATGTAAAGCCATCTATTTCTGGCATCAATAAGTCAGTCAGGACAATATCTGGTTGAAATGCCCAGAGTTTCAGCCATCCTTCTTGTCCATTGACTGCTTCAGCTACCTCAAAGCCAATGGGACTGAGCAAATTGTTAATGACTGAGCGATTTGCCCATTTGTCATCCACAATCAGAATTTTAGGACGGCAGTTTTTAATGCCAATAATTTGTCCTTTGTCATCGGCTTGAGATGTTTTGACCCACTCATCAGCTTCAGGTAAGTTAACATCAAACCAGAAAATACTTCCAACATTGACTTGACTTTGAACCTCAATATTGCTTTCCATCAATTCGACAATTTTTTGACTAATTGCCAATCCCAATCCAGTACCTTCAGTTTGTTGTCGATGATTTCCTACTTGTTCAAAAGGTTGAAAAATAACTTGGAGGTTTTCTGCAGGGATACCCATACCGGTATCACGGACTTGAAAGCGAATTTTTCCTTCTGAGGCATAGCTAACGGTCAAAGTCACGCTACCTGTATCGGTAAATTTGATGGCGTTGCTCAAAAGATTAATTAACACTTGCCGTAAGCGTTTTTCATCGGCATGGATTCCAATAGGTAATTCCGCAGCCAATTGATATTGAAAATTAATATTTTTGAGTTCGGCGCGGATGCGACACATTTCTGCCACACCTTGCAAAAATGCTGGTAAGTGGAAATCAGTCGGCATCAGCTCCAATTTCTGAGCTTCAATTTTTGACAGATCCAGAATGTCATTAATTAAAGTCAGCAAATGTGAACCGCACTGGTAAATGACATCAATACGCGATCGCTCTTTTTCATCTAAGTGTTGGGAACGTTGCAGAATTTGGGCATAGCCTAAGATACCGTTGAGGGGAGTCCGCAATTCATGGCTCATATTGGCGAGGAATTCGCTTTTAGCATAGCTTGCTGCTTCTGCGGCCTCTTTAGCTTTGGCTAGGGCGATTTCAGCTTGTTTGCGTTCAGTAATGTTTCTTGTTGTACCAATAATCCCCAGAATTTTGCCTTCAGCATCACGCCAAGGAGCTTTTGTGGTCAGAAAAATTCCTCCAAATTCATTAGTAGAGACTTCTTCTTCGTAAGTCTCTACCATTCCTGTTGCCAAAATCTGGCGGTCTTTCGCCATGATTTCCTTGGCTACATCCAGGGGTAATACTTCAGTATCGTCTTTGCCAATAATCTCGTTAATGGGCTTACCCAAGAATTTAGCTAAATTGGAGTTGAGGGCAACATGACGACCTTGGCAATCTTTAACAACAATAAAGTCTGGTGTACTTTCTAAAATAGAACGCAACAGCAAATTTCTGGCACGTAGGTCTTCTTCAGCTTGTTTGCGCTGTGTGATGTTTTCACTAAACATTACCAGCCCACCGATTTCACCATTAGCCTGATACCAAGGACGTATCAACCAGCTTACCCACTCAATAGAACCGTCCGCACGTAGATAGCGGTCTTCATCTCGTTGCGCGATCGCTCCTGCTAAACATTGTTGATGAATCTGCTTCCATTCTTCGGGGATATCAGGAAATACTTCGTAGTGACTGAGTCCAATTACATCATCAGTAAGTTGATAGTTTTCTAACCATTTGCGATTCAGCGCCAAATAGCGCATTTCCCGATTTAATATAACCATCGCCACAGGACTATAATCAATAGCCTGCTGCAAATATGTTGTGTTCTCGCATGAAGCGATATCTGTCAGATTACACCCAATCATATTAATGTCCGCTCCCAAAGTTGCCTGGGGGTTATCAGATGAGAATTGTTGGTTCATGGTGAATTCTGACGTTCAGCAGTATAGAGCTTTTATGCGATCGCGCTTAGAATTGCACGCCTAAAGTTTTGAACTTCAACCTCAGGTTGGGTGTTCATCAAATAGAATTCCCTGTAATCTCGCAAAGATAAGTCTATTTCCATTGAATCTAAATATACCAATGGTCGAGAACCGAGTAAAAACGGAAATAGTCAGATCTGTACTCTCATCTATGACTATAAAACACCGATATTCTTAACTTTTATGGGATTAAATCACTGTAAATTTACGGCTATCAGCAAAATCTCATCTCAGCTTCTTCCGTAAAAATTTGTACTTAATATTCAGCAATACTATAAAATTATACCTATTTTTTATGAGAAATCATTCCCAGGTACGATGACAAAGAAACGGTTTGATACCTTTTCTATCAATAATTTCGTGAATTGGTATTAGCACATAGAAAATAGGGCATTGGTAACTTTTTCCATGCCCTATGCCCACAAAATCCAACTGCCTATTTTTTAGAAGAGGAATCTTAAAGTTGTCTAACTCTTTGCCTTGTATATCGACCATCCAGCCCTAGTTTGATCCAACTCAGACATTCGTATTCTGAATTGAATAATTTCGGTGCTGCAATATTATTCAATAACTCTGGTGGGTAGTGGTCGTAAAAATATTTACCCTCCTGTTGAGAGACAATAATTAAATTGTGATGGTAAATATAGCGAGATTTAAAACTATCGCCGCTACTGATAAACTCTGCATGTTGGTCAATATGTTCTTGAGCAATATCAATGATATTACTGATGCTACTGCCATAGATTCCCGCTGGATTCTCTGTTTTGTGAAATTGGCTATTATGACCATTTTCTGCCAATAGTTTATAGGAATAAATTTCGTAATTATCGGCTTTGCCAAAAACAAATGGAATGATGAGATATCCTTTATATGACACTGAGTTTTCATAAAGAAGACGACTCATCTCAACCTCCTTTGGTATAATTGCTTCCTGATAAATTGCCCCCATTACACCCCTACTAACAGTCGAGATATTACTGTTAATCAGCGGACTAATCTCTATATCTGATTTTGTTTTTTGCCAAGGGGGTTGCCACCCCTTTTTTTGATAAATTTAGATGTGATAGAGGCTGCCAAAAAATTATTGCAAAATTCATTATCGCTTTTTTTGAAATGCATAATTATGAAATATATTGCAAAAGTCAAAAAATCATGAATATCATCCTTTAGATAGATATAAGATTCCTATTTGATTTTGTGATGCTAGGTATAGATTTATTCACTTATTGTCTGCTTTCTCGCATCTTTTCCTTGCTGAAGATATTTTTCTCAAAGATAGAAGTTCAAGACATCTTTTATTTTTAGAGCCAAAATTTAAATACTCTTGCAGCTATAGCACGTACATAAGGTCAAGAATTTTTAGACGATTCGTGAGTATCTGGGGGTACGAGTCAGAAATTCCAGGTTTTTGACCATTGTGGCATTGGTTGCAAATGATATCTGCGTTTGATGAATGAATTTAGGAAGATTGCGATCGCTGCGGGTCAGTTGACTTTTTTATTCTTAACCAAAGAGTATTGACAGGATTGGCATCTGGGGAATCTTCATACCCAATCTTAACCAAGCCTTATTGATTTATTAAAAAACGATTTTTATTTTTTAAATCACTGGTATGTTGCTGAAGCGTTTTTAATGAACTTATCAAGACGTAATTTCTTTAAGGTGGCTGGTGCAAGTGCTGTTGGTGTGACGATGCTTTCTCCTCTAGAAGCCTTGTATGCAGGAGCAGCCAAAGGTAAAGTTGCTAACGGAATTGGCTATGGCCCCCTAGAGGCAAAGCTACCTGAAAATGCAGATGAACTAGTTGATGTTGTGTTTGGTGGAATTAACTTAGGTAAGCAACCACTGTTAGAACTTCCTCCTGGTTTTAAATACACTGCAATATCCTATACAGGCCAGCTCATGGATGATGGGGCATTGGTAGCAAGTAATCATGATGGAATGGCTGCTTTTGATGGCCGTAAAAACACCACAATTCTGATACGAAATCATGAGGTCAGCGCTAATGGTTCTAATCCGATCATTGGATTGCCACGATATGACCAAAATGGCGGGGGAACAACGACTATTATTGTTGGGCCTGATCGGCGGGTGAAGAAGCAATTTGTTTCTCTATCAGGAACTATTCGTAATTGTGCTGGTGGGCCAACTCCTTGGGATTCTTGGATTAGTTGCGAAGAGAACTTGACCCTTCCTACACCTGGTGGAGCTAGCAAAAAACATGGCTATAACTTTGAGGTTCCAGCAACAGAGAATATTGAGATTGCCGATCCGATTCCCCTTGTAGCAATGGGCCGTTTTAACCATGAAGCTGTTGCTGTTGATCCGAAGACTCGATGGATTTATCAAACTGAAGATGATGGAAGTAGTTGTTTTTATCGCTTCCGTCCTCATGTGCGTCCTAATAGATATGGTGATTTGCAAAAGCGTGGTGCGGGAGTATTAGAGGCGCTAGTAGTTAAAGGAAAACCTAGACTTAATACCAGCAAAGAGTTCCCTGTCACTCAATCAAAATCAGTTGAAGTTGAGTGGGTAACGATAGATAATGTTGACCCTAATGACAATTCTTTTGCTAGTTCCGTGCGAGGTCAAGGACAAGCTAAGGGTGCAGCCATTTTCTCCCGTGGTGAAGGTGCTTGGTATGGTGATGGCAATATCTATTTTACCTGTACCAATGGTGGGGTTGTAGGACAAGGTCAGGTTTTTGCTTATAATCCCAGAAAAAACACTCTTACCTTAGTTGTTGAGTCTCCTGAAGAGAACATACTAAATTTCCCCGATAACATTACTGTGGCTCCCTTTGGGGATCTCTTCTTATGTGAAGATGGTAGCAATACCGAATACGTTATCGGCGTTAACCAAGAGGGTGAACTATATCGCTTTGCAGCAAATGCTATTAACGGTAGTGAATTTGCTGGTGCTTGCTTCTCACCTGATGGCCGTACAATGTTTGTTAATATCCAATCGCCTGGAATTACTTGTGCTATTTGGGGCCCTTGGACTAGAAAACGAGCATAAAGTATTTGTCTCAACTTTAGTTTTGACCAAGCCTTGTTAAGGCTTGAAGCTAAATTTTTCTTTTGGCTGTTTGCAAAAATAAAATAATCCCAGTTGCTTTACCCTAAAAACACACTTAATCAATGCAGCTAATTGAGTCATACAAAAAGTTAGATTCAGGCTAAAAGTAGCTGCCTATCTCCTCGAATTTGTAGAAAATTTGAGGAGCTAAACCCTACTGAAGTAAGTAAGATTAATAAGTGTATTGCTAACTATAGGTAGGTATTTTTAGTTTAAGCAGATATAAAACATGAAGTAGTATACAGTGTTTTTCAATTGCATGAGGTAGAAATTGGCTGGTTTTGAGGCGTAAGGAAAGAGAAGAATTTTTATATTTCTCTATTTGTGTAAATAATTTGCTTGCAAACTGCCGTAAACCAGAAGAATATTTAATCAAGTATAATTTTTCAACTTAACTACAGACAAATTATTTAATACCTATATAAATAAAAATATTAATTCTGATTTTTTATAAAAATTTAAGCTTAATATTTGTTGCTATACATTGCAACAAAACGCAACTATTGCTCAAATTGCATTAACTAATTATGGCAAATATTTGGTATAATTGTTATTAATGAGGATAATTATCATAACTAACTTAGCAATTTGTATTTCACAGAGTTTTCTGGATTCATAGGTTAGCTAAATTCCAGTGTAAAGCGCAGAGCAGATATTACCAATTGATTAATTTTTAACTACCTTGGTAGGCTTGGTGAGCCAATTATAGTTAAAAAGCCAATTTTAGCAATAGTATAATAGGTATTAAAGCAAATTTACTATCAGCTATCTGATTGCATGACCATTAGTAGTGGCTCAATTGCTTAAAACTAAATTAAAAGCAGTTAAATATTTAATTAAAAAGCTAGTAATCTCTTTAAAATTTAAATTACTCGATTGATAATATGACTCAGAATTTAATTTCTTCCGATATTTCATCAGAAAATTTAGCTAATACCAAATCTGATAACTATCCATTAGCAGTAAAATCTGATGATTGGGAATTACGGATGGCTCAATTAGTGGGTTTAGAAGTAGAGTCAATATCTGCTGATGAGGAGGAATTATTAGAATCATCGCCTAATGTACAGCCATTACCATCTCAACCAACAGCAGAGAAAACTGAACAATCACTGTCATCAAATCCCTTTGCTAAATTAGGCTTGGTCGGTACTGGGACTTTAGTTATAGTTTTATTTGCTGGCGGGTTCTTATCACAATTGATGAGTAGTAATAATCAAAAGCCAAAAAAGAATATTGTTTCTCAAGAAATCAAACCATCAGTAACACCAAACTCTAAAGAAGAAAATTTAGCAGAAACAGTAGAGACTCTAAAAACGAAATTAGCTCTAACTGAACAAGCTGTAGCTGTAAAATCAGCACAACAACAGTTAAGAAGTGGCAGAATCAGAGCAGTTACACAAAATTCACAGCCAGATAATTCTCAATATAGACAAACATTGGTAACAAGAATACCAACACCGAGGTCTACAGTTTACGTACCTACAACAGTTACAGGTGAGCGCATAGTTAGATATTCTAATCCTCAACAACCTGTTCCGCAATCCCCATTATTACCCCAACCAATAATTAGCCAACCACAAACTCAACCATTAGCACCACCATTAGTAAATGTAACTCCCATAGCTACACCAAACCCACTCCAAGATTGGGAAAGGTTGGCAAAGTTGGGTAGTTATGGACAAGTCTCGGCTGCTAATAAATCTAATCCGAATATAAAAAATGTAGCAGAAGAAAATAATAACCAAGAAGAACAACAAACAAGTAATAACCAGCCTGAACAAGCATTACAGCCAACTTCTAGAGTAGGTCAAAGATTACAACAAAGTCCGAAATCTGTAGCAATTGGCAGTCATACTAAAGGTGTGTTAGCAACCGCTATATTTGGAGAAACGGCTAAATCCAAAGATAGCGATAATAGCAATATATTTGTTGCGAGGTTAAAGGAACCATTAAAAGCTGTAGATGGTGCGATCGCTCTTCCAGCAAATACTGAATTATTAACTGAAATTAGCTCTATTTCTGAGCAAGGTTTGATACAGCTAAAGGTAGCCAAAATAATTTTGACAAATCAAGGTCAAATCACAGAAAGAAGCCTACCAGAAAATGCGCTAATCATTCGTGCTCCCCAAGGTAAACCCTTGATTGCTAATCAATTTCCTAATAAAGGCTCATCGATTGCCAGTATGGATCTAGGATTATTTGTTTTAGGTGGTCTTGGTAAAGCAGCAGAGTTAGCTAATCGTACTGAATCTCAAGTTGTCACTACAACTGCTGGGGGTACAATTGTGAGTAATACCAATCCTGAACGCAACATCTTTGCAGGAATTTTAGAAGGTGGGATCAACACTGTAGTTCCTCAAATTGTCCAACGTAATCAGCAAGCTATTTCTCAAATGAGCCAACGAACCAACGTTTGGTTTTTACCTGCAGGGACAGCAATTGAAATCTATGTCAATCAACCCATACAATTTTAGTTATGGCGCTAAACCACAAGAAATTGCTTAAATTTAATTTAAAAATTTACATTATTAATTGAGCAGTCAAAAATTTTTTAGCTGTCGCAGGTAAAGGTAAATCAAAAATTTTGTTTTAGGCGATCGCATCATTTCTTCAAATTGGGATAGGCAAAAATTTAGTAAATAGTAATCTTATAATTTTTTAATTACGTAATTGTATTGAGTGTAATGATATAAAGCATACTCAATAAATTGATCCTCTCCAAACTGATGTATCATAAAAATACCTTTACAAAAATCAACAATGGTAGAACGCCCAATTAAGAAATCAGAACGTCAGGCCCAAGCAAATACTGACAATAATTCTGAAAATTTGGATTCTGTGACCCCTACAGACTCCAATCCTCAAAAATCAAAACCAAGCGGTAATCGCTCATCTGGTAAAGGAAAAAAAGGATCTTTTAAGGATGAAGGTAAGCCACCGGTTAATCCTGCTTTAGTGCGTGGCCCTAGACCAGTTAAACCTAAAATTGATGTCAAAGCTAACTCTGAAACTGATTCAGAACCTACTTCTGAAGAGTCTCAAGATTAACGTATTAATCATTTCAGGTTAAAGACTTGTAACTAAGACTGCAAGGGGAGCCAGCGCTTTAGGCGGGTTTCCCGAGTTGTAGCCGATGAGGTAGCAAAGGTCTATTAGCAGGGGGGGAAAGAGTTTTCAGGTTTTTGCAAAGATGCAGACATGATACATGGCCATAGAGGCTAGAGCCTAGGGATTAGGGACGAGAGAAGTCAACCGTTCCGTTTATGGTTTGTATGCCATATTATGCTTAATCCTTGGGAGTCCGCTATATTGTATATATTTGGATTTTCTTGACACCGAACAATGCCAGCAAGGTTGCAAATAAAAGCTGAAGATTGCTCCCCCCTAGGACGATTCATTCTCCAATATTTGGAAGAACAGGGTATCAGTATGAACCGTCTGGCGGATTTGTCTGGTGTTCCTCAACCTAGACTTAGAGGTGCTTGCTTTAAGGGAACTTGTCCTACGCCTGAAACTTTGCGGAAGCTTGCTAGAGTGATGGGGAAACATCACTTGGAGCTGTATACGTTAGCATACGAGGCAAGAATTGAGAAACTACCGGAAGATGCAGATGATACTTCGTTGGATATCTTAATGCGAGACCTATTTGAGACTGCTAGAGAGATGCGATTAGCAGTTCCTAAAGTTCGTCCTTCTAAAGCCAAAATCCGCAAGGCTCTCCTAGAGTTAGGATTTAGTGAAGAGAATGATGAATGTGCTTGAATGTCAATTCAAAATTTGAAATTTAAATATATATAGAGTGTTGAGTTTTTAGGAAAAATACTATTAAATAGCCTCTTTTTATCGTTTATTTGCTGTATGCAGTTTATGAGGGCTACTTAGCATATATCCAAACTAGAGGTGGTTTATTTAGATTAAGACTAGAAGAGCGTATGCCATATTTCTATAAAATACGACAGACGTATCTTTATATAAATACAACATACGCTATTGTTAAGTTGTTATTTCAACTTATTTACGGCGATAAGGAACACTTCTCTCGATATCAATATTTTGTACTGAGATCTGCTGAGGTGCGTTACCTGTGGCGTTGATACTTCTTGCCATATCAAGGAAGAGGGCGGGATTACCAGCTGTAGGCTTCCTCTCTTGAGGGGTAAAGCCACGAACGGTAGTTTGCCAAATGATTTGGGGGAAGCCCAACTTAGCACGATGGTATGCATCGTAGCGAGGAGACTTGATGTTGAAAGGTAGTTCACCTGCTACACGACCAGGTAGTACCCGACGACGTTGGTAAGGTACAGTGTCATATCCAAAGGCTTGGAGGTACTCATCAGAGTTGAGTAGGTCATCAACAAAACCTTGAAGACCCTTTGTCGCTACAACAATTGACCAAGCAATCTTTTCGCGTTCGTTGTATGTATCGCGACCCAGGACGCGTTGTACAGTCTGTTCAACAAAACGATAGTTGCTGTTCAGATCGTAGAAACTACGCTTGTAAGTATTAGATAGCAACAAGCCGCGAATGAAGTCACGTACTGTGATCTGACCGCTGCGGAGTTGGGACTCGAGAAAACGTTCGCGATCAGCAGCAAACGCATGGAAAAAGATCTGACGATAAGCTGCTTCAATCAGAATATCTAAATCTGTTGCGGAAAGTAAGTTTTCTGTAGAGAAGGTCCTTGGTTGTTCATCCCCAGGAACTTCAAAACTTGCTACCCGCTGATTTTGAGAAATTGGGGAATATTCTAAAAGAGGAATTGTCACGAATACAAAATCTCCCTTTCCTTAATGAAATCTTACAAAGTTATCATAATCATAAAGGAGAAGAGGGAGAATTATTCGATTTGGTTTGATAAACATTACATAACTTAATTGATTTTTTCAGTAATGCTGAAACGCCTTGCCCAAGGGGTTTAGAGATTCCAAAAGTCGATATTGGCAAGTGCAACACCACCGGGAATATGGGGAAAGTAATGGTTCTCAAACCTACCGCAATCAAGATGCAATCAGAAAATTATGAGAGAAACTGGTGCAACAATTCTTTTCAATCTTAGCGTCTACCACCACCACGGTGTGGTACTGCGCTAGGATTAGCGATCGCTACACTTAAAGGCTCAATGTTGACAATCTTACCACCTAGACGGCTAATCCGTTTCATTTCTTGATTCATGCGATTGTAGGGGACATTGATAAATACGCTGCCACTATGCCGAATGTCGTATTGATTTTTGTTGCTTTCGGAGGTTTGTCGTAAACCTACTACTTCGTAACGGAATACTCGGCTATTGGATGAAGGAGTGCTACCAACATCAAGTTCAGTTTGACCTAACATGAGTTCTTCAATCTCCTAATATATGAATTTTTTGGAATACCACTTACCGATAAGTTAAAGGTCAAAAGAAATACTAGTACAAAAATACTATTATGTTGATTTCAGACAGAAATGATTGCATATTCACAATCTCATCTCTGCCGATCAACTCAGTAGACTGTCATTAAAATGACTCCAAGATATTTTAACCAAGAATGTAAAAATTGCCATCATTTAATTTGGGGATGGGTCAATACTGCTCGGTTAAGGATTTTCAACTCGGAATTTAGTTTGGGGATAAAGATGTACCCCTGCGGGGAAGCAAGCTACACGTAGCGTCTCCGCAGGACAAAGGGTAAGGGTTAAAGGTTTTTTCTTGCCCCTTTTCCCATTTGATTAAATTCTCAACTATTTTGCCTTTTCCAGGCGAAGTAAGAATTTAAATCTCTATTGGTGACCATATAAATCAGGATAATGATACTAAGAACAGCCATAATCAAACTTCCGATACTGAGAAAAAGGGAAAGTTTGCCACTTAGTAAAATAACCATTGTGACTAGAATTACAGCCAGGAAACTACAAAGACTCATCATCACCCATTTTGCCCATTTATGCCCTTGCAGCACAAAGTACATGACTACAATTGTGAGTAAAATGCGTCCAATAGCCCATCTATCTCGTGCAACAATCACCAGCGTAGTATCTAAAATACAAAGCAATATAAACATAGCCAGTAATGTATTTCGAGATTTTAAGGCAGCTTGATCTATTTGGAGCATGGTTTTTTAATGGTAATAGGATATTTATAAGTAACCTGAGTTCGGGTTAAACATCTGAAGGTAAAAGCCACTCAAGTTGAAGACTAGGTTTCTTCGGTTGGTGACAATAGCTCGGCTAAACCTTTAAAAACCCTGTGGCGTGAAATCCGACGATTATGGCAGACTTTCAAGCTGATTGAATCGATAAAACCGATACCCGTACATCTGCCAAAACAATGCTTGAAATAGACGCATAAAGGTATCAAGGTAGATGGTATCCATTCGATAAATCTTTGATAGCTGGGGAGACGGAGAAACGCTTCACTCCACTATTTTTGCACTTGATTCAAATAAAAATACTTGAAATTTCGGTAGTGATTCTGATGAAATGCAATCAGTATCATCATCATCTCGCTCAAGCATAGACTTCTTGCCCGATTACGTTTGATTCCTCCGTGATTTAACAACGCAAATATGAGGATATCGAATGGCACTAAGAAAAGCTGAAAAGCTTGTGGTTTAAGCACTCTGCAATTGATTGCGTAATTCTTGCCGGGGTGTGGTCAATCTGGGGTATGCTTTGGGA
>NZ_JACJQJ010000004.1 GCF_014696615.1 Nostoc linckia FACHB-104 | reverse complement strand
CAAACCCCCTCCAAAATTATTGTTATGTTTTTTTGTTGAGTAACTAGTTTTTTGGTTTTGTTATCAATTAATTTTCTTAACTGAACTGTATTTTTTTATAAATAACCTCTAACAGTCAACAGTCAACAGTCAACAGTCAACAACCAAAACTGATATTTTTCACAACGGAAATAGGATGGCTATATATAGATAAACCTTGTGGAGAAGGATACTTGCCTCCACAAGAGTTTGATGCAATCGGAATATGCAATTTAACTGAAAATGTCTTTAATTTGGAATTTTGAATTTTTACTGCTGTTCTTCTTCGTAAAACCAAGCTTCTGCTAAAAGCGTGAAACCAACCAGCCAAAGTAAGCAAAAAATCGAGACTAAAATTATTCCTGTCATGGCTAATATTTCCCCCAGCTTTATTCCAGTGGAGATTTATATTCAATTTAACGGGATTTTATCTGTTTAAAAGTAAGTTGCAACAAAGCTTGACATTTTTCTATTCTTACCCTTCAGCCAGCACTAACTCCCTAATTAGAGAGTAATTGTGCGTTTAGGGCTTTGGTGATGCGATCGCTTGTCACTTGCAAATGGGCTAATGTGGAAATATCGAGGTTGTTGCTAAGTTGTTTGAGCCTGTTGTCAATCGCGGTTTGCAGTTGGCGTAATTCATACCAAGCTAGTGTGCGTCCGTCTTCTGGTGTGTTGGTATTCCGCAATATCATTTCTAGCAAGATATTCAGATGTTCGCGTTGTAAGGAACGGCGAAGGCTAGAAATGGGTTTTGGTTCTGCGGTGGTGAAAACTTCTTTCCAGATGCCTTGTTGTAGGCTTTCAAACAGTTCTGGGATGGAGAGAGATTCTCCAGGCTGTGTTTTTAATTCTATATCTTGGAGACGACTGAGGCGATCGCTATCTAGGAGCGATCGCAATACTCGACTTTGGAATTGTAAAATGCGATCGTGTAGGGGATAATCCAGGCGATCGTTCGGGATAGGATTTCCCCAATGTTGCCAACGCGATGGTGCTAGTTGATTGAGTAATTGCGGTGAGAAATTAAAAGCATCCTCAGCAAATACATATTCTTGCAATTTCGCTAAAGCTTGACGTTGTTTATCTAGGGAAACTGGTACAAATGCCCAGGATGTTTCATCACCAGCATGAACACGGCGGAATGATTGCCCACCAATATATTGAGAAACTAAGGTAGCGTTACGAAAATAATATCTGAGGACGCGATTAAATAAGGCGCGCAGATTACTATAGCTTTCTCCAGGGGAGAGATAACGCTGATCGAGGCGTTCCCACATGACACGGGCGTTATCCATTTGCCATTGGGAATAAACCAGTACATCACTACTCATATCCCAGAGGTTTGCTAATGGGTTGATATCCCAGATATCTTCATCTGTAGCGTAAGATAATTCTGGTTGTGGCGATGCTAAGGCAATCTTTTCTAAGAAGCTTTTCTCGGCTTCTGGCATCATCCCATCAGTTGCGGCTTCCGGGTTGATTTTATAACCATACTCAATTGCCCATTCATCATAAGGGCCAATCACGCCAGGGAAATAATCGCCTTGTTCTATACCCTGGGGTGCGATATTCACGGGTAAATAATCCATTACCGAACCCGCTAAACCTTTGCTGTGGGTGATGTCGGTGTTATTTAATTCCTGGGGTGCTAACATGGTGCTGCCGTGAAAATTATGGCGTAACCCCAGAGTATGCCCGATTTCATGGGCAATTAAAGAACGCAAATATTGATGCACATATTCTTGCATCGTTTCAGTAGTTGATGTTGAGTTGGGCAATAATGACAAAGCTAGCGCCCCAATAGCGGCTTGATTTGTCGCTTCCCGTCCATAACAGAGTTCCGAATCTCGCTGAAAACCTGCGATATCACAACCATCAAATTTACTTTTGCTATTCCCTGACTCTGCATAGGCGCGATATTCTTGCTGAATAGAGCGCACCATATTAGCATCAACAATAATATCTGCGTCCAGTATTTCCCCGGTAAATGGGTTAACCCGCGTCGGCCCTTTAGCAAAACCTGCATCTAAAGAATTAAACCAGCGAATAGTGTTGTAACGCACATCTGCAGGTTGCCAATCAGCATCATTTGGCATTTCTCGGACTTCAATGGCGTTTTGGAATCCAGCTTTGGCAAATGCTTTATTCCACATGAGAACGCCTTCGCGGATTGCGTCCCGGTATTCTAGCGGTACAGCATTTTCAATCCAAAAGACAATCGGCTTTTTCGGTGGTGATAAAGGTGCGTTGGGATCTGATGGTTCTAAATGCCAACGATTGATATAACGGACAAATGGATCGTGAGTTTGATTATGAGAAAAATCTTGGAAAGCGGTAATAAAATATCCCACGCGATCGTCTGCGAGTCTGGGAGTATAACCGTTGTTTTCTGGTAGCTGGGAAAAACTATAATGTACTTTTAAAGAAAGTGCGCGGCTATCAGGTAAAGTAACTAAATTTGCACCTTCTGGCGAGTAAAAACCGTAAATAGAATCAATTTCTAGATTTTCTGGGAAGCTATTAATATCACCAAAATAAGACTTGCTAGGTTCTAAGTGGTAATCAGCTTGTAAAGAGTATTTCAATATCCCAGTTAAACCAGGAAAATCCTGCATGAGTAAGTCATCCAGGTTAATCAGAATATTTTTACTCCACGGATCGATAGTGTCGATGGGTAGTGCATAGAGAACCGAATCGCTAAAGGAACGGGAAAGCGATCGCTGTTCTGGTTCACCTACTTCTGTACGGAATTTGACATTCCGCACTACAAAATGCAAATTGTTATTGACTCTTCGGAAGTAAAAGAGAAAATCAGCTAGAGGTAATCCACTATAAATCCCACTTTCCCCTAATCCCGATTCTAATGTGACTGTCGCTAAGTAATTTTTATTGAGCTGTTCTGGCTTAATTTCCCAATAAATTCTGCCATCTTCATGGCTGCGATAAAGGGTAAACATTCCCTCTAATTTCTCTGTGGCTTTAACTATCTCACGAAATCGCCGTAAATCTTCTCTTCTACTATCACTAAAAATATTGTCCGCACTGGCAATATTTTCTATTGTTGTGATTGCATGGAATTGCTGTACATCATTATTGGCAAGTTGGTTGGCGGCTGCGTAATTAGTTCCTAATAACCAGTTATAGACAAAAAAGATACAGATAACTAATTTTCTAATCCAGTATTTCATCCTTGATTTTTCCAACTGAAGCGGTTCTGACATTGAGGAAAAAATGTGGATTTATGCGTCTTCTGTCAGCCTTGCCAATACTTCCCAAATTCTTGCAACTACGCACTATGTAAATCCACCGTGATTAGACAAACTATTGTTTGTCACAAAGTAAAACAACTCCACGAACCGAAAAGTAGTTTGTCTTTTTAACTTTGTACGAGTTATCCATTTATAAGATGAAACTGCCGAGATAGCAAGTATTTACTTCTTTAGATAGAGAGCGATTCCAACCAAAGATATAGGTTTTTTCCAACATTATCTTGTATTTAAAAGCAAAAAATGCCCAAAAATTGTATTTAGAGCTACATTTAGGCGCATGAAAGGCTGAGAAGCGCAGATAAAATTAGGCTCTACAAGAGTTATTTATTTAGCAATATTGGACTATTTCTCAGTATTTTCACTATGAAACATGGCAGTCATGTTCCAATACCCCAGCCGCCAAGTTGAATGAGTATTGAGAAATTAATAGGACTAACGCAAGTGTTAAATTTTTTTGTTGAGGCTGTCAAAAGTCAAGAGTCAAAAGTCCAAAAGACTTGAATTTTTGACGCTTGACCTTTGACTCTTGACTCTTAAATCAGAAGATGTGTGTACTAGTTGTGTAAGTCCTGATTAGATCTGCAAATAATGCAGCACTGAAATGTTGGAGCATAAACTATTCCACATTTAAAATTCCAACATTTT
The DNA here is from genome assembly GCF_014696615.1 of Nostoc linckia FACHB-104. Taxonomy (GTDB): domain Bacteria; phylum Cyanobacteriota; class Cyanobacteriia; order Cyanobacteriales; family Nostocaceae; genus Aulosira; species Aulosira linckia_A. The sequence continues at coordinate 246,669 of NZ_JACJQJ010000004.1, read as the reverse complement.
TGATTATTTGAAACCCCAATGATAAACATTGATATTAATCAATGATAATTATACACTCATCAATAATAAATGTTTCTGATGACTTACTTTAGAAATAAACATTTTACTAATTCACTATTTTGTAGCAATTATATAAATAAGCACATTAACTAAAGAAAATATTTTTAGATAAATCACATGAACTTACTCACAAAAACTCCCCAAACGCTTGCTTCTCCTGGACGCTTGACAATTGAAACCGTAGAAATCGCACCACAAACAACCGCTATTCGTTGTCTTGACTGGGATAGAGAACGCTTTGATGTTGAATTTGGATTACGCAATGGAACAACCTATAATTCTTTCTTAATTCAGGATGAAAAAATTGCTTTAGTTGATACTTCTCATCGCAAATTTGAACAGTTATATCTAGAATTACTGACAGGATTAATTGACCCCACAAAAATAGATTACTTAATTGTCAGCCACACCGAACCAGATCATAGTGCTTTAGTTAAAGACATCTTACAATTAGCTCCTGATATCACCATTGTGGCGGCAAAGGTCGCAATTCAATTTCTAGAAAACATGGTTCACCAGCCATTTAAATCCATCCAGGTGAAAAGTGGACAGCGTTTAGCATTAGGAAATGGGCACGAATTAGAATTTATCTCTGCGCCTAACTTACATTGGCCTGACACAATTTTGACTTACGACCATAAAACAGGCATTCTCTACACCTGTGATGTATTTGGAATGCACTACTGCGACGATCACACCTATGATGAGAACTTTAATGTGATCGAGGAAGATTTTAAATATTACTATGATTGTTTAATGGGGCCGAATGCCCGCTCTGTATTAGCAGCTTTAAAGCGGATTGAAAATTTAGCGATTGGTACAGTTGCTACTGGACACGGGCCTTTATTACAAAACTATATTCCCGAATGGCTGGGACGGTACAAAAACTGGAGTTTAGAACAAGCAAAAACAGAGACATTAGTGGCGCTATTTTATGCCGAAGATTATGGTGATAGCGAACATTTAGTGAGAACGATCGCGCATGGCTGCACGAGAACATGTGTCGCAGTAGAATTAGTTGATATCAACAGCGCCGAACCGCAAGAAGTCCGGGAATTAGTAGGACAAGCTGCTGGTTTAATTATTAGTATGCCCGCGCAAAATGCAGTCAATGCTCAAGCAGCGATTAGCACGATTTTAGCCGCGGCTCATAATAAACAAAGCATTGGTTTATTAGAATCTGGTGGCGGTGAAGATGAACCTGTTTATCCCTTACGCAACAAATTTCAGGAATTAGGATTAACAGAAGCCTTCCCGCCAATTTTAGTCAAAGAAAGTCCCACAGCTGCCTTAGAACAACTCTGTGATGAAGCGGGTACAGATATGGGGCAATGGTTAACCCGCGATCGCACTATCAAACACATCAAATCCATCAATACAGATTTAGAGAAAGCCTTAGGCAGAATTAGCAACGGACTCTACATTATTACTGCCAAAAAAGGAGAAGTTCAAAGTGCGATGTTGGCTTCTTGGGTAACCCAAGCCAGCTTAAATCCCTTAGGAGTAGCAATCGCCGTATCCAAAGACCGCGCCATAGAATCATTAATGCACGTAGGCGATCGCTTTGTACTCAATGTTTTAGAAGAAGGCAATTACCAAAGCTTAATGAAACATTTCCTCAAGCGCTTTCCTCCAGGTGGCGATCGCTTTGCCGGAGTCAAAACTTATCCAGCCACCAATGGCTCCCCCATTTTAGCTGAAGCCTTAGCCTACATGGAATGTGAAATCACCAGCCGCATGGATTGTGGCGATCACTGGATTATTTATAGCACCGTCCAAACTGGACGAGTTGCCAAAGTCAACGCCTTAACCGCCGTCCACCACCGCAAAATCGGTAATCATTACTAAATTGTCAGTTGTCATTCGTCATTCGTCATTCGTCATTTGTCATTTGTCATTGGTAATTAATCCCTTCATCTCCCTCACCTCCCTCTGCTTCCTCTGCTTCCTCTGCCCCCTTTGCCCCCCTACTCTCCCCACGTCAATAAACCAGAAATCAGCGACATATGTATCAGCCTGTTGAAAAGAACTCAATCCCCGCTTATGAAATCAATCGGGGGCGCATTCTGCGAACCTTGGAATTTATCCAAGACATGATTGTGATTTCCTTGTGCATGGGTTTATTTAGCTTCATGGTGATTCAAGTGAGAGATATGTTTTTCTCCTTGCTTCCTCCATTAGATTTCCATGTAGTCACAGCCGATATTCTGTTTTTACTGATCTTAGTTGAGTTATTCCGGCTCCTCATAATTTACCTCCAAGAACAACGCATTTCGATTGGTGTAGCCGTCGAAGTTTCCATTGTCTCAGCGTTAAGAGAAGTGATTGTCAAAGGCGTACTAGAAATTAGTTCCAGCCAAGTTTTAGCCACTTGTGCATTCTTACTCGTTTTGGGAGTACTACTTTTCTTACGAGTTTGGCTACCCCCAACATTTGAAGGTATCGATCCAGAACAAGAAGTATCTAAACGCTATCAACGCCTCCATAAAACGGAATTAGCGAACAGTAACGGACGTTAAGGCAAGGGGGCAGGGAGCAGGGAGCAGGGGGAGATGAAGATATTATTCATTTCCTATGCCCAATGCCCCATTCCCAATTACCAATTACCCATTACCCATTACCAATTACCATGTCCACCGCCACCCTAACCCCTAACCGTTCTCGAGATGTTCAGTTAGCTGAAATTAGTACAAATACGCTGATATTGCGATCGCGTACTTGGGAACGTCTCAAATTTGAGGTTGAGTATTCCCGCCAAAAGGGAACTACGGCAAATTCTTATTTGATTCAAGCTGATAAAAAGGTTTTAATTGACCCTCCTGGTGAGTCTTTTACGGAGATTTTCTTAGTAGAATTAGCGCAAAATTTAGATTTCACGACCTTAGATTACATTATTCTTGGTCATGTCAATCCTAACCGCCGAGCTACTTTAAAGGTTTTGCTCTCGCTAGCGCCGCAAGTTACTTTAATTTGTTCTCGTGCAGCTGCAAATGCTCTGAAAACCGCTTTTCCTGAATGGGAATCACGGATTCAAGCTGTGCGTTCAGAAGATACTCTCGATTTAGGACAGGGACATCTTCTATCATTTATCAGTGTTCCTACTCCCCATTGGGTTGATGGACTTTGTACTTACGATTCCGCAACCAAAATTCTCTACACTGACAAGTTTTTTGGCGCTCATATTTGTGAGGATGCGTTATTTGATGAAGATTGGAAAGCTTTAGACGCAGAACGTCGCTACTATTTTGATTGTCTCCATGCTCCCCAAGCTAAACAAGTAGAAGCTGCTTTGGATAAATTGGCAGTTTTCAGTGCAAAATCTTATGCACCTGCACATGGCCCAGTTGTGCGTTACAGCCTCAGCCGTTTTACCTATGATTATCGCCAATGGTGTCAAGGTCAAAAGTCTCAAGAGTTAAGCGTCGCCTTACTTTACGCTTCTGCTTATGGGAATACAGCGATTTTGGCTCAGGCGATCGCTCAAGGTTTAATTGAAAATGGCATTAATGTCGAATCAATCAACTGTGAACTAGCAGATGCGGCGGAAATTACCCGCGTTGTTGAAGCTTGCGATGGCTTAATTATAGGTTCGCCGACTTTAGGCGGTCACGCACCAACGCAAATTCAAACTGCTTTAGGAATAGTCCTGGCTTCGGGTGCGAAAACTAAATTAGCCGGGGTTTTTGGTTCCTACGGTTGGAGTGGCGAGGCGATTGATTTAATCGAAAGTAAGCTCAAAGATGCCAATTATGGTTTAGGGTTTGAGACAATTCGCGTCCGCTTTAGCCCGACTCCCTATGTTTTACAGCAGTGTCAAGATGCGGGTGCTACCTTTGCCCAAAACTTGAAGAAAACTAAGAAACTGCGAACTTCTCGCCTGGTAGCCACAGAAGCACAAGTAGACCGCACTGAACAAGCGGTAGGCAGAATTATCGGTTCTTTATGTGTCGTCACAACCCGCGATCGCGACAATCACAAAGGTATTTTAACTTCTTGGGTATCCCAGGCAACTTTTAACCCCCCAGGAATTATGATTGCGATCGCTCAAGAGCAAAATGCTGATTTAATGCGCCATCCTGGTGACAAATTTGTGCTGAATATCCTTAAAGAAGGCAGAAATGTCCGGCGCTATTTTTCTCGTAACAGCAGTTTAGGCGAAAATCCCTTTGCAAATCTTCCTACCCAAACCGCTGAAAATGGCTGCTTAATTTTGAATGAAGCTTTAGCTTATTTAGAATGTACAGTCCAAAATCAACTCGAATGCGGCGACAGATATTTAATTTATGCCGTAGTTAATAGTGGAGAAGTATTAGAAAATGATGGCTTCACTGCCATTCAACATCGGAAATCCGGTAGTCAATATTAAATAGCAGCGTTGTATAAATGTAGGATGAATTATCAATTTCAATAATTAATAATTCATTGCATAATTGGCGAAATCATCCATGATTTAGCAACGCCTCAATCAAGTATGGGGGATGAGGCATTTGGTATTTGGCGCTTGGTGTTTGGTATTTGTCATTTGTCCTTATATCGGCTTTGTCTCCCTTTTCCTCTTTGTAATATAAGCAAGGGGGAAATAAATTTATATCATCCCAATTTGAAGAATGAACGCTACAAATGTAGGTTGGTTTGAGGAACGAAACCCAACATTGTCAGCGCTTTGTTGAGTTTAACGGAGTGAAACCCAACCTACAATTTATTTTTAACTGAACCGTATTAGTATATAAACAATGCATATAAATTATGCTTTGACTATTATAAAATATCCTCTCCCTATAAATCTGGAATTTGCCAATTAATCTCTGGCTTACCAAAGGAACGCAAGGCTAAATTAATAGCTGAGAAAGGTTTACTACCAAAAAAGCCATTACGCGCAGAAAGGGGTGAAGGGTGTGCTGATTGAATCACTGTGTGTCGCGTTGTATCTATTAATTTCAGCTTTTTTTGGGCATATCCACCCCACAACACAAACACAACTGGATCTGGTTTTTGGTTAACTTTGCTAATTACTGCATCTGTGAAAGTTTCCCAACCCTGATTTTTATGAGAATTTGGTGTATGTGCCCTGACAGTAAGTACTGCATTCAACATCAAAATACCTTGTTTAGCCCATGAGACTAAATATCCATGATTGGGAATATTAAACCCTACATCTTCTTTGAGTTCTTTAAAGATATTAATTAGCGATGGTGGAGGTTTAATACCAGGTTGCACAGAAAAGCATAATCCATGTGCCTGATTGTGGTCGTGGTAAGGATCTTGACCAAGTAACAAAACACTTACCTTCTCATAAGGTGTTAATTCAAAAGCTGAAAAAATTTTTTCTTCTGGTGGATAGATAGTATAAGATTGGCGTTCCGCTAATAAAAAAGTTTGCAGCTTACTGAAATATGGTTTATCAAACTCTTCAGACAGTACTGTTTGCCAAGAGGGTGACAATCTGATGTGCGTCACAATTTTTGCCTTTACTTAAATCAGTAAACTTGAATTATATAGGAATCTGGTTTAATGTCTGAATTTACTGGTGTAAAGTCATATATCTACTATTCTCTAGCTGCCGTTGAATGCAACAAGGTGTAAATAGAAAAAGCATTTGCAATTGTGTTACTTACTTCTCTATGAAATTTATTAAAACTGTGTTAAGTAAGACTTCATTAAATTTACTTATCTTCATACAGAGTTCGCATGATTTTCATACGAGGTTTATGTATTTTCCACATATAGTTGTTAAACTAGTTTTAAGCAAACATTGAGTTTGCTCCTCACACCATACCGTTACCCTCTTGTTTGTCAATGGCAAGGGGGTTTTTTCTTTTTGGGGACAAGGAAATATAGTAATACTTGTGGCTTCAGGGAAAAAAGGGGAAGGGGGAAAGGAAAGAAAAATAACTTGAACCTTTCCCTCAAGCTAAATTATGGGGCAATACAGTTCAGTTAAGAAAATTAATTGACAACAAAACCTAAAAACTAGTTATTCAACAAAAAACTCAACAATAATTTTGGAGGGGGTTTGGGGGACGCAACCGTCACCCAATCGGGGGTTTGGGGGATTCTCCCCCAATTGAGCTAGCTTTTTACACAACTGACAAATCATCACTAATGAACTTATCTGAACTGTATTGAATTATGGGGTGTAAATACTTTACTGAATACTACTTGCTAATTTTTCTGTTTGCTTTCTCGGCTACGGGTTGCAATACATACATTGCGCTGGGTCTGCAAACTCTCTACCTTCAGGGAACAATTTTTCTTGGCTGAAACCGCATTTATTGCATTGATAAACTACAGACAGAAACAAATTTGTAGGTGTAGCGCAAATTTCACAGGGTAAGCCTTTGATTCGTTCTACAATCTCAAATCCAGGCGCAGAACATTGTGGACATTGGCTTTTTATCTTTTTTAATAAGTTCTGGGTAGCTTTGGCAATATTTTTCATCCGGGTAGGGTTATAAAGTGCGCGCATATCGGTTTCCAGATGCACTTTCCCATCGGGAGAATTATTTAACGCCCAATTTATTGCTTCTAAAAGTTTTTCTCTACTAGTAATACCTTTAACTATCTCACTACTATCTTGAGGTAATTCCTGACAACTCACAACTAAGCCATGTTCAGGAAAGCCAACTTTTAATGCGAAATCATACGCTGCTGTGAAATTTTCTACTATCTGATGATTGAAATTAGTTTCTAATGATAATTCTTCGCCAACAATTTCTAAGTCGTTTTCTTTATCTAATAAAATGACGATTTCGCGATTAGAGTAAACATAAGGGATATAAGGGTGAGGTGCAAAGCTACCTTCACTAGCGATCGCTAAAGTTGCATCTGTTAATTCTAGTGCTTTTTCTGCTTTTAACCTAGCTGTCTCAATTTGAGTTCCTAGGCGTTTTATGTCTCTGGTAAATGTACCAAAAATATCAGTATTAAAATCCTGGGGTACTATGATTTGAAGATTTAACTCTTCCAAGATAGGGGCAATAACTTGCTCTTTTTGATGCATAGTTGCCAGTATTGCCACACGATGATGAAATAACTGCTGATTATTCATAGTGGGTTTACCTCCTATAAATTTTGGCAAGTTTAGTTTATGTTATCCAACAAACTAAACCTGCCAGTGATAAAAGGGATTGGGTATTGGGGACTATATGCTGTGTGGTATTAGCTTTGTTCTTGCACAACCTGTCCGATTTGTGCTTCAAGCTTTTCTTTATCGCGCTTGCGTTTTTTAGCGTAAAGCTGAATAGTCACTGCCATTAAAATAATCGAGGCAAAAATAACCCAAGCGGTGATATCAGTAGGCAGATTATTTTTGAACACAGCCAGTAATACAATCACCATCAACATCACTGTAGGCGCTTCATTTAAAGCACGTAACTGTTGACTATTCCAACGGCATTCATCTACTGCTAATTTTTTCATGAGGCGAGAGCAGTAATGATGATAGCCAATTAAGAGGGTAACAAATAACAGTTTGATATGTAACCAACCCTCTTTTAATACATCTGGTTCAGTAGAGATTAAACCAATAGCCATTGCTACCGTCACTAACATTCCTGGGGTAGTGATGATATTGTAGAGGCGTTTTTCCATAATTTGATACTGATTTTTCAGTATCGTGCGTGCTGGTTCTGCTTCTTGGTTCGCTTCAACGTGATAGATAAAAAGACGCACTAGGTAAAATAACCCAGCAAACCAAACTACAAAGCCAATGATATGAAAAGCTTTAAACCAAGAATAAGCCATGAATTGTAACCTGCCTTTCTCAAGTTGTTGTAGAGTAGCGATCGCCTGAATGGCCGCAAGCACTCCCTTTATCAGGTTACGGTAAAACCCTATGCGAAGGCTGATTGCTCACGAGCATAATCGATTAAGAAGTGTAACGCATTCTCTATCAATAAATCTCTGGCTTTGAGGTGAGAACGAAAAATAGGCGTTGCAATTTTCTGCATTAGGAAAATATATAATGATGATTGAAATATATAATTGCTGCATATCCAGCTAAGAGTTACGCGAACCCAAATAAGCGCTAGACAAGGTTTTCAAGTAAATAAAAAATATATAGGTAGATGCACAACATTGCTAATCAGTAGCAACTTACGGTGAAATAGACCGTTCAAATTTTACGCCAGTAAGGTCTTCTACAAGAGATGCTGTAGTGTACTCAAGTGTAGGCATACTAATAGTTTTAGTATGATGTCGGTTTGCTTGTATTTGGTTTAAAAACGACATCTACCCAGTAATTACTGCTTTGATGCCCTTGAGTGGGAAAACCGCCTCCCAGACCATAAAAATATACACTATTAGGATTATCTATGCTATCGGCGGGAATATGTAATGGGCTTATATTGACGGCAGTTTTGAAGTATCCCATATCTTGAGCATATTGCCCCTGACTTGTATAGTATGAGGCAACATAAGTTTGTCCTGCTTGAATAGGGACAGGTGGATATAACTGGACTGTTTGCCAACCAGGTGCAGGCTGCTGACCCTCTACAGCCATTCCTTGTCTGAGTAATTCACCATTGGCATTCCATAAGTGAACTATGTACCCACTATCAATAGCTACACCCCGGTAGAAGCGAATAGCATTAATCTCACCATCAACATCGGCAAAGAACTTTACTCCTACTTCTACTGGGCTTGAATCCTGTTCAATAGGGTTACTTGGTGTTCTCTGACAGAAAATTGTGTAAGTTTGCGTTTGTGGCGCTAATTGTGCTGAAGCCAAATTCACATTTGCATTAGTAGGCAAGAATCCAGATATTAAACTGATACCAAGATGCAGAAATACAGCTAGTAGAACAATGCCGATAATACGCTTCAATTTGCGGTAGTGGTGACGTTGAAAAATCTGCATATTTTTCTCCCGATGTAAAGAATTTTGCAAGTATGTCTGTAGCTAATTTATCAGTTGTTTTATAGAGGAAATATAAAGTTTAATAGGATTAAGATATTTGAAATATCTGGCGCATAATTGGGAATTTATGCATAGCCAATTCATGCTATAGCAATGCGATTTGATTCTTAAACAATATAAGTTTCATGTAAAGCGTTTCACGCCAAAAGCTAAGCCAGAGAAAGCATTTGATGGTGTATTATTATGTACTACAACGCATATTTTTATATTTAAGCCAAGTATCATTAAAATATCTTATTGATTAATATTTTGCTGATTTATCTGTTACTTGTTGTCAGGTATATATTGCTAAAAAACTTATTGCTATTTAATAAATGAGCGGCAAATTTTATTGAATAAAAATAAATATTAATGCGTATTTTTTTAATGAGCTAGCACATCCTAGAAATTCATAGATTGTTGAAGACTTGAATTGAGCATATACAACACAAATTAAAGCCAATGATAATTGACGAATACATCCAAGAGATGATGATTGAGAACCAAATTCCGGGACTCTCTGTGGCGGTTGTTCTAGAGGGTGAAGTTGTTTTGATTCAAGGCTATGGGTTGGCAAATTTGGAACACTCCGTACCAGCAACTGAACAGACAGTTTATGAAATTGCTTCTATCGGCAAAACTTTCACTGCTACAGCGATAATGATGTTGGTAGAGGAAGAAATAATTTCGTTAGAAGATGCGATCGCAATTTATCTAGATGACTTACCTTTAGCTTGGCAAGGTGTGACAATCAAGCAAATTCTGTCTCATCAGTCAGGGATTCCCAGCTATACGGATGCGCCAAACTACTGGGAAATTACCCGCCTTGATTTAGATAAATCGGAAATTTTGGCTTTAGTAAATCATCTACCCTTGAAGTTTCCCCCAGGAGAGTTTAGCGCCTATGACAATACAGGCTATTACTTGTTGGGTTTGTTACTAGAAAAGGTAACAGCAAAATCTTATGGAGAGTTGTTAAGCGATCGCATTTTTACTCCTTTAGGAATGAATGCAACTCTCATGCATCACCCCAGGGATATTGTGCCACACCGGGCGGCTGGCTATCGCTTGATTAATAGCAAGCTGATAAATAAACCTTACTACAGCCCGTCAGTTACCTATTCCGCAGGCGGTCAACTTTCTAGTGTGGCAGATTTGGTGAAGTGGGAACAAGCACTGTGCAATGCAACTGTGCTGAAGCAATCAACCCTAGATTTAATGTGGACTCCCCACCCTCCCCATCAAGGTAATGATTGGGAACAACTTAGATATGTTGCTGGCTTAGGTTGGTGGGTATTAAATTATGGTGATCGTCGAGTAGTTGGTCACAATGGCTCAATTTTAGGCTTTGCAAGTAACATTACCCGCTTCATTGATGACAAAATCACAGTAATTTTGTTATGCAATTTAGAGCAAATTTCTCGACCAGATGCGATCGCCAAAGAAATTGCTGGATACTATTGTCCAGAATTGACTAAACTTGCGCTTCAACCACCATTAGTTTGAAAAGGGGAAGGGGGAATGGGTAAGGGGGAAAAGGGTGATTTTTGACAAAAGACAAATGACAAACACCAATCACTTTGATTCTGCACGCCGCATAAAAGGCAAAAGGTCTTCGAGAATCGTTTCGTGATAATGTTCTTGTGGGTAATGACCAACGTTATTTATTTTGACTAATTCTGCATTGGGTACGGAATCGACAAAACTTTGTGCTATCTCTACAGGTAACCAAGGGTCAATCATTCCCCATTGAATTAAAATTGGTTGTTGCCATTGTTTAAACCCAGATTCAACTTCTTGCATAGCTGAGTCTAATTGTAAATTGCGAATAGTTGCAAGCAGACTCCGCCCTGGTGCAGAACTTTTCAAAAATGGACGGCGATAAACATCTAAATCTTTATCTTCTATGCGATAACGACTACCACCTTCTAAGGTTCTGTCAACTAAAAGGGGGTCTTGGGTCATCATTTCACCTGCTAAAGGTAAACCCATTTGTTTAATTTTCCAAGGCAATTTGGCAGCAGTGGAAATGGGGGCATTTAAAATAGCTAAGTTAGCAATTTGTTCTGGATGACGCAAGGCATATTGTAATCCCACAGAACCTAAAAAACCTTGGACAACTAAAGAAAATTTTTCCAGTTCTAAAGCTTGAATAAATCCTTCTAAAGCTGTAATAAAAGCTTCTGGAGTGTAGGCAAAATCTCGTTTTTCGGGAGTGGAGGAAAAACCATAACCGATCCAATCGGGGGCGATCGCTCTTGTTCCCTGGCTGGCTAAAGCTGGTAAAATGTTGCGCCAACTGTAACTTTGTGCCACGATGCCATGTAGTAATACTACGGGAATTAAGTCAGTTCTACCGACTGGTGCAGCTTCGCGATAGAACCAATCTAATGAATTTACGGTGATTTTATTTTCTGATATTGACACGCTAGGTTCCTATTAAATCAATTTGTTATTTGTTATTCTTACAAAGTTCTGAGCGGAGGAAACCTCCGCTCAGACTTTGCGCTTTGTCATTAGTCATTTGTTTTTTAATGACTAATGACTAAGTATCAATTTTTCATGCAAAAACCTTTGGCATGAAATGCCAAGGCAAAATGATAAAAAAGTAGGTTTTTATTGAGAATTGCTAGGAATAATCATCTCACGAATTGCATAAGCTGTGGCGGGTGCGAGTAAAACGCCGTTGCGATAATGTCCGGTGGCTAGGAGGACATTACTAAACCCTGGTAGTTTACCTATAACTGGGGCTGGGCGACCTTCGGGGCGAGGGCGTAAACCTGACCAAGTGCGGACAATTGTTGCATTGGCTAATTCTGGGCAAAAGGCGATCGCTTGTTGTCTGACAGATTCCAGTAGTTCGTGATTGGGGGAAATTTCATCGCGATCGCTAGGAAATTCTACCGTTGCACCAATCCAGTAATCGCCACCACCAACGGGAACAATATGCACATCATTCCCCGTGATTGCTGGCTGGAAGTTAGGATTTCCTAATGGATGCCCTAAACTAACTTGTAATGCTTGCCCCAGTACAGGGCGAATGTCAATTTTTTGATTGAGTTGCGATGTCAAGGGTGTGGAACCCAAACCAGCGGCGACAACAACCCAGTCAGCCGTAATTGTTCCATCTGTGGTTTCTAGTTGGTGACAAACTTGAGGAGAGTTTTCAGGTGGTGTTAATTGCGGTGAAGATTGGGCATTTAACACCGTCACGCCAAATTTACAGGTAACGCCGTTGTGTTGAGCAGCTTCAACTAAAGCTAATGTTAAAGCTGTGGGGTCAAGTTGGCGGTCTTGCGGCGAATAGACAGCACCAGTAACTTGTGCGTTAACTATCTGGGGACAGAGATTTTGCAGTTTAGCTTTGTCCCAAATTTCTAAGTTCCAGCCTTGGGATTGGCGAATTTCTAGTAATTTTTTCTTGTCTGCTAAATCTTCCCCTTCTAAGCAAAGGCTGACGATTCCCTGGCGGTTAAAAGGGACTTTTCGCTTTGTAATCGCTTCTAATTCGGGAATTAAGGTTTCATAGCGTTGGACGCTAGTTTGTCGCAACTGCCAAGCTTTACCTTTAAGTTTTTGGCTAATTACACCCATTAAAACGCCAAGTGCAGCGCCGGTGGATGCTTGTGCAGGTGGCTGGCTATCTAAAACAGTGATACTCAAACCCTTAACTTGACTCAGTTCATAGGCGATCGCTGCCCCAACTACACCGCAACCGATAATAACTACATGACTCATGACTTGATCCAAAAAGTTAGGAGTTAGAAATTTGTGCTTCCTAACTCCTAACTCATAGCTTAAAGGAACTCCAAAAAATCAATTATTCCGCTTAAGGTTATTGGCTGTTGAGAGTTAACAGTCAACCGTCAACAATCATAGTGGAATATTTTTACTGGAAATTCCCTAAAAATCAGCACTTATGACTCAGCTTCAGCGCTTGTCTTGGGAAGCAGATTGAGGAATTTATCTAGATCTGCAACCACTGCTTGAGTATTATTTAAAGCAAGTATACTATTGCCAGATGTTGCAGCTTGGTCGATTTTCACTAAGTGGTTAAACAAATCACGCGCTGTTTGACGTGCTACAGCTTCATCCTGGGGTAAGAGGTTAGGAATTACATAAGTCATGTCTAACCGAGCTTCTGCCAGAGGCCCATGTATAAAATTACCCACGAAGATCCAATCTTTGCGTTGGATGAGGTCTTTTAGTTCGTCTAAGCGATCGCGCACAGCCTGAATCTCTGGCACATATGTCTGAATTTTCGTCAGTTGTGCTGTTGTATAAGTAGGTGGTGCTTTGGCGACAGTAGGACTGCCACAACTGATCAGTAGAGTTGCCAATAATACGAAAACCAATGACAAAAGAGAGCGTTGACGCGACATATACTGAAATAATTTGCTGTTTGTTTGCCGACTAACAGTGTAATTTTAGATCGCAAGTGTCAGTTATAGTTCTTACCATAAAAGGATTTTGGCAAAATTTTTAATACCAGCTTTTATTTTCTAAAAATCACCAATTGGCTAGGTAATTTTTGCAAATTTTAAGTATAATTACTCAATATATCTTGATTGACTAAGACTTACGCAAGTGTCACATTTTTTTCGTTTAGGTTGTCCAGGGTCAAGAGTCCAAAGTCTAAAAAACCTGAATTTTTGACCCTTGACCCTTGACACTTGACTCTTAAATTAGAAGATGGGTGTATCAGTTGCGTAATTTCTGTTTATCTCTAAACTTCAATCAGCACTTTTTGACAGCTTTTATTCACAATGATTGTTAGGAAAACATAATTTAGAGTTGCGAAACACCAAAAGACATTGATAAGCTGAAACACTAATACCATAAACCTTCTGGCGGTTTTTTAAATTTCAGATTTCCCTTAAGCCGATGCAATATAGGAGTGTTTTTTCGTGAACGCATCTGAACAAGCAACTAACCTTGAACTCGCCAGCAAGATTGCTACAGTAGTCAATTTGTTTAAATTTGAGTTCCCTGATGCCAAATCGGATCTTAAACCTTGGAAAAACGATCCAGAGACGCGGGAGTTAGTCGATCCAGACTCTATAGACATCGGTTTTCACTTTCCTGGAATCAGCAAATCTTGGCGAAGTCGCAGCGTCTTAATTCAAATCCGATTTTATCAAGACCCTGTCAATAATTCGCGGCGTGCAATTGGTATAGAAATCGCTGCATTCGATCATCGCGGTGAAGCATGGCGACTTTCAACAATAGACAAATGGAGTATTGTCGGTGCTTCTATCCCTTCCCCTCATATCGAAGACAAGCTAAAACAAATTTGTCGTCAAATCCTAGAAGTATTTAATGAAGAGTGCTGAGTTGAAAGTGCTGAGTGCTGAGTAAGAAAAAAGTACTCAGCACTCAGCACTCAGTACTAAGAATGATAAACCACCAGATTAAATATAATTCGCTAGAAATTTTTTATCTGTAGTCCATACATATTTACGGTTAATCAAAAATACATTGCACGCGATAGATTGAGTGCAATAAATAAATTATTCAATTACTTTGTAGGTTGTGTTAGTCAGGCATAAAGCACTATAGCGTTTCCCGATATGCCGATGTACAAATTTATCTGCCTCCATCCTCTTCTATTGGCAGTTAATTTGTTCTTGATAGACCTGATAAATGTATAAATCACTATGTCTTCATTTCATAGGTTGTGGTTTGCTACAATAAATTTGACAAAATGGATTTCTTGAGCCAGAATCCTTGCTAGGTTTGCCAAATACCGTTTGCACCAGTTTAGTCTTTAGTTGTATTGCAGACTAAATTAACATGCAAAAAATATCTAAATAGTTTTGTCTGGGATGGAAACCCAAGAGTCCTGATGCCACGATATCTACAGAACTTGGTAATCAGACAGATAAGTAAACTCCAAGACATTCTATTTGCATAATCTAAAAACTCACTTACTGGTGTTAGGGGTAATACCCTTTCTTCCAGTACTCAGCTTCAACATCATTACTTGAGTATAGAGAACCTATTATTACTTACATTACAGAACAATGACTTTGATATCTAGAAGGCATAAATTTAAGGCAAAAAATCAATCTAATTTACAATTTATTTCTTTATATATTATTGTATTCTTTTTGACAATTACACTATTACTTTCTTATATAAACGCTCCCCGAATTCCACTTTTGGGATTTCACGGCATTGTAGATATGAATAATCCTAATTTCGGGCTTATTCACAATCCAATAGCTGCAAAAATGTCTTATACAATGCAAGATTTAGAAAAGTTCTTAGAATACTTAGCTCGTAATAATTACTGGTTTTTATCAACTCAAGATTTGTATGATTACTTTATTGACCGCAACCGGGATATTCCACAAGAATATGTAGGTAAAAAGCCCATAATGTTAAGTTTTGATGACAGCTATAAAACTGTATATACTAACATTGTCCCAGTTTTAGAAAAGTTAGAAAAAGAATTTAAGCAAAAAGTCAAAATAGTTTTATTTGTCAATCCTGGTACGTTGGCTAAAATTCATCATCCCTCAACAACCTACCTGAGTTGTGAGGATTTGAGAAC
The DNA here is from genome assembly GCF_014696615.1 of Nostoc linckia FACHB-104. Taxonomy (GTDB): domain Bacteria; phylum Cyanobacteriota; class Cyanobacteriia; order Cyanobacteriales; family Nostocaceae; genus Aulosira; species Aulosira linckia_A. Next base: position 231,157 of record NZ_JACJQJ010000004.1, on the reverse strand, counting down.
AGGATTTGCCAAGGGATTTTATGATATTCAATCTCACGGAGAAAACCACAAAGATTTAGCTAAAATTACTGTTACTGAGTTAAATCATGAACTAGCTCAAGCTCAAATTGAACTGAGACAATGCATGGCTGGCTTAGCACCACCGCAGAATATTGCTAGGCATATTGCATATCCTTATGGTTCTATGAATAATCAGGTAGAAACCTATGCTGCGAAGTATTATCAATCAGGTTATCTGTATAACAGCACAATTTTACGCTTCCGTTGGTTGCAAGATAAATATCGAATTTCGCGCCTCACAGTAAATCGAGCAAAATCACCTGAAAGATTGATTCGGATGGCTACTCGGTCTTTTACTATCTATAAATAATCATTTGTCATTTGTCATTTGCTTCAATTAGAGTTGACACTGATGCGTTACTACTAAATAATTATTTGTCATTTGCTTAAATTAGAGTATGTAAGATCCCATCAAAATTTATGCAAACTCTTACATATATATTTATCGTAGGGGTTTAGCACTGCTCAACCCTTAAGCATTCATTTTGTAGAGAGCAAAATATAGTTTATTTTTAAGATAAGTTACTTTCACAAATAATTTAAGGCTGCTATACTAAATTTCCTGAATTCAGGTAATCTCATTGACTCAGGAAAGTAACATTACTACCACAAATATAAAACGCGCCGATGCGTTAGATGCATTGCGGGGATTAGCAATCTTAGCGATGGTGTTTTCTGGCACAATTCGCTATAAAATTTTGCCAGCTTGGATGTATCATGCTCAAGAGCCACCCCCAACTCATGCTTTTAATTCTCAGATTGCTGGCTTAACTTGGGTAGATGTAGTCTTCCCCTTATTCTTATTTGCAATGGGTGCTGCGATACCTTTAGCACTATCACGCCGTATTGCTCAAGGATGGAGTATTTCTAGAATTATTTTATATATTTTAAAGCGCGGCTTCATGCTAGGAGCCTTTGCAATTATTCTGCAACATCTCCGTCCCTTTACCATCAATAACAACCCAACTGACGAAACATGGTATTTAGCAATGCTGGGTTTTATGTTGCTATTTTTAATGTTTGGAAGTTGGTCGATTTTAGGGAGATGGAGTAAATATGGTGTGTGGCTAAATATAGCAGGGTTTATCGCTGCGATCGCTCTTATTTCTCAATTGCAATATGGTGGTAAAGGCTTTTTACTGGAACGTAGCGATCCCATATTAATGGTACTAGCAAATATGGCAGTTTTTGGCTCGCTAGTTTGGTTATTTACAAACTCTAATTTGCTTTTACGTTTGGGATTACTGGGATATTTGATTGCTTTGCAATTATCTGCTGATACAAATGGATGGATAAAAGAATTATGGACAGCTTCAGCTATACCAATTTTAGGAAATGATTTAAAATTTTCTTGGATTTTTCAGTTTTATTATTGGAAGTATTTGTTCATCATCATTCCTGGAACTATTATTGGTGATTTGATATTAAACTGGATACAAAAAAATACTCAATCTGAACAAATATCATCGAATCAGCAGAGTTTAGGCTCTGGCTATAGTCAGCGTTTATGGTTGATTATTGTATCTATGCTGATGATTTGCTTAGTATTATTAGTAGGCTTGCAAGCGCGTTGGATTTGGCAAACTACTCTAGTAAGCGCTGCGATTTGTGGCGCAAGCTGGTTATTATTTAAGCAATCAGAAACAGAGATAGATTATCTACTCAAGCAATTTTATCAATGGGGAGCTTACTGGTTGTTACTAGGCTTATTTTTTGAGCCATTCCAAGGAGGTATTCATAAAGACCCCTCTACCTATAGCTATTATTTTGTCACAAGTGCGATCGCAATTTTTTTATTGATTATTTTTACTATAGTAATTGATATCTTTGGGCAGAAAAAATGGCTGCAATTTTTAATTGATAATGGGCAAAATCCCATGATTGCTTATGTAGCCTTTGCGAATCTTCTCTGGCCAATCTTACAACTTACGGGAATAGAAGATTGGATTATAGCCAATACTACTACACCTGTGATGGGAGTAATTAAAGGAATAGTCTACACTTTACCAATTGCTCTGTTAACAAGCTTCTGCACACGGCTAAAGCTATTTTGGAAAACTTAAAATCAATTACTGCTGGATTTGTTCGCGCAATATTTTACGGAAAGTGCGCTTAGTTTGGGGTTCTCCCTGAGTTTTACATTGTGCTAAAAAATCATACACCATTGACTTAGTTAATATCGGGAATGTGGCGCTAGTTGCTGATTCTTGATATTCACCTTGCGTCAATAGATAAATAGTTAGTTTGCTACCGTTATAACGCCATAATTCAGGAACATTCATTTCCTGATAAAGTTGTTTTTTATTGATATCTGTATGAGTAATATCTACTTCTAAAATCAAATCTGGAGGCGGATCTACTGCTAAATCTACTGTTTTACCTCTGACAGCAGGTTCATTTTGAATGTAATAACATCTATCAGGTTCTGGGCTAGATTTGAGCCTGGGAATCTTGAGAGTAGTTGAACCCATACTCTTCAGATTCAAATAGAGTTCTTCTGCTAGTAATTCAATCAATTGTCCAATTAAACTGTTAGCACTTTCATGTTCTTCTAAAGGAGTCATAATCTCCAACATACCCTGGTGATATGTAAGTCTGGCGGCTCGATTATTACCTAAAGCTTCAAGAATCTGCTCATAGGCATCCCAACTGATATTATTCAAAGTGACACGCTTTTCTGCAAGTGGTTTTTCTTTAGGAGTGATGTTTATTGCTTCATTGGTAGTAACCATGTAACTCTCCTAAGCTGGTGAATGGGTAATGGGTAATTGGTAATTACGAAAATCGTTATTAATATCAACACAAATAATATTTTTGTAGGGTGTGTTGTTGCGTAGCGCAACGCACCACCAACAATTTAATACCAATTCAAAATTCAAAATCCAGACAGGACAATGGTTTGGGATGTATATCTGTCGCGTTATTGTTTGAAATTGGGATGAGGTGCGTTAGCCTACGGCGTAACACACCCTACGAATCTGCTTTCTCTAAAAGCAATACACACCTTAATTCAAATCTCACAATTAAAATGTGACAACGCTACGAATTGATTCGCCTTCATGCATTAATTCTAAAGCATGATTTATCTGTTCAATTGGCATGACATGAGTAATTAAATCATCAATATTTATCTTGCCATCCATATACCAATCAACTATTTTTGGCACGTCTGTACGCCCCCTAGCACCACCAAATGCGGAACCTTTCCAAACACGTCCAGTTACTAATTGAAACGGACGAGTACTAATTTCTTGTCCTGCACCAGCAACACCAATAATGACGCTTACACCCCAACCTTTATGGCAACATTCTAATGCTTGGCGCATGACATTCACATTACCAATACATTCAAAAGTGTAATCAGCGCCGCCTTTGGTTAAGTCAACTAAATAGGGAACTAAATCACCCTCAACTTCTTGGGGATTAACAAAGTGCGTCATGCCAAATTTTTCGGCTAAAGCGCGTTTTTTGGGATTTAAATCCACCCCAACAATCATATCGGCTCCTACTAAGCGCGCCCCTTGGATGACATTTAAGCCAATACCACCTAAGCCGAAAACTATTACCTTTGCGCCTGCTTCTACCTTGGCTGTATAAATAACTGCGCCAATTCCTGTGGTGACACCGCAGCCTATATAACAAACCTTATCAAATGGGGCATCTTCACGAATTTTAGCTACAGCAATTTCTGGTAACACTGTATAGTTAGCGAAGGTGGAGGTACCCATGTAGTGGTGAATCATTTCTCCACCAATACTAAAGCGACTAGTACCATCGGGCATTAAACCCCGCCCTTGGGTGCTGCGAATAGCTTGACAGAGATTTGTTTTCTGGCTGAGACAATATTCACACTGGCGACATTCTGGGGTGTAGAGAGGAATTACATGATCGCCTGGTTTCACACTAGTGACACCAGCGCCTACTTCCACAACTACACCTGCACCTTCATGTCCCAAAATTGCCGGAAACAAGCCTTCAGGATCTTTACCAGAAAGAGTGTAAGCATCGGTATGACAAACACCACTAGCTTTAATCTCAACCAATACTTCCCCAGCTTGAGGCCCTGATAATTGAACGGTTTCAATAGTTAACGGCTTACCCGCGCCGTAAGCGATTGCGGCTTTAACTTCCAAACTTCAGCCCTCCTGTATGCTGATCTGAGTTTACAGAAAGTTTGGGGAATGGGGAATGGGGACTGGGGACTGGGGACTGGGGATTGGGAGATGAGGGAGATGAGGGGGATGAGGGAGATGAGGGGGATAACTAATGACGAATGACGAATGACGAATGACGAATGACAAATGACAAATGACAAATGACAAACACAAAAAAATTATAAAAATATTGTGACTTTGTTAAAATGTCATTCTCTAGTTAGATTAATTAAAGGTGGAAATAGCTGTTGGAGCAACAGCGTAAAATTTGTGATAGCAGCAATCCCCTCATAAGAATTTTGTCACTTTCTCAATAAATCTATTTTCTTTACAGCCTATGAATCCTGCCCTTACTAAAATTGGCGCTCAAATGTCCAACCTGACTGGCGTTCGCGCAATTATGAAAGATATTGTGGAAACGTTAAAAGCTAATGCAGGGCAGGAATTAATTAATTTGAGTGCGGGTAATCCGTTGATTTTGCCAGCAGTAGAGCGTTTATGGCGGGATTGTACGGCAGATTTACTCGCTAGCTCAGAATATGGTGAAGTGGTTTGCCGATATGGTTCTAGCCAAGGTTATGCACCATTAATTGAAGCGATCGCCAATGATTTTAATCGCCGCTACGGATTAAAGCTAAGCGATCGCAATATTTTAATTACTCCGGGTAGCCAAACTCTCTATTTTTACGCTGCTAATGCTTTTGGTGGTTACACTACTACGGGTGAACTGAAGCAGATTGTCTTACCTCTCAGCCCCGACTACACCGGTTACGGTGGAATTTGCTTAGTTCCAGAAGCTTTGATTGCTTATAAGCCAACTTTAGATATTGATGAGTCTGCACACAGATTTAAATATCGTCCTGATTTTAGCCAGCTATCAATTTCCGAAAGTACGGGTTGCGTGATTTTCTCTCGTCCTTGTAATCCTACAGGGAATGTTCTTACTGATGAGGAAGTGAGAAAAATTGCCGCCCTCGCTGCACCTTACGATGTGCCAGTTTTCATTGACTCCGCTTATGCACCGCCCTTCCCGGCGCTGAATTTTACGGATATGTCCTTGATATTTGAGGAAAATATTATTCATTGCACCAGCTTATCTAAAGCAGGATTACCTGGGGAAAGAATTGGAATTGCCATTGGGAATGAAAAGACTATTCAAATTCTTGAGTCTTTCCAAACAAATGCTAGCTTGCATTCTTCGCGTTATGGACAAGCGATCGCAGCACGTGCTATTAATTCAGGTGCGTTAGCTGAAATAGCCGAACAAGTTATCCGCCCGTTCTATCAAAACAAGTTCAGTGTATTAGAAAATACATTAGATGCATCAATGCCCAAGGACTTACCTTGGTTCTTGCATCGTGGTGAAGGCGCTATCTTTGCTTGGTTGTGGTTAAAGGATTTACCAATTAGCGATTGGGAATTTTACCAAGAATTAAAAAAAGTAGGTGTCATTGTTGTCCCTGGTAGTACTTTCTTCCCTGGCTTAAAAGAAGAGTGGCCTCACAAACAGCAATGTCTCCGCATCAGCCTCACAGGTAGCGATGAGGAATTAGTTACCGGAATGCGACGACTGGCGAAGGTAGCAGAACAAGCCTATCAAGGTGCGGCTGTAAGTGCTTAGTATATTCGGTAGGGTGTGTTATGCCGCAGGCTAACGCACCATCCAAGATTATTGGTTTGTTAGGATAATCGTCCAAAATAGTGAGAATGAACCGCGCAGGCGCAAAGAACACGAAGGAAGAAAGGACAAAAGTCACCAATCCAAAATCCAAAATCCAAAATCCAAAATTGGATGATTGGCTAGAGATTGGGAAGATTGTTGCACCTCAAGGTTTGGCTGGAGAGATGCGGGTGTATCCCAATACTGACTTTCCTGAACGGTTTGAGGTACCGGGAAAACGCTGGATATTGCGTCCTGGTGATATGGAACCGCAACCAATAGAATTAGTAGCTGGGCGTTACATCGAAGGAAAAAATTTGTATGTGATCAAATTAGCTGGTGTGGAAAATCGCAACCAAGTAGAGGAATTGCGTGGTTGTAAGATTATGGTGCCAGAAAGCGATCGCCCGCAATTGGCGGAAGATGAGTTTTATGTTCCCGATTTGCTTGGTTTAGAAGTGTTTTTGCAAGCATCGGGCGAATTGGTGGGTAAAGTCGTCGATATTATTCCGGCTGGTAATGATTTATTAGAAGTTGAGTTAGATCCGACATTTGCACCAGATAAAACACAAAAGACAGTTTTAATTCCCTTTGTGGAAGCGATCGCACCTGTTGTAGATTTACAAGCGCGCAGAATAGAAATTACACCCCCGCCTGGGTTATTGGAAATCTAAAAATAATTAATTCGTAATTTGTAATTCGTAATAATTCAAAATTTTGACTTTTGACTTTTGACTTCCTCCCAGCGGTGCGGTGCTAGAATCCAAGCAGCGTTAGATATGGCTTCCTTCAGCTTATGGTTTCTCACGCCGAATCATTAACCCAAACAGAAGTCATCTACCCGGATAGTGACGGACAGCCAATGGCAAATAATACTGAACAGTTTCGCTGGATTTTGGTGATCCAGCAGAATTTAGATTGGTTGTACGCCAACGATCCAAATGTATTTGTGGCCGGAGATTTATTTTGGTATCCCGTTGAAGGACGCAATACTATTTTTAATGCACCAGATGTGATGGTGGTGTTTGGTAGACCAAAAGGTAAACGCGGTTCTTATCAGCAATGGAATGAATCAGGAATTGCACCTCAGGTAGTGTTTGAAATTCTGTCTCCTAGCAATTCTCAAGATGAGATGGATCGAAAACTTCTCTTTTATGATCGCTACGGTGTTGAGGAGTATTACATTTACAATCCTGAGAAAAATCAGTTACGAGGTTGGCTGCGGGGTGAAGTTGGGTTAGATATTATTCCGGCGATCGCAAATTGGCTGAGTCCGAGGCTAGGAATCCGCTTTGATTTGTCTGGCGATGAGTTGCAGATTTATCGTCCTGATGACACAAAGTTTTTCTCTTATGTAGAAATTTGCCAATTGCTAGAACAAGAAAGACAACGCGCTGAACAAGAACGACAACGTGCTGAACAAGCAGAAGCAGCATTAGAAGCAGAAAAAAGGCGATCGCAAATTTTAGCTGAAAGGTTGCGACAAATGGGAGTTAACCCAGAAGACTTTATTTAAAAATTACGCCATAGTTCTGAAGCAAAATAATTTTTATTCAGGGCTTTATCTCGAATTTTTCAGCACTATAAACATCAAAATTTGCTGCTACGGAATTGGTCACGGGAAATATTTTTGATCCCCGTTAATATTTTGCTTTTTTATCTATTAATGGCATCTAAAACAGTAATAAATGTCTTTCAAAACACTAATTCATAATGTTTTAAGATTTTCAATAAACCATTGATTTAATTTTAAAAATAATCTTAAAAATATCTCGGTGCCCTGATAAATTTGTTACCCTGGCAGAGGATTCTTCATTTTTGTTTCTTCAGATTTATTTTAGATTTGAGCAAATAACTGTATGTGACAGGGATTACTTGCAACATTTCCAGATAAACACTGGAAAACTTTGTCATGAGTAGGATGACACTCTACCTTGAGACTAGTAAACTTGCATACTGACTGAATGAATTCGTCAAAATCCTCACGTAAATGGAGTTTGATATGACTTTAGCAAGTCCGATTCAATCCAAGCCTTTAACGGATGAAGAATTGCGGAAGATAAACGCCTACTGGCGCGCAGCTAATTATCTTTCAGTAGGGCAAATATATCTTTTAGACAATCCGCTGCTACGAGAACCACTGAAGCTAGAACATGTCAAACCCAGACTTTTGGGTCACTGGGGAACAACACCGGGACTGAACTTTATTTACGTTCATCTCAATCGGGCGATCGCTAAGTACGACCTCAACACAATCTACATTGCTGGCCCTGGTCATGGTGGCCCTGGATTGGTTGCTAATACTTACTTGGAAGGCACATACAGCAAGTTCTACCCGAATATATCCCAAGATGCAGAAGGGATGAAGCGGCTGTTCAAGCAATTCTCTTTTCCTGGTGGTATTCCTAGCCACGTTGCACCAGAAACCCCTGGTTCAATTCACGAAGGTGGGGAATTAGGCTATGCTTTATCCCATGCCTATGGTGCTGCTTTTGACAACCCCGATTTGCTGGTTGCTTGTGTAGTTGGTGACGGGGAAGCTGAAACCGCAGCCCTAGCTGCTAGTTGGCATTCCAATAAGTTTCTTAACCCTGTTCATGATGGTGCTGTATTGCCGATTTTGCACCTCAATGGCTATAAAATTGCCAACCCCACATTACTATCACGGTTAAGTCACGAAGAAATCGAGAACCTATTTTTAGGCTATGGCTATAAGCCTTATTTTGTCGAAGGTTCCGACCCAGCAACCGTGCATCAGTTATTTGCCGCTACGCTGGATACAATAGTCACGGAAATTCAAAGTATTCAAAGAGAAGCCCGCGTACATGGCTTTAAAGACCGTCCGCAGTGGCCCATGATTATTTTAAGAACACCTAAAGGCTGGACAGGCCCGAAAGAGGTAGACGGGAAAAAGACTGAAGGTTTTTGGCGATCACATCAAGTTCCTTTTGGGGAAATTGCCAAAAAGCCAGAACATCTGAGGTTACTCGAAGACTGGATGAAGAGTTACAAACCTGAAGAACTCTTCGACGCTAACGGTAGCTTAATTCCCGAACTAGCAGAACTAGCACCCAAGGGACATCGGCGCATGGGTGATAATCCTCACGCCAACGGTGGTATTTTATTGCGTGACCTGAAGCTACCCGATTTTGAAAACTACGCGGTTGATGTTCCGCAACCAGGAAAGGTCATTGGTGAAGCCACCAAAGTCACAGGTAAATTCCTGCGCGATGTCATCAAATTGAACCAGGAAAGCCGCAACTTCCGCATCGTCGGCCCAGATGAAACCCAATCAAATCGCCTAGATGCGGTATTTGAAGTTACAGACAGAACTTGGGTTGCTAAAACTCTCCCAGAGGACGAACACCTCTCCCCTGATGGGCGGGTGATGGAGATTCTCAGTGAAACTACTTGCCAAGGTTGGTTAGAAGGCTACTTGCTTACAGGTCGTCATGGATTCTTCTCCTGCTATGAAGCGTTTATCCACATCATTGATTCCATGTTCAACCAGCACGCCAAGTGGTTAAAAACTACCCGTCACATCCCCTGGCGCAGACCCATTGCATCCCTGAACTACTTGCTAACCTCCCACGTTTGGCGACAAGACCATAACGGTTTCTCTCACCAAGACCCTGGTTTTATCGACCATGTAATTAATAAAAAATCAGAGATAATTCGCGTTTATCTTCCCCCTGATGCTAATACTTTGTTGTCGGTAACAGACCATTGTCTGAGAAGCCGTAACTATGTCAACGTCGTTGTTGCTGGTAAGCAGCCAGCCCTACAATATCTAGACATGGATGCAGCTATTAAACACTGCACTAAAGGTATTGGCATTTGGGAATGGGCCAGCAGCGATCAAAACAGCGAACCTGATGTAGTCATGGCTTGCGCTGGCGATGTTCCCACCTTAGAAACCTTGGCAGCTGTAGATATTTTACGCCAGCATTTCCCCGACTTAAAAGTCCGGGTAGTCAACGTAGTCGATTTGATGACACTACAGCCAAAAAGCGAACATCCCCACGGTTTAAGCCCCAAAGATTTCGACACCATTTTTACTACCAACAAACCAGTAATCTTTGCATTTCATGGCTATCCTTGGCTAATCCATCGCTTAACCTATCGCCATACAAACCATAACAACATCCACGTCCGTGGCTACAAAGAAGAAGGAACCACAACCACTCCCTTTGATATGGTCGTTCTTAACGATCTCGATCGCTTCCATTTAGTCATGGACGTAATCGATCGCGTACCACAGCTAGGATACAAAGCAGCTTACGTCAAGCAAATGTTACAAGATAAGCTGATTGAGCATAAACACTACATTCGACGCTACGGCGAAGATATGCCAGATATTCGCGATTGGCAATGGCCCTATTAAACTTCTAATAGGCAGGGGGGCAGGGGGCAGGGAGCAGGGGAGGAAAATTCCCTAATTTAACAAAAGTCGTGATGTTGGTGACCAACATCATCACTTTGGTGACCAACATCATCACTTTGGTGACCAACATCATCACCTTGGTGACCAACATTATCGCTTTGGTGACCAACATCATCACTTTGGTGACCAACATCATCACCTTGGTGACCAACATCATCACCTTGGTGACCAACATTATCGCTTTGGTGACAAAAAGCATCATGTTAGTTACAACAAGGGTCAAGAGTCAAGAATCATTTATCTTCCCATTACCCAGTCCCCAGTCCCCATTCCCCATTCCCCATCCCCCATTCCCAAAACCTTAAAATAACCCAAGAAAATAGGCTCTTCACAACTTTTGACTGTAACGATCAGCTAAGTCAGACCCAAACAATCCAAGCTGAATGCAGCGTTGAAGATAGGGTAATAGCCCTGAATTGCAATTATCGAAACGGGAGGTTTCATTTTGGCTAAGTTAAAAGTAGGTATTAATGGATTTGGTCGGATCGGGCGGCTTGTGCTTCGCGCTGGCATTAACAACCCCAATATTGAATTTGTGGGGATCAACGATCTAGTACCATCAGATAACCTGGCTTATCTATTTAAATACGATTCAACCCACGGTAAATTTAAAGGTAAGGTAGAAGCAAGGGAAGATGGCATCGTCATTGATGGGCATTTTATTCCCTGCGTATCAGTTCGTAATCCGTCGGAGTTACCTTGGGGAAAATTAGGTGTAGATTATGTTGTGGAAGCTACAGGGCTGTTTACCGGACAAGAGGGAGCCACAAATCACCTCAAAGCTGGTGCTAAGCGTGTAGTCATCTCTGCTCCTACTAAAGATCCTGACCTAGTTCCTACTTTGCTGATGGGTGTTAATCATCAGCTATTTGATCCCAGCAAGCATACGATTGTTTCTAATGCTAGCTGTACCACAAACTGTTTGGCTCCCGTAGCTAAGGTGATCAATGACAATTTCGGCTTGACCGAAGGTTTGATGACCACAGTTCACGCCATGACTGCTACCCAGCCAACTGTAGATGGCCCTAGCAAAAAAGACTGGCGCGGTGGTAGAGGTGCAGCCCAAAATATCATTCCTTCTTCCACAGGTGCAGCTAAAGCTGTAGCACTGGTTTTACCAGAATTGAAGGGTAAGTTAACCGGAATGGCGTTCCGAGTTCCCACTCCTGATGTTTCTGTAGTTGATTTAACTTTCAAGACAGCCAAAGCCACTAGTTACAAAGAAATTTGTGCAGCCATGAAAGCTGCTTCTGAAGGAGAACTCAAAGGAATCCTTGGCTACAGTGACGAAGAAGTAGTTTCCACCGATTTTCAGGGCGATATTCACTCCAGTATCTTCGATGCTGGTGCTGGCATTGAACTCAACGCCAACTTCTTTAAAGTAGTCGCCTGGTATGACAACGAATGGGGCTATTCAAATCGTGTAGTTGACCTCATGTTATCAATGGCGCAGAAAGAACAATTAGCGCTTGTATAGGGCATGGGGCATCGGGCATGGGGCATTGGTAAATAGGTAATGGGTAAGTGGAATTTTTCCCCTTGTCACCTTGTCCCCTTGTCCCCCCTCATCTCCCCCTGCTCCCTGCTCCCTGCCCCCTGCCCCCCTACCTCCCCAAATTTCCCCGACGCATACCTTGACAACAAAAGAAAATAAAAAGTACTTTTACGGGCATAAAAGTTATATGAAGCACTTGCAATTTTGGATAGTTTAGCTATCTATGTTGTAGGTTCTGGGATGAAACCCCAGGATATTCCTAAACACCCAATTTTTATGCGTCGAACCAAAATTATCTGTACTGTAGGGCCTGCTACATCTTCTCCTGAGCGGCTAGAAGCTTTGATTGATGCAGGAATGAATGTGGCACGGTTGAATTTTTCTCATGGGGCTTATGAAGCCCACGCCCAAACTGCTCACTATATCAGACAAATTAGTAGCAGACAGCACAAGGCAGTAGCAATTATGCAAGACTTGTGTGGCCCGAAAATCCGCTTGGGGACTTTACCACCAGAAGGGCTAATGGTGGAAGCTGGTAGCGAAGTTACCTTTGTTTTACAAGATAAGGGCGAGAGTATTGATGAGTTACCTTTGCCATTGCCAACTTTATTTGCAATGGTACGACCAGGTGAACCGATTTCGATTAATGACGGTCGTGTCAAGTTAGTTGTGAGCGATCGCGATGCCGATCACATTCGGGCTTATGTGAAAATTGGCGGTTTAATTTCCACTCACAAGGGTGTCAACCTGCCACAAACTCGCCTACCAATGAGTTCTATCACCGAAAAGGACTTGCAGGATTTACGGTTTGGTATCCAGTTAGGTGTGGATTGGGTAGCAGTTTCTTTTGTACAATCACCCCGCGATTTAGAACCAGCTCAACGGATGATTGAATCTGCTGGTGGCAAAATTCGGGTAATTGCCAAAATTGAACGCCCAGAAGCAGTTAAGGATTTTGACAGTATTCTTGAAGCCGCTGACGCGATCATGATTGCCCGCGGTGACTTAGGGGTGGAAATGCCGATTCACGAAGTTCCCCTGATTCAAAAAGATATTATTCGCCGTTGTAATCAGGCGGGTAAACCTGTAATTACTGCTACCCAAATGCTGGAATCGATGATCAGTGCGCCCGATCCCACCCGTGCGGAAGCTACAGACGTCGCTAACTCGATTTGGGATGGTACAGATGCTGTCATGCTTTCTGGGGAAACAGCTGTAGGTCAATATCCTATTGCCGCAGTGGAAATGATGCATAATATTGCCATTCGCACTGAACAGTCTTTACATGAAGGCAGCAAGCATTCTTGGTGTCGTGAAGCCGGGACTTTGAGTGTCACTGAATCTGTAGCAGAAGCAGTATGTCGAATTGCTTATGAAACAGGCGCAAGGGCTATTCTTTGTAATACTTCTTCCGGGAGTACAGCACAGTTAGTTTCTAAATATCGTCCATCAACGCCAATTATTGCCCTCACCTCTGATGAAGTCTCCTACCGCCAGCTAGCACTTTCCTGGGGTGTAGAAGCTTTACTGATTCCCCCAGTCCATAGTGCTGAAGAAATGTTTTTGAACGTGGTCAACAGCGTTGTAGACATGGGTCTAGCCAAAGACGGCGATAAAGTCGTGATTACCTCCGGCGTACCAATTGGTAAATCAGGAACAACTAGTTTAATCAAAGTGCATTCTATTGGACAGCCAATCTTGGCATAAGGCATCTAGAATAGGGCCGAAGCTGAAGACGATCAGCATACTTGGGCAACAATTAAGAAAAGTTGCCAGAATCAGAATAGAAGGAACAGCAACGAGTGTAAATAAGAGGGTAATCAATAAAGATTGGGGATTGGGGACTGGTGACTGGGGACTAGGGACTAGGGACTAGGGACTAGTATTTTGACTCAGCACTCAGCACTCAGCACTCAGCACTTCATGTCTTTATGCAGTAAATCCTAAATAAGCAAACAAAACGGAGCAATTTATGTCTAAAAACCTACTCGAACAGTTACGCACTATGACTGTAGTGGTTGCGGATACAGGTGATATCCAAGCAATTGAAAAGTTTAAACCCCAAGACGCAACTACCAATCCTTCGCTGATTACTGCTGCGGCGCAAATGCCTGAGTATCAGGAAATTGTCGATCAAACTCTACTCCAAGCTAAAAAAGATGCGGGCGCTGGTGCTAGCCAAGCACAAATTGTCACCATTGCTTTTGACCGTTTGGCGGTAGCTTTTGGGCTGAAGATTTTACAAATTATCCCTGGTCGGGTGTCTACAGAAGTAGATGCCCGCTTATCCTTCGATACCGAAGCTACTGTTACCAAAGCCAGAGAATTAATTGCTCAATACAAAGCTGCGGGTGTTTCTCGCGATCGCGTTTTGATTAAAATTGCCACCACTTGGGAAGGTATCCGGGCTGCGGAAATCCTGGAAAAAGAAGGTATTCATTGTAACTTAACACTATTGTTTGGATTGCACCAAGCGATCGCTTGTGCGGAAGCTGGCGTTACCCTCATTTCTCCCTTCGTCGGTCGCATCCTCGACTGGTACAAGAAGGATACTGGACGGGATAGCTATGCACCAGCTGAAGACCCAGGTGTATTGTCAGTCACCACAATTTACAACTACTACAAGAAATTTGGCTACAAAACTGAAGTTATGGGAGCTAGCTTCCGTAACATTGGCGAAATCACTGAATTAGCTGGTAGCGATTTGCTCACCATTTCCCCATCATTGCTAGCTGAACTGCAAGCAACCATTGGCGAACTACCACGCAAACTCGACCCCGCTAATGCAGCCAGCTTGGAAATTGAAAAAATCTCCATCGACAAAGCCACCTTTGAAAAAATGCACGCTGCTGATCGCATGGCTACTGACAAACTAGCAGAAGGTATTCAAGGTTTCACCAAAGCTTTAGAAGACCTGGAAAAACTGTTAGCTGACAGACTCGCTACTTTAGAAGCTAAATCTGCAACTCCTGTAGCTTAGAGATTCCCAATTAAAGGTATTTCGGAACTTAATAGTTGACTCTCAAACCCGGTTTAAAAAGCCGGGTTTTTTATTAATTACGGAGTTAACCGGAATTGCGTTGTTGTTGACGCAGACGCTGTAGTTCTGGAAAGTTACTTAAATCGTCTATGGTTTGTGGTGCTGGAAATATTTCACTACTTTCCGATTTAAATCTATCTAGATAAACTTGAAAAGCTTCCTCATCTTCCCTGTGTTCTAGGATATATTTCCGCAATTCAGCACGGTTCATTGATATAAAATCCGGTTTGCTCATAAATATCTCCATTTCCCGTTTGGGTAAATTAAAATTTCAGTTTCCTCTCCAGCTAAAATGACAACATCTTTTGTGCGCTCATCTATCCGAATTAAATATATTGGTAGATACATCTTAGTTGCCCAATAGCCAAGAATAAAACAAGTTCGCATTTGTTCTTGGGTTGGGATGAATTTTTCAGACAATCACTTCTCCTCCTCCCCTAGTTTCGTTGTTAGATACTGATTCTCTACTAACTCACACGCCGCTTAAAAATAATCATCTCATTTCCCACTACTGGATTCCGCGCTACCAGCCTATCTTGAAAATCAACCACTTCTAAATGAGTGAAATCGAGTTCTTGAGAGCGCTGTAAAATATCGGCTGCGAGTTTATCCTGTTGGGTTTCGCTGAGAGTATACCAATCATCACTAATTTTGACAGTTAAATTACTAGTCCGAAAATTGGCTTGAATTGATTTTATAAGTCCAGAAGCAATGCGATCGCTAATTTCCGCTACTTGATTTTCGATTGCTGCAATTAAAACTTGCTCGGGTGTCAATTGCACAGCTGGCGTAGGCGTAGGTTCTGGTGTTGGTTCCGGTGTTGGTTCTGGTGTTGGCGTTGGTTCTATTTCTGGTTCCGGTGGCGGAACTTCTGCTGATGGCGAAGGCGTAATTTCTTCTGGTGCTGGGGTTTCTGGTGTGGCGGACTCTGGCGCAGGCGGAGTAGTTATCGTTGGTGCTGGAACCTCTTCAGCCGGAGGTGCGATCGCAACTTCAGCAGGCTTATTGGTAAACAAGCTAGTAGTTGTCCACACTAAAACCACAGCAATACTAGCAATAATCCCTGTTAAAGCTGTATCAGACAACTTTGCAGACAAATTCGTAGGTAAAAAATTGCGGACTTTAGCCAGCAATCCACCCCAAAAGCCAGGAGTTTCCGCAGTTCCCGGTGGCGGTGCTGTTTCTAGCTTCACCACCGCCGTTTCTAACAGCCTAATTGTCCCCCTGAGAAATTGGATAATAGCAGACTTCCAAATTGGCTGGTTTCTCTGATAAGGTCTTTGGGGACGTTGTGATTTCGGATTGTCTTGCGACATGGAACTTTCACCAAGAGCAACGAATCAAATAAAAATCAAATACATTATTGAGCAATGCAGCTTCTTCTGCCTTAATGTATCACTTCATTGTCCATTGCTCAGGCGAAACTCACTAGTTGTGGAAATTAACCATTTATGAACCTAAAACGCCGTCGATTTTTATTTTTAAGTAGCCTTGGTTTTGTTGGTACCGGATTAACCTGGATATTAACTCGGCAAAATAGTCAAAGTGCTGATTTAGCTCAAGCAGAAACAGCGATCGCAGCTAATCCACCCAAAAAAGACTTACTACTTCGTTTTGTCTCAGTTGCAGATACAGGTACAGGTGCAAAAGGACAGTATGCTGTAGCTAGGGCAATGACTAATTATCACAAAAAAAATCCTTATAATTTAGTAGTTTTAGCCGGAGATAACATTTATAACAACGGTGAAATTGAAAAAATTGCCGCTGTATTTGAGCGTCCCTATAAAGATTTACTCAAGCAAGGTGTGAAATTTCAAGCTTGTTTAGGAAATCATGATATTCGCACTGACAACGGCGATCCACAAGTTAAATATCCCGGCTTTAATATGAAAGGACGCTACTATACATTTAACCAAGGAGATGTACAATTTTTTGCTTTAGATACTAACGGTAATGCTGACTGGAAAAACCAGCTACCTTGGTTAGAAAAACAATTAAGCCTCAGCAAAGCTGCATGGAAAATTGTATTTGGACATCATCCTATTTATGCATCGGGAGCTTATGGTAGTAATCCCGATTTTATTAAGACCTTCACTCCACTATTTCAAAAATACGGCGTACAACTTTATATCAACGGTCATGAACACCATTATGAACGTACCCGTTCAATTAATGGCACAACTTATTTAATCTGTGGCGCAGGTGCAGGTAATCGTCCTGTAGGTAAAAATGAATGGACAGAATACTCGACTAGTAATTTAAGTTTTGCTGCCTATGAAGTCTATGCAGATAGAATAGAAATCAGTGGTATTGGTACTGATAACCGTGTTTTTGATAAGGGAGTGATTAAGTTAAAATCAGCTTAATCCCTAGCTTTATAATTAGATATAGGGTGGGCAATGCCCACCAAATAAATCACATACAATGTTATATACTAAACGGCATCATCTTCAGTTTTCAGGACATAGTTTATGATTCTTGAGGCAGTTATGCTTCATGTTAAACCTGGGATGGAATCAGAATTTGAATCTTCGTTCAAAACAGCTTCCAAGATTATTGCATTAATGAATGGTTATTTATCCCATGAACTTCATCGCTGCATCGAAGTTAATGGTAAATATCTCTTACTCGTGAGATGGGAAACTTTAGAATCTCATACTGTGGGATTTAGAGGTTCTGCTGAATATCAAGAGTGGAAAAAATTGCTGCACCATTTTTATGAGCCGTTTCCCACTGTCGAACATTTTGAGGAGGTGGAAATTTAATTTATATAACCATAAATATTCAGCCATTTTTAAATAATACTGAAATTATTCACTAAAATTTTCAGGTGCGTTGCGCTGCGCGACAACACACCCTACATTGAATAATTAGGAATTATAGATTACAAATTATTAATCTAATTTTTGTAACTGCGCCATTCTGGGGTCAATAATTTTCTGTCCCAAATTAGCAAATTTAATTGCTACAGAAAGCTTATTACCATCTCCAAATACATGGGTGATTTCACCTACCCCAAAAGATTTATGTAAAACGCGATCGCCTACTTGCCAATTCTGTTTACCATTACCATTCGTAGCAGCAGGTTTAGTATAGGTTTGACGACCTCTGCGACCGCTAGCTAATAATTCTTCTGGTAACTCATCCAAAAATTGCGATCGCACTGCGGGTTCACGCGAACCGTAAAGCCTACGTTCACGAGCGTGTGATAAATATAACCTCTCTTGGGCGCGGGTAATTCCCACGTAACACAGGCGGCGTTCTTCTTCTAAAGATGCGGGGTCACTTAAGGAACGGTAGCCAGGAAATAGTCCTTGTTCCAATCCCACCAAAAAGACTACGGGAAATTCCAACCCTTTAGAAGCGTGCAAAGTCATTAAAGAAACTGCTGTTTTTCCTTCTTTTAAATTATCTAAATCGGAACTCAAGGCAGTACTTTGCAAGAAGCCTTGTAGGGTAGCATCTTCGTTTTCCTCTTGGAATTGTAGTACAGCGTTGTAAAGTTCTTGGACGTTTTGAATTCTGTCTTGTGATTCGTCTGTACCCTGACTGAGCAAGTCTTGCACATAACCAGAGTCTTCCAGTATACCTTGGACAATTTCTGCTGCTGGCATGGTGCCGATTTCGCCTTGCCAACGGCTAATCATTTCTGCAAAGCCTTTGACCGATTTTGCACCCCGCCCAGCTAAGGTATTCACAGATGTATCATCTGACAATATTTCCCACAGAGTTGTCCCTAGTTGCTGGGAAGCATTAAGTAAAGCATCAATGGTGGTTTTGCCAATACCGCGCCGAGGAGTATTGATGACTCGTAACAAACTTACAGTATCAGCAGGATTGGCGATCGCTCTTAAATAAGCGATCACATCTTTGATTTCTTTGCGATCGTAAAATCTCATTCCCCCCACAACTGTGTAAGGAATTTGATATTTCACTAAAAGTTCTTCAAATGGTCGTGATTGGGCGTTGGTACGATAAAGTATGGCAAAACTACCCCAGTTTAATTCGGGGTTTTGATATTCTAAAGAGCGAATTTGATTAATAATAAACTCAGCTTCATCTAGTTCATTATCTGCCTTGTGACAATAAATTTGCTCACCTGCTCCTCTAGTTGGTCTGAGGACTTTATCAATCCTTTGGGTATTATTTTCAATCAGTTCATTAGCCGCTTGCAGAATGTTTTCACAAGAGCGATAGTTCTCTTCCAACTTCACCATTGTTCTGGTATCGTCATCCTGCAAACCATCACCAAAATCATTCTGAAACTCTAGCAAAATGGTGAAATCAGCCATTCTAAACGAGTAGATTGACTGGTCAGCATCACCCACAACAAACACTGAGCGATTTTGCCAATTCCATTCACTCTTTCTATCTTCGCCATTTGTCACTAATAGGCGAATTAGGTCATATTGAGTGCGGTTAGTATCTTGATATTCATCAACTAAAATATGGCAGAATTTGCGATGCCAATAACCTAATACCTGTTCATTTTGCTGAAATAGCCTTGTAGGAATCAGAATTAAATCATCAAAATCAAGGGCGTTATTTTGTGCCAACCTATCTTGATAGGAATTATAAACTTGAGCAATTACCCGTCCGCGATAATTTGGCTGCTCTTGTTCAAACTGTTGGGGTGATAATCCTTGGTTTTTAGCGTTACTAATTGCATAGCGCACTGAACGATGGTCAAATTTCTTATCGTCTAGATTTAGCTGTTTAGTGACGATTTCCTTAATCAAGCTTTGAGCATCAGATTCGTCAAAAATTGAGAAATTCTTATTCCAACGCCGACCTTTTTCGTCTTGGTACTTCTCAATATCAAACCGCAGAATGCGAGAAAACAGACTGTGAAAAGTACCGCACCATAAATCTTTGATTGTGTCGCGATAGACTTGCGATCGCAGTTGCGTCTGTTGATATTCCGTCAACAAATCAAACTTAGTTCCGTGTTGTTTAATGGCTTCTTCTTCTGCAAACAGCTTTTGAATCCGTTCTTTCATTTCCCTAGCGGCTTTATTTGTGAAAGTCACCGCTAAAATATTTTCGGGAGCTACACGATGTTTAAGAATCAGGTTAGCAATCCGATAAGTCAACGCGCGTGTTTTACCGGAACCTGCACCAGCCACAACTAGCAGCGGGCCGCAGTAATGTTCTACGGCTTGACGTTGGCTGGGGTTAAGATGGCTGAGAAAGTCAATAGTTGTGGTCATGGGTGTGAGGAGTGGATATGACTGAGACGCAAGCCGCAGCGATTGCATAGCACCTATCTTAAAGAGTCGCTGCTAGTCAATTGGTATTTTAGCAGCGTCTTCTGTCAGCTTGTTACATATCTCACTCTTCAGCAAAAGTTTTTTGCCTATATTTTTTTTGAGAAGTAATACCAATTCAAATAATGTTGGCGACAAATAAATTCTTTGTAGGGGCACGGCACCAGTAAGATAATTTGATATCCCACAAGATTGTCGATGCTGTGCCCCTACCTACCCATCTGTCGCGTTCTTTTTTCAAAATGGTATAAGCGTTTTATGCTGAACAAGCAGAGATTCAACAAAACTTTATTGAAGTTGCTGTTTTCCTCAAATCATTTTTAATTTACGTCAGGCAGGACTTACACAAAACCTCTTTCATACTGACTGTATTTTTTTTGTTTTTTGTATCTTTATCAGTTTGTTTTGCGCTTAATTATGCGTAAGTTAAGGCAGGTTAGTTTTGTTTATTTAAGCTCAAAATTTTAGTCAAAGGCTTTCTACCAATTGCTAACCTAATCATCTTAGTCTTGCACAGTTAAAGGTAAGCGTACAGTAAAAGTAGAACCAACCCCCAACTGACTTTTTACCATAATTTCTCCGCCCATCATTTGGCAAAAATGACGGCTAATTGCTAAACCTAAACCTGTACCACCATACTTTTTCGTAGTTGATGTATCACCTTGAATAAAAGGTTGAAATAGCTGCTTTTGTTGACTTTGCGACATCCCAATTCCTGTATCGCTCACCGTAAAAGTAATAAAGCCAAAAGGAGCTTCGGGTACGAAGTCTTCTTTTTCGCTTTTAACTGTTAGCGTTACTTTGCCATTTGTAGTAAATTTCGCAGCATTGCTTAACAAATTTAACAACACTTGCCGCATCCTGGTTTGATCGGCATACATTGTACCCAGTTTTTCGTCATAATCTACTTCTAAAATATTGCCATTTTTCTCAACAGCAGGTCTAACTGTCAGCACGACATTATTAATTAGTGTGGCAATTTCAAATGTCTCCGGATAAAGAGTCATTTTCCCCGCTTCAATTTTAGATAAGTCGAGGATGTCGTTTATTAGCTCTAATAAATGTCTGCCCGCAGCATTAATTGTTTCTAGGTCGGTGATAAAATCTCCCGATAAACTTAAATCTGTAGCATCATCTTGTAGCAATTGGCTTAAGCCAATCACTGCATTTAATGGTGTACGCAATTCATGACTCACATTAGCGAGAAAGACGCTTTTCGCCTTACTAGCAGCTTCAGCTAATTCTTTAGCTTGTTGCAATTCTTTCGTCCGCTCAGATACGCGCTCAATTAGACGATTCAAAGATTTAGCTAATAAGCCAATTTCATCTTCTGTGGTTATTGGCGCTCGTAAATCAAAATTTGATTTTCTCGCTACCTGTTCAGCAACTTGGGTAACAGTAATGACTGGTTCTGCGATCGCACGGCTAGTCCGCCAAGCTACAATGGCCGCGATCGCTACTGACACCAGCATACTCACAATCACGATTAGTCTCTCAACTCCTTTCGCCTGCTCTACAGCTCTTGTCCTTTCGTCCTCTTTAACTTCCGCATTTTCTAAAATGTGAGTTAGCGTTTCCGAAAGCTGCTCTAGCTGCATTGCTGTATCGCCGCGCATAATTTTCAGCAGCCGCGATCGCACTAAGTCAAGTTCTTCTCGCTGCACGTTTTTCGCATCAATTTGCCGCAATACAGGTTCTATCTGGTTAACATAAGACTCTAAGTTAGTTGCATAATTCTGCAATAAAGTCTCTAAAGTAGAACTTGTTGCTGCTAATGTTTTCGGCTTCTTCTCAATAAAACCAGTAATTTGTGGCTCTAAGTTCTTGGCTTTCTCCACACTTCTGAGAAATTCAGCTTTTTTTGTTTGCAGCCTTTGGGGATCTTCCAAAACTGCAACTAAGTTAGAACTATATAATTGTGCCCCGATGACTGCATCTTTATAATTGGTCAGTAGTTGTCCTTGCTCATGAGCTTGGTTAAGCTGCTTAATTTCTCTTCCCCGATAATGATTAGCGATTACTAAACCTGTGAGTGAGCCAAAAAAGCCAATCCCAATCGCTACAAAATATCCGTAGCCAATTTTTTGATGTATGCGCCAGGAACTAGCCTTGAGTTTCCCCCTTGAGGGAAATTCAATAGTCGGGAGTTCGTCTGTATATGGCTCTTCACCTGGCACTGTTTTGCTTTCTGTACTGCTCTCAACAGGGGCTGGCTTTTGAGTTTGCATCACTCAAATCTCCTTACCCTCCTGTAAAAATCATCACATTAGTCCCATTTTTCCAAGCAATTTGACTAGTGATTAACACTTTAATTATCTTTTTTTTATGACAAGAGCAAATTATAGCTCATTAGATAATTGGCATGACCTTTATGATATTTAAGTTATTTTTCTACGAATTATAGATATCAGTACTAACGGTCAACAAAAATCGCTTTTGTTAGCAAAAGCGTTTCCTTTGAGAAATTGCACTCCTATAAGCATATTTTTGCCATCGATGTACTTTCGACGAGAGTTGATTGCAGCTATATTAAGTTGGCAGATAAGCAACTAATTTACCCTGCTTCCGCTTTTAATCAGCTACCCTCAACACAGATAAAGCATTTTAAACCAGTTTCCTACACCAAAAAGTATCAAAACCACTGCTCTTTCTCGGCAGGCTAACTGTCTTCCAATCTTATCATCAATTCTATGGATTCTCCAAGATAGGGCATTGGTAATGGGTAATGGGTGTTTGTTATTTCCCCTTGTCCCCTTGTCCCATCATCCCCAGTCCCCAATCCCCCACAAAACAAAGGGGTATGAGTAAACCCGTACAATTTACCCATACCCCTCTATTCAGTAATTTTCTGGAATATTACACCAGTTTACTTAAGTGCTTGGGCGATCGCGGCTGAAAGTGATTCGTTAACCGCTTGTTTCAGCAAGTCGGCTTTGTCGGTACGTTCCCAAGGTAGGTCTAAATCATTCCGCCCAAAATGACCGTAAGCCGCGACGTCCTGATAAAAACGTCCGCCTCTTTCATTTGGTAGGTTACGTAAGTTGAAAGCGTGGATAATTCCTGCGGGACGTAGTTCAAAATGCTTTTTGACTAATTCCAGCAAGATACTGTCATCAACTTTGCCAGTTCCGAAGGTGTCTAGAAAAATGCTCACAGGACGCGCTACGCCAATGGCATAGCTTAGCTGCACTTCACATTTTTCTGCTAACTCAGCAGCAACAATATTTTTCGCTACATAGCGAGCTGCATAAGCTGCGGAACGGTCTACTTTGGTGGGGTCTTTACCAGAGAAAGCACCGCCGCCATGTCGGGAATAACCACCGTAGGTGTCAACGATGATTTTCCGTCCTGTCAAACCGGAGTCGCCTTGAGGGCCACCAATGACAAATTTGCCAGTGGGGTTGACTAAAAAGCGTGTCTGTTCGTCTGGCTTGATTTCAATGTCACCAAACACAGGTTCAACTACCGCTGTCCAGAGGTCTTGTTTAATCTTGGCTTGGACTGCCTCTTCATCGATGATTTCACCGATAGTAGCTGTATGTTGGGTAGAAATCAAAATGGTATCTATACCTACTGGTCGCCCATCTTCATAAATTACAGTAACTTGGGTTTTACCGTCGGGACGTAGGTAAGCTAAATCACCTGTTTTACGAACTGCTGCTAAGCGGCGAGCAATACGATGAGCAAGACAAATCGGTAAGGGTACCAGTTCTGGTGTTTCGTTACTAGCGAAACCAAACATAATCCCTTGGTCGCCTGCACCAATGGTGTCGAATAGTTCTTCACTATCCTGTTCGCGGGTTTCGTGAGCAGTGTTCACACCTTGGGCAATGTCAGGTGATTGCTCGTCTAATGCTACCAATACACTGGTACTATTTGCAGAAAAGCCATTATCGGCATTGGTATAACCAATTTCCGCAATTTTTTGGCGAGCCAGATTGACATAATTGACATTGGCTTGAGTGGTAATTTCTCCTGTAATTAACACCAGGCCAGTATTAACAACTACCTCAGCCGCTACACGACTAGTAGGGTCTTGTGTCAGTAAGGCATCCAGAATCGTATCAGAAATCTGATCGCAGATTTTATCTGGATGTCCTTCGGTAACTGACTCGGAGGTAAATAAATATCGACGAGACAAAGGCATTCCTCCTTTTAAGAGTGCTTCGCTGACTAAATCAAGTGATTTAGTTCAGTTACTCTAATTTCTGAAATCATAACAATATTTACACATGAAATAGTTAGTGTGTTCTTAAGTTATAAAAAACTATACTGGTATTAAATGTTGGTGGAAGAAAAAATATAATTTATTGTGGCGAAAATGTTTTGAGCAACACAAAAAAAAGGGGGATACCCTCAAGCATCCCCCCAAGCTTTGACACAAACACTGCTGTTTTAAACTTGAACTGCTAATTTGGCTTCCTTTGCGGTTAAACGCTCGTAAGCGTCACGCATTTTCAAGCCTGTTAGCACTTGGAATAAACCAGTTCCATTGTTGGAACCAGGATACTCACGGTGCTGGAGTAACAAGTGAGTCATCTCACCTTGGTATTTGGTGGATGTGTTGCTCAAATGGGTTTCGATATAAATGACTTCTTCTAAATTGTCAAATTGGCCGTCTACTTCTAATACTGAGACATAACGGCCATAGTAAACATCTGAACCGTAGTACAGTTGCATACCAGGGTAGGAACAAGTAAGCTTGCGTCCGCAAGGAGTCCACTGAATTGTAGAGCCTTCATCAAATAGGTAGGTTGGCTCAAAGCCTTCCTTACCTTCGCGCTGAAGCATGCGTACTCGCAGCACTTTGCGCTCTGTATCGTTTTTAATTAAGTTAGTTGGCAATACTTGAAGAACCACATCAGCAAATTCTCTTTGTGGTTCAATAAACTTTTCAAAGTCAGGCTTGCGGGAATTGATTTGTGCTAAGACATCTTCATAGCGATGGCCCCTTTCTGCCATGTCGCGCTGAATTTTCCAAGCAATTTTGACTTCATCGCTGATATCAAAATAAACACTGAAATCAATTAGCTCGCGCACCCTTTCATCATATAAAGGATGCAGTCCTTCTACAACTACAATATGATTTGGCTCAATCCGTTCTGGTGGATCGATCATGCCGGTTTCATGGTTATAAATCGGCTTCTCAATTGCTTGACCATTCTTGAGCGCTTTAATTTGCTCGTACATCAAGTCAAAGTTGTTTGCCCTAGGATCAAGAGCAGTGATTCCCGTTTCTTTGCGCTGTTTGCGATCTAGGGAATGATAGTCATCCAAACAGATAACTGTCATTAATTCTTCACCAAACAAATCTATTAAACGACGCAAAAACGTAGATTTACCGCAACCAGAGTCTCCAGCTACTCCAATTAGTACCACGCGTTCCGGCTTACTTGTCATAAATCTCCTCTAGATACTAAAGATGTGTCAATTCAATAAATTTTTTCACACAGCAGATTTTGAAGCTAGGAGTTTACCCCATTGGTTCATCCCGCGTTCTTGCTACCCACAGCGCCATAAGAAGTCAGACGGGTATTCAACAAAGTAATAGTTGTTACTCGCCTGTCTAAAATGAATTCGTTGCTGGTAAGTATTTAATCCTAGTGGTATATTTGATTTTAACAGAAGGCGTTATTCTATACAAGTTTACTGTCAAGAAGAATCTAGTGGTTCATCAATCATGTTGATGATTTAGTAACTAATTTGAAAAGCCATCTATTCATCACCCTCAAGCTATCTAGCCAAGGCTGTTAAAAGTTTATAACTTTATTATTCAAGTGTATAAGGTATAATTTTCTGCGGCCGCAAATTTTTTGAGATTTGGTAATTTTTATTGGTGAGTAAGCAATCCTCTAGTTATTCATAGCCAAGATATATCTGAAGAATGAGTCAACTAAGTTACATCAAAAAACAATTAGTTGTAGCTTTGTGAACACCCTCAAATACAATCAAGAGCCTCTGGAACTCCATTGATAGAGGTTGACAGATGGATCACATCACGCAAAACTTAATATAGATGCTTAACTCATTTCTTCATGTATCATTCGATTTTACAGATAGACTTACCCTAGTTGGGAAATTAATCCTGATCGGGTAAGCAATGCAACTAAAAACATTTTCTATGCAAGTTGCACAAAAGCTTTCTGTCGAATGGAAGAAAAAAGGTGCAATCCGGGAAATCCAACCACAAGGAACAAAGCTTCCGCGATTGGCGTTACCGGGGATGTCTGCCGCAAATAGGCAAGCGTAGTAGCGACTTTTAAAGGAAAAATTGAGTGGTAGATTCTACCTATCAAAACTGCCTTTATACTGAGTTTGCTATGGCGACGTGTCCTTTGGGTAATAGCTCACTATCGCCCTGTTGGGGTGTTGTAGTTCAGGAAGAAAACATTAAATTGATTCATTATTAACATTCTCCACAAGACTTATCCTTTAACTTAGAAGGTGAACAGGTGTGTTATTGCGCTGCCTGAATGTCTTTGGTGAGTGTACTTAGCAAGGCATTACATTGATGATGCCGTCTTTCCTAGAACGCCAGTTTAGTGAAGCGAAAATCCGGTAAACTAAAGCTGGCTTGTGATAGGAAAAGTTTTTTTTTGAAAAACGGTTAAGTAAACATCGGAGTGGTAGAACGAATGTATAACCAAGGTGCTGTTGAGGGTGCTGCCAACACAGAATCAGGTAGCCGCGTCTTCGTTTACGAAGTGGTAGGTCTACGTCAGAACGAAGAGACTGATAATACGAACTACCAAATTCGTAACAGTGGCAGTGTGTTCATCAGAGTGCCTTACAACCGCATGAATCAAGAAATGCGACGTATCACTCGCCTAGGCGGAAAAATTGTGAGCATTCAACCCGCAAGCGCTCTACAACAATTAAATGGTAAAGCCTCATTAGGGATTGCTAACAGTGAGGGGAATGGTCAAGCCACACCTGCGAATGCGACAAAACCAGCTGAAGAACAGCTTAAGAACAAGGATAATAAAGGCAACACCATGACTCAAGCGAAAGCTAAAAAAGACTCTCATGCTGATGTTCCTGTAAACACTTACCGTCCTAATGCACCTTTTGTTGGCAAGTGTATATCTAACGAGCCTTTAGTCAAAGAAGGCGGGATTGGTATTGTTCAGCACCTGAAATTTGACCTTTCTGGTAGCAATTTGAAATACATCGAAGGTCAAAGTATTGGTATTATCCCACCTGGAGTAGACAAAAACGGTAAGCCAGAAAAGTTAAGACTGTATTCCATCGCCTCAACTCGTCATGGAGATGATGTCGATGACAAAACAGTATCACTGTGTGTGCGTCAGTTAGAGTATAAACACCCAGAAAGTGGCGAAACAGTCTACGGTGTTTGCTCAACTCACCTGTGTTTCTTAGAACCAGGCGCAGAAGTAAAAATTACTGGGCCCGTGGGTAAGGAAATGTTGTTACCCAGTGACCCCGATGCCAAAGTCATCATGATGGCAACCGGAACCGGTATTGCGCCCATGCGTGCTTACCTGTGGCGACAGTTTAAAGATGCAGAAAGAGCCGCTAATCCTGAATACCAGTTCAAGGGATTTTCTTGGTTAATCTTTGGTGTACCCACAACTCCTAACATCCTGTACAAGGAAGAACTGGAAGAAATGCAGCAAAAGTATCCAGATAACTTCCGTCTCACCTATGCTATCAGCCGGGAACAAAAGAATCCTCAAGGTGGCAGAATGTACATCCAAGACCGAGTTGCAGAACATGCAGATGAACTGTGGCAATTGATTAAAGATGAAAAAACCCACACCTACATCTGCGGTTTGCGCGGTATGGAAGATGGTATTGATGCAGCGTTAACTGCGGCTGCTGCTAAGGAAGGCGTAACCTGGAGTACTTATCAGAAGGAAATCAAGAAAGCTGGCCGCTGGCACGTAGAAACCTACTAAGTGCTGAGTGCTGAGTCCTGAGTATAGAATTCTGAGTGTGTAGGGTGGGCTGTGCCCACCCTACAATTGTTTTATATAGATACCTGAGAAAGAGTTGTTAGTTTTGAGTAGTAATTTATTACTCAGAACTCAGAACTCAGCACTCAGCACTCAAAACTGAATTTGGTACAAAATTTGTGGGTGTGAAGCTAGGAATACTGGGATTAGGAACTGTTGGGACGGGTACAGTACAGTTGTTACAAGATACAACTGACCGTAACCCATTGTTGCAGGAAGTAGAAATCTACCGAGTGGGAGTACGATCGCTTGATAAACCGCGTGAGGTACAACTACCAGAAAGCGTTATTACTACAGATTTAGAATCTATCGTCAATGATCCAGCGGTAGATATCGTTGTCGAAGTCATGGGTGGATTGGAACCTGCGCGATCGCTAATTCTGACGGCTTTAAAAAATGGTAAACATGTCGTTACTGCTAATAAAGCTGCGATCGCGCGTTTTGGCGATGAAATCTTTACCACTGCTAATCAAGCTGGAGTCTATGTCTTGCTAGAAGCCGCAGTGGGTGGTGGTATCCCTGTAATTCAGCCACTCAAACAGTCTTTAAGTGTGAACCGCATTCACGCCGTCACAGGTATTGTGAACGGTACTACCAACTACATCCTCACCAGGATGCAGCAAGAAGGTAGCAATTTTGAGGATGTGTTAGCTGATGCCCAAAGATTGGGTTATGCGGAAGCCGATCCTACCGCCGATGTGGATGGTTTAGACGCAGGCGATAAAATTGCGATTTTGGCATCCTTAGCTTTTGGTGGACGCATTCACCTGGAAGATGTCTATGCAGAAGGGATTCGCCAAGTCAGTAAGACCGATATCGCCTATGCTGAGAAATTAGGATTTGTGATTAAATTGCTGGCGATCGCTAAGCGTCATGCTAGCGATACCTCAAAGCTATCTGTGAGAGTTCATCCTACTTTAGTGCCGAAAGCACACCCCTTAGCCAGCATTAATGGCGTGTATAATGCCATTCTTGTGGAAGGCGAACCAATTGGGCAAGTCATGTTGTTTGGCCCTGGTGCTGGTGCTGGTGCAACTGCTAGTGCAGTATCATCAGATATCTTACATTTAGTGGCAACGCTAAAAACTAGCACTGCTAACCCGAATCCTCTCTTAGCTTGTCGGCATCAAGATTACTGTGACATTGCCCCCATTTCCGAACTCGTAACTCGCTTTTATACCCGGTTCCTCACTAAAGATCAATCCGGAGTGATTGGTAAATTAGGTACTTGCTTTGGCAATTACGGCGTTAGCTTAGAATCTGTTGTACAAACTGGCTTTCAGGGAGAACTAGCAGAGATTGTGGTTGTTACCCACGATGTGAAAGAAGGTGACTTTCGCCAAGCTTTGGCAGAAATTCGGGAATTGTCAGCCATCGACAGCATTCCTAGCTTATTGCGCGTATTGTAAGAGTCTCAAATACCATTGGGGATTTATTTTTACTGATGGGTTAAGGGGAAAAGGCGAAGGGGGAAAGGGGTAAGAAAATACCTTTAACCCTTACCCTTTCTCCTGCGGAGACGCTACGCGTAGCTTGCTTCCCCGTAAGGGTACACCTTTTCCCTAAACCCAATGCCTATGGTGCTTGGAGTGCCGGAGTGTTTCTTCTTTCCGGTACAGGATTAGAACCATCCCAAACAGCCCTCTGCCCATCGGCATTAATTAAAGTAATTTTGACTTTTTTATCTGTAAAATTACTAGCAAATTCTTGTAGCCATGCTGACCATTCATACTCTGGCAGTGCATTCAAACTATTAAAATTGATTTGCAGCTTTTTACAAAACTCACCAGGATTTGTAGGATCTGGCTCTAGGGTATAAACATTGTCTTGTTTGATTTCAATTCTTGTTTCTGGTTTTTCATTCAAAGATTCGTCTAAGTAAACCATTTGCACAATTACGCCGCCAGCTTGGGAAAAATGCTCTCCGGCGACGGTAAGCTGAGGATTTGTATTCCAGTCTATTGGTTCACCCCACAAAACTACTTGGCTAATATTGGGCCCAGGCTTGCGAACAGCTTTACCACCGATATAACCACCAGCACTAATACCCATCAGTACCAAGATTTCTGAAGGGATGCTTGGTAAGGAAGATGCAGTGGTATAGGTGACTAAAAGAATGACGATAAAAGCAACACCAATAATTAGGTTCCAAACTACCTGCTGTACGCGTTCTAAGGCAACTACACCACCATGTACCACTAAATCCGACCATGCAGGATTTACTTGCCCAGAACCTTTACTACCGCGCACCGCAGCAGTTGCCTGTGCTGTAACTAATGTTACTAGGCTAATTAAAAATGTATAAGCAAATCCCGATAGGGGAATGAACTCCCAAATGTCTTGAATTAGTCCTCGGCCGATGAACAGAAATAAATAGCCAAACACAATAATAGTCAACCACCAAACAAACTGAGCACGTGCCAAACTAAAGGTATTGGTTTGGCGATCCAGAATCAACCACTCTAAGGAATTGTAGTTTTTTGTATTGCTTTGTTTGACTGGTTGCGGTAAGTCTGATTTTTTCGACTCTGTAGCCAGTACATAGATGATAACTATGAGTAGGAATGTGAACAGGGCCGCGATCGCAAATACAATGAAAGTAGTTAACCCACTTACAGGACGCTTGACTGTGACCTGAAGTTGCTCTGCGCCTAGTGAGGGGTCTATATTAGTGGCATTTCCTTCCACCTCTACAATTACAGGGCGTAATCCTCTGCTTAATTTTTTTAATTGATCGCCATTAAAAGTGGCATAAATGGCCCTTCTATCATCTGCAACTCTAATATTAGTTGTCGTAGCAACATCAGGCGGATTACCAATTTTGACGGCAATTTTCTTGTTAGGTGAATTATCTAATTTGGGAAAATTATCACCTGTAATAACTAAATTCAGTCTTTCTTGTTTGTAGTTATTAATATTTTCGGGTACAAGTGATTGAGGAATGCTGATATAAAATTCCTTAGGGCTAACGCTCCTAATTGTGGTCACACGCGGCGCATTCCACAGTTCATTGCTAGGTTGCTGAGGAGAATTTGTATTCTCTATTGGTGTAGAGTTAGTATTAGGTGGCTGGCTAGTATTACTATCTTCTTGTGCTTGGCTAAAGCTGAATGAAGTAAATATTAAGATGCAAGCTAGGACTAGAGATAGTAGAGGGTAATAATACCGCTTGCTAGTTTTTTTTGAGAAAATTTTGAATAACTGCATAAATAGAGTCCGAGTATCCTTGATCTACTAATTCAGATGCAAACCAATTTCCTGAACTTAATTTTGAGAATTAAGCGGTAGGATTTCAGAATCATTACAGCAGTTTTTATTTACACCGGATACATGATAGGGGCACAGTGTTAGAAAAATTAACTTAGATGAAAATTGGTAATGGGTAATAGGTAATTGGGCTATTACCTAAATTGCTGAGGTCGGTTTTCTTCCCAGATGGACATTGAGTTTATTGCTGCTTTACATAAATGGGTAATCTAAATTGAATTAAATAAATTTTCTCGATATATGCCTAAAATTGTTGTATTCAGTGGGGCAGGGCTTTCGTTAGAAAGCGGTATTCCTACTTTTAGAGGTGCAGGCGGGTTGTGGGAAGGACATCGGATTGAAGATGTAGCAACACCGCTAGGTTGGATGCACAATCAACAACTAGTACTGGATTTTTATGCTCAAAGATTTGTACAGATGCAGCAATGCAAACCTAATGCTGCACACTTTGCTATTGCGGAACTGGCTGCAAAGTTTGATGTTACCTGCATTACCCAAAATATTGATACTCTATTAGAAAAAGCTGGTGTGCAAGATGTTTGGCATATTCACGGGCGGATAGATTACCATAAGTGCGAGTGGCACTTTGGTATTCCACCAATGGATGCTGATTGGCAATGCGATTATCGTCAGGCGATCGCAAAACCAACTCAACTAGGCGAACTGTGCCCTAAGTGCGGTAAGCAATTACGCCCTGATGTTGTCTGGTTTGGCGAAGCTGTGGATATGAGAGTCGATGATTTGTATGCAATGGTAGCTCAGGTAGATGTATTTATTGTGATTGGCACATCTGCGACAGTTTACCCGGCTGCTAATTTGTTGAAATTTTTCCACAATGTACCGGAAAAATACTTTATCGATCCACATCCTAATTATCAGGCGCTGGAGAATTTTACAATTCTTGCTGGTGCAGCGACCAAATATCTACCTAGTTTAGTGGCATCATTAACAGTAAAATTTTGTGGCTGAATTGAGATAAAATTAGTAGCTAATTTTTCAAATATACAGAGTAGGGTGAGTGGCAATACAACTCGTTGAGTATTTTGCACTCATAATTTGGTTTGGGGAAGGGGTAAAGGGGAAAGGTTAAAGGTATCGTCGTTTCTTTTTCCATTAACCAAGTTAAGCAACAGTTAGCATCCGGGTTGCAACGAAATATCTACCAATGTCCACCCTTCAAAAATTGCTGCCCAGTTTTTTTGCTTCATTAACAGCAAAATTTTGTGCATCAAGGAATTGTTAATTGTGATTTTTAATTTTTAATTTTGACTTCGGAGCAAAGCAACGTGACAAATTCTCAAAACCAGGTTTATCCAATTATTTGGCATGACGACACAGTATCATTAATCGATCAAACCCGCTTGCCTAATGAGTATGCTTTTGTAGAAATTCATCGCAGCGAAGATATGGCGTGGGCAATTAAAACTATGATTGTTCGCGGTGCGCCAGCAATTGGGGTTGCGGCTGCATACGGTATCTATCTTGGTGCGAGGGAAATTCAAACTAGCAACCGTCAGGAATTTTTGCAGCGTTTAGAACAGGTTGCCCAATTGTTGCGTTCCACTCGCCCCACAGCAGTAAATTTATTTTGGGCAATTAGCCGCATGATGAAAACTGCTTATGAAAACTTGGGAAGTGTAGCAGAACTTAAACAAAATCTCTTAGAAACGGCTCAAGCTATCCATGCTGAAGATTTACAAACTTGTCAGGCAATAGGTGACAATGGGTTAGCAGTATTGCCCAAAAATCCCGAAAAGTTGACAATTTTGACTCACTGTAATGCGGGGGCGTTAGCTACTGCTGGTTACGGTACAGCTTTGGGTGTGGTGCGTTCCGCTTGGCGAGAAGGGCGTTTAGCACGAGTGTTTGCTGACGAAACCCGTCCCCGCTTGCAAGGTGCTAAACTCACAGCTTGGGAATGTGTTCAAGAAGGAATACCAGTTACGGTAATTACTGATAACATGGCAGCCCATTGCATGAAACAGGGTTTAATTCATGCTGTAGTTGTTGGTGCTGATAGAATTGCGGCGAACGGTGATACTGCCAATAAAATAGGTACATATAGTGTGGCGATCGCAGCTAAGGCACATAATATTCCTTTCTTTGTCGCTGCGCCCTTATCTACTGTTGATTTTGCATTATCAGATGGTAGTCAAATTCCGATTGAGGAAAGAAATCCCGCAGAAATTTATCAAGTAGGTGATACTATTCTTACGCCTTCAGGGGTGGACTTTTATAATCCGGCTTTTGATGTTACCCCAGCAGAGTTGATTACAGCCATCATTACAGAAAATGGTGCCTTTGCTCCCAGTGAATTAGCAAAATCACAAGTCAAACAAGCAGTGTAAATTTTTAAACATTAAATTTTTATGTACTATAGCTGTGTTAGTGCGAAAGTTCTGCTAAAAAGCTTTAGTTAATCTAGGTGTAAGATTTCACACTATAAAAAATTTTACCTAGAATTTTTTATAGGCGTGAAATCAGCCTGATTACAGTACTTTCAATTTACACTCATGAAAAAGCTAGCCCCAACAATTGCGGTAGTTCTTTGCTCTATTTGGATTACTAGTTGCAGTAACGCAGCAAGTGAAAGTGCAAAGGAAACTTCAGAAAAAGCACCCACAAAAACGGAAGCTGTAAAAACAACTTCTACAACTACAGAAAATAAAACAGAAGCTACGAATAAAAAATCTAATAATCAAGCCAAAAATGTTGAATCTGAGACGACTGCAACAGCACAGCCGCAAATTGGAACTGTTAAAGAAATGGTAAATGGCGATTTAAAATGCTACGTTACCTTAGTTGATGAAAAGGGAACTGAACATAATTTGGGTGCAACATTTGAAGTATGTGAAAAACCCGAAACTTTTTTAAATAAAAAAGTCAGTTTAACTTATAAAATTGAGTCAGTCAGTGATTGCCAAAGTGCTGAACCTTGCGGGAAAAGCAAAAAAGAATCTCTAATTTATCAAATGGAAATTCAAAAATAATTTATAGGATTCATATTTTATTTTTACAATGCACGTAGCCCTAGCATAATGCAAATTTACCCAAAGGTTTGATGTGTTAAGGCTGAAGCCTAACACATCCTACATAATACTGAGTTACCCTTAAATGTAAGGAGGACAAATGAACTTGTTTTGATGACTGTTAACTGAGAATTGTTAACCACCAAGGTATTATGTATAATTACAATCCTTTAGAATGCCTACCTTCATCGGCAGAATTACCAGATTCTGATGATACCCCTGTGGATAATGAGCTGCAAATATTAATTCCCAATTTATTGTTAGCCATCTTAGCTGCGATTTGGCAAAACCGCGATGACTGGTTTTTCGGTATCAATATGGGAATTTATTATTCACCATTAAAACCTGCCATAGTCCCCGATGGGTTTTTGAGTTTGGATGTAGAACGTTTTGTAGGTGAAAATGGACGTTCCAGCTATGTATTTTGGGAAGAAGATGGAATCCCACCAATTTTAGCTTTGGAAGTTGTTTCTCAAACTTACAACGGTGAATATGAACAGAAAAAAATTGATTATGCCGAATTAGGTATTTTATATTACGTTATTTATGCTCCAACGCGGCTAAGACGTAAACGCCAACGTTTAGAAGTTTACCGCTTAGTTGAAGGTAAATACATTTTACAACCAGGGGATAAAGTTTGGATGCCGGAAATTAGTTTGGGTATTGGACGGGAAGAAGGTATTTATCAAGGAAGAATCAGAGAATGGCTTTTTTGGTATGATGAAAATGGCAATAGATACCAAACCCCAGAAGAACAATTGCAAAATTTATTAGCGAGATTACAACAGCAAGGAATTGATCCAAATAAACTTTAATTTTGTTGATAATCTAAAATTAAAGTTACTATAAATAATTAAGTTTCCTGTTTTTACGTAATACCTTTTTCAAAATAAGAGTTAAAAAAATTTGGCATTTTTGGTGAAATGTTCGATAAATCAGCATTGAGATGAAAATCTAGATTAGAAAGCTCAAATTCTTGATGCTGCGCCAGTAATTCAAAAAAGCCTGGCGACAAAACAACAAGAAATTTTTGAAACTTTTTGTGTTTGCCAAACCCCAGAGAAAATGAAGTTTATGCATAAACTAACCCATCTCATTGGGAAAAATTTTATTGTGAACTTGGCATTGTCAGTAAAATCACAGTGCTTTTCAAGGAAATATTCTGTCGCCACTAGTAGAATCAAAGACAAATAAGTGATTCAAATCGAGTTGTAGGGAAAGGCGATCGCCTGGATGTAAACGCACCGCACCACCCACTTGTACATTCAAAAGTACTGATGAATCTGGTAAACTGGCACGAATTAAAGTTTCTCTCCCCAATGGTTCTACCACCTTAACTTCTACAGATAATAGTGCGGAGTTTTCAGTGGTAACTGCTGAATCTGTGTTGATTGTCATATGTTCTGGACGAATACCCAAATCAACACTTTGCCCTTGCCTTATTTGTAATTTGGCTTGTAAACTTGTGGGAATTTCTAATAACTGCCCGCTAATATTAAAACCTTCATACTGAGCAATTGCAGGCAAAATATTCATTGGTGGATTGCCTAAAAAAGATGCCACCATTTGATTAGCGGGATTGGCATAAATGCTTTGAGGATCGCCAATTTGTTGAATGCGTCCACGATTCAGTACCACAATTTGATCAGCTAAAGTCATTGCCTCAACTTGATCGTGAGTAACATATACCGTGGTAATTCCCACATTTTGATGCAGCTGCTTTAACTCTGCCCTTGTATCATCTCGTAATTGGGCATCTAAATTAGACAAAGGTTCATCGAGTAAAAATACTTGTGGTTGACGCGCGATCGCTCTTCCTAATGCTACCCGTTGTTGCTGTCCCCCAGAAAGTTGTTTGGGTTTGCGATCTAGCAAGTGTTCTAGGGAAAGCGATCGCGCTACATTCAACACTCTATCTTGAATTACCTTTGGGTCAACTTTTCGCATTTGCATCCCAAAAGCGATGTTTTCCGCCACCGTCATGTGGGGATATAGGGCATAGTTTTGGAAAACCATCGCTACATCCCGCTGTCTAGCTGGGATATTATTCATCAAGCGATCGCCAATAAAGAGTTTACCGGAAGTGGCTGTTTCTAAACCGGCGATCGTTCGCAAAATCGTAGATTTCCCACAACCCGAAGGCCCTACCAAAACCCAAAACTCGCCATCGGGAATTTCAAAAGAAATATCCTCGATAGCAGTTACGTTGTTAAATCTACGTTTGATGTCTTCTAAACGGACGTTTGCCATTGTTTGTAGTTTGTCATTTGTAGTTTGTCATTGGTCATTTGTCCTTGATTTTGATAATTCAGGACTTATGACTGATACCAAATTGGATTAGTGATTGTCTTTGAGATTTGGAGAATTTTTAGATTATTAAAATGTTAATTCAAAATCCAAAATCCATTAATCCAAAATCTAAAATCTGTCTTGAAAAGTTTGCTCAAGTCGGGAAACCCGCCCACGCAACTTTTCGCAAAATCCAAAATTGGCCTGATGACTACTTCCAAGCAGGATGAGCAAATAAAGAAGCAATGACTCGTACTCCGCGTAGTTGATTAGAAAGTGGTAAGTGACCTCTAGGCGCACTTAAATTCCAGGTAAATTCATGGGGGTATCTAGTCCAGTTATTGCCATCTTTCCAATGGATTTTTGACCAGAAATTCTCCCAATTTTTACCTAAACCTAACCAGATTTCTCTCTGAACGGAAAACCCAAACTTGCCCTCAGAGTGAACTAACCACAGATTATTAATAGTATGTAAGTCAACCGAGGGAAAATTTTCTACTTCGGTAAAATACAACCATTTTCTTTGTAATGCCGTTGGCCCTGCTAGTTCACACATTTTTTCGATAGTTACGCGATCGGCTGCTTGGAAGTCCTGGGCGGCTAGTAATTGTTGCAAGGAATTGTAATTAATCCCGCACTCTGATTTTAGAGGTACAATTCCCTCAGGAAAATGGGAAAGCAAAAATTCTTTGGCTTTAGGTGCATCAGAGTTGTAGAGTACTTGATAGGCCTTGCCATCAATCCAAGTCGCTGGGGTATCACTACGTTTCTGTAAAAATTCCATCAATACATCTAATCCCGCATCACCCAACTCAGCTAACTTTGGGATTGTTTGCTGTTGGACTTGAAGAGACCCAGCGATTAGCGTTCTTCGGAGGGAGTCGATGTCATTAGCAGTGCCTGATACAATCATTGGGTCTGTCATGCCATTACTCGTTGTAGTGGGAGTTTGAAAATGCGATCGGCTATGGGGTGTTCTCAAAGATTAAACACTGATAGCGAAAAGTAGTTTACTATTTTTGATCGTACAAAATAGCGTTGATTTCACTCAATCCCACACCTTAGCCCCAAATACTGTACAAGGAGAGTAGGGGAAATCTGCGCTGCAAAGGCTGGGAAGGTAGATGGAGAAGCAGAGGAAGCAGAGGAAGCAGAGGAGAAAAGACACATCACTCTTGCCCCATGCCCCATGCCCCATGCCCCATTCCCAAAGTATTTATCAATTAGGAGTGTGTGTATGTACGACAAGATTACCCCCCCGACAAAGGGTGAAAAAATTACCTTTAAGAATGGTGAGCCTGTTGTCCCTGATAACCCAATTATCCCCTTTATCCGGGGCGATGGAACGGGTATAGATATCTGGCCCGCTACCCAAAAAGTGCTTGATGCAGCGGTAGCAAAGGCATATAACGGGAAGCGCCAGATTAGTTGGTTTAAGGTTTACGCTGGGGATGAAGCTTGCGATTTATACGGTACATACCAGTATTTACCACAAGACACTCTCACGGCTATTAAAGAATATGGGATTGCTATTAAAGGCCCTTTGACCACTCCTGTCGGGGGTGGTATTCGGTCTTTAAATGTGGCTCTTAGACAAATTTTTGACTTGTATGCTTGCGTACGCCCTTGCCGCTACTATGCAGGTACACCCTCACCCCACAAAAATCCCGAAAAACTTGATGTGATTGTTTATCGGGAAAACACAGAAGATATTTATTTGGGGATTGAGTGGCGACAAGGTAGCGAAATTGGCGATCGCTTAATTAAAATTCTCAATGAAGAATTGATCCCCGCCACCCCAGAACATGGGAAAAAGCAGATCCCTCTTGATGCGGGTATTGGCATCAAACCCATTAGTAAAAAGGGTTCCCAGCGATTAGTCCGCCGTGCAATCAAACACGCCTTGTTATTGCCCAAAAACAAGCAACAGGTGACTTTGGTGCATAAGGGCAACATCATGAAGTACACCGAAGGCGCTTTTCGTGATTGGGGTTATGAACTAGCAACCACCGAATTTCGCCAAGAAACGGTTACTGAACGGGAATCTTGGATTTTAAGTAATAAGGAGAAAAATCCCAATATTTCCTTAGAAGACAACGCCCGTCAAGTTGACCCTGGATTTGATGCGCTGACTCCAGAGAAACAAGCGCAAATTGTCAAGGAAGTTGAAACTGTTCTTAACACAATTTGGGATAGCCACGGCAACGGCAAGTGGAAAGATAAAATCATGGTCAATGACCGGATTGCTGACAGTATTTTTCAACAAATCCAAACCAGACCCGATGAATATTCGATTCTGGCGACCATGAATTTAAACGGCGATTACCTATCCGATGCGGCGGCTGCTATTGTTGGTGGCTTAGGAATGGGGCCTGGGGCAAATATTGGCGATTCCTGCGCCGTCTTTGAAGCTACCCACGGTACCGCACCTAAACACGCCGGCTTAGATCGGATCAATCCTGGTTCGGTAATCTTGTCGGGTGTGATGATGCTAGAGTTTATGGGTTGGCAAGAAGCCGCAGACCTGATCAAGAAAGGTTTAGGGAATGCGATCGCCAATCGTCAAGTCACCTACGATTTAGCACGGTTACTAGAACCACAAGTACAGCCCTTGAAGTGTTCTGAATTTGCCGAAGCAATTATTCAGTATTTTGGGTAAGTGGTAATGGGTAATGGGTAAATCAGCAATGCCCCATGCCACACAATACTACTCGGTTAAGCGTTTTGAACTCGAAATTGGTTTTGGGGGAAAGGTTAAAGGTTAAAGGTTAAGGGTTAAAGGTTTTTTCTTTCCCTTTTCCCATTCCCCTTTTTCCCCTTAACCGACAAGTATTGCAATGCCCCATGCCCAATGCCCAATGCCCAATTCTCATTTTTTTGCAGCCTGAATCTAAGACAATAAAAGCTGTCTAGATATTTAATTCATTGGCTGCAAAATTTTTTATGAGTATGAATCGACGACATTTCTTGTTTTTAGTTGGTGTGGGTGTAGGTAGTTTTGCGCTGGAAGCTTGCGCTTTGGCGGAGAACTCTCCTAGTGAAAACCCAACAAGTCCGGAACCAAAATCCGATACCAAAGGGGCAATTCAATTACCGCCTCTGCCTTATGCCTATGATGCGCTGGAACCACATATTGATGCTAAAACTATGCAGTTTCATCACGATAAGCATCATGCAACTTATGTGAAAAACTTGAATGCAGCGTTGGAGAAACATCCACAACTCAAAGGCAAAACTGTTGAAGAACTGTTACGTCAACTTGACAAAGTACCCGCTGATATTCGCAAGACTTTACGCAATAATGGCGGTGGTCATGTAAATCACTCCATGTTTTGGCAAATTATGAAGCCTAAAGGTGGTGGTGAACCTACAGGCGCGATCGCAACTGCTATTAATGAAAACTTCGGGAATTTTGCAGCTTTCAAAAAACAATTTAATGAAGCAGGTGCAGGTCAATTTGGTAGTGGTTGGGTTTGGCTGGTTCGCAACAAAAATGGCAAGTTGGAAGTGACTACTACAGCTAATCAAGACACTCCCTTAAGTCAAGGCAAATACCCAATTTTAGGTAATGATGTTTGGGAACACGCCTATTATCTCAACTACCAAAACCGCCGCGCTGATTATTTAGAAGCGTGGTGGAATGTTGTAAATTGGGATGAGATTAATAAGCGATTTGCTACCGCCAGTAAGTTTGCTTAGATAGATGCAATGGGGAGATGTGAGAATTACTGAATCTCTCCCCATTTTTACCAATTTAATAGACAGTAATTATACTTTCACTGAGAAGAGTGATCAACTTTTTGTGCGCTTTAATTACCATGCCAAAATTATTAAAAATATTTTGCAAATCTATAGTTTAGTTCTCAGTCCAATCACGGCATCTAAAAAATACTTGAAAATTTCTTAGTATGCAACAGCTAATATATTTCATAATAACTATTTAGTTAAAAATTAATTATTTACTGTCAATAACTGGGAATACTAACTGCTAAGGTCTTAATAATGCGACAGTATGGTTAGCACAGTGGTTAGTATTCTTGGATATCAGATTGGTGCAGAACTCTACAACGGTTCCAGAACTCTAGTTTATCGCGCAGTTCGAGAGGCTGACTCCTTAGGTGTAGTCATCAAGCTGCTTAAAAATGATTATCCCAGTTTTGGCGAAATAGTGCAGTTTCGCAATCAATATACTATTGCGAAAAATCTCAGCTACTCCAGTATTATCCAAACATACAGCCTAGAATCTTACCAAAATGGCTATGCGTTGGTAATGGAAGACTTTGGCGGAATTTCGCTGAAGGATTTTGCTCAGGTAGAGATTTCAGGTAGCATCTGTTTGGAAGAATTTTTAAACATAGCGATCGCACTCTGCGATACCCTAGACATTCTCTATCAGAATCGCATTATTCATAAAGATATTAAACCTGCCAATATCCTCATTAACCCAGAAACGAAACAGGTTAAATTAATTGACTTTAGT
The DNA here is from genome assembly GCF_014696615.1 of Nostoc linckia FACHB-104. Lineage (GTDB taxonomy): Bacteria > Cyanobacteriota > Cyanobacteriia > Cyanobacteriales > Nostocaceae > Aulosira > Aulosira linckia_A. The sequence continues at coordinate 189,996 of NZ_JACJQJ010000004.1, read as the reverse complement.
ATTGCATCTTTGCTACCTAGAGAAACTCAAACTTTAATTAGTCCGAATGTGTTGGAAGGGACATTAGGTTATATTTCTCCAGAACAAACTGGACGTATGAATCGGGGAATTGATTATCGTACTGATTTTTATTCCTTAGGTGTAAGTTTTTATGAATTACTAACTGGAGAATTACCATTTACAACGCAAGATGCAATGGAGTTAGTACATTGTCATATTGCTAAAACTGCGCCTTTAGCACATGAAATTAACCCAAAAATTCCCACTGTACTCTCAAATATTGTGAGTAAATTGATGGCGAAAAATGCTGAAAACCGCTATCAGAGTGCATTAGGACTGAAGTATGATTTAGAAAAATGCTTAATGCAACTCAAGGAAACTGGCAAAATTGAGAGTTTCCCAATAGCACAACGAGATTTGTGCGATCGCTTTATTATTCCTGATAAATTATATGGCAGGGAAAGTGAAGTAGAAACCTTACTGGAAGCATTTGAGCGCGTCAGTAATGGTACTACAGAAATGATGCTAGTGGCAGGGTTTTCTGGGATTGGTAAAACTGCGGTTGTCAACGAAGTACATAAACCGATTGTTCGTCAATGTGGTTATTTTATTAAAGGTAAATACGACCAATTTAATCGTAACATTCCTTTTTCCGCATTTGTGCAAGCCTTCCGCGATTTAATGGGGCAATTAATCACAGAAAGCGATGCTCAAATTCAAATTTGGAAAAGCAAAATTTTAACAGCTTTAGGGGAAAATAGTCAGGTAATTATTGAAGTCATCCCCGAATTAGAAAGAATTATTGGACATCAACCACCAGCAACCAAGCTATCCGGAACTGCTGCTCAAAACCGCTTTAATTTATTATTTCAAAAATTTGTTCAGGTCTTTACTACTAAAGAACATCCTTTAGTGATGTTTTTAGATGATTTACAGTGGGCAGATTCGGCATCTCTGAAGTTAATCGAATTACTGATGGGTGAATCGGATGGGGGATATTTATTATTAATTGGTGCTTATCGAGATAATGAAGTTTCTGCTGCTCATCCTTTAATATTCACTTTAGACGAAATTAGAAAAGCTCAAGCTACCATCAATACTATTACCCTGGCACCTTTGAGCCTCTCTAGTTTAAATCAATTGGTGGCTGATACCCTCAGTTGCTCATCAGCAATTGCCCAGCCATTAACGCAATTAGTTTATCAAAAAACTCAAGGAAATCCATTTTTTAGCACCCAGTTTATCAAAGCACTCTATGAAGATGGATTGATTAAATTTAATTGGCAAGAGGGCAATTGGCAGTGCAATATTGTAGAGGTGAAAGCCTTATCGCTTTCCGATGATGTTGTAGAATTCATGGCATCGCAGTTACAAAAATTGCCAGAAACAACACAGGATATTTTAAAATTTGCAGCTTGTATTGGTAATCAATTTGATTTGGTGACATTGGCGATTATTTGGGAAAAATCGGCAACTGAAACCGCTACAGCCCTCTGGAAAGCCTTACAAGAAGGGCTAATTTTACCCCAGAGTGAAGTTTATAAATTCTACGTCGGGCGGGAAGCGCAGGATGGGGTGAAAAATTCCGAGGTTGTTACCTACAAATTCCTACACGATCGCGTTCAACAAGCAGCATACTCATTAATTCCAGAGGAGCAAAAACAGTATACCCATTTCCGCATTGGTCAATTGTTGTTGCAAGGGTTATCGCCACAGGAACAAGAGGAGCGGATTTTTGACTTGGTGAACCAGCTGAATATGGGAAAAGCTGTGATCACCACTGATGAACAGAAACAAGAACTGGCGACTCTCAATTTAAAAGCTGGACAAAAAGCTAAACTATCAGCCGCTTATCAAGCAGCGCAGAACTATTGCACCCTTGGTATCGCTTTATTATCTGAAAATACTTGGCATACGAACTATACGCTCATGTATAGTTTGCATCGCGATGGCTCGGAAGCAGCTTATCTTTGTAGTCACTTTGACCAAGCCGAAGCCTTGTATAGAGAAGCACTTACCTATACTCAAACTCCCCTGGATCAAGCGATAATTTATCGTGTGCAGATGACTCAGTACCAACTTCAGGGGAGAAATGCTGAGGCGATCGCCATTCAACGTCAAAGTTTACAGCTGCTAGGCTGGACAATGCCAAAAGAACAGGAGACGATCCAAGCTAGCCTAGATGCAGAAATCGCCACAGTTCAACAATTTTTAGCGCAGCATACCATTGAATCCATTCTTGCAGCTCCCAAAATGCAAGATGCCAACATTGCAGAAATCCTGCGAATTTTACAAATTCTCTTCTATGCTGCATGGCTGGATGGTCAAAGCACCTTAGCATTATTAGCACTCGCCAAAATGACTACACTGTCTTTGCAGTATGGTAACAGCGATATGTCTCCCTTTGGCTATGTCGGTTATGGCTTAATTGCCAATGGTGTACTCAAAGACTGCGCTATTGCTTATCAGTTTGGCGAAATGGCGGTACAGCTATGCGAACAGTTTGATAATGCTGATGTGCGTGGTATGACTAACTTTTTGTTTGCAGCTGATGTTCATAGCTGGAGTCGTCCTATTCGCGAGGCGGATCAATACTATAAAAACGCCTACAAATATGGGATGGAAGCTGGAAACTGGCTAACAGTCGGCTTCATGATGATGCAGAGTGGTTCCGATCGCCTGACTTACGGGAAGAACTTAGAAGATTTGTATGCGATCGCACAAACCCACGCTGCTTTTATGGCGCATATCAAAAGCTTAGATAATTTGGATGCTTTAATAGCAGGAGTAATTCAACCAATTCGCAATCTTCTGGGATTCACAAAAACACGATTTACTTTTGATGATGACAGTTTTAGTGAAGCTCAATATTTGCAAAAATATCAGAATTCTCCCTATAACTTGGCTTGGTTATATTCTGTGAAAATTCGCCATGCCTATTTATTTGATGACCAAATTGCCTATCCTCATTTAATTCCCCAACTTAGCATCATTGAAAATACTATTGCTAGCCATGCTAAAGTTCCTTCTAGCGTTTTTTATGTAGCATTAATGCATTTAAAACTAGGGGAAATTGCTGCTGAAACTTCAGAAAAACAATACCATTGGCAAGCACTCATCCCGCTAGAAGAAAGATTAAATATTTGGGCAAAAGCTTGTCCAGAAAATATCCTCCACAAATGTCTACTTATCCAAGCCGAGAAAGCCAGAATCAACAAAGATAAGACTCAAGCAATTGAACTTTATGAGCAAGCAATTACTCAAGCACAAGCTCATGAATATGGCTATGAAGAAGCATTAGCCAATGAACTAGCAGCGAAATTTTATTTAGATTGGGGCAAAAAAAAGGTTGCTGCTGGCTATATGCAAGAAGCATATTACTGCTATGCCCGTTGGGGTGCAAAAGCCAAAACCGATGACTTAGAAAAACGCTATCCGCAACTCCTACAACTAATTCTGCAACAACAAAACTTTGGTTTAGATCCCCTAGAAACCATAGCCACTAATATCAGTACTTCCACATCTTCTTCCACTTGCACAGTTAAAACTACTATTTCTACTGTCCTTGATTTCAATTCAGTTCTCAAAGCAGCGCAAGCAATTTTCAGTACTTTGAAATTAGACGAACTGATTGCCAAACTAACTCTAATTATCCTAGAAAATTCTGGGGCGAAAAAATCTGTAATCATACTTCCCCAAGCAAATCAATGGCAAGTTCAAGCCTTAACCTTTATCGATTACAAATCAACTTCCCAAACAGATATAACAACCATTCTTGATCCACAACCATTAGATACTTGTCAACATATTCCAACAAGCCTAATCAATTACGTTAAAAATACTCAAGAAACTGTAGTAATCAATAATTGCCAAACAAATATTCCTGGGTTAATTGGGGAATATATGCTGCAACATCAACCGCATAGTGTATTATGTACTCCAATTATCAACCAAGGGCATTTGTTAGGAATTATTTATCTCGAGAATAATTTAACATCTGGAGTATTTACTAACGAACGTCTACAAGTAATCAAACTACTTTCCTCTCAAGCTGCAATATCAATTGAAAATGCACGGCTTTATCAACAAGCACAGCAAGCATTGCAAGATTTACAACAGGCACAATTACAAATTGTCCAAAGTGAGAAAATGTCAGCTTTGGGTAATTTGGTAGCTGGGATAGCTCATGAAATGAATAATCCTTTGGGCTTTATTGCTGCTAGTTTGGCACAAGCTCAACCCACACTTGCCGACATTTTTACCCATTTAAATCTATATCAGCAAAACTTGACTGAACCAGGTGCAGAAATTCTGAATCATGCTGAGGATATTGACCTGGAATATAGCTTAAAAGACTTGCCTAAAATGATCATATCAATGATGATGGCTTGCGATAGGTTAAAAAATATCAGCACTAGTTTAAGAACATTCTCCCGTGCTGATCAAGATTACAAAGTGCCATTTAATATTCACGAAGGGATTGATAGCACGATTTTAATCCTCAAACATCGTCTCAAAGCTAACGAACACCGTCCAGCCATTGAAGTAACTACAAACTATGGAGAGTTACCCTTAGTTGAATGTTTTCCTGGACAATTGAATCAGGTATTTATGAATATCTTAGCCAATGCTATTGATGCCTTAGATGAGTCCAATCAGGGGCGAAAATTTGCCGAAATTCAAGCTAATCCCAACCAGATTACAGTTACTACTTCAGTAGAAGGTAACAACGTGACCATTGCGATCGCAGACAACGGTAAAGGTATGACTGCATCCGTAAAAGACAAGATTTTTGACCATTTATATACTACGAAAGCTGTGGGTAAAGGTACCGGATTAGGATTAGCGATCGCGCGTCAGATTGTCGAAGAAACCCATAGTGGAAAGTTGAAATGTGACTCTACTGTAGGAGAAGGAACAAAATTTATCATCGAAATTCCCGTATTTTAAAATTTTTTGGTGTATTTGGGAATACTAAAGCCATAAATCTTACGGGTTTAGGATGATGAAGCGTTCCACCTCACTGACTTACAAAACACTCATCAATATGGCACTACGAGTAACCGGGGTGGTACTTGTGTCGGCTGGGGTGAGTTATTTTCATGTCATATCTCGTTTGGAAACCCAGACGAAAACGCAATTAGAAAGGTACATTAGCAGACGGGGACAGCAAGAAAGCACTATATTTAAACTCGCAGAAGATAACCTAACTTCCTTGCGCGATCGCCTAGTGCAGGAATTAAAGCAACCTATTGATATAGATGTCCAGAAGGAATTTGATCGCCAGTATTTTGCTTGGAATGATGGTACTCTTCGCAATTTTCCCCAAAATAGACCAATTAAAGAATTTGATTCGATGCGCTATGCAGGATCGGTGATTGGTCGCAATGTGCAGATGACTGAAGAACTCAAGCACCGCCAGCTAACAGCTAATAAATTGGTTAGTGCTTACGGTGCTGCTTGGTCTAATCGCTTTATTGATACCTATTTCCTGACACCAGAAAATACCGGGGTGAACTATTGGAAGGGAGTACCAATTGCCTTAGAAACACCACCTGAAGTTGATAACCCAAAAGAAGAATATTTTTATATTGCCGACCCTCAGCATAACCCTAAGCGATCGCCCAAGTGGACAGGGGTTTATCTCGATCCCAGTGTGAAAGTCTGGATGGTTTCGGCAATTGTCCCAGTTTATGAAGGCGATCGCTTTTTAGGCATTTTTGGGCATGATGTGGTATTAACCGATTTAATGCAACATGCAATTGAGGATAAATTAGCAGGTACTTACAATATCATTTTTCGCTCAGACGGTCGCTTAATTGACCATCCTCAAAAGATTCAGGAAATTCAGCAAGCTCAAGGAAAACTCAAAATTGATGAAATTAACGACCCCCATCTCAAACGCATTTTTCAACTAGTCACAAACACAAAAATTCAAACCCAAGTTTTAGAAAATAGTCATGACCATGAATATTTAGCAGTGACTCGCTTACAAGGCCCAGACTGGTATTTTGTCGCAGTCTATCCTAAATCCCTGCTATCAGGGGCGGCATGGGATACAGCTAAATTTATCTTAATTTCTGGTGCAGTTGCCCTAATTGTAGAAGTGTTGTTACTCTTGTCGGTGTTGCAGCAAAAAATTGCTAAACCCCTCCAAAAATTAACAGCCGCAAGTAATCAACTTGCTAACGGTGACTTTGCCATTAATCTCGACACCTCACGAGAAGATGAACTCGGAGAACTCGCCAGTTCTTTTAACAGTATGGCCAGTCAGTTACAGGACTCTTTCATGGAACTAGAACAGGTCAATAATGCCTTAGAAATCAGAGTTGAGGAGCGAACAACAACCCTGCAAGATACACTTGTACAACTACGCCGTACCCAAGCTCAAATGATCCAGAGTGAAAAAATGTCAGCGCTGGGACAATTGGTAGCAGGGGTAGCTCATGAAATCAATAATCCTGTTAACTTCATTCACGGTAACCTCACTTATATAGAAAACTACGCCCAAGATTTATTGAAATTCATCAAGCTGTATCAGCATCAATATCCCCATCTCTTCGCGGAAATGCAAACAGAGGCAGAACAATTGGATCTGGAATTTATTCAATACGATCTGCCAAAGATGTTATCTTCGATGAAAATTGGCACTAATCGTATTCGCGAAATTGTGCTATCACTCCGCAACTTTTCTCGGTTAGATGAAGCTGAATTAAAAGCAGTTGATATTCATGAAGGTATTGATAGTACATTATTAATTTTGCAACATCGTCTGAAAGAGCAACCACGTCGTCCAGCAATAGCAATCATCAAAAACTATAGTAACTTGCCTTTAGTGGACTGCTTTCCTGGTCAACTCAATCAGGTATTTATGAATATTTTATCTAATGCCATTGATGCTTTAGAAGATGCCAATCAGCAGCGCACCCCTACAGAAATTGCTGCAAATCATCTCACAATTTCAATTCAAACGCAATTGATATGTGAAAAGCAAATCATGATTTCTATTGCAGATAATGGTTTAGGTATTCCAGACACAATTATCACGAGATTATTTGACCCTTTCTTCACAACTAAAGATGTAGGTAAAGGTTCTGGTTTGGGTTTATCTATTAGTTATCAAATCGTGACTGAACTACATCAAGGTAAACTGGAGTGTCATTCCACTACAGGAAAAGGCGCAGAATTTATGATCACTCTACCGTTAGTAGCTCAATCGTTAAAAGCGGTAACAGCAAACAGGGAATAGAGAAATAATGTGTGCGATTGATTTTGTTTAGGTATTTATTTATGCTCAAAATTCTACCGCTTTAATTTTCTTAAGCGGATTTGGGAATATTAAATACAGGGCTATTCAAAATTTATCGGTATGCTGAGGAAATGGGTTGATGATAGAAGACTTTGGCGGAATTTCTCTTCAGGTGTGGACAGCCAGGGACACTCAATTATCTTTACAGGAATTTTTAGAAATTGCGATCGCATTCTGCAATCCCTTGGATGTGGCCTACCGCCAGTGTATTCTGCATAGAAATATGAAACATAAGTAGGTCGGCGAAATTCAAGATAGCTGGTTGAGGCTGTTATTTGTCCTTGGTCAGGATTTCAAACCTATTTACGTTTCTTAACCTATTTGGGTTTATTGCCACCGACTTAGTTAGCAATATTTTAATTAATCCCGAAACAAAATAAATCAAATTTATATATTTTTCAATTTCCTGAAAAATAGTTATGAAACAAGTAATTAATCAGCAAGATAGATACAAGCAACAGCAGAGTCCAAATCTTCGCAGAAGAATTTTATCACCTCTAATTCTCGCAATTTGTCTATTGCAAGGTTCTTTTTTAGCTACCTTTTATCATCATCAAAAACAACGCATTCAAGAAAGTCAACAAACAACAGTACAACGAGTCAAAGACCTATTTCATGAGGAAATAGCTCGTGATGTCCTGACGATGAATGCAGCGCTTGATGTGTTAATTCGAGATTCGCAATTCCTCAACCTATTCAAAAAACGCGATCGCGATGCTTTGCGAACCCAGGCTAAACCGTTATATGATCGCCTGCGTCAGCAAAACCAAATTACCCATTTTTACTTTCACCAACCTGACAGGATTAATTTTTTACGAGTTCATAAAGATACTTTTGGCGATCGCATCAACCGCATTACTCTACAACGAGCCGAACAAACAGGTAAACCTAATTCTGGCTTGGAACAAGGGCCTACAGGTAATCCTGTATTGCGATCGGTTTATCCTTGGCGCAGTGACTTTCCAGAACGCACAGATAGTGATTTGTTCGCCAATCCTGGACAGGGCGAATTGGTGGGATATGTTGAACTTGGCGTGGAATTTCAGGATATTGCCCAAAAAGTCCATAAAATTTTAGATGTAGATTTAGTCCTGGCAATGGACAAGCAGTTTCTCCAACAAAAAGAATGGGAAAATCGCAATAAAAAACTAGGATACCAGTCCGATTGGAATGATTTTCCTGGCTATGTAATTGTTGATAAAACAGTTACCAATCTACCAAAATTAGTCAATCAGGAAATTAGCAAAGCCAATCCAAAAACAACTTTAACCCTCACATTCAAGGATGGGGGGCGAAGTAAACAAATGACCTTTTTACCCCTAAATGATATTGATGGGCGTAACTTAGGACATATAGTTATTCTTAGAGATATTTCCAATATTGAACAGGCAGCGCAAGAATCTATGCTGCTGGTTTCACTATTTTCCTTAATAGTTGGTTCTGCTTTGGTGGGGTTATTTTATATTTTTCTGGGACGGGTAGAAGATAATATTTTAGAGCGCAATGCTCAGTTAACCCAAGCAGAAGTAGAAAAATTGCAAATGCAACAAGCTAAAGAATCTGCAAATCTGGCTAACCAAGCAAAAAGCGAATTCCTGGCTAATATGAGCCACGAACTACGTACACCACTCAATGGCATTATTGGTTATGCACAAATTCTCAGTCGTTCCAAAGCGTTACCAGATAAAGAGCGACATGGCGTGAATATTATTCACCAGTGTGGGACACATTTACTAACACTAATTAACGATATTCTCGACCTCTCAAAAATCGAAGCTCGCAAACTTGAATTAACTCCCAAAGCATTACATTTGCCCTCTTTATTACAAGGAGTAGTGGAAATATGCCGCATTCGAGCAGAACAAAAAGGCATTAACTTTATTTACCAACCTGATGCCAACTTACCAGCAGGTATCTACACCGATGAAAAACGGTTACGTCAGGTGTTGATTAATTTGATTGGCAATGCGATTAAGTTTACTGACAAAGGTTCTGTAACTCTAAAAGTAGAAATTGTAGAGGCGAAAAGCAACTCCAATCTAAGAACAATCAAATTTCAAGTCGAAGATACTGGTGTGGGTATTAGCGCTACAGACTTGAGTAAACTATTTCAAGCCTTTGAGCAAGTTGGCGATCGCAAGCGCCAAGCAGAAGGTACAGGACTAGGACTCACCATTAGCCAACAGATTGTCCAACTCATGGGCGGACAAATTCAAGTTACCAGCCAGCCAGGTGTAGGTAGTAATTTTTACTTTGAACTTGCTTTAGCGATCGCTCAGGATTGGGCGCAGCAAAGCACAAGCAGTAATGGGAAAACGATTGTCGGTTACAAAGGAGAACGTCGCCGTTTGCTGGTTGTAGATGATCGCTGGGAGAACCGGGGGGTACTAGTTAATCTGCTGCAACCCTTAGGCTTTGATGTGAGTGAAGCCGAAAACGGGCAGCAAGGCATTGAGCAAATCGCCGCTTTCCAGCCTGACTTGGTAATTACAGACTTGGTAATGCCTGTCATGGATGGCTTTGAGATGCTCAAAAAAGTTCGACAGTCACCGTCACTCCAGCATCATAAAATCATTGTTTCTTCTGCATCTGTAACCCAGATGGATCGGCAGATGGCAGTCGATGCTGGGGGAAATGACTTTTTACCTAAACCAGTTGATGCGGAAGAATTATTTAAACTTCTTGCCAACCACCTGTATTTGGAATGGGATTACGAAGCATCCCCAATGGAACCAGGAAGAAGTTCTGAGCCAACTCATGATTCAAATACAATAGCCATACCATCAGTAGAGATTCTGCAATCTCTACTGAAATTAACCCAACAGGGTAAGCTGAGAAAACTCCGCGAACAGGTAGAGAATTTAACTAAAGATGATGTTTCCTATACGGGTTTTTCTACCTCAATTATTACCCTAGCTAAACAATACAAAGCCGATGAGATTGAAACATTCCTCAACCAGTATTTGACACAGGCAAACAATCATGAGTAAAGGAACAATTCTCATTGTCGATGACATGGTGGCGAATCTAGAAGTAGTCAGCCAAATTCTCGAAGATGAAGGCTATGATATTGCCACAGCAATTAATGGCGATCGCGCTCTCAAATTGGTGAATAATCATCCACCTGATTTAATTTTGCTCGATGTACAGATGCCAGGAATTGATGGTTTTGAAACCTGTCAGCGACTCAAGGAAAATCCCCAAACAGCAACGATTCCGATTATCTTTATGACTGCCCTCAGCGATACCGAAAGTAAAGTCAAAGGCTTTGATTTCGGAGCAGTCGATTACATTACCAAGCCTTTTCAGGAAAAAGAATTGTTAGTGCGAGTTAGAACCCACATTCAACTCAGACAATGGAATCAAACCCTAGAAACCCAAATTGCCGAACGCACCCATGAATGGCAATTAGCTTTAGAAAAACTCAAGCATTCTCAGTTGCAATTAATCCAGGCAGAAAAAATGTCAGCCTTAGGCAATATGGTGGCTGGAGTCGCCCATGAAATCAACAATCCTCTTGGCTTTCTCAACGGTAGTTTAGCTAATGCGAATGAATTCATTCAGGATTTATTAGAACATTTATCTCTTTATCAACAAGAGTATAAAAATTTGAACCATAAAATTATTAACCATGCAGCAAAGATTGACTTAGAGTATTTATGCGATGATTTACCCAAAATTTTACAGTCAATGCAAGCAGCAACGAAGCGCATTCAAATGATTAGCAATAGTCTTTGTAATTTTTCTAGAACTGACAACGAATCTAAAGCATTTGCTGACATCAACGAAGGTATAGATAGTACCTTATTAATATTAAAATATCGACTCAAAGCAAGCGAAAAACGCCCAGCTATTGAGGTTATTACTGAGTACGGTAGTTTACCAAAAATCTCCTACTTCCCTAGTCAACTAAATCAGGTATTTATGAATATTTTGGCAAATGCTATTGATGCATTAGATGAATCAAATACGGGACGTAGTTTTGAGGAAATTCAAGCCAATCCAAATAAAATTACGATTAAAACTTTCATAGAAAACAATAGTGTAAAAATAATTTTTACTGATAACGGCAAAGGTATAAATGCATCCATAAAAGACAAGATTTTTGACCATTTATTTACAACCAAAGCAGTTGGTAAAGGTACAGGATTAGGATTAGCGATCGCCCGTCAAATTGTCGAAGAAACCCACGGTGGAAAGTTGAAATGTGACTCAGCTTTAGGAGAAGGAACAGAATTTATTATTGAACTACCTGTGTAGATTTGAACTTCATTGAAATTCCTATATTTTCAAGTTATCAATTTGTCGATAAACGTTGAAAAAATGCCTTGCTAAAATCATTTTGCTCATCTTCCTTCACAAATGGGCATCATAAATTATCCATCTTAAATCTGTCACATCTGCCTATGTCCGCCTTCTCGTTCTGGCAATCTTCTTCATCAAAGAAAAAACCTCTTGGTGATTCGCTCCTTAACACCAAATCTGGTAAAGCTTCGCGCAGTTTGTTAGCTAAGGTAATTGTGGGTGGTACTACTTTATTTGTAGTTGTTGGTGCTTATTTTAGCTATCAAACCCTGCGAAGTGTCATGCTAGGCAATCTCAAGAATCAAGTGCTGTCAGAGGTGAAACAGAGTCGAGATGAGATTGATCGCTGGCTAGCAATTCTCAAAGTGAGAGTTGATATGTTGGCAAACACAGATGTAGTGCGCTCAGTGGATTGGTCGATCGCTAGTAAATATTTAAAGGCAGAAGACGAGCGACTGCAGGATTTTTCCCTGTTTGGTCTAACCACACCAGATGGATGGCGAGAGAGTACAGTCCCGAACAGTCAGCGGGCAAATGTTACAGATAGACGCTGGTTTCAAAGGTCGATCGCTGGATATGTCCATGTTGGCGACCCGATGATTGCGAGAGCCAATGGCGTGTCATCAGTCCCCATCTCCGTTCCCATCCGTAAAGATAGCAATCCATCGAATCCCCCCATCGGCGTAGTGCATGGTAGTGTTGCTGTCGATCGCATCAAGGATGTCACAGAAAGACTCAAATACGGCAACAATAGCTATGCTTTTACCCTCAACTCCGCTGGACAAGCCATCATCCATCCTAACCCTGACTTCATGACTACGATTGAAAAACCGGGGATCAAATTGGTTGATGTTGCTGATCCAGGTTTGGCTGCGATCGCTAAAAAGATGATCAATCGCCAACAGGGGATTGAATTAGTCAACATCGACAAAACTGTCAAATATGTGGCGTTTCTGCCTCTTAAAGAAGCTAACTGGTCAGTAGCACTGGTCATTCCCCGTGAAAATATTGAATCTCAGCTACAACTGCTAGATATCATCGCTCTAGCAGTCTTAGCCTTGGCTGGTGCATTAATTGGGGTGTTGGTCTATGTTCAATCTACAGAACAAGCCCAACTCAAACAATCAAAAGCCTTAGCAGATGCAGCCAAGGAAATTGCTGACAGTGCCAACAATGCCAAAAGTGAATTTCTCGCCAATATGAGCCACGAACTCCGCACACCGTTGAATGGGATTCTCGGCTATGCCCAAATTCTCGGACGTTCCAAAGCCTTACCGGAAAAAGAACGTCAGGGAGTCAACATTATCCACCAGTGTGGTACTCATTTACTCACACTGATTAACGATATTTTGGATCTGTCCAAAATCGAAGCGCGCAAACTGGAACTTGCTCCCCAAGCTTTTCACTTGCCGTCTTTTCTGCAAGGAGTGGTGGAAATTTGCCAAATTCGGGCGCAGCAGAAAGGTATTGAGTTTCACTACGAACCTGATGCTGATTTACCCTTGGGTATTAGTGCCGATGAAAAACGCCTCCGCCAAGTCTTGATTAACTTACTGGGTAACGGCATTAAGTTTACCGATCGCGGTAGTGTAACATTACAAGTCCACGGCATTGGGCAGGATTCTGACAATAGCACCAAACTACGCTTTACCATTGTCGATACTGGAGTGGGGATTGCCACCGCAGATATCAATAAACTCTTCCAAACTTTTGAACAAGTGGGAGACCAAAAGCGGAAAGTAGAAGGCACAGGACTAGGATTAGCCATTAGCCAACAGCTTGTAAAGTTAATGGGTGGACAAATTAAAGTTAAGAGTCAGCTTAATGTGGGTAGCGAGTTCTCTTTTGAGATTGTTCTGCCCTTAGCTAGTGATTGGAATCAACAGCAGACCACATCTATAGGTAAAATTATTGGCTACCAAGGCCGACAGCAGCATATTTTAGTGGTAGACGATCGCTGGGAAAATCGCGCCGTCTTAATGAATCTGCTAGAGCCTTTAGGATTCATGATCACCGAAGCCGAACATGGACAAGCTGGTTTAGAACAACTCCAGCAAAATCTCCCCGATCTAGTCGTTACTGACTTAGTCATGCCTGTGATGGATGGTTTTGAGCTGCTGCGCCAAATTCGGGGACAGGAAAAACTGCGCTCGCTCAAAATTCTTGTCTCTTCTGCCTCCGTTGCCCAAATCGATCAACAAATGAGTATTGATGCTGGTGGCGATGATTTCCTAGCCAAACCAGTGCAAGTCAATGATTTGTTTAGACTGCTGGAAAAACATCTACAACTCACTTGGAAAACTGAAGATACCTCCGATCAATCAGCAGATGAGCAGCAACCAACAGAACTAATTCCACCACCCCTAGAGGATCTCCAAGCTTGGTTAGAACTCGTGCAGGAGGGGCGATTGAAGAAGCTAATCGCAGCAGCCGAACAACTGGAACAACAAAATCATCAATACAAACTTTTCACCCAGAAGATTATCCAACTGGCAAAACAGTTCCAAAGCGAACAACTTGAACAATTCATTCAGCAGTATTTCCTCTAAGCATCTGCTACTGCAATTTTATTGATGTCCACAGTTCCAAAATGATGTATACACCGCCAATATCTACCATCACAGGTTTAGTTTTAATTGTTGATGATACGCCCTCCAACCTAGAGGTAGTTTCCGCGACTCTGGGCGATGCAGGCTTTGATATAGCTATAGCCACCAGTGGCGATCGCGCACTACAGCAAATCGAACGTCGTCTTCCCGACCTGATCTTACTAGATGTGATGATGCCGGGCATCGATGGCTTTGAAACCTGCCGACGGTTGAAAGCCAATGACCGCACCTGTAATATTCCCATCATTTTTATGACTGCTCTTTCCGACGGTGAAAGTAAAGTTAAGGCATTGGAACTAGGAGCGGTAGACTATATAGTCAAACCCTTCTATGAAAAAGAAGTTTTGGCACGAGTTAGTACCCATTTACAACTATCTCAACTCACCCAAAATCTTGCAGACCAAGTTGCTCAAAAAGCAGCAGAATTAGAAGCTTCCCAACTGCAACTGATTCAACATGAAAAAATGTCTGCCCTCGGTAATCTGATCGCTGGGGTAGCCCATGAAATTAATAATCCAATCAGCGCAATTGTGGGCAATGTCAATGCCGTACAAGATTATATGAATGACTTGTTAGGTATTATCAATCTTTATGCACAGAAATTTCCCCAACCCGGTGCAGAAATTGAAGATGAACTGGCAGCAGTCGATTTAGATTACCTTCAAGAAGATTTACCGCAACTCATTCGGGCAATGAAAGATGGAGGTCATCGCATTACATCTATCAGTAAAAGTCTGCGGATTTTTTCTCGTGCTGATAGCGACAGCAAGCAGTCTTTTAATATCCACGAAGGCATTGATAGCACTATTTTAATTCTCCAACATCGTCTCAAAGCTAACGAACAACGTCCAGCTATTACTGTGATCAGCGACTATGATAATTTACCTGAGGTTGAATGTTTTCCGGGTCAATTAAATCAGGTATTTATGAATACATTAGCTAATGCCATTGATGCTTTAGAGGAATCCAATCAAGGGCGCAGTTTTGCAGAAATTAAAGCTAATCCTAATATCATTAAAATTACTACATCCATAAATCATCACCATATAAAAATCTCAATTGCTGATAATGGTAAAGGTATGAGCGAAGAGGTAAAACACAAAATCTTTGACCATTTGTTTACTACCAAAGCTGTAGGGAAAGGCACAGGTTTAGGGTTGGCTATAGCTAAACAAATTGTTGAAGAAACCCACGGTGGTAAGTTGAAATGTGACTCAGCCTTAGGAGAAGGCACAGAATTTATCATCCAAATTCCCGTATTTTAAAATTTTTTGATGTGTTTGGGAATACTAAAGCCATAAATCTTACGAGTTGAGCATGATGAAGCGTCCCACCTCACTTACTCACAAAACACTAATAAATATGGCGCTGCGAGTAAAGGGGGTGGTACTTATCTCTGCTGGGATGAACGCGGAGTGCAGATGTTTAACTCTGAGTTGGTATAATTTTGCTGGACATATCAGTCCATACACAATGCTGAAATTATTATGCTACCTGAGATTGAAACTATATTTTTACGACAAATGGCTTCAGGCGATCGCCTGTTTTTACAACTGTACAAATTCATTGGTTCTCAAGCTGGGAAAAAAGTTTATATCCAATCCAATCTTCACGGTGCAGAAATCTCTGGCAATGCTGTTATTCATCAATTGATTGAGTTTTTATTATCAATTGAGCGGGATAATTTAATAGGAGAAATTTGGTTTTTGCCTGTTTGTAATCCTATGGGTACTAATGAACGCGCTCAACATTTTTCTCCAGGTCGTTATTGTACCTATGAAGCTAAAGATTGGAATCGAATTTTTTGGGATTATGAAAAACACAATAGTGAGTTATTAGCTTTTGCTCAATTTCACATTAATAATAATTTAGAAAATATTCGCCAAGCTTATTTAACTAATATCAAAAAAGATTTTGCTAAAAATTTAGATACAATCAATTCTCCGCAAAGCGTACCTTATACTGAAATATTTCGCTATCAACTCCAATCTCTGAGTCTGGATGCTGACTACCTAATTGATTTGCACAGTTCTACCAATCAAGGTTTAGACTATATTTATTATTTCCGTGATCGCGAGGAAAGCGCCAAATATTTCTTGCTGGACTTTGGGATTCTGCTCGATAAATATGATGGTGATGCTTTTGATGAAGCATTTATTAAACCTTGGTTGGCTTTAGAAGATTGCTTTCGCCAATTGGGTAGAGAAATTAAATTTGATATTGAAGCTTGGACATTAGAATTAGGCGCAGGTATGCAGATTAATCCTGATTCTGTTGCTAAAGGCGTAGCAGGTGTGAAAAATTATCTAGTCCAGAAAAAGGTATTACAAAATCTACCATATACTAAATCTCCTGAAATGTATTTTGCTAAGAGTAGCAATCGGCAGAAATATTATGCGATCGCAGGTGGAATGATTCAATCTAGAGTCGCGTTAGGTACAAAAGTTAAAGCAGGTGACAAACTCTATCAAATTCTCAGTTTTAATAAGGAAAATCAGCTACCCAAAGTGATTGATGTCTGTGCATCTGAAGATGGCTTAGTTTATGATGTCTCGACAAATCAAGCTGTGAATCAAGGTGAGTTCGTTTTGGGAATTATCCATTAGTTCTGGTTCTAGTCTAGATAGGGAACAGGGAACAGGTAAGAAGCAATAACAGTATTAAAGCGGCTTTTGAGTAGGTACACCTACAGCACGGGGAAAGTTAGCTGGTGTAGCTGCAACCTTCCGCAAGTATAAACAGTGACGAATACTCTCACTCAGAGGAGTAGTAAATTGTTCTATCGCTTCAATTACCCCACCCAACTGATCAACAGCATTTTGCAAAGCTGTAGTTTCCTCGTCAGTCCAATTACCTCGGTAAATAACTGCTAAACCCCCAACTTTCAGTAATGGTAAAGCATATTCCGCGCAGACAGAAGCAGGCCCAACAGCGCGGATTGTCGCTACATCATAACTTTGTCGGTGCTGGCGTTGCTGGCCAATTTCTTCAACTCTACCTACAAGAGTTTTGCCATTACTCAAGCCAAGTGTAGTCAAAATTTTTTCAATAAAAGTAACTTTTTTGCGGGTTGAATCAAGCAGCGTAATTTGAGAATTAGCAGATGCGATCGCTATGGGAATCCCCGGAAAACCTGCACCCGTACCAATATCAATCAAAGATACACCCGCTGTTAGAGAATCAATAAATTGCTGCTGTGGCGCAATTCCCCGCAGCGAATCCCACAGATGTTTCTCCCAAAACTCTTCAGCTTCAGTAATGCGAGTTAAATTAAACTGACTGTTCCCTTCCAGAATTAATTCATAAAGCTGCTGGAATTGTAACTGCTGTTGAACATTTGGTTGCCAATTGAGAGTTTTTTGCCAGATTTCTACCTTTTCAGGCAATAAGTTAGTCATTTGTCATTTGTCGTTTGTCATTGGGTAATTGGTAATTGGATGTTTGTTATTTCCCCTTGTCCCCTTGTCCCCAGTCCCCAATCCCCCATCACACCGCCGCCTGGGGTTCTTGAACTTTAGCTTTCAATACCTCGGGATCGACAGATTTTAGTTCACCGTGGTTGAGTGTCCAACAAGAATCTGCGATCGCTAACATATCTCCAGCGTCGTGTGTAACGACAAACAATGTCCAATCTTTCTTCAGCTTCGCCAATAAACTGACCAACTGCCGACGCATTGACCAGTCTAACCCGGCTGTTGGCTCGTCTAATAATAATAAATTTGGTTGGCGAATTAACTGCACCGCCAAAGCTAAACGTCGCTGTTGTCCGCCACTCAATGCATGGGGTGATGCTGACAGTGATAAATGCTCTAATCCTACTTCGCTTAATGCCTGCCTAACTCGCTCTGACCCTAGTTCTGGATGCCCTAAGCGTAATTCTTCTAAAATTGTACCGCCGCAGAAGTGCCGTTCTGGGAACTGAAATACTAACCCAGCTAATTGTTGTAGCTGTTCGGAGATCAATTCTTGTTCGCGCCAGAACACTGCGCCAGAAGTGGGTTCGGCTAGTCCAGATAAAATTTCTAATAAGGTACTTTTACCAGAACCGCTAGGGCCAATAATCAAACCTAGCTGTTGCGGTGCTAATTCCAAGTTAATTCCTTTGAGAATCGCTGTTGGGCTGGCTGTTGGGTGATAAACCAGATTTCTAAGATAGAGCATTTGTTAAGATTACCAAAAAGTTGGCGAATAACTGAATCAATGACGCTTAACTACACGCAGAGCAATTAAAAATTTCCAAAAACATTCATAACGCATAACCTGCCTAAAAACCCTAATCTAACCGCTAGAGTCATCTACTTGTAACTTGGAGCTACAAGTCTGTCTAGCCCAAGTTTTAACACTAAAACAAAAGCCAACCTCCTATTTTTCTCCATTGTGGCAAACTTCCCCCTGAAGAATGGCTACAAGCATTATAGGAACCTGCAAAAATTAGAGAGGTCGAACTATATAGAAAATGTCGGCAACAATAAACCTAAGTACAGATTAATCATTTTTTTGCATTTTAGGTAACATAAACAACTATTTCAACCGCAATTATTCTGAGGGATACAATGAATAAATGGTTTTCTGCTCCTCAAGCAATTGTGTTTGCTAGAGTCACTAAGCTTGCTCAGACAACTTTTGCTGCGGCGATCGCATTCAATTTGGGAATGAACCCAACACTGGCTGGCGATCCTTTCCGTCCTGACAAACCTCATGCAATTGGGGATAAAACCGAAGCGGCTTTTAAAGCAGTTTTTCAAAAAGGCAACTATCAAGAAGCAGAAAGTTACCTCCAGCAAGCAATATCCAGCGAACCCAATGAACCTCTAGCCTATGCAATGAAGGCATCTCTAGCCTATGCCAACAAAGATTTAACTTCATTAGACACATACAGCAAAAAAACCCTCGAAACCGGACAAAAGTTGATTGATAAAGATCCCCTACGCGGTAATTTATACACAGCCGTAGGGAATTTCCTAGAGGGAGCAGTGATTATTACCCGTGAAGGTGCAGGTGGTGCAGCACAAGCTTTAAGTCGCTTGCGGCAAGTTTACCAATATTTAGATAAAGCGGAAGCAATTTCTGCCAACGATCCAGAAGTAAACCTCATTAGAGGCTATATGGATTTGCTACTAGCTGTTAATCTGCCTTTTTCTAACCCAGATGAAGCGATTCAACGGCTAGAAAACAATGCTGCTCCTAAATATCTTGCAGATCGGGGGATTGCCCTTGGCTATCGAGATTTAAAAAATTACTCTCAAGCCCTAGATTACGCCAATCGTGCTTTAAAAACCACATCCGAAAACCCAGAGTTATATTATCTCAAAGCCCAAATCCTCCACGAACAAGGGAAAAAAGAAAATAGTCGAGACTTGATCAAAGAAGCGATCGCTAACTTCGACACCGCCTTAAGCAAAAAATCCCAACTCCCAGCCAGCTTAGTCCAACAAATCGAATCCGAACGCAACAACGCAAATAATAGGTTGAAGAGTTTTAGTTAAAAATAGGGGTTGGGTAATGGGTAATGGGTAATAGGATGTTCTTTTCCCCCTGCTCCCTGCACCCTGCTCCCCTGCTTTTGCCCAATCCCCAATCCCCAATCCTGATATGCTTATTTTCAGAAAACTCTAACGGAGAAATATAACAAAAATGTATATCCAGTTTCGTGAGGTTAATCCTTTTGATGTATGGATTTGGCTGAGGTTCAGCACGATTCCTTCGGCGCGTGAAAGGCAGTATGTAGAAGAGGTTTTCAATTCTTGGTTTTATTTAGGTAAATTGGGTGCTTTTAACGCCGAAAATCTTCAGGTGCAAGACACAGGACTGGATATTAGTTACATGAATTACGACGAGCAAGGTTATGACAAAAGCTTGCTGGCGCTAATGCATAACATGGGTGAGTTCGAGTATGAAGGCGAATGGGGACGCTGTTGGTTTGATTTAGGAACTAGTGATGCGATCGCCTTAGATATCTTAATTAATGCCCTCACCCAGCTAAGTGAGGAATATGTCACTATTGAGGAATTGTATATCGGTGGCGAAAATGAAAATTGGCCCATAGAGGAGAACGAAAACAATTCTTACTCTATGTACGATAATTAGTGACTTAAGTTACAAAAATGAGCAAAGCAGGAGAAATTCGGGTAATAGCCTTGGGATTAATTCGTGATGGCGAACGCATCTTTGTTTCCGAAGGCTACGATCCCGCCAAGCAATCTACATTTTACCGAGCTTTAGGAGGTGGGGTAGATTTTGGCGAAACCAGCCTTCTCGCCCTACAAAGGGAATTCCAAGAAGAAATTCAAGCAGAATTAACCAATATTCGCTATTTAGGCTGTATAGAGAACCTATTTATCTTTAATGGCAGGCAAGGACACGAAATTATTCAACTTTACCAATGTGATTTTGCCGATCCCAAATTTTATCAATTAGAGAGCCTCATCTTTTCTGAGTCCCCAACCCATAAACATCGGGCACTTTGGATTAATATCGAGCGATTTAAATCAGGCGAATTAAGGCTAGTACCAGCCGAATTTTTCAATTATTTATAAGATTGCTCTAGTTTTTAGCACAGGAAGCAGGGTAGCAGAGGGTGCAGAAGGTGCAAAGAGCAAACACCCTATGATTTATCTGTTGAGGCAGGTAGAGGGTGCAGAGAAGGCAGTCCCGATGAAACAAGTTTCATAGCCAAGTATGAAAATGGGACTGGGATTTTTACTCAGCACTCAGCACTCAGCACTCAGCACTTTCAAACTAGAGGAAGCAGAGGGAGAGAAAAAGGCTTATCTGAACTGTATTGCCCTATGCCCGATTTCTTATGGGCTTGTAGCTATCAATATGCTTTGCACAGAATAAGATAAATGTGCTAATGTTTGGGATTTACATTTATCGTTTAGTTCGTACTAAACATCAAATATGATGTTAAGCCAGAAATTTGAATTTTAACCTGAAACTTTAATTAAAATTCAACCCAGTTTTAAAGAATTATTAGAAGTATCATAAGAGCTTATATGAGGCTGTACTGGGTAAAATTTGATTTTCTAGTTATTTAGATAAATTTTTTATATAGTTTTGTAACATAAATAACAATTTGCTGGATCTTGATACCTTTAAAATCAAATTCTCTAGAGTAAAATCCTAGCAAAATCTGGCTAGAGTCAGAGTAAAACAGCGCTTATACAAACAAAAGTACATCTCAGGATACTGTGCATTTTCCTAACTTGGATTTACATTTGATATATAAGATTGGTATGTGGAATATAAGGAATTAATAACTTTTCGCTATACCATCTTTATAATTTCTTTGTTATTTTGTATTTAACTGGACAGTTCTTCAGCAGGTGGTGCGTTTAAATATCTATTAGTTGCACCATAGGCAATAAATTCTCAAACATATTTATTGGTTGAGCTGGGTTAATTTATATTGCTAAGTGGTATATAAATTACCTAAATCTAGATACGAGTTAGATTGCAAATTGGGAAATAGTTCATTTCTAGCAAAAAGCTTACTTAAGACTATGATTAAGACTGTAAACCAACCTATTATTTTCTCTGCTTTTATTAGTCCTCTTAGCGAAAAAGACAATCCTAAATTTGATTTACTGCAACCATTACGCCAATGGCTTGACAATCTCGAAATTCAAAATCGGAAAGTCGCGAAATTTATTGCTAAACTCATCCCTGCACAATGCCCATTTGAGCGCGATATCATGCTATTCGGGCGCAAAATTGCCCATATTCCCCCTATGTGCAAACTCAATCCTCTTTACGATCAATTTGTCGGCTTGCGTTTTCGCGCACTATGCTATTTAGTAGATAAATGTGGGGAAGATATCCAATCCTACTGCTAAATAAAATTCGATCAAGCGCGGCATGGAAATTAAAATTGAGCATCAACCTAGTCAAGAACGCCTCGAAGAGTTGGGTGTAAAAAAATGGGGAATTTGGCAAAAAGAAGTTTCAAAATTCCCTTGGACTTATGATACTCAAGAAACTTGCTACTTTTTAGCAGGAAATGTAATTGTTACGCCAGATGGTGGACAGCCAGTGCAAATGGGTAAAGGTGATTTAGTAATTTTCCCGGCTGGAATGTCCTGTACATGGGAAATCACCAGTGATGTGAAAAAACATTATTCCTTTGATTAATCAAGAGAGAACTTGATCCCCAATATCTTCTCATTGCATTGGGAAAGTAAAGCTCTTATATCTCAATTCTCACTCAAATTGTATGGGGGTTCGCAACGATTGTTATAGGATAAAGTTGCAGAATCGGTAAATTGCTTATATCCATATCTCTCAAAATTCGTTGCAACTCCATCACCAAGACAATATTCGTAAAAATAAATGGTTTCATTACCGCTAAATTTGGCAGAAATTTCCTTCCAAATAGACGGCTGATAGCCAAATATATAGTTATAGAACTTTGTAGCCTCAGTTTTATCGTAATTATAGCTGCCTGGGTATTGGAAAAAATCGCCGTTGAAGTTTAAAGTAATATATTTTGCTTGATTTTTGACAAAAGTGATAGAAAAATCACTTTTAGGAAACTGCTTAAATAGCCTTCGGAAACTTTTGGGAGCATAAGTATAAGTAACTTGCTCACCTTGAGTTTTTTTGGTAATGTAACGCCCAAAATAGCGTTCAATAGTTTGAGGGGTTTGATTTAACACATAGCGTCCCGCCAAAGCTGGAGGCGCAACTGCACTGTTGAGTAGTATCAATCCCACAGTCAACCCAGTCAAACCTAGCCAATCATCACGAGATTTCATAGTCCTTACCTCCACCTCACAGCCAGGGAGTTCATAATCGTGTTAGTGGGAGGCTTAATTAATAACGATGCTATTCCATAGCACAATGTTTCTTCCCACCGTAATATTAAAGAGGAAGTTGACTAAAAATGTTACTACATTTAAGTACCTGGCCTGAAGTTGAAGCTTATCTACAGCAGTCTAGAGGACTGATTTTCCCGATAGGTTCCACAGAACAGCATGGCCCCACCGGATTAATTGGTACTGATGCAATTTGTGCAGAAGCGATCGCCCGTGGTGTCGGTGAAACAACTCAAGCAATGGTAGGCCCTACAATCAATGTTGGTATGGCGCTACATCATACCGCCTTTCCCGGTACTATAAGTCTGCGTCCCAGCACCTTAATTCAGGTAGTGCGAGATTATGTAACTTGTTTAGTCAAAGCAGGTTTTACCAAGTTCTACTTTATCAACGGACATGGCGGTAACATCGCCACCCTCAAAGCAGCTTTCTCTGAAACTTACGCCCACCTAGAAGATTTGCAGATTGCCAACGCCCAACAGGTACAATGCCAAGTAGGTAATTGGTTTATGTGCAGTTCCGTCTACAAACTGGCGAAAGAATTATACGGGAATCAAGAAGGTTCCCATGCTACCC
Organism: Nostoc linckia FACHB-104; assembly: GCF_014696615.1. GTDB lineage: Bacteria > Cyanobacteriota > Cyanobacteriia > Cyanobacteriales > Nostocaceae > Aulosira > Aulosira linckia_A. Next base: position 166,384 of record NZ_JACJQJ010000004.1, on the reverse strand, counting down.
CTAGCGAAGTAGCTGTTACCCAATATGTTTATCCAGAAGCAATTAAGCAAGCACCCCTCTCCCCAGAAGTAGCCTCAGGACATAGAATTTATAGTGCAACCGACTTTCGATTACATTACCCCGATGGACGCATGGGTTCAAATCCCGCCTTAGCCACCCCAGAACATGGTAAGCAATTTTATGAATTAGCCGTCAAAGAACTCAGCAACAGCTATTTAGAATTTCTAAACGCAGAATAAAACCCAGAGGAATTTTAGATTTTAGATTTTGGATTTTGGATTGATTTATTTAGATTCAGACTTACGCAAAATTCCCAGAATTACGTCATTACGAGCGTAGCGACGTAATCGCCTAAAATTATGGGATTGCTTCCCTACAGTACGTTCCGGTCGCCATGACAAATTTTGCTTGCGTAACCCTTGTACATTTCAATGCAGTTCATAAAACCAATCGAGAAAAAATCCAAAAACTCAGTTACTCAACAAAAAACCGAACAATAATTTTGGAGGGGGTTTGGGGGACGCAACCGTCCCCCAATCGGGGGTTTGGGGGAGAATCCCCCAATCTTGGTTTTTTCAACAAATAACAAATAAATGCTTCAACCTATAAAGCTAAAGTTATCAGCAGCGAGGTTATTTGCAGTAATCCCCAACAATGAAGCTAACTCAGAGCTTCCCTTTTTAACTAAAGTATCACCACCCTGTTGCAACAGCGTCAGTTCACTAAACTTAGTTACTCCAATCCCACCAATACCAATCACATCAACTCCTGGGGTAAAGTCCGTGACAATATTCTTGCTAGTAGGAAGGCTACCATTTGCAATCCAGAACTGATCGCTACCAGCGCCACCAGTCAGACGGTTACCACCAGAACCAGCAAATAACATATCATCACCATCACCACCCACAAGGGTGTCATTGCTATTAGAGAAGAGTTTGTCATCGCCCGAACCACCATACAGTCGGTTATTATTCCCCTTACTGGTGAGAGTATCATTACCAGAACCACCAAAGAGAACTTGACGAGAACCTTCAACTACTTGCAGATTATCAGCACCAGCAGCCCCAAATAAATTATTGCTACCGCTAGCTTCGACTATAGTCAGTTCATCGTTACCTGCACCACCATCAACATTAGTATTTTTCGCAGGGCCATTAGCACCAACAAAGACTTGATCATTACCATCACCTGTTGATATTGAAGAATCACTACCTGCAATTACTGTGTCATCGCCGTTACCAGTGACAATAGTGCTACCGTTGATAGGTTCTACAATATCTGCGCCATCACCTGTGAATATGGGCTGACTACTACCTGTATTGATAGTCAGTCCTCCCCCAGCGTTGGCGATTTGCTGACGACTGGTTGCGGTAGCACTCCAATTACCATCAATTGGGGTAATGGTAATATTTCTGGCTAAGAATCTACCCCCTTCTGATGACAAATCCCCTGTACCTGTATTGCTAGAAGCGCCTAAAGATAAACCAGGAACACCCGGCTGAATTTCCGCGACCTGTAAACCCAGGCTACTAGCTTGGTCAAATTTGGTAACTGCAACCCCCGTAATTGCGCTGAATTTAGGAATATCGGGGTTATAAGCAGGGATATTGATATTTAACCCTACTCCTTTCGGGAGTAAATCTGCATTACTACCTTGAGTGGCTTGAAGTTTGGTAATTGCATCAACAACCAACCTAGCACCGATTTCATAAGCTTTTTCGGTGCTGGATTTATCCCCTGTTTGTAACCCAGCTAAATCTATTCCAGCACTAACTGCGATCGCGGGAATGCCATTTTGTAATGCAGCAACCGCAGCGCTAAGTGTACCAGAAGAAATGGCATCTAAACCAATGTTTTCACCTTCGTTAATACCGGAGATGACTAAATCGGGTTTAGTAATCTTCTCTTTGTTGGGGAAGATGTAATCAAGTCCCGCCCAAGTGGTAACAACTGGAGTACCATCGACATACCATTTATTTTTGCTGGTATCAAATTCTGTAACTTCAGTATTTTGGAAAATCTTATTGGTGTTGATGGAAGTACCTTTTCCGCTTTGCTGGTCTTTGGGCGCGACTAAAATGACGTTATGACCAGCAGCGGTTAAAGCTTTGTAGATAACATCAATACCTTTTGCTTGATAGCCATCATCATTTACCAACAGAATATTTAATGGCTTGCTAGCAGGTTTGATTTCATCCGTTAAACCTGGGACTGCTAGGCTAAGACGAGAACTCAGTGCTTGGCGTTGGTCTGGAGTTGTACCCCAATCACCATCAAAAGGAGTTACTGTCACCTTACCTGCTAAGAATTGTTCACCTTCTGAAAATGGTTTGGGTATAGTTCCAGCAGGTAAGGTATTTTGGGTATAAAGTATGCCTTGACCTGTGCCAAAATTAGGCGGTAATTCCCCAAATTTGAAATCAAAACTACCTGCACTGTCAAACTCTGTAAAGGCTACACCTTGAATTTTGTCATTTGCAGGGATATTAACGTTTAAACCAATGCCTTTTGGTAATATAGCTGGGCTATTGCCTTGTTTTGCTTGTAATTGGGCAATTAAATCAACAACGTAATTAGCACCTACTTCGTAGGCTTTATCAGTACTGGGGTAACCTGCACTACGTTCTGCTAGTTTAACACCCGCACTGACTGCGATCGCAGGTACACCGCGATTTAATGCGGAAACTGCGGCGCTAAGAGTACCGGAAATGATTCCTTCTAAACCGAGGTTTTCCCCTTCGTTAATTCCAGAAATAACTAAATCGGGGGGATTATCTTTTAAAATGTAATCGATTCCTGCCCAGGTAGTCACAACAGGTTTGCCATCGACATACCATTTATTTGGTTCATAATTGACAACTTCTAATTGTTTGCCAAATTTATCGGTATCGAGGGCTGTACCTTGACCGCTTTGCTGTTGTTTAGGTGCAACTAATGTTACTTTATGACCAGCCGCAACTAATTTGTTGTAGAGAACATTAATTCCCTTCGCTTGATAACCATCATCATTGACTAATAAGATGTTCAGGGATGTTTTTGGTTTAGTAACTGCGATGTTATTGTTGGGTAATTCTAAAAGTCCCAATCTTTCCGCCGGAGTCTTACCAGTAACATTGAAATCGTTATCATTAATTAACGCTAAAGTATTGGGTGCAACTAAAGCTAAACCCTCTAACTTTTCAACTCCGGTGTAACCCAACTGTGCAGCATTGGCGATTAAGCTTTTGCTGACGGGCGTAATTTTAGCAGTTGCTAATTCTGCTGGAGTTAGTTGTTCAATGGTCTTCCCACTGGGTAATGTAAAGTTAGTAGGATTATTGATATTTGTCGCACCTGCTAAATTAATTTGGTAGATGAGTTTGTTACCAGCAGATGTACCATTATCATCCCGTTCGACAACTGCAAATTTACCATTACCTAAAGAAACTGCATCGCCAATTTTATCTGTAGCTGGTAGACCTTCGAGAAGATATAAATACTCCCCTGTTACCTGTTTACTGTTGATATCAAATTCTAAAATACTCAGGTTACGAGAAGCTTTAGAAACTGTGTCGCTAGCATTATCAGGATTATCAATTGGGCTTTGAATAAAGGCGTACAATTTAGAACCTTCCAAAGCCACAGCTTCAAATCCGCGATTGTTGCGGCGTTGGGCGTAAACTTCTTGTAATATCTCAGTTCCAAAAGTTCCTGCACTTTGGTCTGGATTAGGCGCGGTTGCAGTTCCTTTGGGGATAAATCTCTCAATTAATTTACCCTGACTATCAAAATGGTAAATTGCGGGGCGGTATTCATCCACCATCCAATAATCGCCATTTTCTGTAACCACAATTCCTTCTAAATCTGCGCCTAATGGGTCATTAGGTAGAGGTTTATTATCTAAATCAACGCCAATTTCATCGGTATAAGCTGTACCATTAGCCCCAGCTTGTAAATTTGGTAATCCAGTTAATGGCGTTTTCCCATCTTGACGAAATAAGCCAGTACGGTTAGTAATTTTAATTTCGCCTGTAGTGCGGTTGAGTTCAAAACTGACAATTTCAGGTTGGAAGTTGGGTAAGTAAAATGGTCGATTTGCACCCACAGGTTCACCGTTAGGGCCTCTGTCTGTGTGAGTAACAAATCGCAGGTTACCATTAGGTGCTGTTCCTAGGAAATATAACCCTGAAAAACCACCCAATAAAATATCTTCACCTTTGGAAGTTGTACCTAACTTTGGTAAATTTTTAAAGTCGTAAATGGTGAGTTTGGGTTGAGCAACAGGATTGCGGGGATTGTAACTAGTGGTGTCAATATTTAAAGGTGTGGAGAAGGCATTAGCGATATTTTCCCAAGGTACTAATTTAAAATTAGAGTTGATATTCTCTATTTCATCGTCATCGCTAACTAGTTTTGCAGGTTCATTATTACCATCTTGAGTGACAAATAAACCTTTGGGGAAGTTAGGGCCAAGGGGTACGTTAATTACATCTGCACCATCTGATTCTTGGACGCTATCAATTGCGCCATTGCTACCAATTGCAAAGTTACCCAAATAATCATTATTGCCTTCACGGGTGTAAGCAACAAAAGTATTATCGCCTTGGCTGGATGCTAATAAATAGCCCGTACCATTCTTACCGTAGTAGATAGTTAATCCTTCCACATCATCGGTAAGGTAATTACCACCTAAGCCTTTAACTTGATCAATTAACTTCCCAGTTGTACCACCATTGGGTTCTGCTTGAAATTTCCAAATACCGACATCTTCTTGACCAATGTAAAGGAAACCAGTTTCTTGGTCTACAACCATTCCTTCTGTTTGTGCGGAACGATCGCTATCAGAGGAAGATGGAATGGTAAACTCTCGGACTCGTTCCGCGCCAATTTTGCCATTACCTTTGTCAATTAGTTTAAACTGGGCGATATCTCCAGTTTCTCGGCGACTGGTAAAGACGTAGTAATCATTGGTGATGGGACTGCGATATAAAGCTAGACCGTAGGAACTGCGAGAAGATGAGGAATAAGGTGCAAGAAAGGGTAGTGCTTGGAAAATCGTTCCTATACTGCTATCGGTGATATTTTCCAGGTATTTACCGGGAGTAGTGGGATTGGGGTTAATTTTGAATATTGCTAGTTTATCGTTACCGCGATCGCTCGCTACGGCAATATCGATTTTTTCCCCGCCTAATTTAAAACCATATTGCAAATCAATGTTGTTGTAGCGAATACCGCCAGGGTTTACTTCCTGCAACAGTTTACCAGACAAGTCATACACCCGCAGTCCAGCGTTTTTAACTGAGGTGAGAACTAAGCTTTCAGCCGCATTGTTAGCATTAATATAGATAGCTGGGTCATCAGCATCAGCACGTTGGTCTGTTGGTAAGGTTTCATCATCGAATAAATCAGGACGAGTTTCTACTCTCGGTGCTGCGGTAGTGACTACCTCTGCATCCAAAGTTAAAATTTGGGTGAATTGGGTTGCATTGAAGTTGTTATCACTTACCAAAACAATCGATTGACGACCATCAGCTAACTTCGGCCCGAAAGCTATACCCTCAATATTATCTGTACCATTCGGCAAATCTAGGTCATTTAAATTCAACAGTAAACGCTTTTGGGCTGGTTGAATCGCAGCTAATTGAGTGGCGCTGAAATCTTTAAGTGAGTCGATACTGCTGATATCTGTTGCACCCTGTAGGGAAATTTCATAGATTTTAATTGTGTTCCCTACACCTTGAGCAAAAGAACGTTCTACAGCTAGTAATGTACCGCGATTATCAATGGCTAATAAATCCACCAAGCCGTTATCACTAAAACCTGTTGCTGGGTTGGGGGTAACAGATGTATCTGTAACGTAGAGATATTCTTTTTCAGGCTGTCCCGTTACCAGATTGTATTGTAAAATCCGCGATCGGCTACCTGTGGTAGTGGTAACCCTTGGCCCATCTTGAAATAAGGCGTTTTCTGTGGCGGTGAATAGGGTTTTTTGGTCAGGCGTGATGGTGAGGCTTTCAAACGCCAAGTTGTTGTATACCCCGGCGGTTTGGGTATCGCCAGCATCGACAACACCATTACCGTTAGTGTCTTGAACTACTGGTAAAAACTTCTTAGGAACAGCTAAACTGCGAACTTCTTCCCCCGTAGTCAGGGAAAATTCTTTAATAAAGGGATTGCTAACCCGACCTGCGCTAGGATTGGCTTCACCCTCAGAAGAGATGAAAACTGTACCATTGTTAGTTAAGGCAATGCCTTCTGGATCAATGGTGTTAAGTGCAAAGAAATTGCCGTTAGCATCTTTTAGGGGCGTAACATTGGTAAAATTTACCCCTGTTGTACCAATTTTCGCCGGGTCAGCAGTAAAAGTATAAAAGCGGGCGGGTGCAAATTGAGAGCGATCATCAGCGATCGCGTAGAATTGTTTTTTATCTGCATCATAGGCGACACCAGACAAACCACCCAACGGAGTTTGTCCGCCATTTACCGTTCCCGCAGCGCCAGGGGGAATAAAGCCTGTAGGTAAGATGGTTTGTCCTAAAAATCCCACTTCCGGAATCGTTTTTCCTGCTGTTGTCGGCCCTGCTTGCACATCTGCATATACTAAACGATGGTCGGAACTGGGGAAAGGAAAGGTACCTACCAAAGGAAAATTAGGGTCAGTATTTACAGGCCAGAACACTGCGGAATTACTAACAGTCAAATTAGCTGAAGGTAATACATAGTCAGTCCGCAAATTACCGGGTGCAGTATCAGCAAAGTCTGCAGTATCAAAACTAGCATTTCCCTTTTGGTTAAGGTTTGCACCACCCTGTAAAATTGCTTGTTGCGCTGCGCCAGCACTGCTAGGGATGAAATTAGTATTAATGCCAGGATTTTGTAATAATTGGCGAATAGCATTGTCATAACTATCACCATCTACAGGGTCGGCATTTTGGTCGCCCATAATTACAAACCTCGAACCAGCAGCAATCCCGCCTTTTTTACCCGCATCATCATAGATGTAATCACCCTTACCTGGGGTGATATAATCTGCCCAAAAGCGAATTTCATCATGATTGCGCTTACCGTTGCGGTCTTCGGTTCCATCAAAGGTTGGCGGTGTGGGATGACTGACTAGGACATGAATTGTCTCACCGTTAACTTTAATTGGTACATCCCAATGACTTTTAGAAGAAAGGCGTAAAGCGTTTTGTTCCTCTGGGGAATACCAAGGAGTATTAGAATTAGGTGTTGAAATAGTAGAAAGTAAAGAATCTGGCATATCCTTCCATAAGAAATTTTGGAAGGTGCGAACATTAGCAGTATCAATAGGATATTTGGAAAGTAGCAACATTCCAAACTGACCAGGGAAATTACCAAATCCCAAAGCATCATCACCATATCCAGTTGCGCCTGGAGTAGTGACAACTTGACCATCATTATTTAAGTCAAATCCAGAAGCAATACCTGTATTACTAGGCGCAATATAAAAGTATGAATAATTAACAGGAGTTGCACCATTCTGGCTCACAGCAAGGTAATTTTGCTGGAATAATTGCACCGCCTGTAGGGGATTTCCTTGGACGTAATCGAACTCGTTAACTAATAAAATATCCGGATTATTGCGTTGGATAATTTCTGCGACTGCTTTTGCTTGAGCATTATTAGGTGTAGATAAATCAGTAATTAACTGACCATCAGCATTACGATTGAGGGAAGCATTGAATTGAGAAAAGCGGATTGTGTTGGTAGTTACCATAGAATAGCTTGCAATTAGGTAAATTTTGCTTGAGAGGATTCAGATAAATTATTTAAAGTGGCAAATTATCAAGAATCTATTAAATTAACTGGCAATTTAAAGCTTCATAGTATTGGCTATTAGTTTTGTTAAGTAAAACATCAATGAGCCTGAAACTCAGATATAGAGAATGAAAAGTTAAATTTCATCCTCATATTAAAAAACACATATTATTGGTATCTATTTCAGTAGTTCAAGTTATCCTGGTAACGTTAAGAAATAGCTAGCTCTAGGTTAAAAGATAAGAATTATTAGGATTTTCTCGGTCAAGGCCTAAGTACTACGGTGCGATCCAAAATTGCCATCAAGTCAGTAGTAGCATGGCACTATCAATCTTAAGTAGGGTGTGTTACGGCTATGAAATGATTTGGGACACAGAGACAATAAAATTTAGCCGTAACGCACCATTCACGCAGCGATGCATTAGACGTGAGTATAGTTATTTCGTGACAACGCACCCTACAAATACTTAGATTTTTTCAATAATCCAATCGGATTCCTACATGATGTAATTTCTGATTAAAAACTATGCATCAACAATACCGTTACATATCCTACATAACTGCATATTTATCCTATAAATTTCTTCTATCTTTCCAACATTAATTGTTGCCAAATTGGCAACATATATCAGCAGTTATCAATTTCAATTCTTTTATAAAACTCTCTAAATCCCTAGTGAGTATTTATGCATACTCACTAAATTACCATATTCTTGAGATGAATAACACCCCAAAAAGTCAGCGTCAAAAAACTGCTTTGATTACTGGAGCCGCTAGTGGCATTGGTTACCAATTAGCATACATTTTTGGTCGGAATAATTACAATTTGGTGTTAGTAGATAAGAACGAACAAAAACTGACAGAAATTGCTGTAGACTTTGCTCAAAAATTCAACATTGTTGTCAAAAATTTTGCAAAAGACTTATCGATACCAACATCTCCCACAGAAATTTTTGCAGAGTTACAACAATCATCTATTAAAGTTGATGTGTTGGTGAATAATGCAGGCTTTGGTACTTATGGAGTCTTTGCAGAAACAGACCTCACTACTGAACTGAATATGCTACAGGTCAATATAGTGAGTCTTACCCATTTAACAAAATTGTTCCTCAAGGATATGGTAGAGCAAGGCTATGGCAAAATCTTAAATGTTGCTTCAGTTGCAGCTTTTCAACCAGGGCCTTTAATGGCGGTTTATTTTGCGACTAAAGCCTATGTTTTATCATTTTCGGAAGCGATCGCACAGGAATTAGAAGGTACAGGTGTTAGTGTGACTGTACTTTGTCCTGGCCCCACAGCAACGGAATTTCAAAAAACTGCTGCAATGGAAGACTCAAAAATTGCCAGCGTGAACCGGATGATGGATACAGAAAGGGTTGCTAAAATTGGTTATCGCAGTTTAATGGCAAACAAAACTGTTGTGATTCCTGGGTTGAGGAATAGAATCCTCACTGAAAGTGTGAGGTTTACGCCCAGAAACCTGGTGACAAAAGTTGTTAAAAGTATGCACGAATTGAAGAATAGATAATCAGAATTAAGAGTAGGATGCGTTATAACGCATCCTACTGGTACTGATGTCAAAAAGCAAATAGAGGACTGGTACACTACTGTTAAGAAGGCAGATTGGCAAAACCTCGAAGATGTAAGAAAAATTTATCGTGATGCAGAAGCAGTAGGAAATTTTACTGTTTTTAATATTAAAGGCAATGATTATCGTCTAATTGTTGGTATTGATTACGAAAACCAGGTTGTCTATTACAAATATTTTCTGACACACGCTGAATACGATAAAGATAAATGGAAAAATGACCCTTATTTTTGACCAAAATAGCTATCGTCATCTCTTAGCAGAAGTTGTTCCTGTCGCAATAGAAACAGAAGAAGAGTACGAACGTATTCTCAAACTAGTAGAACAGCTAACTTTTAAGAAAAATCGCACTAAGGAAGAACAAGCTTTATACAAGCTGCTGATCATCTTGATTGAAGCTTATGAGACAGAACATTATCCGATGGAAGAATCTGCACCTCATGAAATTCTCCAGCATATTATGGAAGCGAGTGGAACTCGTCAAGCTGATTTAGTGGGAATTATTGGTTCAAGTGGTGTAGTTTCTGAGGTTGTCAATGGTAAGCGTTCGATTAGTAAAGCGCAAGCTAAAGCGTTGAGTGAGTATTTTAAAGTTGCGCCTAGTTTGTTTATTTGAGAAAGTAAAATATGTTAGCTGTTGCGCCTGTATTTGGTGATTAACCAACCAAAGCCGATAAATAACAAGGTGGCGAGGATACTTAACAATATGGATGCGTAAAAGGGATGGGGTTGCTTATCAGGAGATATGGCTGCTAGGGGTTTGTTGATTTTGTCGATATGTTGAACAACTACGCCAGAAATTATTGCACCGCCACCAAAGCCAATTCCTAATATTTGGATAGTATTGTTTAAATTGCGATCGCGTTCTGCTTGTTCTTGCTCGCGTTCTGCTTGTTGTGTTTCTACTATACCTCGGATAGTATCAACTAATTGTCCAAATAATTCTTTACCTGGAAGTAGATAGTTAATATCTGTTTGAATTTGTGCTTGCCATTTATGAGCGTTTTTTTGCAGAAAATCTTCCCAAAATTGGGGATTATTGACTCTACCAATAGTTTGAATATGATCTAGGCAAATTCTGTAATTAGTAATATTAGTAGTAATTGCTGTGTGGTGTATTTGTAAATCTTGCAAACATCTGGTGTAGTCAAGGCTTGTTTGGGGAATCTCTGCCATTAAGCCTTTTAACTCTGTTAATTGTGTTTGTGAGTTATTTTGCAGGTTGTTAAAGGTTTGAATTTTCTTTTCTAAACTGCTATAAATTGTTCTTGCATCTCGGTAGCGTTGACGAGCTAGGTGATAGATGTAAAGTATTTTGTGATAGCTACACAATAAATTTAGTAACCAATCATAGGCTTGATTTGCTAGGTCTAATGTTGCAGCCTGACTATTATTGATGACTATTAAAATCTGACATTGTTTAGCCGGATTATCTGGTTCGTTGGGGTCAGGTGCTTGGTATTCAAATAATAGACTACCAAAGAGTTCTGCTTGATTGATCAGTACCGGGTTTAAATTTGTATTTCCTACTAAAGCTGTGGCAAAATCTTTTGCTATTGCATCACAATCTTGAGTGGGATCTACTTCTCCATAAATCCATAATGTTTGCCCTAAAGATGATTGAATGTTAGCAGGTAGTAGGGAAATGGGCTTAAAATGTTGCAGTTGGGGTTTATCAATTGTGATGTTTGATGATTCAGGAAACAGAGTTAAATCAACTGCGTAGGTATCGTTAAGCAAGAAAGGCTGAAGATTAGCATTAATTTTAAAGCCATCTGTGGTGGGGATACTGCCTAAATCTAAATCTTTAGCATTAATTAACCGTTCTGTTTTTCTTCCTATTTCAAGCTTGGGTTCGTATTTATCGTTTTGATAACAAATTAATTTTGAGCGTAAATCTTTCAAGCCAATAAACAAAAGTGAATTTTCACCTACTTTCACCAAAGTTTCCCATAAGAGATTAGCATCTGTCACAACTTCATCGGGAAGTTCTGTTAGGGTATGACGAAGATGAAAAGCATAGAGGCTGAGGCTGAAATTCTTCACGGTTATTGCTGAGATTTTTGCTTGTCGGTTGTAGGTTGGGTTAAGCGTAGCGCAACCCAACAAATTGACGCAAATGTTGGGTTTCGCAAAGCCTCAACCCAACCTACTTTATGGTTGTGGTTGAGGCCTGTTAGATAAGGGGGAATTGTGTTTAATGGCGTTATCTAATAATTCTTTTGATGATGGGCTTGGTTTATCGCGTTCAGTTGGGGATTTACTATTACCTATACCGATGTTTATACCTGGATCAACAGGAGAAGTAGCAGTGAGTGATTTTAGGTTTTGTTTGTAGGTTGCTAACAGTTGACTACGAGATTCTAACTTTAACCAAGTTTCTAGTATTTCTGAGATTTCCTCATTGTCATTTTCTGGATCTAAATTACTAGAGAGTTGCTGCAATTCAGTCCAGTCTTGAAGAGGAATCAAAGTTGTTTGAGATTCCAGCATTTTAATAAAAGCTATGATGCTAATTTGATAAACTGACATTTTTTAAACTCCTTTACCTATGGCACAAAAAGCAGCCCAATAAAAAGGTGATGCAAAAGGTTTGGTTGAGGCATTTGGATAATGAACAGTAAAATATTGATTTAGTTGTTCTTGCCAAACTAAACTGAGTGAGGACTGACTCAGCCAATATTGAAATTCTTGAACTGTAGTATCCCTTAACCAACGTTGTGCTGTATTTAAAGCTAATACTATATTAGTTTGTTGCTGTAGTTCTTCGTAAAATTTAATCATTAATAAAGCTGTAGCTGTAGCACTGACAGTCCAGAGGCTACTAACTACATTGGTGCTACCAGCTAATAAAAATCCACTTGGTAAACCAATGTATTCATCACTAGTATTGTTGAAATCTATAATTCCACTTTCGCAAGCCGAGAGTGTAACTAGGCGACAGTTGTCTAATTGGAAGTGAGTAATGATATCTGCTAAAGTTAGGTCTTCATCAGCTAACTGTAAACCAGAATTTAAGGGAGAGTTAGGATTAAAGGAGCCGTGACAAAAGAAAAAAGCACAGTTAGCTTTTAGTAATTTTTCATTTAGGGTGACATTGTGAGGATTTTCATTAATGCCGAGCAGAATTGCTGATTTTTGGGCTTGGGATTGTTTGAGAATATCAGCATTAGCAAACTGTTTTTTGATGGCTACAACTGCGCCTAAATCTTGTTCATATAAGTCTGGTGTGGGGTTTTGGATAGCAAATAAAGATTCAAAGTCAGAACGTTGACGTAGTTGCACTTGTTGCAGAATTTTACAACTGGGTGCATAGCCTACACCTTTGGGGAATAAGTCAACTAAGTATGATGCCTTTACTGCTAAAGCATGGAGAGGAAACAGGTGCAAAAAGCGATGGGGAATAAAGATTAATCTGTCACATTTTTGGGGTACTTGAGTTAATATTTCCTCAAGATGCAGAATTGCTGCTAAGTTTTGTAGGCGGTTTTCTAGCTGATTCTGCCATTGAATTTTATCTTGGTCTTGTGGGTCGTAGTATTCGCTGAGATATTCATTTGTCCAATCAAAAAGAGCATCTAAATCTTGTTGTTCAGATTGCCAGATAACAGGGTTGTTGTTGTGGGTGATGATAAAAGCGCGAAAACAATCATTAAAAATGTACCACTGGATGATGGCAGTTTCGTTATCTAAAAGGTTTTGAATTTCGGTAAATTGGATATTATTAGTAACTACAGGTAAATCACCTTGAGTTGCTAAAGCTGCTTTGGTTAACAGTTCTACTAAATTGCGGGTTTTGCTGCGTTCAATATATTCTATTGCTTCTGTGTCTCTTTTTAAGGCTAGGCAAACTTCCACCATGCGGCGATAAAGTTCATTCCATTCTTCGGCTTGTTTGAGCTTGGCTTCATCCCCAGAAACAATTTCACCCCGCAAAGCCTCGACTGTATCAATAGCAGAGGCAAAGGTATTGTAAGCTAAATCAAATTGTTTTTCCTCTTGGTATAAAATGCCGAGATTTGACAAAGTTTCTGCATGATTTTGGGGAAAGGCGTTGCGGGTTCTGACTTCCAGGGCGGCGCGATATGCGGTGATCGCCAATTCCAGATTCTCGGCGCGCTCGCCCATGATTCTGTTACGGTATGCAGTCCCCAGATTATTTTGCGTACCTGCCCAATCAACGGGAAAGGCGTTGCGGGTTCTGACTTCCAGGGCGGCGCGATATGCGGCGATCGCCAATTCCAGATTCTCGGCGCGCTCGCCCATGATTCTGTTACGGTATGCAACCGCCAGATTATTTTGCGTGCTTGCCCATTGTTCGGGAAAGGCGTTGCGGGTATAAACTTCCAGGGCGGCGCGATATGCGGCGATCGCCAATTCCAGATTCTCGGCGCGCTCGCCCATGATTCTGTCAGAGTATGCAGTCCCCAGATTATTTTGCAAAGTTGCCCATTGTTCGGGAAAGGAGTTGCGGGTATAAACTTCTAGGGCGGCGCGATATGCGGCGATCGCCAATTCCAGATTCTCGGCGCGCTCGCCCATGATTCTGGCAGAGTATGCAGCCGCCAGATTATTTTGCAAAGTTGCCCAATCAACGGGAAAGGCGTTGCGGGTATAAACAGTGAGGATGAATTCGTAGCCAGTAATCGCAATTTCCATGTTGTTGGCTTTGCTACCCAAGGGAAATTGCTGAATCAGATTACTAAAATTACCAATGTCTGCGGCAATGGATGTTGCTGCATCTGGTTCTGCTTCTGCTAGGGTATTTGTTGCCCAAAGTTGCAATAATTCTGCAAAAACATTATCGAGTTTATCGGTATTGGCTGCCAGTAAGGGGTAAATTACTTGAGGATCGCCGTTGCTGTCTGAAGTTGCTTGCAGTATCTCTAGTAAAAATTGCCCGTAAGTTTGTATATCCTCTTCCGTGATGGGGGCAGATTCCTGGTTAAGGGATGTTGCAAAGTTTCTCAACCAGTTGGCGGTGTTTTCTTCTCCCTGCTGGGCAAAATGATCTGCTACTGCTGCTAACACCTCTAAAAAATCTGCATCCAGCAATTCTGTATTAGCTGCTAATATCTCTGGTTCTTCTCCATCCGGGCAGTTTAGCAAGCTTTCGATTAGCTGGTAGTAAGCTTGTAGGCGCTGTTCTTCCATAGGTATCATTGGGCAATGGGCATGGGGCATGGGGCATGGGGCATGGGGCATGGGTAGTGGGCTAATCGTGATTTAAATTGCATCATTTTTATGGTGGTAAAAGCTGCAAACCCTCTCCCTTGCTCCCTGCTCCCTGCCCCCCTGCATCCTCAATGTGCAAACTAACTACTTAACAGCTTATTCTGTAGGAGTGGCTTTTGATTCTACAGTTGATTTTATCCTGGTGATGGTGGCTTTACGAACGCGATCGCTTGTGCGTACCCCACCTGTTAATTCATATTCTCGGCTGTCTTTGCCATACTTTAAAACTACACCGCTAACTAACCGTTCTAAGGTTTCGCTAATTGTCTTTTCTAGAGCTTTGATGTTGTCTTTCGCTGTGTCGAGGGAGTTTAACATCTTATTATATTGGTTGACTTCATCGCGCAGTTGTCCAGTTAACTCGTTCAAATGCTGGAGACTGATGGAATCACCAAAATCTAGGTTAGGATCAATCGATTGAAACCCAATTTTCCGCTGTTCGGTTTTTTGCAGTAAGGGTGAAGTTCTTTTTTTGCGCGTCATCGATGCACACCTTTTACTCTACTTTCTGCTTCTAGAATCTCTCAAAAGGATAATGATTCGGTTCAGTAAAAATAGCCAAAATATGGCATTTTTTACAAGAAAATTGGATTATTTCTCGTGTAACTACTGACGGGAAGAGGCAGGGGAGCAGGGAGCAGGGGGCAGGGGGATTAATGAATTTTTTATGTGTTCTGGTGTAGCCAGTTGATGACGGCTACTTATACCAATTCAAATAATTTTGGCGATATATCAATATATTCTAGAGGGCACGGCAATGTTAATAGGTGTCAACTTAAGCTAAAAGCTATATACGGCGAGTGTTGTACAAAAACCCTCGCCCTCATCCCCTTCTCCCTGAGGGAGAAGGGGAATTAAATCTCTTGCTCCCCTCTCCCGCAGGGAGAGGGGCTGGGGGTGAGGGCGAAACCTTGCAACCAAGCGGGTTTCACATTTAAGTTGACACGTCTGGGCATTACCGTGCCCCTACAATCTGTCGCATTCTTTTTTCAATTTGGTATAAGTTCTGATACCAATTCAAATAATGTTTGCGACACATCAATATATTCTAGAGGGCAAGGCAGTGCCTTGCCCCTACAGTCTGTCGCATTCTTTTTTCAAATTGGTATGAAATGATGCCCAAATCGTATTCTGCACGAAACAACTTGTGTTCTGTACGAAACAACTTGTGTTCTGTACGAAACAACTTGTGTTCTGTACGAAACAACTTGTATTCTGCACGAGACAACTTGTATTCTGTACAAAACAACTTGTGTTCTGCACAAAACAACTTGTATTCTGTACGAAACAACTTGTGTTCTGTACAAAACAACTTGTATTCTGCACCAAACAACTTGTGTTCTGTACAAAACAACTTGCGTTCTGCACAAAACAACTTAAATTTTGAATTTTGAATTTTGAATTTTGAATTCCGCGCAGCGGCCCTATGCGCTTCTCAAAGCTACAATTGGGTCGAGTTTAGCGGCGCGACGTGCGGGAACGACACCGAAGAATAAGCCGATTCCGCCGGATATACCAACCGCCATTGTAATTGCTACGGGTGAAATTCCAGCTTCCAAGGGAGTTAAAGCGGCGACTAAGAAAATACCACCAACACCAGCAGCAGTACCAACTAAGCCACCAATTGCGGAAACAATTACCGCCTCAATCATGAACTGTAACAAAATATCTTGCTCTGTTGCCCCGATCGCTTTTCTCAGTCCAATTTCTTGGGTGCGTTCGGTGACGGATACTAGCATGATGTTCATGATACCAATACCACCGACAAACAAAGATATGCCTGCGATCGCAGCTAGCATAATTGTTAATGCGCCGGTGATTTGTCCGACTGTTTGCAAAGCATCTTTTTGAGAACGGATGGTAAAGTCATCTTCGCCAGTAATTTTGTGTCGTTGGCGCAGTAAATTGGTAATTTGAAACTCTGCTGCATCCACACTATCAGCATTTTTAGCAGAGGCGACAATATAGCTTAACTCTAAACCGTAGGGAGAAGTTCGCCCAATCAAGCGATTAGCTGCGGTGATTACAGGGACTAATGCGGCTTCGTCGTAATCTACACCTAAGTTAGAACCCTTAGCTGTGAGTACACCAATTACTTGAAAGCTAGTATTTTTAATTCTTAACTGTTCACCCACAGGATTAGCACTACCAAACAGTCTTTGGGCTAAATCTGCACCTAGTACAACAACTTGGTTACTGCGCTTCATGTCTATATCGGTGAAAAATCGCCCCTTAGCAGGTTCAAAATCCCTGACGGTTAAGAAAGTGGGAGTAGTGCCAATGATGTTAACATCGGTGTTGCGATTACGGTAGGTAACTACTTGACGGCTATTTAATTCCGCAGTCACATTTGCAACTGTGGGTACTTGAGTTGCGATCGCTTCTGCATCTTCCAAAACCAGGGTTTTTGGTACCTCCCTAGAGATACGCTGCGTTTCTTGGTTACCAGGAATCACAAATAAGATATTTGGCCCTAAAGACTCAAGTTGTTGAGAAACATACTTCTGTCCACCTTCGCCAATCCCAATCATCGCAATCACCGAAGCGTTACCAATAACAATCCCCAACATGGTAAGCGCACTGCGTAACTTATTCGCCAGCAGGGTTTTCCCCGCCATTTGGATACTTTCTAACAGGTTCATGGTTATTTGTCATTGGTCATTTGTCATTTGTCATTTGTCATTTGTCATTTGTCATTTGTCATTTGTCATTTGTCATTTGTCATTTGTCATTGGTCATTGGTCATTTGGTAATGGGTAATGGGTAATTGGTGTTTGTTCCCCTTTCCCCTTTCACCCTTCCCCTTTCCCCCTTCCCCTTTCCCCTTGTCCCCCTTCCCCTTTCCCCCTTCCCCTTGTCCCCTAATTACTCTGCTCCTTAGCTTTTTCGATTTTGTAATCCTTCGGTGGGTTGACGAAAATGCGATCGCCTACTTTTACGCCTTCTAAAACCTGGGTTTGGTCTTGGATTTGTGCGCCGACGGTGACTTGGCGAAATTGGGGTTTATTGTTTTCGTCGGGGACAAGTACGCCAGTTTGTCCTTTTTCGGTGACAATGGCGACGGTAGGTAATACTAAAGCATTGTTGACGCGATCGCCTAAAAAGGTTAAATCTACGTTTAAGCCAGAACGCAGTTTATCTATGCCTGTATCTAATACAACCCGCACTTGGAAGGAAGTTACACCTTGTTCCACTACTGCTTCCGGTGCAATTAGGCGTACACGACCTTTAAATACTTGATCGGGATAAGCATCAGCAACAATTTCTACCTGTTGTCCTGGTTTAATTCTGCCAATATCAGCTTCGGGGACTTGGGCTAATACTTCTAAACCTCGGGCCACGGCGACAATTGAACTAGATGTGGCTGATGCACTACTAGAGGCAGAAGTTGTGGGTGTGACAAATGAACCCACGTTAGCGTATTTCTGCGTAACAATACCGCTAAACGGTGCGCGAATTTCTGTATCTCCAAGCCTGACTTGGGCTGCTTGTAATTGTGCTTGGGCGGCTTTAACGGCGGCTTGACGTTGAGCAATTTCTTCAGGACGGCTACCATTTTGTAACAGAACTAAAGCGGCGCGGGCTTCGGTAACGGCTGCTTCTTTCGCGTCAATTTCTTCGCTACGAGTTCCACTTTGCAGTAGAGATAATCGTTTTTGCGCTTCTGTTAAAGCAGCTTTGGCGCGGCTATTTTCACTAACATACTGATCGAGCTGATCTTGAGAAGTTGCGCCTTGTCTGGTTAATTCCTGATAGCGCACTACCCGCGATTGCGTCAGGTTAACTTGAGCCTGTGCTGATTCTACTTGCGCTTGCGCCTGTCCAATTTCTTGAGCCCGATTACCCGCACGCCCTGCGGCTAGTTGTGCTTCTACTTGTGCTAAACGTGCTTTAGCTTGGGCGATTTCTTGGGGACGACTACCCGCCCGCGCTTCATCAAGCTGGGCTTGGACTTGGGCGATATTAGCTTGGTATTGCAGGATTTGCGCTTGAATTTCGCCAACATCCATGCGGGCGATTACTTGTCCTTTTTGCACGCGATCGCCTTGTTCCACATATAATTCACCCAACACCCCAGGATTTTTGGGACTGATATTTACACTTTGAACTGGTACTACCTTCCCACTCGCCGTAATCCGCAGCGTCACACTTTGGGTTTCTACAGGAACAGTTAGTTGAGATATATCTTGTTTAGTATTTCCCCGATTCACCAAATTATAGGTAGTAGTAGTACCCACAACCAAAGCACCAGCTGTTATTAACCCTATCAGCCAGCGCATGGGATACTTAATTTTTTTGCCAATCACGGGGATTTCTATGTACGTATTCATGATACCAGCCGATAAAGATTGCTGTGCTGAAATAGCTGTTAGTTAATGGGCTATTACCGCAATTTAGAAGAGAATAAAGTTTAAAATAAAGATGAGATATTTATCAACAACCTCAAGATTAACTTACTCAGTTATTGCCTATTAATATGCCTTCATATTAGCTATTCGCTTCGTTCCGTGGCTTCACCTGATTGGGTGACTTAAAATCAGGCTGAAGTATGAATTATCCAGTCTGAAGCAATGCACAAATTCCGCCCTAAGCTTAATTATTCTAGATGCTATAGGACTCATATTTAATTTTTCAAGTTCATGTAGTGGACTGACACAGCTAAGGGACTTCCAATTAAAAAAATATTCCATCCCTGCGGGACGCTACGCGAACGCTGTGTATGCAGAGGACGCAGAGGAGGAAGAATCTACCACTATGAAAAGGGGATAATTTATTTTCTGGAAGTCCCTAATTTGGTGCAATAGCAAAGATTCATTTCATCGGCGTTTATCGGCGTTTATCTGCGGTTAATTTAATCAAATCTAATGCCTCATTTTAGGCGTGTCAGTCCAGTAGGATGCGTTAGCGATCGCGTAACGCATCTAATTTCTATTCTTTGTTTCTTAAACGCCTATATCGGCGGTTAATTACACCAAATCAAATAATGTTTGCGACATATCAATAATATTCTAGAGGGCAAGGCAGTGCCTTGCCCCTACAATCTGTCGCTCAAATTGGTATTACTCTACAATTAGACTTTAAACAAAAATCTCCTAAGCTAGCGTGTATTTCTAGAAGTAACAGAACGCTGTAAATTAGCCAGAGCGCGATTGTAATCTAAAATAGCTGTCACACGATTACCTTCCGCCCTTGTTAAGTCATTTTCCGCAGCAATTACCTCTGTTTGCGTACCCACACCTGCTTGAAACCGCAACCTAGCGATTTGCAAAGCTTCCCTAGCTTGGCTTAAAGCCAAAGTCGAAGTCTGCACATTATCGAGATTAGACTGCAACTGAACATAAAATTGCTCCACATCAAAGCGAATTTGATCCCGCTGACTAGCAAATTGAGTTTCTGCGATCGCAATATTAGCGCGTGACTGAGCTGCTCTAGCTCTAGCTGCACCACCATCAAATAACGTTAAACTGCCTTGTAGCCCCACCGAATAGCCATCAACAACGCTAATCCCATCGTTATAAATATCTCGAAAATTATAGGTTCCAGTTACACCCAGTTGCGGCCCTAGTTGCGAAAGTGCTTGTCGCCTCTGCTGTTCGGCTTGATTGCGTTGCGCTAAAAATTGCGGCAATTCGGGGCGGTTTTGAAAAGCTTGTATGATAGTTTGTTCGAGTGTTTGTTGCCATAAACCAGCTAATTGCACAGGATCAGCCGCAGCAATATCAACCGATTGTGGCAAATTTAAGAGAGTACCAAACTGACGACGGGCAATTTGCTGTTGTGCAATAGAATTAGTCAGTTGTTGTTGAGCATCTGCTAAATTTACCTGAGCTTGCAGAACATCAAACTGCGTCCCCACTCCAGCTTGCAATCGTGCTTGAGTATCTCGTAAACTAGCCTGGGCATTCTCTACCGCAGAGCGATTAATTCTGACTTGTTCGTCTGCACCTTGTAAATTGTAGTACTGGGTAGCGACATTTAAACCAATTACTAAAGATTGGTTTTCTAAATTTAATTCATCTATCCGTACTTGTTCTTCTGCAGAGCGAATACTAGCTTGTGTGTTACCAGAAGTATAGAGATTATAATTTATTTGTGCTTGACCGTTAAAAGCTGTGCTGGATTCAGTTGAACCACCAGTAAACAAATTATTACCACTATTGCTAAAATTCCCGTTAACATTAGCATTAGGCAGTAAAGCAGCCTGAGCTTCTCGTAGCGCACTGCGGCTACGTTCTACCTGAAACTGAGCTGCTTGTAAAGTTGGATTGTTGCGTCTTGCTAATTCTAAAGCTTGAACCAAAGTTAGGGGTACAGTTCCTTGAATCCTCACTTCTTCTGGTTTGGTAGGAAATAGCAAAGGATTTGGATTCGGGCTGAGATTATTGAGAAGCGACTCAGAATTATTAATTGTAGGACTTGGAGATTGTAGCGTTTGTGCAGTAGTTTCTGCCGTTGCAGTTTTGGCTAAAGTCGTCATTAAAATTGCAACTAATACTGTAACCCAAGTATGATGCACGCGGAATAAAATAAAATTCATGGCTAATGTAGTAAATAGGTTTGATAAGTTAGGAAATTTTGAATATTTATTAGTAACTTTGAATTATATATAAAAGTTCTAATATGATATTTAAAATATAAATTATGCTTACATAACCTAATATACTTAAACATCATATCTTTTTTCGGGATGTATTTATTGATGCGGTTTCTTGCTTTTTTTAACTCAATCTTGCTGTATAAAAATATAATTAAAATATAAAATTAAAGCCGTAATAACACTATATTTAACCGACAATTAACCCATCTTGCACACGGATAATTCTTTTAGTTTGAGCAGCAATATCATGTTCATGGGTAACAATGATAATTGTGATACCTTGGTCATTTAATTCTGTTAATAAATTCATGACCTCATAGGAAGTTTCCGTATCTAATGCTCCCGTTGGTTCATCTGCCAAAACTAATGCAGGTCGGTTCACCAAAGCACGAGCGATCGCCACCCGTTGTTGTTGACCCCCAGAAAGCTGACTAGGACGATTAGCAACACGTTCTTTTAGCCCTACTCTTTCTAATGCTTCCAATGCTCTTTGGCGGCGTTTCGGCTTAGGTAAATTAGCATAAACCATTGGCAGCATGACATTATCTAACGCTGTTGCTCTTGCCAAAAGGTTAAATTGCTGAAAAACAAAACCTATTCTTTGGTTGCGAATATAAGCTAATTCATCATCATCAAAAGTAGTTAAATTTCTACCTTCAAAAATATAATGCCCTGTACTGGGACGATCCAAACAGCCCAAAATATTCATCAGCGTAGACTTACCCGAACCTGAAGCCCCCATAATCGCAACATATTCCCCTTCCTCAATAGAAAGTTGAATTCCCTTCAAAATAGGAACCTCAACTTCTCCTAAGTGATAGGTTTTGGTAATCGATTCCATCCAAATCATTGTTGGCATAATGGTGTTTGTCCTTGGTCATTTGTCATTTGTCATTTGTCATTTGGTAATTGGTGTTTGTTTCCCTTTTACCCTTTCCCTTTCCCCTTTTACCCAATCCCTAGTCCCCAATCCCTAGTCCCTAGTCCCCCATTAGTCGCTACGTAAAGCCGTAATGGGGTCTAATTTAGCGGCGTTTCTGGCGGGAATTACGCCAGCGACTAAGCCGACACCTAACGAAAGTGCAAAGCCAACAATTATGGAGAGAACAGAAATTACAAAGGGGAACTTAAAAATATTCGCTGCACCAAATGCGATCGCAATCCCGCTTACCATGCCAATTACGCCACCAACAATGGAAATGACGATCGCTTCGGCTAAAAATTGATTCAATATCGCTGAATTGGTTGCACCAACGGCTTTACGAATGCCAATTTCTCTGGTACGTTCCACCACAGACACCAGCATGATATTAGCAATGCCAATACCGCCCACGACTAGTGAAATGCCTGCGATCGCCACTACCATGACGGTAAACAATCCCACGACATTGGTAAATGTGCTGACAATATCAGCTTGGTTAGTCAGCCGAAAATCATCAGCTTGTGGTGGATAAATATTGTGACGTAAACGTAAGAGATTGGTAACTTGAAACTGTGCCGCCTCTAACTGTTCTTGATTAGCACCTTTAACTAAAATGCCACTCACAGAAACACCTGCTAGGGCGTTGTTACCAACTAATCTAGCTGACATACTTGTTAGCGGGATGAAAACTTGGTCATCTCGATCAAATGGCCCCTGAGAACCTTTAGGTTCCATTACCCCAATTACTTGATAAGCCTCTCCCCGAATCCGGATTGTCTCACCTATGGGATTAGCACCTTGACCAAAGAGAGTGTTTAATACTGTCGGCCCAAGTACAGCCACTTGTGCAGATGTATTGAGTTCTTCCTCAGTAAAATACCTCCCTTGCTGGGGGTGAGTATTTCTCACTTCGGGATAATTTAAATCAGTACCGTAAATTGTGGTTGATGTGTTTTGTCCTCCATAAACTACTTGTGCATTGCGCTGCAAATAAGCAGACACCATCTGAGCCGATGGCGCTTGTTGTGCGATCGCTTTAGCATCCTCCCATGTCAAAGTACTAGTAGAACCTATCCCTTGGCTGATATTTCCGCTTCTCGCCGCACCTGCCAATATTTGGATGACATCTGAACCTAATGCTTGAATTTGCTGCTCAACACCCTTTTGCACACCTTGTCCCACAGAGGTAATAGCAATCACAGAAGAAATGCCAATAATTACGCCCAGCATCGTCAATCCCGTGCGTAATTTATTACTCCACAGCGTTTCCGCTGCCATTGTCAAAATTTCTAAAAACGGAACAGTGCGGGTATTTTTAGTTTTGTAAAACCCCTTAAATAGCTTAAACATACTTTTTGAGGAACAGGGAATGGGAGTGGAGGGAGCAGAGGGGACAAGGGGACAAGGGGACAAGGGGAAGGGGGAAAGGGGAAGAGGTGAAAGGGGAAAGGTGAAAGGGGAAAGGGACACAAACACCAATTACCCATTACCAAATGACCAATGACAAATGACCAATGACAAATGACCAATGACCAATGACAAATGACCAATGACCAACTTGTTTACGGCGCACCACCACCAGAACGACCGCCACCAGAACCACCACCTTGGCGACCACCACCACCGCCACCGCCGCCTCCTCCTACACCTGGGAATACTCCGCCTCTTGGTGTAGATTGTGGTCGAGATCCGGGTGGGAAACTGAGCAGTACTCTCTCATCTCCATTTAATCCAGACTTGACTTCTGTAAAGCTACCGACAGTCACGCCAGTTACTATGCGCCTAAATTCAGGTTTGTTATCTGCTCCTGCTACATACACACCTGTAGCATTTTCTCGGCGCACAACAGCTGCAGTTGGTACTACTAGCGCATTCTCCAGTTGACCTACTTGGAAATCTGTAGTCACATTCATCCCAGACCGCAGTAATCCTTGCGGATCTGAAAGTGATATTCTCACTTCAAAGCTAGTAACGTTTTGCGTCACTACAGATTGGGCTGCGATTTGTTTGACTTTACCTTCAAAGACTTTTCCTGGGTAAGCATCTGCTTTAATCGTCACTGGTAAACCCAGGCGAATTTTAGAAATATTGGTTTCCGCTAAATTGGCGACAACTTCATTCGTAGAAGCTAGGGACAAAATCGAGGAAGAAGTAGCAGAAGACACATCGCTACTGGCTGTTGTGGGAGTCACAAACGCACCTGGATCAGCGTATTTCTTAGTTACAACGCCATCAAAAGGTGCGCGAATTATAGTGTCATTTATTTGAGCTTGGATATTTTGCAGTGAACCGCGAGCAGATGTAACTTGGGCACGCGCTACCTCAATGTCTTCTGGGCGGCTTCCAGCTTTTAATAATGCTAAAGCTTGTTGTCTTTGATTAACTGTAGCCCTGGCTTGGGCAATATCTTCTGGACGCGAACCAGCTCTTTGTAAAGCTAACGCTTGCTGCGCCTCATTAACAGCAGCTTGAGCGCTGTCTCGGTCTGCCCGTTTTTGGTTGACAACCTGTAGAGCAATACCGCCGGAATTGAAAAGTTGTTGATTACGGCGGAAATCATCTTCTGCTTTGCTCAGAGTCGCTTGAGCGCTTTGTAAGCGTGCTTGTGCTTGACCTATATCCTGGGGGCGATTTCCAGCTTGCGCCTTTTGCAGATTCGCCTCTGCTTCGTCTAATGCTGCTTGTGCTTGACCTATATCTTGGGGGCGATTTCCAGCTTGCGCCTTTTGCAGATTCGCCTCGGCTTGTGCTAACTGTCCTTGAGCAGAAGTGAGTTGTCCACGCAGATTGGAATCATCCATGTAAGCGACAATCTGTCCGGCTTTGACAATATCTCCTTCCTTTGCTAACAGTCTTTTAAGAATGCCAGAATTTTTGGGGCTGAGGTTAATCGATCGCTCAGGTTTGACTGTACCATTCGCGGAAACCGTAATTGCTAAAGTTTGTCTTTCTACAGGTTGCGTCAAAACCTTGCGTCTGGCTTGCTGAGTCGGAACGACAGCTACCTGGTAATAAATTGCAGAGCCAATTCCACCCAAAAGGCCAACGACCAGTAACCACGACAGCCAACGAACTCTGAACTTTCTTTTGACTTTGGGAAGCAAAGCCGATGAATCAATAGATTGTGATGAATCAATAGTCATTTGCACTCTGGAATAGGAAAAAGCTAGTTTCTTAAGTCTGCAAGTATCACCTGAAAGCTTTTATCGTATAAATTCATGCTAGTAATTATCGTTCAAAATTAGTAAATTTAGTGCATGACTAAAGTCACTAATAATTGAAAAATCATTTATGACCAAAGTCATCAATTTGGTGTTTGTCATTTGTTATTTGTCATTTGTCATTTGGTAATGGGTAATGGGTAATTGAAATTAATAATTTCCCCCTGCTCCCTGCTCCCTGCCCCCTGCCTTACCAATTCCCCAATCCCTAAATCTTCGGCAAAATCTCTGGTAACAAATGAGAAGGCACTTTTGATAAAGCTTGATTTTGCCCTTGGATTCCTAGTTCACTGTGGAAGGCGCGCACTGTTTTGACGACATAAGAAAAGGTGGTTTGATAAGCTTCTGGTTGTTTACTTAATCCATTTAAGGCTTGCAAATGATTATCTAATGCTGCTTCTAAATGTTGAGAACGTACTTTTTTATCAGCATTGAAATATTGATCTGTGGCAATCTGATAATGGGCTAATCCTAAGTTATTGTGAGTAGATAGCACATCAAAACTTAAAACAGCAGGATTAAGTGAATGAGCCAGAGCCAGTGCTTCGTCATAAGCAGCAATGCACAATTTTAAATACTTATGCCGCTCTTCTTTAGTTGTTTGCGAAAGATTTGCTAAATGCCAATATGCCGTTCCCAGATTATTTTGTGTAGCCGCACAGCCACTAGGAACAGCCGCCGGGGTGCGATATTTTAAAGCGTCGGTATAAACATCTATAGCCATCTTCAGATGGTGTCCTGGTTGCTCGTATTGGGCAAGATTCCAGTAGGCTGTGCCGATGTTGTTTTGAATCATGCCATATTTGAGCGGCTCATATTCAGGGCTATAGTGAGCCAGAGCCAAATTATAAGCTGCGATCGCTTTTTTTAAATTGAATACAGGTTGATTGTATTGCCCTAAATGCCAGTAAGCAGTACCCAAGTTATTCTGACAAGCTGCATACTTTAATGGCTCCATTGAGGTTGTACGATAGCGTAGTGCTTCGTTATACGCTATGACTGCTTGCTGCCAACTTTCGGCTGGGTTGCCAAACCGCGCTAAATCACCATAAGCTGTGCCTAAATTATTTTGCACGCGGGCGTAAGTTTCTGGGTTGGTTTGGGGTGATATCAGCTTTAAAGCTAATTTATAAAATTCAATTCCCTGCTCAATATAAGTTTGGCCCTCTTCGGAATTGGGTGGTGTGCGATATAGCATCCAGTAGAGTGTACCCAAGTCATTCAAGATATCTGGTAACTGGGGTGAAGTATCATGATAGGTAACTGCTTCTTGATAGGACAGAATTGCTACCATGATGTTTTCTAGGTTGGATTGCCCTTGTTCAATGCGAAGGCGATAATAATTACCTAAGCGATGATAAGCTGCTGATAGTACTTCCCCAGATGCTTGCTGCGAGTGTAATTTCTCAATTTCAACTAGCATTTGCTGCGCTAGAGAAATATCCTCGTCATCTTGAATAATTTTGGAATTAATTGTTTCTATTACTAGCTCAGTCAAGTCCTTGCTAATATGAGCCAGCGATGGCAATGGGGGGAGCTTATTCCCATTATTGGATATTGTTAGGGGTGCTTCTTGCTTACCCTCAATTTGTAAAATTTCTGATGTTGAAATTGGCATTGAAGGCGGTGGTGTTGTCTCTACTGCTACCTCTGCTTCAAAATCAAAATCATCCTCAAATTTTAGTTCGGTGTCTTCTGCAGCTTTAAGTTCTACCTGCGCCACTGCTTCTTCTAGAAGGGATGGTTCAAAATCATCAAAATCTAAACTTCTAGAACCTGCAAACCTTTCTGGATAGCCACCATTATGAGATGTTGGGGTTGGTTCGCCGGCAAACAAAAACACGCCAGTCCGACAACGCCAAAACTGTGGTGCTGACTGCTGAATAGCAGATAACCAAGGACGTGGTACCCACAACAGTAAACTAGATTCCAGGAAACTGTTAGACTCTTGGTTAGCTAAATACTCCTCGCTTAAGCGGAGGTAGTGTAAAAATAATCGCTGTACTGCTACTGGTTGCTTGGTTAGTAGCTCGACACCAACAATCTGAAATGCTGGTATCGGTAAAGGTCTTCCTGGAGTATCTTTTGATGCTCCAATAATTGGTGGTGGATAACTAGTGAGCCATTGATTTATCTGCGCGATGGGATTTGGATCGTTTAAATTTAAGCGCAAAGTCGCTAAACGCGGGTAAGCTGGCGTACTACTTTCAAGGCTATCTTCTGGTTGATAAAGTACTTGTCCAACGGGATAAGCCAAAGTAGAATGCAAACGGGCGGCCACTTGATTTCTTAAGTGTAAATCATCACAAACTGCCAAAAACAACTGTCTTCGCAAATTCAGGCTTAAGGCAAGTTTTAATCGATGATATACTTGCCGATTCCAAGAAAAATTATCTGTGTGTGCAGTATCATTCACGCTCATAGTGGCTACAAGGCCAAAACACCGTTTACATTCTTTCTCAGGGTATATCTAAGCAGTTAAACCCTGGGGAAAATTTAAAATTTAACATTACAATCTCCCTAAATATAATGATAATGCCGATTAATTAATGGGGGGTATAACCCCACACCCACTCATTGCCAAGCTTGCTTCTAGGAATGCAATTCCAGAGGTTCTACCTTTAATTAATTATTGGGCTTTGCCTTCTGATACAGCTTGGATTCTTAAAGCCAAGCAGGAATTATGGAGGGTAAAACCATACATTAATTCGCCAACAATATCAATAAATTTAGGAACTTGTAGCCTTCTATATATTGGTCAAAAATATAACCATAAAGATGGTTTTAATATAGATTTTGTTCCACTCAGGATTAATCCCAGTTTTCAGGTTTCAAGAAGGCTAGAGTCTATATTTATACTGCAACAAATATAATGATTGTAACAAAAATTGACACTATTATGTCCGAAACAATTTTCGGTAGGCTAAATAGGTATTTAAATTGCATTATTAGGGTGGGCAAGATGCCTACCCCACAAGAGATTGATAAAATTTATCTGCAAATTAGATTTGTTTAGCTCAACAGCTTAAGCTTTGTGTCAGCATCTACCAAAGGTACTCAAGAACAGTGAAAAAATTAGGGGCACACAGTTAGCTGTACGCCCCTGAAGTGACTTATGTCTTAGTGCTGATTACGAAGCATTTTGTAATTCAGCAGTGCGGACTGATAGTTGTTGTGTTTGATTCCCTCGTTGTACTTTCACCTGCAACACTTGACCGAGGCGACTATTTTCGACAACATTTTGCAACTGTTCCGCAGTGGTAATTGCTTGTCCATCAATTTGCACAATCACATCACCGCGTCGGATACCCGCAGATGCAGCTGGGGAATTGGGTACAACCCGCATCACTAAAACCCCGGTAACTTCTGGTATTTGAATGGGAGAGTTAGGATCTGTGTTATTCTGCTTGGCTAGCTCCGGTGTTAAAGATACCATTTGCACACCTAAATAGGGGTGAGCAACTTTACCTGTGCGTTGGAGTTGTTCTGCGATCGCTTTAGCTTTATCAATGGGAATAGCAAAACCAATCCCCATAGCATCAGCACGAATGGCGGTATTAATCCCAATGACTTCACCAGTACCATTTAATAATGGCCCGCCAGAGTTACCAGGGTTAATTGCTGCGTCAGTTTGAATAAACTCCAGACGTTTATCTGTAATCCCGACTTGAGCGCTGGAACGTTTGAGGGTGCTGACAATTCCCAAAGTTACGGTATTATCAAATCCTAAGGGATTACCAACTGCGATCGCCCAGTCTCCCACCTGTACATTACTAGAAGAACCCAGAGGCGCAACTGGTAAATCATTCCCAGCATTAATTTTAACTACTGCCAAATCTGTAACTTCATCAATGCCTTGAACTTTGCCGTCAAAGGTGCGACCATCTTTAAGTCTCACTGTCACGCGATCGGCTTTATCAACTACGTGGGCATTGGTGAGAACTAATCCACTCTTGTCAAGAATGAAGCCAGAACCCAGACCGCGTAACTGTTCTCGAGATGGCTGTTGTGAGAAACCATCACCAAAAAACTGGCGGAAAAATGGGTCTTCAAAGAATGGATCGTTTCGACGAGTAATTGTGCGTTCTGTATCAATCCGCACTACCGCTGGGCCTACACGATTGACTGCGGCTGTCACAAAGCTGCTACTACCTATCGCCGCTGAAGCTGGTGATTGACGTTGAGTAACCAATTCAGGTGGGTTTGCAGTTGTTGGCTTTGGCGCTGGTTCGGCTTCCGAAGGTAACACCCGCAGGGTGGTAAAAGTTAGCACAACTCCTAGAAATATGGCTAAAACATGGGAACTGAGTTGGCGTATAGACCGGGTTAGTTTGGGAACTCTCATAATCACAACCTAAATCTAGAAGCGTAATTTTTACTTAGTCGTGACAACTCTATCTAAATTTATTTTTACAGAATGGATGAGAATACTTGCGTATAGACGCTTGCATCCTACTTTATGTTTCACCTGCTCAGGAGATGGAGGCTAGAGGGTAGGGTCTAGGGATTAAGGGCTAAGTACTAAACTTGCCATTGTATCCTTTGTTTCTTTTTTTCCCATTTTAATATCCAGTCCTTTTTACCTCAGTATTTAGTTAAGGCATAGCGTGAACACCTGTAATCAAATTAATTGTATATTTACCTCAAAAGCTATTATGGACATTTCCCCTACCAAGGTTCGGATTTCACGCCACAATTAAATTTTGGTGTTTGTCATCGGGTAATTGGTAATTGGAATTTATCGCCTTTTCCCCAGTCCCCATTACCCCTAATCCCCACTCCCCAGTCCCCCCAGCACTTTGATAACCCATGAACGGATTAAACCGATCGCCTGAAGAATCCTTGAGTACATCTCAGCCAACAGAACACTCACACAATCACAGCACAGATCACGAACATTCGGATCATCATTCTGTGCATGGAGACTCGGTACATCCTCACGTGCATAGTGAAGAGTCTTTAAAACGAATTGTGAATCGGCTTTCGCGTATAGAGGGTCACATTCGTGGTATTAAGACAATGGTGCAGCAAAATAGCCCTTGCCCTGATGTTTTATTGCAAATAGCCGCAGTCAGGGGTGCATTGGATCGGGTAGCACGAATTGTGCTAGATGAACATTTAACTGAGTGTATTGCTAGAGCTGCACAAGAAGGGAATATTGATACGGAAATTGCAGAACTTAAGGCGGCTTTAGATCGGTTTTTGCCTTAGAAAGTAGCAACTTATCAATAATTATCCCTGATAATTTATATTCATTAGGGTGATTAACTATCTATAAAAAATGCCTTTAATAAACTATCAATTTAATTACTCTTTAATTAACAACCCAAATAAGCCAGTAATTCTTTTTTTACACGGTTTTATGGGTAAAATGGATGAATTTGATGAAGCCATCACATTGCTAGGTGATGAATTCTCTTATTTGACTATTGACCTGCCAGGGCATGGTAAAACGCAAGTTTTAGGTACTGATGAATGCTATACAATGCCGTACACTGCTCAGGCGTTAATTAAGTTATTAGATGAGTTGCAAATTACAAACTGCTTTTTAGTTGGCTATTCAATGGGTGGGCGATTAGCTTTATATTTGACCCTACATTTCCCTGAACGCTTTTCTAAAGTTGTCCTGGAATCTGCTTGTCCAGGCTTAGTCACAGAAGCAGAACGATTAGCTCGCATTCAACATGATTATCATATAGGGAGAAAATTAATCCGCAGCCTGGAAACAAGTGATTTTGCAACGTTCT
Organism: Nostoc linckia FACHB-104; assembly: GCF_014696615.1. GTDB lineage: Bacteria > Cyanobacteriota > Cyanobacteriia > Cyanobacteriales > Nostocaceae > Aulosira > Aulosira linckia_A. The sequence goes on along the minus strand of NZ_JACJQJ010000004.1, from coordinate 135,315 downwards.
TATCAAATTGGTATAGTCAGCCAATTTTTGGTGATATTATACATCATCCAAAATACGAATTGATGCTCGAAAGTCGATTGCAAAATCATCCTCTAGAATTAGATAAATCCCTACGTTTTATGGGTACTGGATATCAACCTTCTTTGTGGGAGAAACTCAAAGAAAGTAAAAATCCTCTACTTTTGCTAGTTGGTGAATATGATGATAAATTTATCGATATCAATCAGAAGATGGCTGATATTTGTCAAAATGCTCAGTTAAAGGTTATTGAAAATTCTGGGCATAATGTTCACTTGGAAAATACTAGCGAATTCGTCCAGCATCTCCGAATGTTTTTAGTGTGAATTGAATCATCTAGATAATACTAATTCCAATAATATTCCCAAATATTAATTGTTCTATGGGCGCAAAGCTTTGCGCCCATACTCATTTATTTATAAATTACTTTTCGCACTCTCTTTTTGTGACATAATGACGATAGCGAAACATCGCTTCTAGTTGTGTTTGAACTAACCAACCACTAAAGAATTCTAATGTTTGACCTCCAGGCATAGAAAAGGAAATGGCATCAGTTAACCTAGTCTTACCATTTTCATCTGCAAATTCATGCCTGTGTACCCAACTTTCAAAAGGCCCAGAAATTTGTTCATCCACAAATAGCCGATTCTTTTCGCATTGAGTGTGACGCGCTAACCAAGTTAAAGGTACAGGGCCAAGAAAAAGACGAAATTCTGTGATAGCACCTACCTCTAGTCCTCCCTCACGGCGCATTACTTGAACTGGTTGCCAAGGTGGAGTTAGCATTTGCAAAATATCCGTTCTTTCGTGAAATCTCCACACTACTTCTGGTGGTGCATTAATCACAGAGGAATGTTTAAACTGCAGCATGGAAACACAAACCTAAAATTCAACAAATAATTACTAATTCGTAATACCCTTTGGGAAGCCGCTACGCGTCTACGTAATTCATAATTCAAAATTTAGTGGAACCCCAACCTTATATAATCGCACCGTTATGTTTGTTGTAGTTGCTATCAAGCAATTACAAATTGTTAACCTTCGTATTCGGTGTCAATCTCAATATCTAGAGTGTCTTCATCAATTCGGATATACAAAATGTTGGGGTTACAACAAACTTGACAATCTTCTACATAAGATTGCTGTCCCCCAGCACTCAAATCAATAAATGTTAAGTTTGGTTCCCCGCAATAAGCACAGTAATACTCAGCTGTTGTTTGCATTAATCTATAAGTTATGAATTTAATGGCTGAAGTTCTTTTGAGGATGAGTCAAACTGGTTTGTAGCCTCAGCCAAGTGTTTAAGTAGTGTAGACTGCGGTAGCGGCCCTTGCAAGTGATTCCAGGGTAAAATTTGCTCTGTTGACCAGTTGGCGTGGACGTAAAAATCTAAGTCTGGGATTTGTCCTTTCAGTTGTTTAAAAGCGCGTTTATAACTGCCTAAAGAATCGCCAAAGTTACGAGTAAGTTCTAATAAATGAGAGAGTCTGCGATCGCCTCTCGATAGCAAAGCTTGGATAATAGACCAATTATAGCTTTCTGGGCGAAATTCTATGCCTTGGGGTTTTAGCTGTTTTTGTAACATCTGCAACCGCTTCTCGGCTTGTTTATTTACGCCAAACCATTGAAATGGTGTGTGTGATTTGGGTACAAAGGTGCTGCATCCTAATGTTAAGCGCAATCCTGGTGCTGCTTTTTTAACATTACGCATCATAGATACAGTTTGCTCTAAATCTTCTGGTTCTTCGCCAGGAATTCCCACCATTCCATAGAGTTTCAAACTCGACAAGCCACCAGCTTTGGCATTGACTGCGGCTTGAATGATTTCGTCATTATGTAGCTTTTTGTTGATGATGCGGCGTAATTTTTCCGAACCACTTTCTACAGCAATGGTAAGCGATCGCGTGTCTCGTTGTGCCAGAGTTTTTGCTAGCTGTATAGTAACTGTATTGGTGCGTACTGAGGCAATGCTAAGACGCACATCATCATACTTGGGCTGACTGATATAATCTAGCAAAGTCTCAAACTCTGGATGCTGAGTTACGGAAGCACCTAATAAACCTAACCGCTTGGTAACTTTTAAACCTCTTTCAATCGCAGGAATTAAAGAACCTTCAAGGCTTGCAGTTCTAAATGGTAACGTCAGATAACTAGCCAAACAGAAGCGGCACATTTCCGGACAACTCCGCACCACTTCCACCATGTAAATATTTTCCCATGCTGCCTTTTCTGTTACCACAGTTGAGGCTGATAAAATATTTCCGCGATAAGTTTGCTTTTGGACTATGGCGGGAATTTCAGCATCAATTGGTTTAATTGATTTTATTTCACCATCTTTGGCATGATATTCCACCTCATACAAACTCGGAACATAAATTCCTGGGATTTGTGCCAAGGTTTTTAGTTGAGTTTTGCGAGAAGCATTCCTCACTTCTTTGTACGCCTCAATAAAATCTCCCAGCAGATTTTCTCCATCTCCTAGCAAAATTACATCAAAAAAATCTGCGAAAGGTTCCGGGTTAGCAGTGAGAACTGGGCCACCACCAAAAATCAACGGATGATGATCCTCACGCAAAGATGCGCGAATCGGAATTTCTAAAGATTCCAGTAAATTTAAGATATTTACATAATCTAATTCCCAAGAAATAGAAAATCCGACAATTTCAGGGTTTATTGGTAGTTGTTCGTGAATATCAGTAAACAGGCGACTCACCTGCACATCATCACGCATTGCCAAATTTGCCCAAACCACCTGATATCCCAAGCTTGTGATCCCCACAGTGTACTCATTGGGAAAAGCAAAAATTAGCGGGATAGCATCGGTGTTAGGAGTAGAGGGGGAGAATAAAAGGCGTTCAGCAGCAAATACAGATGATGTCACAGGCAATTTTTTGGGGGTGTTTTTTATTTATTCTTTTCATCTATATCTAATTTTAAGCCATAGAATTATCAAGTTAAAAAATAATGTGGCAGCATTAGCTAAAATAATCGGCAATTGTTGCAATATAATTCCATATATCAGCCATAAAAATATTCCTGTATTAAAACAAATCAACATCATAAACGAGACATCTTTTGCTGATTTTGTTTGCCATATTTTCATCATTTGCGGCAAAAATGAAACCGTCGTAATTGAAGCAGCAACAAGTCCTAAAACTGTGACAAAATCCATTAATGCAACCCTATAAAATAATGTCATACTGTGTTGCAGTAACCTAATATCGGCACCAACACACCCTACTATAATTAGATATATTTGAAATTGGTAGTTTACTAGCTAAATCTAGTAATTAATTCTTCACGAGATAACTGCAATAGTAAGGGAGTAAACTCTTCTGGTGATAAAGCTAATAAAGGGGAAATAATTGATTGTAATTCATTATCTAATTCACCAAAGCGAACTTTGAGTAAGTTTTCTACTACTAGGCGTTCGCCTTGTTCAATTCCTCTTTGTTCGCCTTCTTGTACAGCTTGTTCGCGGTCTTGTTGATAAAGTGGCGCTAATCGCATAACTAACTCCCTGTCATCTTCATCTTGACTTTGATTGAATTGTAAGTTTTGTTGCAAGTTGTACAGTAATTCTAACGCGGCTTTTCTGAAAGGATTACTAGGAGGAAGTGCTTCTAGTTCATCAATTGCTTGTTTTTGTACATTTCCCCTACCAATAATTCTCAACCATAGAGTTTCAGGGATTCTGGGTAATTGGTGAATTGCTACTATGGCTGTACGCAAATATTCTGCCATGAAGTACACTCCTGGCAAACTATTAGTTTTACCATTAGCACCAAATCCTGATAAGATTTGCTCCGATGCAGTGGGTGTAAGAATCCATAATTTGGGGATTTCAGCTTCTTGAATGCGAGTGTTATTGCGATTGGCTTGCCGTTGTAAATCACCACGTACTTCTAACAATTTTAAGAGACAATCGCAAATTTCTGTGGCTGAGGCGGCGTTACGAAATGGTTCAAATAATGCTGGCGTAGTAGCAAACTCACCTAATAGTCCCAGGGTTTCTGTAATGTTACTCGGTGAGAAGTTCGGGATGAAATAAACATCAATTTCTCTCACTTCTCCTGCTACTCGTCTTGCTGCTTGAACTTCCCCGTAAGCAGTAAGCAATTGTTCGAGGTAGTCTTTGGCAAATTGGTCGTGAATAAATCTGGTCATGCGTTGTCAATTTGGCGATGCAACACAGTTTAAATCATGACGCATTTTATGCAGTGAAATCCAAATATAATGCGTATTCTTCTGCCTAAAACTGCATAAGCTTAAAACTAACAGATTTATATATGAGAAATATTATATGCGGCTGATTCAGTTGTTGTAATTACTGTGCTTTGATTCTTGAGTCTTGAGTTATGACTTTAACTCAAGACTCAGAACTCAGGATTCAGGACTCAACACATGACACTGTCCCTGATTACGTAATAAATGGTCGCATAGTACCAAAGCTACCATTGCTTCTACCATCGGAACTGCACGAGGTAATACGCAAGGATCGTGTCTTCCTTTGGCTGCTAATAAAGTTTCTTCGCCTTCACGAGTTACAGTTTTCTGTTCTTTTCTAATTGTCGCTGTCGGCTTAAATGCAACGCGCAAAATGATATTTTCCCCGTTAGAAATTCCTCCTTGAATCCCACCTGAACGGTTAGTTACAGTGCGAATTTCACCGTTTTCATCAATATAAAATTCGTCGTTATGTTCAATTCCTGTTAACAGAGTTCCTGCAAAACCAGAACCAATTTCAAAACCTTTGCTAGCAGGAAGAGACATCACAGCTTTAGCAATATCTGCTTCTAATTTATCAAAGACTGGTTCGCCTAAGCCTTTCGGTACGTTCCGCGCCACACATTCAACTACACCACCGATGGAATCACCTTGTCTACCAGTTTGCTCAATTAATTCAATCATGCGTTCTGCCAATTCACCATCGGGACAGCGAACGATGTTGCTTTCAACTTGTTCTAAGGTGACAGTGTTGGGATCGATAACGCCTTCTAAGTCTTTGATGCGCTTGACGTAACCGATGATTTCTAGGTTTGCAACTTGGCGGAGAATTTTTTTAGCGATCGCACCTGCTGCGACTCTGCCAATTGTCTCACGCGCCGAAGACCTACCGCCACCTTGCCAGTTACGAATCCCATATTTGGCATCATAAGTTGCATCAGCGTGGGAAGGGCGATACTTCTGGGCCATCTCGTCGTAGTCTTGGGGACGAGTATCTTTATTCCGCACCAAAATTGCGATCGGGGTTCCTAAGGTTTTGCCTTCAAACACCCCAGATAATATCTCGCAGATATCAGCTTCTTTGCGAGGCGTTGTAATTTTACTTTGTCCTGGCCTTCTTCTATCTAGCTCTACTTGAATTTCCTCAGCCGAAATTTCCAACCGAGGCGGACAACCATCAATCACAACCCCCACACCGCCACCGTGGGACTCACCAAAAGTAGTAACGCGAAATAGATGACCAAAAGTGTTGCCCATGATATTGAAAAAAAAAGACCAGGCTTATGTATTTTACCTATAGTTCCGATAAAAGTTAATTTTTCCTTTAGGATTTATCGCCAGTGTGCGATGCTATCATTTTTGCAAATCAATTAATATATTTTTTTGTAAAAAACTGATACTTCTTCATCAACAGCCAAAAGTACTGAATCATCCGTAATCTTAAACTTGTGCAAATTCATTCCTACTCTGAATTTGAACCCAGCCGCAAAAGTAATTATGAGCAGGGTTTGCAAAGGGTGCTAGACCGTCTAGTCATGACGATGCAGCGAGATGCATTAGTTCGAGACACGATCAATCAACTTAGAAATTCGCTTCAGGTTGACCGCGTAGTTTTATATTACTTTTATGGAAAATGGCATGGGCAGGTAACCTCGGAATCTGTAGTCTCTAGCGAATACTCGATTTTTGGTTCTAAAGGGCCAGATAATTGTTTTAATCAAGAGTATGCCAACTTGTATTTAGCAGGACGAGTCAGAGCGATCGCGGATATTGAATTAGAATCATTGCATGATTGCCACAGGGATTTTCTCCGCAGTTTGCATGTTCGTGCCAATTTAGTAGTACCAGTTTTAATACCGAAAGGTTTGTGGGGATTGTTAGTAGCCCATCATTGTCAAGCGCCTCATTTTTGGTCACCATCAGATATTGAACAAATGCAAACAGCAGCAAACACTCTAGCAACCGCACCTTGTATTCTCGAAAGTTAAATAGGTTGCTTGCTTATCTGGATACATAAACTAGATATAATCTTTGTTGTTGATACCAAAGATATTTAGGATAAAACTCATTTTTCGTTATCCATATTGTTGTGCTGGGCAGCGGTTTTTTAATGAAATCTTTAGTTTGATTGCTCTCCTGCCATTCTCTTGGCTTTAGGTCATAAGGTAGTTTGTTTTTAAATTCGTCATATTTGACTAAATTTTTCTGATTAATTAGATTTTGAAAATATTCCTTTGGGACATTGACAGCTATTCTGACTTGTGGATCAGGAGTATCGCTAATAATTTCATACTTTAAATCTGAATAATTATTAGGTAAAGGCGCGCCCAACCACTTTCCGATTACCTCTAAAGGAGGTTCTTGTTGATTCTGATTGCTGTAGTTTTTCCCGAAATTTAAATTTAAACACCCAGTCAGTAAAAATAAAGGTATTAATAGTATCAGTTTTTGATTTTTCCACATATCTTTGCATTTACAGCAACTATAACTTAGGAGAAACAAAGATGAAATTTGGTCATACAGTAATTTGGGTAGATGATGTGATGAAGACCGTTGAGTTTTACGAAAAAGCTTTTGGTCTCGTTCGTCGTAATATCCGAGAGCAGAATCAAGTTACTTGGGCAGAAATGGAAACTGGTGAAACTACCCTGGCTTTTTCCTCAACTAATGAAGCCCAAACATTATTTCCTCATGGCTTCTACGCTAACGATATTATACAAGCGCCTTCCTTAATTCAAATCTCATTTATCACACCTGACGTTGCTACTGCTTATATGAGAGCCTTGGGAGCAGGTGCAAAATCATTAGATGCACCAAAACGTCAAGCTGCTGGACAAATGGTTGCTCGCGTCCGCGATATTAATGGTGTATTAGTGTCATTAGTAAGTGGATAATAAAAATGACAATATTGTCTAGATTAGCCAATTTTTTACTAGAATTATCTTGACTTTTGCTTTCCTAATTCACAAGAAAAGGAAAAAACAGTTACAGATAATTTTCAGTCCACAATATGTTGTGTTCCTAGAAAATACTAAAAAATAAATTTTCCCATACATGTAGGGTGTGTTAACGACAGCGTAACGCACTCATAAAATTTAACATTAATAAATAATAAAACACTTGCATAGAGGGTTTAGTAATGCTAAATCTCTACGAAAATCATATTTATCAAGATTTCTCCATAAATTGCTATCAGAGTTTGATAGGTGATGATGGGTTAGAAAGATTGTCTTAACATACCCTACAAATTTGATATGTTTAAATTAGAAAAGACCTAATTATGTAATGTATTAGTCTGAAATACAGGGGAATTGAAATCAGTATATTTAAATTAATTCTGAAACTTTGCAGAATAGAGATACCAGTCAATACTGCTCGGTTAAGGATTTTCAACTCAGAATTTAGTTTGGGGAAAAGGTCAAAGGGTAAGGGTTAATGGTTTTTTCTTGCCCCTTTTCCCCTTCCCCTTTTGCCATTAACCGACAAGTATTGAGATACCAGTTTGCTTGAAATTACAAATTGATAATTAAATTAATAACGATATTCTCGCTCCTCACTAAATTTTATGGATTCCAATCTGGCACTTTGTAAAGCTATTGCCAATCTTATTCAAACTAGCCCCCAACGGCGAATTACTTTTGCTGAATACATGGATATGGTGTTATATCATCCTGAACATGGTTATTATTCCAGCAATGCAGTCAAAATTGGGTTTGAGGGCGGTGATTTTTTTACTTCTGTTCATCTTGCCAATGACTTTGGCGAATTACTAGCAGAACAATTTCTGCAGATGTGGGAAATTTTAGGGCAACCTGATACCTTTTCTCTGGTAGAAATGGGAGCAGGGCAAGGTCTGTTAGCATCGCATATCCTTAATTACTGTCAGCAGAACTATCCCAACTTTTTTGCTGCCCTGGAATATATCATTGTGGAGAAATCGCCATCACTCAAGCAAGAACAGCAGCAAACTTTACAAGATTTTTCTGTACAGTGGTGCGATTTAGAGGAAATAACACCAAATTCCATTACAGGTTGTTTTTTTTCTAATGAATTGGTGGATGCATTGCCAGTACATCAGTTTATCCTAGAAGTAGGGGAACTGCGAGAAATTTATGTGACAACCAGGGGAGAGGGAGATATTGATTTTTCACCTCTACCAACTTTCTCATCTGCGGCTGCTAACCTATCTTTTCCATCATCATTTGTGGAAATTTCAGGGGAACCTTCTACGCCTCGGTTAGCAGAATATTTCGATTTAGTGGGAATTGAAATTACCCAAGGTGCTTATACAGATGGCTACCGTAGTGAAATTAATTTAGCTGCTCTAGATTGGTTGAGTATAGTGGCAGACCGCTTGCAGTGTGGCTATGTGTTAACAATTGATTATGGCTATCCTGCTAGTCGTTACTATAACCCCAGGCGATCGCAAGGAACGTTACAGTGCTATTACCATCATCGCCACCATGACAACCCTTATGTCAACATTGGCCAGCAAGATATTACAGCGCATGTTGATTTTACAGCTTTGGAACGATGGGGCGATCGCTGCGGTTTAGATAAAGTTGGTTTTACCCAGCAAGGATTATTTTTGATGGCTTTAGGGTTAGGAACTCGCATTGCTACCCTTTCTCATCAAGAACAATCTATTTCGCAATTGTTGCGACGGAGAGAATCTCTACACGAACTTCTCAACCCTTTAGGATTAGGTGGCTTTGGAGTCTTAGTTCAAAGCAAAGGATTAAAAGAAAAAGCCATCTCGCAATCACTCAAAGGATTAACTGTGCCAGAGTGAAAGTGGACTGGGGACTGGGGATTGGGATGAGGGAGATGAGGAAGATAAGGAAGATGAGGGAGAAATAACTATTGACTCAGAACTCAGCACTTAGCACTCAGCACTCAGAACTGTCACCCCAATTGAAAACTTAAAACTCTATGTAATGCCGTACTAGTCTTCAGAGACTCAGTAACACTGTTACAGTGAGAACTAAAGCATCAGGAATTAAAAATTATGAGTACTCATGACTTGTTAATGCTAATAACACTACTGACTCCCGGTATCTTACTGTCGGTTGTGATTATGGCAACTTTTGCCGCAGGTGGCTAATCACCATATCCGGTAATCAGTATTCAGTTACCAGTTATCAGTCAACACTGTTAACTGGTAACTGTTAGCTGTTAACTATTAACTGATAATGGAAAAGCGATTGCTGTACCAAAGGAACGTAAACAATGAAGGTGGCATTTCTGGGAACTGGATTGATGGGACTACCGATGGCCCAAAGGCTATTAGCTGCAAATATAGAGTTAGTTGCCTATAACCGCACCCCAGAAAAATTAGCACCACTACAAGCAGCTGGTGCAGAAATTGCGACACATCCCCGCTATGCAATTCGCGCTGCTGATTGCATAATTCTCATGCTCACTAATGCTGCTGCTATTTATAGTGTCTTGCTTTCTGACACTTCCTGGCGGACTCTCTCAGGACGTACCGTCATCCAAATGGGGACAATTACACCCACAGAAAGTCAAGAAATTCGAGATGCGGTAGTGGCTGCTGGTGGCGAGTATATAGAAGCGCCTGTTTTAGGTAGTATCCCAGAAGCACAAACAGGCAAACTCATTGTCATGGTAGGCGCTCGTGAAGATCAATTTCAGCGCTACTTAAATTTACTACAAAATTTTGGCCCAGAACCTCGGTTAGTAGGCCCTGTAGGTGCTGCTGCTTCTGTCAAATTGGCGCTTAATCAACTAATTGCTTCGCTAACAACTAGCTTTGCTTTGAGTCTAGCTTTTGTCCAGCGTCAGGGTATTGACGTAGAGAAATTCATGGAAATTCTGCGAGAAAGTGTACTCTATGCTCCTACTTTTGATAAAAAGCTGGCACGAATGTTAGATGGAAATTTTGCAAATCCCAATTTCCCCACTAAACATTTGTTGAAAGATACGGACTTATTTATCAATGAAGCGAAAACAGTTGAATTAGATGTCAGCAGTATTAAAGGTGTGCGGCAAATCTTACACTCAGCAATGAAAATGTCATTTGCTAATGATGATTATTCCGCTGTTTTTTACGCTATCAAAGCCTGGGAAGAAGGACGTTGGGAGTAGTGATTGAAAACCCTGGGGGTAATTAAAAATTAAATATTAAGAACTTAATGATGACCGCTATCTGACTTATGGTTGATTACATAGCGGCATCGCTAGTATTTTGGGGACAATTGAATACAAAAATTCAATACAGTTAAATGCGATCGCTCACCCTGCGGTTTACAACTAAAAAACATACCATCGCTGTGTAGGCAGTCCAGATAAAAAATTTCACAGCCATGTATGAAAGTCTCATGGGATTTTTACTCAGAACTCAGCACTCTCAACTTTGACCTGCTAAAAACTGTTGAAATGTAATATGAGAAAAAGAGTAAATCCCCTTTGCTCTCTCAACTAATAAACCATTTTGAGTTTGAATATACTTGAGAAGCGCTTCGCTATCCATTTCCACTAAATCCAAATTTCTCTTACTATCAGATAAATTCTGAATATATTCGCTAATAAGCTGTTCAATAGCTTTTTGTTTAAAAAAATACTCTCCTCGCTCCCAAGTATTTCGGGCAATTGCACTCAATAATTCTTCGATTAGCTGTGGAGGAATTCGCTTATTACTTCCATCTCGTTGAATATAACGCTGCTCATCCCATTGTTTAATTAATATATTCAATGCTTCTTGATAAATTTCTGATTGCTCAAAGGCAAAATAAGATATCTCGGCAAAAAATAAACATAAAAATGTAAGCAATAAAGGATCAGTCGCCAACTCTTGCAGAGATTGATTTTCTTGTAGCTTTTGTAAAACATATTGTGCTTTTATTGGTGCTTCGTCCTGAAACCACTTGGAGACAAACTCAGTAATCTGCTGCTCATCAAAGTCGGCAATTTCTACTTCTGTAAACTGCTCAAAGATATATTTGCGTGCTGCTACCCTACAAGTAATCACAAAGCGATTGGTATAAAATCTGGTTGTAAACCTGTGAATATCCCTGACAACTCGTTCAAAATCTGCATCCTTGATTTCATCTAAGCCATCCAATAAAACGAATGCTAAACCCTCAGTTAAAAGGTTGAGTACTGCATTGGGTAAAGTAACCCCGCATTCTTCAAACTGTTCTGTAATGTACTCAAATAAATTGGGTTCCTCCCTAGCCTCTGCAAAGTCTTTGAGATGAATAAAAATCGGGACGCGATCGCCTCTATACTCGCCTAAGTTACACTGAATGGCTAACCACTTTAAAAATATCGTTTTCCCGCTTCCCGGGTTCCCCAAAATCATCAATTTATCGTGGTTGTCTACGGCTTCTAAGGCTGGTCGCCGTGGTTGTTGTAAACTACCTAAGTTAAAGCAGTTAAACTTTCCTGGCTCAAAATTCCGCGATATCTCCGCAATATCTAGCCGCCTTCGTCCACTCACTCGTTCCCAAATCTTGACTCCAGTGTAGATAGTATCTAATCTTCTGGGCTGTTCCATATCTAGCACTCGCATCACACCACAACGTCTTTGAATACTGTCGTGGACTTTTTCGCGGACAATCTGCACCAAACTTTGCATCTGACTAACGCTGGCTGGCTGTTCTACCTCCGGGAAGGATGAGGAGATGATAATGTCTTCCCAATTTAGATTCAGCTTTTCGCAAATTGTCACGAAGATATAGCGATCGACTGGTTTACCTTGAAAAAACTTGGTTACTGGCTGGCGGCTAATTCCCAGTTCTCCCGCTAACCCTTGCTGCGTCAAGGAATTACGGATTAGCGCAGCTTCGGCCTTACTAATTCCCTTAGCCGATGCTTGGAGCGATCGCCTAGTCATTACCTCTAGCTCTAATGATTTTGTTAATTATATTACTACTTTTAAGTAAAATCATACATAAGTCACTCTAAACTCATACACAAATCATGCTCAAGAATGATTGTAAATCATACATGAGAGTGCGAATCTAGAGATCTAGGTATTTGACATCTCTTACATGAAGAAGTGAATATTATGTTATGTGGTCGGCAAAGGAGGGATTATGAGCGGCATTAACGTCACGATTGACGCTCCTACCGGAAAATATGTGAAACAAGCGCTAGAACTAATCGCTAGAGAATTTCAGGATTATCTCAATTCCTTACAACCTGAGGAAATAAAATGTTTAGCTGAACGGTTAACGCCTACTAATATCAAGCCAAAGTATTCCCAAGCTGAAATCAATTTTGCTGCCAAGCTTGGTGCTAATCAAATCAGCGATGAGGAGCATAGTAAATTAGAACTGGCTGCCCTCACGAAAAATTTTAAATGGAGACAAGAACTGCTTAAATCTTCATTAACGGCACCACAAGTAGCCGATTTGTTGAACACGACCCGTCAGACACCACACGATCGCTTAAAAAAGAATAGCTTAATTGCTGTTCAAGATAACGGAGTTTGGAAATTTCCCACCTGGCAATTCGATCCGGAGGGGCCAGATGGAGTAATCGCTGGGCTACCTGATGTTTTAAAAGCTCTGAATGTTCCTGCTTTATCAAAAATTAGTTGGCTAACTAAACCCAACACTGCTTTAAACGGGCTAACCCCCATCGAAGCTTTGAAGTTTGGGCAGATAGACGATGTAATTGCGGCTGCTAGGACTGTCGGAGTTTTATAGTCGGATAGCAATCAAAAAATGATCAATCAGAATCAACGCGGAGCAGTTGAGAAGCTTTGACGTGGAGAATGAAAATTCCCCGCGTCTTTGCTATCTCTACCTCCGTGTTTGCTTTCTCAGCCTGTAAGTATAAATCTTGCCAAAAAATCATCTGAGTGGCTGGCAAAAGTTACACAGACTACACTTGAATAGATAAAAATGTCCGGAAATACGTAGCCGACTTTTGAATTTTTGTGTAGATGTAGTTTTAATGTACTAGTTTACAGAGGCAGTAAAAATCTGCAACTTCAACTGAAGGCTGTACCCTTACGGGGAAGCAAGCTACGCGCAGCGTCTCCGCTAGGAAAAGTAAGTATAAAGCATAAAAGATGAAGTAAACCCTAGAAATCAATATGAGGCAACTCAGAACGGCGGTAGGTTTGCTTTGATTTTCTTAATGGATAAATCCTAGCGAATCAGAGCAAACTTTTATTGTTGTTTCATCTTTCATCCTTTATACTTTTGCGGTCAAGTATTCCCATTTTGTCAGTCAACCAGATGAGGAGTAATCAAGGTGGTCAAACTCATTGTCCCGCCACCTAGCTTTGGCAGGCCAACACCTAAATTTCATATTTTAAAGAAGGGTACAGAATTTTTTCGGATTTTCCGAACAGACTTTGGCACTACTGCGCTGACTTTTCGGGAGTGGGGGCCACTTTTTCGCTTCGATCATCATCGCGGTAATTTTCCCAGTTTGTCCTACGAGCCATTGGATTACCAACCAGCCAATGACCAGGAACGCGGTATATACTACATTGCCCCAAAACTTTCGAGTTGTCTAGTGGAAGTTTTTGGTGATATTGGTTGTATTGAAATTACTGACCAGCTGATTGCGATTGTTACTGCTACAAGAAATTTAAAACTACTGGATTTGCGCGGAAATGGTGCTATGCGCGCTGGTGCAAATGAAGCTACTCTCGCCAAGACAGAAAAGCGTGGTCTTAGCCAAGCTTGGTCACGTTATTTTTATGAGCAGCCAGAAATTTACTCCCAAATTCACGGGTTAATTTATTGCAATGCTCATAACAATGAAGATGCGATCGCTATTTATGAGCGTGCGGAACATTTCTTCAGTTGTAGTTCAGGCAATGTATTGCCACTAAAACACGAGTTATTACGCGGGCCTATTTTAAAAGCGGCGGAAGAGAATAATTTAGAAGTAATTCCGTATTGGTAATTGAGGAAGTTAGACCATAATGCTACTTTAGGGGCGCGGAAACTTTGCTCTTTACGAAAAGTTATATGTCGCTATCATTAACTGAATGCTTACCAATAACAAAGGGCAAAGGACAAATGACAAATAAAAAATGACAGCCCTTACTAGTTATGTTTAATTGCACTGCACTATAAGAATATGAATAGCAAATCAGATAAAGAGCCTGCTAACAACCAGATTTCTCGGGAAGCAGTAGATTGGCTGCTAAAGCGAATTATTCACATTCCGAAAAACTGGTTAATTATTAGTAGTATTTTTATTCTTCTCAGCACCTTTCAAATCAATGGTGGGGAAAAACTAATCTTTAAATTTCAAGTCACAAATACAACAGCTATTTTTTTTGCTCTAACTTGGTTACCTTCTATCCTCAAGATATTTGCTTTGACTGGCGGAGCAGTAAAGACCCCTGCTGGGGAAATTACTGGCTCTAGCATGATGCCAATGTTACAGTCATTAACGGGAGATACCTTAGGATATTTGATTGAGCAGACGAAGCTAGCAGAAGATGTTGCGCCACCACAACAGCAGCTAGAAATGCGGCAAATACGCCATGAATGGCAGAAAGCTTACGCATCAACGGTTCCTGGGTCGGAAGCCAGGCAACAAATTGAGCGTTTAAGTCAACGCTATAAGGAACTCAGAAGTTCCCTACCATCGGGAGCAAAACGCACATTTGAAATGGAGTCTATTGCAGGACGAATGCGGGCGCTAGCTCCGGAAGTGAATTTTTCTGCATCAGAAGTAAATAATCTACTCAAATCTAACGACCAAGGTAAGCGATTGTTAGGACTTTCCATAACGGAATGGTCGGGAGATGCAAATTATTTTTATGCAGTGCTAAGTATTATTAATAACTCAGAAACAGCCTTTGAGCAGACTTGTGCATTGCGCGCAGTAGAAAAGATGGTATCCCAACTCAACGAACAGCAGAAAAAAGACTTGCTGTCGGCGCTGATACATCAACGCAATTTCAATGAAGCAGAAAAATGCTGGATTAGGCCTAATTCTAATCGTTGGGCATTGAGCGATCGCATCTTATCTCTGTTAGAAAAATAGGTATATTAGAATATCTTCCCTCTTCAACAAGGGAACAGAAAGTAGGGAACAGGATTTCCTATTTTCTGTTCCCTTGTTAATATATGCTCAAATTCAGGTGGAATTCTTCCTAGATATACCTTTGAAAGATTGTCTAGTTTCTCGTCTGAGGCTACGAATATCTACCAACAGTCAAAGCCTCGTTGACTTTAACGACAAAATTTGCTTTTCGTCTAGAGCGCAGATCGTTTAAGCTAGCTGAAAGATTCTTTGATTTATGGGTAAAAGGCGGTAAGAGTGTGCGTAAAAATTTTGGATTAATGTCTCTTGTTGTTGTCTGTAGTTTGTGGGGTATGCCAAAAGCAGCGCACGCACAGGCACTACTACCTCATACACTGCAACTGGATGCCAGCAAATTGGAAAAACAAGGTTTGAGCTTGGCACAAGAAGCGGCACAACTGAGTCAGTTTCAACAGTTTGATTTGGCTTTGCCACGAGCTCGCTTGGCTAGTCAACTAGCTCCAAAAAATGATAAAGTTTGGTTTCTATTGGGTGGGTTGCATCTGCAAAACAAAGAGTTTGACGCTGCACTCGCAGCCCTAAAAAAGGCTCAAACTCTCAATCCCAAAAATGCCGACGTTTTATTTGCAATGGGTTCGGCAAATTTTCAGCAGCAAAAATATCAGTTAGCTGTTGCTAATTACCAAGCTGGTTTGAAGTTAAAACCTAAAGATGCAGACGCTTTGTTTGATTTGGGTAATGCTTATTACATGATGGGTCGCTTACCTGATGCGATCGCCCAATATAATAAAGCGGTTTCCTTCGATCAGAAATTCTGGCCAGCAATTAACAACACTGGACTAATTCAATACGAACAAGGTGATACCCAAAATGCCATTAAACAATGGCAAAGGGCTGTATCTCTAGATAAACAAGCCGCAGAACCTTTACTAGCGCTAGCAGTAGCCCTATATACTAAAGGCGATCGCCAACAAGGTTTGGCAATGGGAGAAGCTGCACTCCGCATTGACCAACGCTATGGTGATTTGGATTTTCTCAAGCAGAATCTTTGGGGTGAACGTCTATTATCTGATACCAAAAAGTTCCTCGAATTACCGAGGATTCAAGCAGCCCTGCAGCAGCGGGAAAGCCCATTAAATTCCAGCCAAGAACCGCAATAGAAAAGGACTAATGGGCAATTAGTAATTGGAGCCGCTTTTACCCATTACCTCTTACTACTTGCCTAATGATGCCATTTCATAGTACATATATACTGTTTAATAGCAGGTAGCGCTTTTCTGAACAAGTCACCAATTCTAGAGTACAAGTACTGCCAATGCGGATCTAAACCATTAAAAACAGCCCAAAAGCCTGAAATCAGAGTTTTTTGAATGCCGCGTAGTAGTGCTAGTCTTTCGGTAGAAGCGCCAGTATCTGGTCAACAAAAAGTTGATGGTCAACAACAGGCTTAGAAATGTAGCCATCAGCACCGCTTTGTTTTAAGAAGTTCTCGCGATCGCCTTCCATAGCGTGAGCAGTCACCAGAATCACAGGTAAGTTTGCTGTTTGCGGATCGGATTTTAACATTTGTGTAATCTTGATACCATCAACAGATTTGCCCTGGTAAACACTCCGAGACAAAGAAACATCCATTAAAATCAGGTCTGCATCTCCAGATTGGGCAATTTTTATTACCTCTTCCACATTTTCTGTATGCTTAACATCTAAGCCCCCGCGCTTGGTCAAAATTTTAGAAAAAACGCGAGCATTAATGAGATCGTCTTCTACAATCAAAACAGTTTTCATGAGAACTTAAATTATAGGAATTGGGGGGATGAACATCTGGAAAAACAGTTGTCTGCCTCCTTTTTAATCTTCAGTGTGTATCCCCGTCATCAAGGATAATACTACTGCTTCTTATCATTTGACTAACAATATTTGGTTATAAATTGCTTTTCATCCGTTATGCTGTGGTTGTTGCAGCGTTAGTTTCCAGCGACTTTTGTGTAATTAAATTTCAGGGAAAAAGCTCATGGCAAAACAGTTAAACCTTCTCTCCACGGGACAGGTAATCACAACAGCCCTGCACACAGAGATGCAACGGTCTTACCTCGAATATGCCATGAGCGTAATTGTCGGGAGAGCGTTGCCAGATGTGCGTGATGGCTTAAAGCCAGTACATCGCCGGATTTTGTATGCGATGCACGAACTAGGTTTGACACCAGATAGACCATATCGGAAATGTGCCCGTGTGGTGGGGGATGTGCTTGGTAAATACCATCCCCACGGTGACCAATCTGTTTATGATGCCTTAGTTAGGCTAGTGCAGGATTTTTCCAGTCGCTATCCCTTACTAGCCGGACATGGTAACTTTGGCAGCGTTGACAATGACCCGCCAGCAGCGATGCGTTATACAGAAACCCGCCTCGCAGCCATTGGCCATGAGGGAATGCTGACGGAAATTGGCGATGAAACTGTGGAATTTATCGGCAATTTCGATAATTCCCAACAAGAACCCACAGTATTACCTGCACAGTTACCATTCCTATTACTTAATGGCTGCTCTGGAATTGCGGTGGGGATGGCGACGAATATTCCACCACACAATTTAGGGGAAGTCGTTGATGGATTAATTGCCTTAATCGATCAGCCAGATTTATCGGATGAAAAATTATTTGAGTTAATTCCAGGGCCAGATTTTCCCACTGGTGGAGAAATTATTGGCTCAGCCGGAATTCGGGAAGCCTACACCACAGGTAAGGGTGGGATTGTATTGCGGGGTGTGGCGCAGCTAGAAGAAATCCCACCCGCAAGGGGAAGCAAGCGACGGACAGCAATTATCATCACAGAATTGCCTTATCAGGTAAATAAAGCCGCCTGGATTGAAAAAGTCGCAGAATTGGTGAATCAAGGGCGTTTGCAAGGCATTTCTGATATTCGCGACGAGAGCGATCGCGAAGGTATGCGTGTGGTAATTGAACTCAAACGTGATATTAATCCCCAAGAAATCCTCCAGCATTTGTATCACCAAACTGCCTTACAAACTAACTTTGGGGCTATTCTCTTAGCTTTAGTAGACGGACAACCACGACAGCTAAGCTTGCGTCAGTTGTTGCTGGAATTTTTAAGTTTCCGCGAGCAGACACTCTCCCGCCGCTATAGCTACGAGTTGGGGAAAGCTGAAAGCCGGTTGCATTTGGTGGAAGGTTTACTCTTAGCTTTATCAAATGTTGATAGGGTAATTGAAATTTTGCGCCAAGCTCCCGACGGTAGCACCGCTAAAATTACTCTATGCAGTCAACTAAATTTAAGTGAAGTCCAAGCAGATGCAATTTTAGCTATGCCATTGCGTCGCTTAACAAGTTTAGAACAGCAGAATTTACAACAGGAATTTGAGCAACTCACACAACAAATAAATTTATTACGCATATTACTCAGCGATCGCAAAGAATTACTCAAGGCATTGAAAAAAGATTTGCGATCGCTCAAGCGTAAATACAGCGATCCCCGTCGGACTAAGCTAGTCAACCTGAGTGCTGAGGAAATCAAAAAACAAGGAGAAACTCAGAAAAGAACAGGCGATCGTGATGCGGAAAATCCCAAACTTAGCTTGGAAAATCTCAAATCAGAAGTCCCCGCCGAAGAAGCAATTTTAGAATTTACTCACCGGGGATATGTCCGCCGCATTGCAGTTAACGGTAAAAAACCGAAAACAGAAAATGGTCTCAATGATAACGACTTTATTATCCAAACTCAAATAACTGATACAGATAAAGAGTTGTTAGTCCTTACTAGCGGCGCGAAAGTTTATCCAGTCAGAGTAGGCGATATTCCCGCAGTTACCGGGCGTTCTCCCAAAGGAACACCATTAATTACCCTGCTTTCTAATACAGCTCAAGGTACTCAAGAAGCGGTGATTAATCGCTTGTTGTTACCAGATAATGTGGACAACACTCAGATGATTCTCCTAACAAAGCAGGGTCGAATTAAGCGCCTGTCTTTGGAAGAATTAACCAACCTCACTCGTCGGGTAACAATTTTGAAACTCAAAGATGATGATGAATTGTTATTTAGCCAATTAATCACTACAGGTAAACATCTGATTGTTGCTAGTTCCAGCGGACGGCTGTTGCGATTCCCTGTAAATGACGAACAACTGCCCATTATGGGGCGTGCTGCTATGGGATTACAAGCATTACGCATGTTAAGACAACAGCAAATGGTGGGCTGTGGTGTTGTCAGTGGCCAAGAAGAGTTATTGCTAGTGACTCAAGAAGGATATGCTAAACGCCTCACTGCTAATCAGTTGAAAGCTGCTAATCGCGGTGATTTAGGCACGCAAGCACTGAAATTCACCAACAAAACCGACAACTTAGCCGCAATGGTTGTAGCGATCGCCTCTGCTGAGGTAGCGTTACTCACCAACAAAGAACGAGTAGTGCGACTACCTCTAGAAACAGTACCTTTTACGGATCGAGATAGTAAAGGTGAAAGCGTCCTGCAACTTAACCGCGATGAGAAAATCATCAGCGTTGTGGAAGTACGTTAGTCAACAAAGCAAAATATATTGAGCGATCGCAGGTTTGTTCGCATTTCTCACAATATAAATGTGAACAAATATTAATATTTCTGAGAATCAGACTAATAGTAAATTGGCAAAAAATGCGCCAGGTACTTGATAAAGACGTGAAATATAAAGTCTTTCTAGCTAGTACCTGAATTGTCATAATTTTTTCAAATTGAGCAATTTCTGCAATCCAGGTAGAATAGTTGCAAAACTATTTCAATAAATTATCGCTTGACTCGTAGCAAAGTCATGCTAATTCAGCCTCAAGCTAGAGGAGAGGCAATTTTTTAACTTTATCTGAGTATAATTACGCTCTCATCTTGCCAGCAGTTCCAACCTACTCCTACCTCTCAAGATAGAGATTTTGGTTTCTAGCTATCAGTTAGTGTTTTCTACGTCAAGTTTTAGCAATAAAACTACAAACATATCCTTGCATTTATGAAAATCATTGTTATATTAGTTTACATAACCCCATAAATCTTATTAAAGTCTCTTTGGAGTACCTACCATGACAAACGCAAGCAAAACTCTCTCTGCACCTGTAGTAGAAGATCGCAACTCTTGGCGTTGGGGCTTTACCCCCCAAGCAGAAATTTGGAACGGTCGTTTAGCAATGATCGGCTTTTTAGCAGCAGCTTTAATTGAGCTGTTCTCTGGTAAAGGCTTTCTGCACTTCTGGGGTATTCTCTAATACCAATCTTTAATTTGCTATCAATCTTAAAATACAAAATTAGGTATAAATAAAAAACCTGAGAATGTATATATTCCCAGGTTTTTTAATTTTTGTTCCTTGTCCTTGGTCATTAGTCATTTGCTAAAAGCTAATGACTAAGAACTAAAGATTAATCACTAACGGATATATTCTTTAAGAACACTGTTGCGATTTGGATGGCGTAACTTGCGGAGTGCTTTGGCTTCAATTTGACGAATGCGTTCGCGAGTCACATTGAAAATTTGGCCAATTTCCTCTAAGGTTTTCATGCGGCCATCATCCAAACCGTAACGTAATCTTAGAACATCTCTTTCGCGTGGGCTGAGGCTGTCGAGGACTTTTTCTAAATCTTCACGCAGCAGATTTTTAGAAACTTGGTCTTCTGGAGTTTCGCCATCAGATTCAATAAAATCGCCTAAGCGAGAATCTTCTTCTTTACCAATAGGTGTTTCTAAAGAAATAGGCAATTGGGCAGATTTAGCAATAAACCGTAGCTTCTCAATTGTCATTTCCATGCGAGTCGCAATTTCTTCTTCAGTTGGTTTGCGACCCATTTCTTGAGAAAGTAGCTTAGTGGTTTTCTTGATGCGGGAGATGGTTTCGTAGAGGTGAACTGGAAGACGGATAGTGCGGGATTGATCGGCGATCGCTCTGGTAATTGCTTGACGAATCCACCATGTAGCGTAAGTAGAAAACTTATAACCTTTTTCGTGGTCAAATTTTTCTGCGGCGCGAATCAAGCCTAGGCTACCTTCTTGAATTAAATCTTGGAAGGATAAGCCACGATTCATGTATTTCTTAGCAATTGAAACTACAAGGCGCAGGTTAGATTGCACCATCTTATCTTTTGCCCTGCGACCAACATGCAAGCGATAGCGAAATGCTGGCAATGGTAGTTGCACAGCTTCTGCCCATTCGCTATCGCGAGGATCGCGTTCCAACTGTTCTGAAAGCCTTTCCCGTATTCTTTCTAATTCCAGTAAATCAGCAATTTTACGTGCCAATTCGATTTCTTCATCTGCCCGCAACAGACGAATTCGACCAATTTCTTGCAAGTAAAGGCGAATAGAATCTTCGGTATAGTGCTTTTTCTTGCTTTGTGTCCGACGACGCGATTTAGCGGCTTTTCCAGACTTTGCGTCGTCCTCATCAGACTGAGGCTCTAAAAAATCATCAATGTCGCCGTCATCACTTATCAGCAAGTCCTCTTCATCTTCTATTAAGAGTTCTTCTAACTCGAGCTCAGGCTGATTCATTATTTCTAGGTCAGGCTGATATATGCTTTCGAGTACGTTGTTAGCCTGGTTCATGCCGCGTTCCTCATGCTCCTTGCAGAATCAATTACTCAAGATGTGTGTATTGCTCTTTTATTAAGATATTAAGAGCTAATTGCCACCGAAAATATTTTTTTGGCCAGGTTGCCTGAGATATTTTCGGAAATTTTGGATCTCCTATTGGAGAGTTTATTACTAAGTGTGTAAATCGCTGTTGTAGCTGACTTACTCACATTCGTAAAGGCTATGCGTATTGTTAGCGCATATTACCTTTAACTAACTTGTCTAAAAAAAGACATGTCTTGATAAAAAAATTTACCACTACAGTTAAATAAACATAACTGTTGATAGATTTTTTCCGTAAAGACTGTTCCGATTGTAGCCTGTTTCACAGAAATTGCACTCTTTTTGTGTGTTAATCTTGTAGTCCTTAAGGCAGGTAAAGCCACTATTATCAAAAAGAACTTCCAAACGGTAGTCATGCCCTTAAATCTTTTTTGAAACTTTTTCCAATTGCAGTGGCATCGTCATTAGATTAAGACTTAAGTATCCCTGCCCATGCACGATTCCAAGTACAATGCACAACATTTATTACTTAGAAACAGCGCATTTTATATTAACTCAAGCGAGAAGCTTTAGCGCACGTATTTTTACATTTCCTTCATAAAGCAGTAAATCCGTGAAGCTAAGGCGGAAATTCCCGCTAGGTAGATACAGCTAATATGCTGGTGCTTGTCTGTAGGGAATCTTCATTTTGTGTGCTAATTACCTAAACTGAGGAGTTGAGGTAATGAGAGAACCAGCTTGATGCTTCAAATGAAATTGAAATAAAGTTGGTCTTATTCACACGTTAGCGCACTACGAAGATTTCAGCCCTATGAAACTTGACAAACTTTTCCTATTGTATACAACGATATTTTAATCAATTCATAAAGGATTTGACATTACTGATGAACATTAATTTTCCTACTGAAGCTAAATAGTTTAAAAAAGGGGTTATACACCTACTTGGAAAACTGCTTAAGTAAAATATTTGTAATTTTTAATACTCATTACTACAGTAATTTAGAAGTTCTCTTGTTAACTAGGAATATTGCTGCTGCTGAACAAATCCCGCTGCGGATATGAAATAGCGCTTTGCTATTCAAGGATAGCAAATACATTTCTGAGTGGGGCAAAATTTACTGATACTCAATAAAGCAAAACATTTGTACCTTCTCTAGTTGAAATATTGGTGAAGTTAACAAAATTGCCAATGCTTAACTACTGAGAATAAAAGATATAGCTTGACAAACAAAACTTTCCATGCAATATGAAGTTTCAGTGAATTTTATTATTTTTGTGATTAAAGTTTATGTATTTTATCAACTAATTCTCATCATTAACTATATGACTTTTGGATGCGTGCTATACGGATAAAAGCTGAGATTAACTATAAAGGCGCGATAAACGCGCCTGGCAATGTGGTTTATTAACCTATAGGACTGAAAAAGTGCAATAAGTTAATAAACAAACAAAATTGCACTTGATTTTTCCTGCTTGACACTCAAGAGTTCAAATTTCTGGCTAACTTTAACTCTTGAGTAGCTGATTAACGTCACAACTTATTAGATATCTAGATCCGTTAAATTCAGTTTAGAACCATAGGTTTCGATAAATTCTCGCCGGGGTGCGACGCGATCGCCCATTAAAATTGTGAAAATGCGATCGGCTTCAGCCGCATCCTCAATCTCCACTTGCTTCATTTTGCGGGTTTCTGGGTTCATTGTCGTTGTCCAGAGTTGTTCTGGCATCATTTCCCCCAAACCTTTAAATCGTTGGATGGTGTAGTTGGCATTGCTAGGAAAGGCAGCAATTTTTTGTTGTAATTCGCGATCGCTATAGCAATACTCATGATTGCGTCCTCGTTCTAATTTATAAAGTGGAGGACAAGCAATATAAATGAAGCCCTGTTCAATTAATGCACGCTGATACCGATAGAAGAATGTTAACAATAGTGTACGGATATGCGCTCCATCCACGTCAGCGTCAGTCATAATTACTATGCGATGATAGCGCAATTGCGAAGCGTCGAATTCTTCTCCTTTGACACCTAAACCTAGTGCTGTAATTAATGCTTGGACTTCATTATTTTTATAAATTTTGGAGTCGTCAGTTTTCTCAATATTGAGGATTTTACCGCGTAGGGGAAGGATAGCTTGGGTACGGCGATCGCGTCCTTGTTTGGCACTACCGCCTGCAGAATCACCTTCTACAATATAGATTTCTGATTCACTGGGATCGCGAGAACTGCAATCAGCCAATTTACCAGGCAACGGTGAGGATTCTAGCACCGATTTGCGTCGCACTAACTCCCGTGCATGACGGGCGGCTTCGGCGGCTTTAAAGGCTTGGATAGCTTTATCTAAAACTGCATCAGCAACACCAGGGTGAAATTCTAGGTATTCGGTGAGAACTTCGCCAACTAGAGAGTCAACTATTCCGCGAACTTCGGTATTACCCAGTTTAGTTTTGGTTTGTCCTTCAAATTCGGGATCGGGGACTTTGACAGAAATTACTGCTGTCAGTCCTTCACGGACATGTTCACCACTGAGGTTAGGTTCATTTTCTTTAATTTTGTTCCGCTTACGCGCGATCGCATTGAGGGTGCGTGTCAGAACCGCCTTCAAGCCTTCTAAGTGGGTACCACCATCAACTGTACGAATATTATTAGCAAACCCTAGAACATTATCTGTATAAGCATCAGTACACCACTGTAAAGCTACTTCTACTTGAACATTATTACGTTCACCCTGTACATAAATAATTTCTTCATGCAGAGGCTGCTTCTCGCGGTTCATGTAAGCAATATATTCTTTGATCCCGCCCCTATATTCGTATGTTTCTACCTTGGGGTTGTCGCTTTTGAGTAGTTCTAGGCGGTGGTCAGTAAATGTAATTTTGACACCTGCATTTAGATAGGCTAGCTCCCGCAAGCGACCCGCTAAAGTAATGTAATCAAACTCAATGCCTGTAGTGAAGATTTGAGTATCAGGCTTGAAGGTAACAGAAGTTCCGGTTCTAGCTTCTTTGTAAGGCTTGGTCTGCAGGTCAGAAGCTGGGATACCTCGTTCATAACGCTGGAGATGAACCTTTTTATCCCGCCATACTGTTACCTCAACAAACTCAGACAGGGCGTTAACTACAGAAATCCCTACCCCGTGCAAACCTCCAGAAACTTTATAGCCACCACCGCCAAACTTACCCCCGGCGTGTAACACTGTTAACACAGTTTCTAAAGCTGATTTGCCGGTTTTTGGGTGAATATCAGTAGGAATACCCCGCCCATCATCTGTTACTGTAACAGAGCCATCAGCGTTGATATCCACTTCCACATGGGTGCAATAACCAGCTAAAGCCTCATCAACAGAGTTATCCACCACCTCGTAAACTAAATGATGGAGTCCTCGCGGGCCAGTGGAACCGATGTACATACCTGGTCGTTTGCGGACGGCTTCCAGCCCTTCCAGAACTTGAATCTGATCGGCACTGTAACTGCTCGTCATGAAAATTCTCCTGATGCGTGGGGTTCAAAATCGCCAAAAGGCTTAAAAAGTCAAATCACTCCAAAATTCTAACACATCAGCCTTGCTAGCGTCTGTAGGGCATTTTTGTGGGAAGTTTATACAGGGGCTGCACCCCTCTGATTGGGGACTGGGTAATGGGATGAGGGGGACAAGGGGAAAGGGAGACAAGGGGAACAATTACCAATTACCAAATGACAGATGACTAAATTAGTTGTAATTTGTGGAGCGACGGCGACAGGGAAGTCGGGTTTGGGTTTAGCTTTAGCTATGCAGATGGGGACTGTGATTCTCAGTGCTGATTCTCGCCAAGTTTACCGCGAGTTTAATCTTGGCACAGCTAAACCTACAGTAGCGGAACAAAAATTATTGCCGCACTATTTAATAGATATCTGCGCGCCGACAAACATGATGACGGTAGCAGATTACCAAGAACAAGCGCAAGCTTTAATTTCTTGTGTGGCTAGTTCTCCTCTGTTGTTGGTTGGAGGAACTGGTTTATACATACGTTCCATTGTCCAAGGCATGAAAATTCCTAGAGTAGCACCGCAATTAGAACTGCGATCGCAACTCACAGAACTTGGTCAAACTCAACTTTACGCTATGTTGCAACAAGTTGATCCTATTGCTGCTCAAAAAATTCATCCTCATGACCCTGTACGGACTTTAAGAGCTTTAGAAGTATACTATGTGACTGGAATCCCTATTTCCGAGCAACAAGGGGAGAATCCGCCAAATTACCCAATTTTACAAATTGGCTTAGATTGCACTACTGACGCGTTACGCCTACGCATTCATAAGCGTACTGAGCAGATGATTGCCGATGGATTAGTGGCTGAGGTCGATTATCTTTGTCAGAAATATGGTGCTGATTTACCTTTGTTAAACACTTTAGGATATCAAGAAATTAAGCAATATTTAGCTGGGGAAATTTCTTTAGAGGCAGCTCAGGAATTAATAGTTTTACATACGCGGCAATTTGCCAAGCGACAACGTACTTGGTTTCGAGCATATCCTCAAATTCAATGGTTTGATGCCAATGATCCTGATTTATTCGCTAAAGTTGGGCAGCGTGTAGAGGAGTTTATTGACCAATGAAAAAAAATTACTAATTTGGAATTCGTAATAAAACATCTATTAATTGCAGGGCAGAACAATGTCATCTATTAATAAAAAAAATAAATTTATTCACGATTGTTCTGCTCCTTTTAGAGATTGGTATATAGCGTCTAATCTTGCTTGGATAGCTGGCGGTTTAGCAGTGAAATGAATATAAAAACTCCCATTTTCTGCTTGTCTGTCAAACACCTTGGCATAGATATCTTCTTGAAGTTCTGGGGAAATGTTTGGTACCATTAATTTGAGTTTGAGATTAGTCTGTATAGGTGGTGGAGAAACTCCTGCTGCATTTTCTATGCGAATTTTAGCACCCTTAGCTGACAATTCAACGATACTTCCTTGATATATAGTTGTGCTAATATGCTTTTCTTCTAATAATGCGTATTGTACAGGGATGATGCCTGAGAGTGGCAAAAATTCTTCTGCTTCTCTAGGTAGAAAAAGATTGTAATCTCCGCTAATTCCATAAACTTCATGGACAGTAATTGGCTGTTTTACTCCTTTTGGTTGTACCTGTCTATGTCCACTTACTTGCACAATTAATCCAGCAGCTTTTAATGTCTCATCGGAAATTAAAATTTCGCCACCTGTTGTGTAAGATTCAATGCGATAAGTCAGGTTTACCTGACTACCAACAATTCCGTATTTGGTGCGTTTTTGTGAGCCAATATTGCCCAAAATAACCAATCCAGTATTAATCCCAATTCCCATGTCTAATTGAGGAAAACCTAAATTTTGCAGCCTTTCATTGACAGCACTCATTGCTAATTGCATGGCACAAGCACAAGCTACCGCTTTAGCAGCATCATCTTCTTTGGGCATAGGCGCGCCAAATAGCACCAAAATGCCATCACCCATGAATTCATTAATAGTTCCTTGGTACTGGGTAATGACATCAGCCATGTATTCTAGATAGATGTTGAGGATAGTAATCACCTCTTCTGGTTGCGATCGCTCTGAGATGGCTGTAAATCCTCTTAAATCAGAAGTCAGGATCGTGATTCTCCGCCTTTCACCGCCCAGTTTCAATCCTTCAGGACTATCTAACAAGTTGGCGACAATTTCATTACTGAGATAACGGCCAAACACTTGCCGAATTAGGGAATTTCTTTTTTCTAAATCTGTATTAGCTTGAGCTAAATCAGCCGTGCGTTCTGTGACACGCACTTCTAATTCGCTAGCTGTTTGGCGCAACCTACTAATAACCAAAGTTAACCCAGTAAGTCCTAGTACAGATAATCCTCCCAACATCACAAATGTTGTTTGCAAACTTTTATTAGTTTGTTCTGTAAAGCTATCCAGAGATTGAGTAATCGCCAAAACTCCCCGCACGTCTCCTACTTGCCAGTCGCGTTTTGGACTATTAGGATCGCTGTCGTGACAAGCGACGCAGCTAGCCTCCATGCGTACAGATTGGCCATATCGCCATAAACTACGACCATCTTTTTTCTCAAGACGAGAAAAATTGTTCTCTTCGGGATGTTGTCTCAGGTAGGTAAGTGCCTGTTTCTCAAACTCATCTCTGGGCCCACCTTCGGCTTTTCGCCAAGGATATGGATAATCGCTGTATAACCGGACTGCCATCCCAGCCTTTTGTTCGCTGATGTTTTTTCCGAGTTCAATGGCGTAAGTTGCAGGCGGAGGAATTGCACCTTCTTTGATCAGGTAGTTGTGGATAATGCTAATTCCCTTAACTTTTCTGGCGCGATCGGCACCTGCACTACTATAAAGGTTCCAAGCATCAATAATTGATTTTGCTTGCAATTCGGCATTCATCAGCGCTTGGGATTTTATGAGGCTAGTCGAAAGACTAGACATATTAGCTAACGCTACACCCACTCCAATGGAGAATAAGAGCAGAAGAATCAAAACAGTTTGTTTAAAAAGCAGACTGAGGAAAAAGCGCCATACGCGAGAAATAAACGTATTCATCACCCAATTTGAGTAATATAATATTATTACTTTATTTTTTCACAAACTATTAATATATCTCAAGAAACATTGTAGATAAATTATATATAGTTTGTCTACATTTAGTTGCTAAAACTGCTAACTACTGTATTTGTATTTTTTTCTGGCAATATCTACGAATGTGAAGTTTTCTATTCTTTGATAAATATCTGCAAAGCTGATAATTGCCAGTGTGATTTATAGTTTAGTTAATTGAGCTAAAAAACAAGCATATTTTTTGACTTAAATTTCGCCCAACGCATCATCTCTAAAGCTAGAGATTTTCTAGAAAAATGAAGATAAAAACTCCTAGAATCTGCTAATTTTTCCGATACTTTAGCATATATATCTTCTTGCAGTTCTGCTGGAATATTTGGTACTAATAAGTTGAGTTTAATGTTGGTTTGTGCAGGCGGTAAACAACCCTCAGATAGATTCTCACAGTAGACTTTAGCTCCCCTTGCTGAGATTTGGATTACACTTCCCTGAAACATAGTTTCATGAATATGCTTTTCCTCAATCATGGCGTACTGGATGGGGATGATTTCAGTCAGATTGAAGAATATCTCTTCCTCTTTGGGTAGAAAAAGGTTGTATGGTTTGCCAATACCGTCAACATTGTAAATAGTAATTAGTTGTTTCACTCCTTTAGGATGTACCTGCTTTTGCCCATTGATTCTGACAATAGAGCCGACTTCTTGTAATGTTTGTTCTGAAATCAGAATCTCACCCCCTAGACTGTAAGATTCAATCCGGTAAGCTAGATTTACTTGGCTGCCGACAATACCGTACTTAGTTCGTTTCTCTGAGCCAATATTTCCCAAAATTACCAAACCCGTGTTGATACCAATACCCATGTCTAGTTGAGGGAAATTTAAATCTTGCAATTTTTCATTCACAGCATCCATTGCCAACTGCATAGCACAAGCACAAGCTACAGCTCTTAGCGCATCATCTTTTCTGGGCGTAGGGGCACCAAATAGCACCAAAATCCCATCACCCATGAACTCATTAATGCTTCCCTGATACTTGGTAATAACATCTGCCATAAATTCAAAATAGATGTTGAGGATACTAATGACTTCTTCTGGTTGCGATCGCTCTGAGATGGCTGTAAATCCTCTTAAATCAGAAGTCAGGATCGTCATTTTTCTTCTATCCCCACCAAGTTCCAATCTTTCTGGGCTTTCTAGCAAATTGGCAACAATATCATCACTTAAATAACGTCCAAACACCTGACGAATCAGTAAATTCCGTTTTTCTAAGTCCATATTGGCTTGAGCCAGTTGGGTAGTGCGTTCCTGCACTTTTTGTTCTAGAGTTTGGTATAGCAGTGCGTTTTCAATGGAAATAGCGGCTTGAGAAGATAAAATTTTCAAAACTTCTAGGTGATTGTCTGTAAATGCACCTGTTGTTAGGTGATTTTCCAAATACAACACACCCATGAGTTTGCCTTGATTAAGGATGGGAGTACAAAGAAGTGATTGGGGTTGATTTTCCTGAATAAAAATATCTTTAATAAATAGCCCTTCACAAGCAGCATTGGTAAGGACGACATCCGACTGGGTTCTAGCTACATAATTGACGATGACTGTTGGTAGCAAATCGCTGTGATTCACTGGCAATGATTGCAGAACTTTGACAGTATCGCTACCCACTTCTTTGACAGCTTTAATCCACAGTTCACCGTTTTGGCAGAGAATTAAAAAGCCTTTGGTTGCTCCCGCATTTTCAATCACGATCGCCATCAATTTCGCCAGTAAATTCTCCAAGACGATTTCACCTGCGATCGCTTGGGAAGCTTTGATCACAGTTGCCAAGTCTAGTGCTTCAGCAACACCACTATCACTGCTAGAAGAAGTTGAGGAAGTTGTCAGACGATTGAGGGTTTGACTGATGCTGGTACGCGCTTTTTCAAAACTACTAGATTGCCATATAAGCAGCTGAGGATAGGTCTCTTCTAACTGTCTGACTTTGGCGATCGCGCCCCATCGCTGATAACAATAATGGGCATCCACCATGTAAACCTGAGCAATTTTGGTCATGCCTTTTGTTAAATAAAATTTTGCTGCTAGTTCATTTGCCAAAGCTTCTTCTTGTAAATATTCATGTTCTTTAGACAATTCTATGGCGCGATTATAGTTGTCTATTGCCTGAATATCTTCACCCAAAACTCGATGCCTTTCTGCTGCCACTAAATGAAACTTGTGTAAGAAATTCATTGGTGCATGGTGTGACCAGATTTGCATTTTCTGTTGGTTAGTATGTACTTTTTCTAAAATCTGGATTTTTTCATCACTTTCAGTATCTGTATAGATAGCTAATTGATATAAAGAATCATAAAAGTTAAATATGGCTCCGAGAATAAAAGCACATCCGCTATCTATGTATTTTTCTGCTAGCACAGCGTACCGATTTACTAGCGGCCAGTCTTGTAGTAAGTAACTAACTATGAGTCTGTTAATGGCTAAGACAAAAATTGTGTGATATAGGTTAGCTTCTAGCAAAAATTTCAGGAGTTTCTCATCATGAAAATCCCCGCAATTACAACCTACTGTGGGTTCAAATCTGTCCAGTAATTTCAAAATAGAGCGGCGAATTATCTCATTCTTACAAAGTACTGACTCCTGTTTTAACTCCAGCATTAAATGGCTGTATTTTGACATCTCCTGTTCAGTTTCTACCAATGAATTCCCTGCAAGATAAGAATGGCAACCATAATGTAACGCAGCTCGACTAGCATATTCAAAATCTGCAATTTCTATACCAATTTGACAACTTTTAAGTAAAGGATTTAGTGTTTCTTTAATATGCATTTTCCACGGCATAATAAAGATATTAAAGGCGAAAAAAGTCTTAGCTTGGAATTCTTTAGCATCGAATTTATCTAAAATCTTTAATGCCAGTTGCCCAAACTCATAACCTGTATCAATATCATCGACAATACCAGACAAAAATAAGCCATACCAAGCATAAGATGAAGCAGCAACTGCAGAATTACCATACTGAACTAATAGCTTCACTTGTTGCAGAGTAATCAATTGAAAGATCAGAGGTGCTGTATTGTAAGCACTGATAGTCACATTTGACATCAGTCTGAGGGCAGCTATTTTATAGGGATCTGTCATTTTGGGTAGGTCAAGTAAATCTAGAGGTTCTTTGCCAGCCAATGCATATTTTGTTTCTCTATAGCTCTGTTGAACATCTAATTTACTAGGATTTTTAGGAAACCTAATTTCTAACAAATCCAAAATTTCTAAGGTTGTTTCTATTGTGCCCTGCATCTTATTGCGAGCAGCACAAAATTGGATTTTAATTTCATACACTTTTACTTTATCAAGCACAGTTTTTGCTTGTTGTAGAACTATTTGCATATAACGCTCCATTTCTGCAAACTCGCCATTGATGTAGGCTGCTTCTACAGCTTCTTGATAAAGTGCTAGTGTCAGTTCATATTGCTCATCCCAGCTACAATCACTTAACAGCTTCATACCATTTCGCAAGTAATTCATTGCTGAATTATAGGCGGCGGATAGTTTGGATTTTTTACCAGCATAGAGATTTAATTCTGCCAATTCATACTTTTCTGATTGATTAGTAATCAATTGCATTCCAAAATTGAGTTGATTGACAAGATCAAAAATTTTTTCCTCTCGGGTACATTGATTATTTTTGAGTAGTAGTTGCCCTACTTGTAGATGTACTATTTGCTTTTGGTCTTCGGGAATTAAACAATAAGCAGCTTGCTGTACACGATCGTGCAAGAATTTGTAAGATATCAAAGCCGGGAGATGAGAAACGGCAAATTTTGACTCTGTTTCTGTCTCTTGCTTGATCCAATCCTCCGCCCTCAGTAGTTGCTCCTCATTACCTAAAGGTAGAATTAGCCCTGAATCAATTGCTTCCCATAAATCACTAGCAGTGGCAATTGCAGTTTTCTTATAGACAATTGATAGGGTTTGCAAATCAAATTGATACCCAATACAAGCGGCTAGCTTTAAAATTTGTTGAGTCTGAGCAGAGAGTCTTTGAATTTTATCTGCCATTAAATTAACAACATTATTTGTAATTGGTGTGGCTTGAATATCTGCTATATTCCACTGCCATACTCCCTGAATAAAATCAAATTCTAGTAGTTCTTGTGTATATAAGGATTTCAAGAATTCATTCACAAAAAAAGGATTACCATGAGTTTTTTCAATAACAAGTTCCGCCAATGGCATAGCTTTCGATTGCTCGCAGTGTAGAGTATCTGTAATTAACTGAGTAACATGAGCTAAATTTAACGGAGAAAGAGAGATATAATTGAGCTTAGGAAAAAGATTACTACTACAATTTATTTTGTGATTGTGCTTTTGAATTTCTTTTAATGTCAACATTAATGGATGAGTTGCATTAACTTCTTTATCTCGATAGGAACCTATGAGAAATAAATAATGACTATCGGCTTCTGTCATAAGCAATTGGATCAGTTTTAGAGAAGCAGAATCTGCCCATTGCAAATCATCTAAAAAAATTACTAAGGGGTGTTCAGATTTAGTAAATATATGGATGAAGTTTTGCAAGACCCTATTAAAGCGATTTTGTGATTCTACTACCCCTACTTCTGGTACAGCAGGCTGTTGACCTACAATTAGTTCAATTTCAGGAATTACATTAATAATCACCTGGCAATTAATCGATAAAGCAGCTAAAATTTTTCCCCGCCAAACTGCAATTTGGGCATCAGATTCTGTCAACAACTGGCGAATTAATTTCTGAAAGGCTGGAATTATGGCAGCATAGGGAATATTCCTCTGCAACAGGTTACATTTCCCAGCAATAAAGTATCCTTTGTGCTTAGTAATTGGTTGATAAACTTCTTGTACTAATGCTGATTTGCCGATACCAGAATAACCAGATATGAGCATCATTTCCGAATAACTAGATAGGGAATATAAGCATAAATTGTCTCTATTTCCCCCTAGTACTCGTTCACAAGCAGCTAATAAAGTGGCAATTTCTCTATCTCTGCCATACAATTTTTGTGGGATTTGAAAGATTGGTGAAATGTCTTGCTCTCCTAATGGAAAGTATGAAATTTGGTTAGTTTCGCATAATTGATTGAGGCAGTTTTGCAAATCTGCTCTCAATCCATAGCTACTTTGATATCTTTCTTCCGACATTTTTGCTAACAATTTCAAGATAATAGCGGAAATTGTTTCAGGAATATCCGAATTCAATTCATGGGGTGGTACAGGCTGTTTTGCAATATGACAATGAACCAACTCCATTGCATCGTTAGTTTCAAAAGGCAAATGCTGGGTGAGCATTTCATAAAAGGTGACACCTAAAGAGTAAAAGTCAGTCCGATAGTCTATGGATCTATTCATCCTCCCTGTTTGCTCTGGCGACATATAAGCTAATGTCCCTTCCAAACGATTGAGATTACAAATAAACTGGGTTTCTCTAGAAACGCGGGAGGCGATCGCAAAATCTGTAATTTTTATCTCGCCAGTTTGCGAGTTAATAATAATATTGTGTGGCTTAATATCCTGATGAATAATCCGTTTTTTAAACAATTCATCTAAAATTTCTGCTAATTTAATAGCAATTGTCAAAAATTCTGGGATTGTTAGTGGTTTTCTTTGAATAAATTGATATAGCGATTCTCCGCCAAAATCTTCTAATATCAATGCTAGAGAGCCATGAGTATTTTTCAGGCAATAAGACTTGACAATTCCTGGCATATTCAGCATCTGGGTGATGTCATATTCATGCTTTAATCTAGCGATATCACCAAGAGTGGGATATTCTTTGTTAACTACTTTCACAATTATTGGTTGTTGATCCCAAACTCTAAAGCCGCGATAAATGACTGTTTTTGACCCTACATAAATAGCTTCTAGAATTTGATACCCTGATACTGTAATCATAGTTGTATTCTTCACTCCCAATAAGTATTGTCTATGTTTTTGATTTTCAATATTTAGAACTTGCTAGGGTTTCCTGAATATTGAAACATCAACCATTTGGGTAGATGATTGAAAAAATTTTCATTTTTAACGCTTGCAAGCTTGAAGAACACTCATAAAAGAGTGTGTGTTGGGAAAGCTTTTTAAATAGCGCTAAAGAATATTTACAAACAGTTAATCCGTGAAGAGTTATCTATCAGTTATCAAGTGATTAATGTTAAGTAATCACTTGTATATAAAAAATTAAAAAATAAATATAAATTCTGTATTATTGAATACTGTTTTTCACATATTTTGATAAAATCAAAAAAGTAGATGAGAAAACTTTAATAAAAGTATTTATTTGCAAATATTCTTAGCAATTAAAAGCAGAATAAATGATATCAAATTCTGATAATCATGATTTGATAATCATAATTTGATAATCAAAAACACACAAGATAATTACACTGCCGCTCAAAAAAACTTTTCTCTATTCAAGAGCAATAATGAAATATTTCAAAAGCACGAATGATAATTATTTTTTATTTGATGTCTGATGCGATTAGTTATTCCCATAGACTTCAGCTTTTTTAGCTAGACAGTTATCCTATCAATCACAGTGCTTGTAATTAAAATCTCTCATATCTAGCGCTCAGCACTTAAGCTATGTTTGTGATCTGGTACTCAAATAAATGCAAAAAACGCGATCGCACTCTGGTAACTCCTGTCACAATATTCTTTAGTATGAGCCATGCATTTGCAGGCTAAGGTGATCAACCTGGACTGCATCCTACCCTTATCAGGAACAAATTATGCTCACCGAAAACAAACAACAACGTAACTGGAAACCCATCATTCAAGCATTTGAGGCTGTTCTGGGCAAAAATGGTGTAGTTCAACGCCGTGAGGAACTGATTACTTATGAATGCGATGGTTTAACAGGCTATCGCCAGCGTCCGGCGGTAGTTGTACTTCCCAGAACTACAGAACAGGTTGCAGCGGCGGTAAAGATATGCAACCAATACTCTCTTCCCTTCATTGCACGGGGTTCTGGAACTGGGTTATCTGGTGGCGCTTTGCCTGGGGAAAATTCAGTTTTAATTGTTACTTCCTTAATGCGGCAAATACTCAGCATTGATTTAGAAAATCAACGCGCTGTTGTGCAACCGGGAGTAATTAATAGCTGGGTAACACAAGCGGTAAGTGGTGCAGGTTTTTATTATGCACCAGACCCCTCCAGCCAAATTATCTGTTCAATTGGCGGCAATATCGCGGAAAATTCTGGTGGTGTGCATTGCTTGAAATATGGTGTAACTACTAACCATGTTTTGGGATTGAAATTAGTGCTGCCTGATGGTGAAATTGTTGATGTAGGCGGGCAAATTCCCGAAATGCCTGGTTATGATTTAACAGGTATATTTGTGGGTTCAGAAGGTACTTTGGGGATTGCTACAGAAATTACCCTCCGAATTCTCAAAACGGCGGAATCAATTTGTGTCTTGTTAGCAGATTTTACGAGTGTTGAGGCGGCTGGGGCTGCTGTTTCCGATATCATCAGTGCGGGGATTATTCCTGGTGGTATGGAAATGATGGATAACTTTAGTATTAATGCTGTAGAAGATGTGGTAGCAACTAATTGTTATCCCCGCGATGCTACGGCAATTTTACTAATTGAAATCGATGGTTTAGAAGTAGAAGTTGCAGGCAATAAACAAAGAGTAATTGAAATTTGTAAACAAAATGGTGCGCGTAGTGTCACTTCTGCTAGCGATCCCGAAACGCGATTAAAACTTTGGAAAGGGCGAAAAGCTGCTTTTGCCGCTGCAGGACATTTAAGCCCAGATTATTATGTGCAAGATGGCGTAATTCCTCGGACTCAATTACCCTATGTTTTACAAGAAATTGAGGCATTAAGTCAAAAATTTGGTTATCGAGTTGCCAATGTATTTCATGCTGGTGATGGTAATCTTCATCCACTAATTCTTTACGATAATGCTGTGCATGGCGCATTAGAAAGAGTGGAAGAATTAGGGGGAGAAATTTTAAAACTTTGCGTGAAAGTCGGCGGTAGTATTTCGGGTGAACATGGTATTGGTGCAGATAAAAAATGCTATATGCCAGATATGTTTAGCCCAGCGGATTTGGAAACTATGCAATGGGTAAGGCAAGTTTTTAATCCCAAAGGTTTAGCTAATCCAGACAAGATATTTCCCACGCCACGCACTTGTGGAGAAGCTGCAAATACAGTAAGCGCTAAAAAGTTTGAAGGAATTGAGAAATTTTAATAATTCGTAATTCGTAATTAAACTAAGAGAATTACGAGTTACGCAACGAACTGAGCAATTAGAAAGTTTTGAATAATCAGCTAATAATGAGAAGTGTGTTGTAGTCAGTCTAAATTTTTAGTAGAAATTACGATAGATATCTAGGGGCGTAGGGCTGTGCGCCCCTAAATGTAATTTACGTGACGCAAACAATATTTGAATTTGTATGCTTTTTGGTAGATGTCAGCCTCAGTTGATGCTGCAATTTTTCACTCCAGGTTTGAGAACTGATGACGAATAAGTTTTAGGACTGCTATAGTATAAAAGCCTGCTGAACCAGGCTTTTTTTGCATATTTTTACTGTTTGATGAGGATGGAGATGTTTGATAATCTCGAAGATTAAAATAGTTAAATTTGAGCAAATTTTATTTTGAGATATTTGCTAAAGTTCATCCTATAACTACATAATCCGGAAGCTGGATATTCAATTTGTAGTTATATATATCCCTAATACCCTTTCTATCTCTTCAAAACGAAGTCAAGCCCACAAATGAATCGGTTTGCCCGCCGTTATTTTTGTTACTGGCTGTGTTTGGAATTATTATTATGCTTCATAGCATTTTCGCTTCCTTCTCATTCAGTTTATTACCAAAAAGCTAGTCCTCCAACTACAACCGAAATCCGTGGTGTTTGGCTAACTAATGTTGCTAGTGGTGTGTTATTTGTTCCTTGGGGTATTGACCGCGCTATTAACCAACTTTCCTCACTCAACTTTAATACTATTTATCCTGTAGTTTGGAATAGAGGACATACTTTTTACAATAGCGCAGTTGCCAAAAGAGTAACAGGTGCAGATACTCAACCTTTGCTGAAAATTATGCATGGTGGACAAGATGTTTTAGACAAGTTAATCCAACTTGCTAAACCTAAAGGTATAAGTATTTTCCCTTGGTTTGAATATGGGTTTATGACACCACCATATTCTCAATTAGCACTACGTTACCCGGAATGGCTAACAAATGGGCAAGAGGGTATTAGGTCAATTAATGAAATTCCACCGGAAGAAATTGGCAATAATCATGTTACTAAACTAGCTTGGCTAAATCCTTTGCATCCACAAGTTCAAGAGTTTATTCAAGAGC
Source organism: Nostoc linckia FACHB-104 (assembly GCF_014696615.1). Classification (GTDB taxonomy): domain Bacteria; phylum Cyanobacteriota; class Cyanobacteriia; order Cyanobacteriales; family Nostocaceae; genus Aulosira; species Aulosira linckia_A. The sequence goes on along the minus strand of NZ_JACJQJ010000004.1, from coordinate 97,578 downwards.
TAATTGTAGAAGTTGTCAGTAAATATGATGTGGATGGGATTCAGCTTGACGATCATTTTGGGATGCCGGTACAGTTTGGTTACGACGCTTTTACCATTGAACTTTACCAAAAAGAACATCAAGGTAAAAGCCCACCAAAAAATCCTTTTAACCCAGAATGGATGCGTTGGCGATCTGAAAAACTTACTGATTTCATGGCAGCAATTTATCAAGCTGTGAAAGCAGTTAAACCTTATGCCAAAATTTCTTTGTCTCCTAACTCGCAAGCTTTTGCTTACAAATATTATTTGCAAAATTGGAAAGATTGGGTAAAAAAAGGTTTGGTTGATGAGTTGATTTTGCAGGTATATCGAGATAACAAAAACAGTTTTATTAAAGAACTAGAACAGCCAGCAGTGGAATTTGCTCGCAGCCAAATACCTGTAAGTATTGGGATATCAACGGGCACATTACGCGATTCCGTAGCGATCGCCCAAATAAAAGAACAGGTTAAGATAGCGCGCGATCGCAAATTTAACGGTATCTCATTTTTCTACTGGGAAAGTTTATGGGGTTATATCTCTCCAGAGTCCCCTCAAAGGCGACGCAGGGCTTTTCTAGAGATGTTTGACACCAAAGCTGCGACACCAATTCTACTACCAAAGAAAATTTGATGTTATTTGTGCCTGTCAAAACTCAATTTAGCTTTACCTTGCAATGGACGATAGCCACTTTGGGCGGTTTTTTGGTGAGTCTGCTATTCATTGAAATTGGCGAAAAGCCAGATTTGGGTTTATTACAGGCGATGATTGGCGGATTAGCGATCGCGCTGGCTCAAACTATCATGCTCACCCATACTAGTTTCTATGTGAAGTGGGTATTGTTCACAATGGCGGGTTGGGGTGCGATCGCAATTATTGGTGTAGGTGCTATCGGTTGGATTGTACCCACAACTGACTTACTCCCCACAAGGATGCTTTCTGAGGCGCTGTCTGGGTTAATTGGCGGCTTTGTCATTGGATTTGCTCAATGGTGGGCTATTTACCAAACAGTTCCTTTAGCTTGGCGGTGGATATTTATTAGTGCATTTAGTTGGGCAATTGCCTTGCCCATCGGTGCAGCTATTGGCTTGATTTTACGCCAACTTACACAGTTTTTTTTAGGCGAAGTTATCGGTTTAGCGATCGCTTGGCTGCTGGTTGCTATCTTAACGGGGATGAATGCTTACAAGTTGTTGAAGTGACTGGGGACTGGGGATGAGGCAAGGGGGCAGGGTGCAGGGTGCAGGGGAGAAATAATTAATGGCAAACCCCAAACACCAATTACCAATTACCAATGCCCCATGCCCAACATATTAAGAATAATCACAATAATTCATAATACTCCTTGATTCTACTTAAAATATATGCAAAAATCTTTAAGAAATTATTAACAAATCAATATCAAGTAACTTTACACTAACCTGCCCATGTATTTTATTCTTCAACCAGCAGGATTTGTTAAGCTTACTTTTATGGGCTTTCCGTGATTTCTGAAGAGAAATAGAGAAAGACACGAATATAAATAACTCAAAGCTGACAATCCTTTGCTTTAGGCGCTAAGGATAATTTTTACTACCGTAACTATACGAGAGAGCGCCTAGATGAGTCAGTTATACCAGACAGGGACTCTCGCATGAATATTAACCAATCTGAATCCACTGTAGAACTGAAGTCACTATCATCGCCTTATCTTCTCTTCGGCAAAGATGCGGATAAAAGTAGTAGTGAGCAGTTCCTACTAAGCATCTACGATTCTGGGCAGGCATCGATTTTTGTGATAGATGTGCTAGAAGATGGGGATTTTCGCTATGTGGCACTTAACCCAACTCATGAACGGTGGCTAGGAATAAGCTCCGAGGAACTCCAAGGGAAAAGACCCGAAGATATACTATCGCCTATAGATGCGGCGAAAGTACGTCAGCATTACAATGACTGCGTGCGCTTTGGCAAAACTATTTCCTACGAACAATGCTTGCAATTTAAAGGTGTGCCTACTTGGTGGAGTACGACGCTGACACCGTTGCGAGATGCGAACTCGAGAATTTATCGGCTGATTGGCACTAGTAGTAGTATCAGCCCAGCCAAGCAAATAGAACGCAAAGGGAAACTGCAAGCAGAAAAAGCGCAACTATTGGCAGATATAGCTCAAAAAATTTGCCAATATCAAGATTTAGAGACTATTCTGCAACAAATAGTTAAAGATGCGCGGAATTTATTTAGTTGCGATCGCGTTTTGGTTTACCGTTTTGAGGCTGATGGTACTGGTGCGATCGCTGCGGAAGCCACAATAGTTGCTAATGGCCCACTTTTGGGAAAAAACATTCACGATCCTTGCTTTACTCCTAAATATCAAGAACGCTACAGAAAAGGCGGGATTCAAGTTATTGAAGACATTTATGCAGCGGGGTTACATCCTTGTCAGATAGATTTTCTCGCCTCTTTGCAAGTAAGGGCTAATTTAGTTGTGCCAATTCTCTTACACCAAGAGTTATGGGGGTTATTAATTGCCCAGTATTGTAACAAACCCCATCAATGGCGAGATCCAGAAATTGACTTACTCAAACAGTTAGCAGCGCAAATTGGCATTGCTAGCCAGCAAGCAGAACTGCAGCAACAGGTAGAAAACTTGAAAGCTGAGATGGAGTTGCAAAGACAAGATTATGCAGCCGAAGTCCAAAATATTCAAGACTTTCAAGCACTATCGCAACGCATTACAGAACAAATCCGCGACAATCTTGATATCAGCCAAATCCTAGAAACAACGATTCAGGATTTAGCGCAGTTACTTAAAAGCGATCGCTGTCATATCGAACTCTATGATAGTGACTGCACCCTCGCAACCATTGCCTATGAATACAGCAATAGTTCACCCTTGCATCAGGGTGTAAGCAAGCAAGTTGCAGACTTTCCAGACATTTATCAACGCTTATTGCAAAAACAATCCCTGCATTCTGTGGAAATTCTTCGCGGATGGCAACAAAAATTACAGGTAATGACCCAGCTAGCTTATCCAATTTTCGATTGTCAAGGAATGCTCGGCAATCTGTGGCTGATCCGCGCCACCCAACAGCCCTTTGATGAATGGGAAAATGGGATAGTGCAACAAATTGCCAATCAATGTGCGATCGCCATTCGTAATTCGCGGCTAAAACAAACCATCCAAGCCCAATCTCAAGAAATAGAAACAATTCAACGCCTCAACAACCAATTTCTCCGCGCCTTGGCGCAACAACTCCGCACGCCCATTACTAGCATTAGCCTTGCAGCCCAAACCCTTGAAAGTATGCTTACCCTAGAAGGGCTATCAGATAAAGACATAGTGCCGCAACTATTGCAGATACTCCATAGCGAATGTGGTAGAGGTAGTAACTTAATTCAAGACTTGCTCACACTTACCCATCACCAAACCCCACCCGATCCCCAAACCCTCATTCCTATCGACTTACAAACCTGGTTACCCCCAATTGTGGAGTCTTTTCGGGAAGTCACCGCTTGTCAGCAACAGCAATTGAAGCTGGAGATTGACACTGCACTACCAACTTTAGCAACAGAGATTACAGAATTCGAGCGAATTGTTACAGAACTGCTTAATCATATCTGCAAATACACGCCTGCCGGCGAAACTATCACAGTATCAGTGCAACTGATAGCAGATATGATGCAGATTAGTTTCCAAAACTCCGGATTAGAGATATCTGCTCAACAACGGGCAAGAATTTTTGAGCCATTTTATCACATCGCTAAAAATGACCCCTGGAAACATAGCGGCACCGGACTAGAACTAGCATTAGTGCAAAAAATGGTCACCAATTTAGGCGGTACAATTCATGTAGAAAGTGTAGCTGGAAAAACTACATTTATAGTAAAACTCCCTAGAGCTTAAAACCTGCTCTCAGACTGCACTAGTAAAGCCGTCAGCAATTTGCTATAATCTGTATTCGTGTGGGTGACTAGCTCAACGGTAGAGCATCGGACTCTTAATCCGCTGGTTCTGAGTTCGAATCTCAGGTCACCCACCTCTGATGAATTTTTCAACTATCTCAATAGCGATCGCATTTTGGTTGTAGTGAAGAGAGTGCGATCGCGTTTTAGTCTTTAACTTCCTAAAATCCAAAATACAAAATGGTTTAATTCATTGGTAACCAAGGAGTTAAGGTTGCTTATCAACGCTACCTCATCCATAGAGAACCTTAACCCATTCGTGACCAAGGAGTTAGGGTTGTTTATCAACGCTACCTCATCCATAGAGAACCTTAACTGATTCGTAACCAAAGAGTTAAGGTTGTTTATCAACGCTACCTCATCCATAGAGAACTTTAACCCATTCGTGACCAAGGGGTTAAGGTTGTTTATCAATGAGCATTCATAGAAAAGGCGATCGCATTCACAACCAACGAGTTGAGGATAAGATATTATCCGTAGGGGCACGGCACCAGTAAGATAATTTGATATGCGACAAAATTATGGATGCCGTGCCCTTACCATCTGTCGCATTCTGTTTTCAAATTGGTATTAAACCTTAAATTGTAGGATGCGTTAGCAGAGAGTACGGCATCCACAAAGATGGTGCGTTACGGCTAAATTTCATTGTCTCTTAGTCCGAAATCCTTGCACAGCCGTAACACAATGCCACTTGCTACAACGCGGGGAACCCGCACAACGCAGTGGCTCCCCTACTTAATATTTACTTTATAAATAGCCTTTGAAAATCAAGCTTTTAAAACCACATTGAAGGAATTTAAATAACCATTAATGGTTTTAGCTAAACTGCGGCGTTGTTTTCTGGTAGTTATCGCCATCACTTGATACAAACGCCCTTGAGCAAAATACATTCTACTTTTAGTGACTTTACCACCAGAATTAATATACTCAATTTCTTTTCCTGGATGACCATTCGGACTACGAATATCCCGCTGGCTAATTAAATTGCTTTTCGTAGTTTTTAAAGCCAAATCTCTAGCATTATTCAGGACTGCTTGCGGATTTGCCAATTCACCATAACTATAGGGGAAATCATTATAAGTAACTACATAAGCTACTTCCTGTTTTGGTGGTTGAGCGATAAATATTTCTAGGTTGATTTCCCCCATATAGGTTTTTTGCGATTGACTATCCCTTTTGGGGATTCCCGGCATTAACACGCTAAAACGCCCATCTGGGCCAGTATACACCTTCCATTGTGGCTGCACAGGTTGAGTAACTGTTGCTTTGGCGGGAGTAACCTTTGGCTTGGGTTGACGTGCATCTACCAACAAAGATCCGCTACTCAAAAGTGTGGCGGTAAATAGGGGCAATAAAAATTTGATTGTCATAGTTTTTGCTTCAGATGATGTGGATATCACTGATGCTGCTAGTACAGCAAAGCGGAAATAAAGTTCAGATTCAAAAGACAACAAAAGCTTATAAAGCAAGCCTTGGGAAATTTGAATTTTGAATGAAAGAATTTTAAATTCCGCCTAGTGGTACTAGCTGTTATAACCTAGCTGCATATAAAGCAGCACCAATTAACCCTACTTGTTGGTTGAGAATAATATATATCGGTATTTCTTCGAGGAGAGAACGCATCCTTCCTTTTTGGGTGAAGTTTAACAGGAAACTACCCTCTTGCATTAAAGGCAGGATTTTCGGAGCAATACCACCAGCAATATACAATCCGCCATAAGGTAGAAGTTTAATGGCGAGATTTCCCGCTTCTGCACCATATATTTCTACAAATAATTGCATAGTTTGTTCCGAAAGGCGATCGCGTTTTTGTAGGGCAGCAATACCAATAGTTGCAGCTGGATCGACACTTTTCTCTAATTTTCCTGCCTCTTGTTCCCAGGTTCTCACAATGTGAGCGATATCTGGTGATTCCACAGCAACTTTTTGATCGCGCAAAAACTGGTAAATGGAGATAATTCCCAGTCCAGAAACTACCCGTTCTACAGAAACGCGCTGGATATCATGTTTATCCAGCAAGTATTTCATTAGCCGAAACTCTAACTCGTTGCGCGCAGCAAAGTCGGCGTGTCCACCTTCTGAGGGAAAAACCTGGTAATGTTCTCCCTGCTTAATTAAAAAGCCCTGTCCTAATCCCGTACCAGCACCAATAATGGCAATGGGTGCATCGTGTTTTGATTTTCCAGGTTGTAAAGTCAACAAATGCTTGCTGTTTAAGCCAAAAATGCCATAACCAACGGCTGCAAAGTCATTAATCAGCGAAACAGAAGCAATTCCCAGTTCTTGTTGTAGACGTTCGCTATCCAAATACCAAGCTAAATTTGTCAGCTTGGCAGTATTATTCACCACTGGCCCTGCGATCGCAAAGCAAGCCTTTTGTGGTGTCGCGGACTTGGCTTTAACGAGGAACTGCTGGACTATAGGCACTAAATCAGGAAAATCCTGACTGTGAAAACTTTCCTCGTAAATATTGCGTAACGTCTGTGCTTCTGATGTTTCCGAAATTCCTGGTGAGTCTGCTATTTCACTCAATCGCAGAATAGTTTTTGTGCCGCCGATATCTCCTGCTAGTAATAATGTCATAAAACTTATCAGTAAATTAGTAACTTTCTCAGTAAATGGCAATGTATCTAGATTAGCGGAAGCGAGGATTTTTAAATCCTCTTAGAGATTTAAACAAATCGAATTACTTCCTCTACTTCCATTAAATGAGAAGTATCTCCCTTAAGTTCTAACAACCATTCTGAGTCTTGAAGCACTACTTTTACTAAAGAACATAAAGAGGCTTTTACTTCAACTTGAGCAATTTCTCCTACTAAACCCATAGCTGCCCCTAGTACAGAAGCACCATGCGCTACTAATAAAATGTTCTGTGGGTAATTTTCCACCGCTAAACATCTAGCCGTTTGTCCTGAACGTACCCTTACTTGTTCTTTAGTTTCGGGATATTTGGCAGCAATCCGCGGCGTGTAACTCACATCAATTCTGGGGAATAATTCTGCTAACGCTGGCGTTGAAAGTCTTTGAGGTTCTTCTGTCATCCAAGCGGGATTGAGCCATTCACTCAAACCAGTTTCTAATTTAATCGGTAAATCTAGCGCTTGGGCAACTGCATTGGCTGTTTGCACAGTTCGCAGAAAAGGCGAAGCGAAAATATGGCTAATTTTCTCTTTCTTCAGGCGGTTAGCTAGCTGCTTGGCTTGAATAAAACCATCGTCAGATAAAGGTGGATCGTAGCGTCGTTCAGCAGTGAGGAACCAATCAGGGTTAACGAAGTCGAGGCGGTTAGCGTGTCTTGCAATCCAGATGATTTGGCTCATAGATTTAGTAATTTATGCTAATAAAATTCGCATCTACACAAAGATAGATACTTAACAATCAGGCTAACAATCTAAATATATGATAAATATTGTAATCTTTTGTAAAAACTTAATTCACTTGTAGAAGATTAAAGGTGTAGCAATTTTTCTTACAAGCAAGAACAGAAAATAGTTTCAATAAAAAATTTTTACCCTCATGTATAGAAAAGGGATAAGACAGAGAGGGAAATAACAAAATAGATTAATCACTCTTGACTCACTAATCAGCAATCAGAAGTGTTTATAAGTAAAAGCCAAGAATAAATTTTAATTTCTATATACGCAGTCTTAGCCTGCGATTTGAGCCTCTTTAAAAGCTCCGTGACAATCAATAGATACAATAATTGTATGACCGCCAAATAGCTCACCATCATCATAAAAAATGTCGGTACTACCGTCGGTATTAATAACTACTGCTGCCAATTTTATTAGTTCCATAAAACTTAAGCAGTCAATTACATCACCATTATTCCAGTACTCATTATATAGTTCTAGAAGTTGGTTAGCTGCAAAACGGCGAAGATTGATTTCTTGTTCTTGAATTCTAGTAAAAGAATGGCAAGCTATTTCAATAGCAGCAGTTATATCTTTATCATCGTTATCAACACTCACATTTACAATATTTCCTGGAGTAATTTCAACTTGACTAGACCACCACTTGAGCTTACTATTCCAAACTAATTCACCTAAAATATCATTTTGAATTGTTTGTTCAGACATTAGCCATCTCTCATTATCTTATAGCTTTAACCAGCCAAACAATTGCCCTACAGTCAATTGAAAATTCCGAACTAAATCTGGAACTGGTAATATTTCATCTTCTGCTTGTAAAAGTATTAGTTGCTGTTTTGGGGGAAAGACTAAAACAGATTTTTCATCTGGATCTAGTAGCCAACCTAAACTACTACCATACTTAAGACAATGTAAAATATTTCCGGTTACTTTCGTTTGACTTTGGTCAGGTGATAAAATTTCAATCGTCCAATCTGGATGCGTTTCAAAAACATTTGCTACATCTCCACTTGCATCCAAAGGAATTCTTTCCCAAGCAAAGACAGCCACATCTGGAATAATTGAACGTCCGCCAAATGTACACCGCAATTCAGGAAAGGCTAGGGCAATTTTTTGAGGCTTAACTAAGGCATTGATAGAACTAATTAGTTCACCCTGAAGTCTACTATGTTTTCCCTGTGGCATTGGTTTTGGAATAACTTTTCCATTAATATATTCACTAGCTGGCTTGGTTTCTGGCAGTTGTAAAAACTCTGCCAAAGTTAGAGATTTAGTTGGTGACTTTACCATATATCTTGACCTCCCAAATCTTTACCCTAAATAAGCTTTTTTAACTCGCTCATCGCTCAATAATTCTGATGCTGCACCTGTTAAAGTAATAGAACCAGCTTCTAAAACATATCCTCTATCAGCAATTTGCAGAGCTAAATTAGCGTTTTGTTCAACTAACAAAATTGTTACACCGGTAGCGCGGAGATTTTCAATAATAGTAAAAATTTCTCTAACAATTGCGGGGGCTAAACCTAAGCTAGGCTCATCTAAAAGCAGGAGTTGTGGTTTACTCATTAAAGCACGAGCGATCGCTAACATTTGTTGTTCACCACCGCTAAGAGTTCCTGCTAGTTGATTGCGTCTTTGCGCTAACCGAGGAAATAACTCATATTGACGTTGAATATCAGCTTTAATCGCTGCTTGATCGTTACGAATATAAGCACCTAATAATAAATTATCTAAAACTGTTTGCCGTGCTAACACCCTCCGTCCTTCCGGACAATGGGCGACACCTAATTTCACCACCTCATAAGCTTGGCGACGAGTAATATTTCTGCCACTATAAATAATTTGACCACTTTTAGGATTGACAATTTTCGAGATAGCGCGGAGAGTTGTAGTTTTACCTGCACCATTCGCACCAATTAAGGTAACTACTTCACCTTTTTTAATTGTCAAATTGATATTTTTTAGCGCTTGAATACCGCCATAATTAACATCAAGGTCTTTAACATCTAAAATCGTAAAATCTTCTTTATCATTTACATATCGGCGTTCATCGGCGTTCATCGGCGGTTAAAATCCTCATGCATTTCCCAAATAAGCTTCAATTACTGCTGGATCATCCCGCACTTTAGCTGGTTCACCCAAAGCAATTAATTGTCCAAAATCTAAAACAGCAATGCGATCGCACAATCCCATAACTAAGGGTACATGATGCTCAATCAGCACAATCGTTAAGTTGAAGCGTTCCCTGAGATGGCGGATAAATTCGCTGAGTTGCTGCTTTTCGCTGGGGTTCATTCCCGCTGCTGGTTCATCGAGGAGTAAGATTTGCGGTTCTAGGGCTAAAGCGCGGGCGATTTCTAAGCGACGTTGATCACCATAAGCAAAGTTTCTGGCTTTTTCCTGGGCGCGATCGCTTAATCCCACCATCTCCAATAATTCTAAAGCCTGTTGTCTACTTTTAGATTCTTCACTCGGTGCAGGTGGTAATCCTAAAACCCCTTTAATCATACTACTGTTGGTATGTAAATGCCTGCCGACAATCACATTTTCTAAAGCTGAGAGTTCACCAAACAAGCGAATATTTTGAAAAGTCCGCGCAATCCCTAAACCTGCAATTTTATGGGGACGGAGTTGCGAAATATTTTGATTTTGATAAATTAATTCTCCACTCGAAGGCGGAATTAAAGCAGTAATCAGATTAAATAATGTAGTTTTACCTGCACCATTAGGGCCAATTAATCCAAAAATCTCATGCTTTTTGACTGCAAAAGATACATTATTGACAGCCACTAACCCCCCAAATCGGCGAGTTAAAGATTTTGCTTCTAGGACAATATTATTGTTATCGGCTGTTTGCATATTTAGAGATTAGAGGCTAGGGGCTAGTTATGAGAATTAAAAATATCTTGTATTTTAAGCATATTTTATTGCACGTTTAAGCATCAATTTTTTGCTTCTTTTTCGACTTGCCTTTTTTAAAAATATCAGGAGTTACTAAACCTTGAGGAAAAAAGATTGTTCCCACTACAATCAGTAAACCAAAAATAATTAATCTGCCGTCTCTGAGGAATTGTGCTAACCAATTTGGTAATCCCCCTGTATCAGCTATTCCTCGGAGAATTTCCGGTAAAGCTGTAAATACCATCCCTCCTACCACTGAACCTAAGAAAGTTCTGGAACCACCAATTAACACAAAAGTTAAGTAGATAATACTAGCATCAAAAGTCCCTTGCCTAGAATTCCAAGTATTGAGAAAATGGGCGCTAACTGCACCAACTACACCTGCCAGAATTGCACCTAATGTAAATGCTAAAACCTTGTAGTATGTAGGATTAATTCCCATCGAACCTGCGGCTAATTCATCTTCTCTAATAGCAGTAAATGCCCTACCTACCTTAATCCGTTCCAGACGGTAAAACATTACCATTGCAATTATCAATAATGGCAAAGCAATCCATAAATATTCGATTTGGCTTTGGAAGGGTTGAGGAATCCCAAAAATTCCCACAGCACCGCCTGTAATTTCCAAATTCAGGGAAATAACTCGTAAAACTTCTACAAAAGCAATTGTGGCGATCGCTAAATAAATTCCTCGCAATCTTAACGCCGGAATTCCCACTGCTACGCCCAATAAACCGGACACGACACCAGCAATTAACATTTCTAATAATAGTAGATGGATAGGAAATGAACTATTATTAGATGCAAAAACTGTTGTAGATAAAATAGCAGCAATATATCCACCTAAAGCATAAAATCCAGGGCTAGCTAAGGATAATTGTCCAGTCATCAAAGGTAGATAAAGTGATAGCCCTAGTAATGCCCCTAATACCATAGAGACAATTAACGAAGCGTAGGTTGAGAGAAATTCATTCATTGTGAAACATTGTAATTGTGCTGAGTTAAGTTAAACCTTCTGAATAAATCGCCGTCCGAGTAAACCTTGGGGTCTAACTAATAGCATGACAAACAAAATTGCAAATGCGACAGCATCTTTATAACCAGAATATTCACCGGGAACAAATGCTTCCACTAAGCCAATAACTAAACCGCCTAGCACTGCACCGGGAATACTACCCAAACCACCCAAGACAATTACTGCTAAACCTCTTAAACCAAAAGCAATACCAAAGTAAGGCCCCGCAATACTCACACTAGAAGCAACTAAAGTTCCCGCCAATCCTGCTAAAAAACTGCTGATGAAAAATGTCAGCACAATAAAGCCATCAGTATTAATTCCTAACAAACTGGCGGTGGTTGCATCTTCTGCGATCGCCTGCATTGCCTTACCATATTTAGTACTGTTGATAAAATAGGTAAGAATTGCCACAATCACTACAGATACCGCAAAAATCACTATCTGGACGCTACGAATAGGAATCGGGTTTTCAGGACTACCAAAGTTAATTGAAGCAGGTAAACTTCCGTAAGCGTCTGCGGGGAATGTATAACTTTCCGCACCTACTAAATATTGGATGAGGTTAACGATTACCACCGCCACACCCAAGCTAGAAACTACCGTGAGTAAGGGGTCAGAACCTTTACGGCGCAAGGGTTGGAAAGCGATCCGTTCCATTGCTATCCCCACCAAACCAGCTAAACTACTGCCCAAAATTAAGGCGATCGCAAATGGTAATTTTATCGGTAGGGTAGCATTCGCGAGTAAACCATTAAAGCCAAAGGTACCACCCATGAGTGCATAAGTAAAATATGCACCCAGAGTAAATACTGCACCATGAGCTAAATTAATGATGCCCAAAATGGAATAAACCAGGGTATATCCTAAGGCGAAAATTGCATAAACGCTGCCAATGGATAACCCATTTAAAAATTGTTGTAGAAACAGAGTCAAAGTCATAAATTAACTATTTCAGGAATGCAAATTTACCTTGACTACCATCTTTATCCATTTTGATTTGGGCTACATAAAAATCTTTCTGCACAACCTCACCAACGGGAGTAAAAGCAATTTCTCCTAGTGGGGTATTGTATTTTCCAGCTAGTATCTGTTTATTTAATTCTGTTCGCAGTTGTGGCAAGGCTAAGTTATTCACTTTGCTTTTTTTATCTAAATCTTGCAGTGCTTTTACATAAACCTGAACTGCAGCGAAAGCTTGAGCAGTAAATTGCGGTGGTTCTTTCTTAAATTGTTCTGTGTAGGCTTTACGAAATGTCGAATTAATTTCACCGGGATGTTCTGGACTGTATGCTTGGGCAATTAATATACCGTCACAAAGTGCTTTACATACTGGAAAAATATTGGAAGTATTCAGTCCATTACCACCAACAATTAAACCTTTATAACCTAGTTCCCGCAGTTGTCTGACCAAATTACCGCCATCAGCAGCCAAACCGGAAATAATGATTAAATCTGGTTTCAAGTTCAACGCATTTGTAGCTTGGCTTTGAAAATCTGTATCGCTGGTTTGAAACTTTTGTACTGTTACTAATTCCAAACCCTGAGCCTTCACAGTATTCTGAAAAATATCCGTTTCTGATTTACTATAAGAATCATTTTGAGCATAAAAAACTGCGACTTTTTTAATGTTTGGATTTTGCTTGAGCGCAGCTTTAATCGAATTAGGAGCAACAATAGAACTAGGTGCTGATACCCGAGCCACATAATCACCAATTTCGGGAATTTTATTAGCAGTATTCGAGGCTGCTAACACTGGCACTTTAGCACGTTCGGCAACAGGGTCAGCACTAAAAGCTTGCTGTGATAAAGTAGGCCCGACAATACCGACAACCTTGTCTTTATTAATTAAAGTTTGAAAAGCGTTAATTGCTCCTGCTTCATCACCGCTAGTATCTTGAAACACCAATTTAATTGGAGTGCCGTTAATACCACCTTTATCATTAAAATACTTCTCAGCAATTCTCGCTCCAGCAACTTGTTCTTGACCGAGTAACGCTACATTGCTAGTTTGAGCAAAAGCAATACCAATAGGAATTGCACCTGATGAGTTCGTGGTTGAGCCAGTATTATTTGCAGTCTGAGTTGGGGAAGTATTGCCCACATTTGTACCATTATTACCACCACCACAGGCTGTTAGGAGCATGGTAACGCCGGCTAAAAATGTAGTTGTTAAAGCACCAGGTTTTTTCATGGATGAAAAATTATGTCTTTTGGAATCATCTTTATTTGACCACAGGGAGATGCAGATTCCAATAGTAATATGTTCAGTTTTGCCAATACCCCAGTCAGCTACAGGGTAAACCATTTCACTTTAAAATACACATGGGCAAGCAGAGGGAGCAGAGGAAGCAGAGGAGCAGAGGAAGTAATTTGTATCAATGATTTCGTGAATTAGTATAAAAGTCTCAGTCTACTTCTGTCAGGGTTGCTTGTATAACGATATAGCGATAATATTATTTTGGGTAAGCTAATGTGCATTCAGCGTTGCACATTCTCTTCTTGAGACTGTCATTTTTCCTTTGTTAATACAAATGACCAATGACAAATGGCAGAGGAAGACTTGATGATTATTTATACAATTAATCTGGGTTTTAGCTGATTATTTGTCGTCATAAAAACCTGCTACTTCCGCCAAGGTATACAGTGGTCTTTCTTTTACCTCTTCATAAATTCGCCCAATATATTCACCTAAAATACCAATACTAAATAATTGCACTGCTCCTAAAAAGAAAATAGCCATTAAAATAATCGCCATTCCAGTTAAAGGAGAATGGGGTTCAACAAGTCGCCAATATAAAACCATTACACTCATAAAAAGTGAAACTAGCGCAGCGAGAAAGCCCATATAAGTTGACAATCGTAGCGGTACTTTAGAGAAAGAAACTAACCCGTTGATTGCTAATGCTAGAGATTTGCGAAATGTATATTTCACATCACCTGCAAACCTGGGATCTCGCTCAAACTTAATAGCTATTTGATTAAAACCAACCCAAGCACGCAAGCCGCGAATGTAGCGGTTGCGTTCTGGCATAGAATTTAACAAGTCTACAACTTTACGATCTAATAAACAAAAATCCCCGGTATCTGTGGGAATATCTACATCTGCAAGTTGCTTGAGAATGCGGTAAAAAGCATAGGCTGTGAAGCGCTTAAACCAGCCTTCTTTGCGGCGTTGGATGCGTTGGGCATAAACTATTTGATATCCTTGTCGCCATTTTTCCACCATGTCTGGAATTAACTCTGGTGGATCTTGTAAATCGGCATCGAGAATCACAACCACCTGTCCCCGCACAAAATTTAGCCCTGCTGTCACAGCAATTTGATGACCAAAATTCCTCGCCAAACTTAAGTAAACTACACGCGGATCTTTTTGATGTAAATCGCGCATCATTTGTAAAGAGCGATCGCGGCTACCATCATTTACCAAACATAACTCTACATCACCATCCATCCGATTCATCACCTGGGAAATGCGGCGATACATTTCTTCTATGTTGTCTTCTTCGTTATAAATCGGCACTATAAAAGAATACTTAGGTAGCATAGTTCACTTAACGTTTGCGACGAAAGGGAAAATTCAACTTCTGAGATGGAAAACTACGACGACGGCGATACCAAGTAGATCCCGCAACGAGGATTCCCAGCAATGCTAAAGCACCAATCAGTGGTAGCACTTCTCCAGTACGGATTGCTTTGATGCCAGAACTACCCAATAACACAAATGGTAATATCCCTGGTACAGTTCCTAAAGCTGTGCCAAGGAGGTAATCTTTAAAGCTAACTGAAGTCAAACCAGCAGCAAAATTCACCAGACCATAGGGCATAATCGGCACGAGGCGAATGGCAAACATATAATAAACTCCACCTGCACGCACTTCTGCGTCAATTGCTTGCCAACGCCCAGCTAGTCTTTTAGCAACCATATCATGCCCAATTGTCCGGGCAAATACAAAAGAAGCGATCGCCGCCACAATTGCTGCTACACTCGTCCAAAATGTCCCCAGCCAAGGGCCGAAAATTGCTCCCCCTGTTAAATTCAGCGCTGTGGAAGGCAAAACCAGAATTGTGGCCACTACATAAATCACAACATAAGTCACAGGTGCCCAAATTCCAGAGTTTTTCAACCACGATTGAATCAAGGCTGGATTAATTCCCCCTAAAAAATATGCTGTGGCTCCCGTAGCAACTAGACAAATAACAAACAATAAGATAAAGCTAGTTTTAAAATTTAGCATCAATCAACTAATCCTAATACTTCACAGTTCATACTTCTCCTGCGGAGACGCTACGCGAACAGCCTTAAGTTGACGTAGGGATGTAATTGCTAAGACTAAAATACTCAAGGTTATTCCTAAAACAGCATAACTTGGTAATGTAAATATAGTTACTTTTAAAATGTAAGGTAATTCACCCTTCTTCCAATCCCAATTGTTGGCTAGAGAGCCGATCAGCCACCCATGAACGAACTTTGTTTGTATTAGCAAACAAGCAATTCCTCCTAACCAAACAGATATTCTTGTCCATGAGAATGAACTATACCTGATTTGAAATAGTAAATCGTTGATTAAAAAAACCACAGCAGGTACTAACATTACAGAACTAGTCGGCTGTGAATAGCTAATAGCAATACTCAAGCAGAAAATTAGCGCTATTTCCGGTAAGAAAATAGTTTTTGACCAAGCAGTTTGTAATTGTTTTTGATACCAATACCAACATCCTAAGCCCAGTAATACCAAAACAATTAAATCAGAAGATAGTTTGGCTAAGAATGTGTTATTGGGAAAAAATCTCGGGCCAACAACTCTTAAGTCGATGCGGCTAATCGAAATATAAGGATTATTTGATGGATCGTTCAGCCACAGAGGAACTCCACGCGCTGCATCTTGAAGAAACTCTGTTACAGAATTACCTGTCAATACTAAACCGATAATTGCCAGGAGACTGGCTGTAATTAGACTGGTTAAAACTAAAGAAAACCGTCTTTTCAACAATAAATAAGGAATGAATAATATAGCTAAAGTTGGTTTAAAAAGGGCAATACCTAAACAAAATCCACCTGCAATATTGCCATCTTTCTTAGCAAAAATCAACATCCATAATAAAAGTACTGCAATAAATGTAGCAACGTTACCAGTTTGCAAATCGAAAATTAAGCCAAAGAGTAAGGCAACTGCAATGGTACAAATGTTTCTGAAAGCAGGCGATCGCGACTGCAAAAGAATACTGGCTCCCCATAGCACCAATCCAATGGCTATTACATGCATGATCGTCCAGATGGTGAATGCAGTATTAATCGGGAAATAACCAAGAAACCAGATTAAAGGAATAATATTAGGTGGATAAACAAAAGGTGGAATCGAGCCACAGGCTTTTGTGAAAGTACAAAAACCCTGTTGAAAAATTTCTACATTAAAAGGACTTAAATGTTGATGAGCTAACTTACTTGCTGTGTAAAACCATTTGAAATCCCATAAAGGCGGCTCTGACTGATTCAGTAAATAAACCAACCAACCTGCATAAATAACTAATCTAGTAACAACTAACACAATAACTGTTTGTAAAATCAAACTAACTATTGGTTGGGAACAAAATTTTGCTAACTTTCCGATAAAAACATTTTGTAAAAAAATTGAATCTTGCCAGAGGATCTTTTCATCATCTAAACGCCAATTACGTTTGAGCACATAAGCAACTAAAATTACAACAATCAGATTCCAAAATCCTAAGCTGATCATAAGATATTGAATTGTGGAATTATTTTTTTACATATTTATACTGTAATATTTTGTTACATATCATACATCAGTAAAGTTGCTAGCAATTTATAAAAATTTGCCGTTCGCGATTAAATCAGCGTAGGAATATTTTCTCAGGGAAACTTCTTAACCTTTAATTTTTAGTCCTTTACTAAAGCGTTGCATGAAGCGACGGTCAAGCCAATCTTTCCAAAACCACAATAATTTATGGGGTGGTAAGGTAAATGCGCCTCTAGTAGCGATCGCTTTTCCATCTCCTGTACCAATTAAACTCAAATATTGTTTCTGTGGGATGTAGGGTTGGAGAGGCTTACCAAGTACAAACCGCCGCAAATTCTCAAACAAGGGTTTACCTTGACGTACAGCAAATACCCCAGCTTTAGGACGAGGATGATTCACCATTGTTGCAATGTCACCTGCTGCAAATACATGAGGGTGGGTGAGCGATCGCAATGTGTCATCTACTAAAATAAAGCCTTGCTCATCAGTTCCCAATCCGGTTGTTTTTAACCACTGTGGTGCAGATGCTTGGGTTACCCAGAATATTTTGTTGCACTCTACTGTCAACCCAGATTCACATTTAATTTGCAATACTTCTAACTTTTCCCTATGTACCGACGGTGCAACTTGAGTGACAGTTTCTCCTAAATGTGGTTGTATTCCTCGTTGGGTGAGAATTTGTTGAACTAGCAGTCTCACTGAGTAATGATGCTTAGGCATAAGTTCGCGATCGCGCTGGAATAGATGAACCTCCAGAATCCTCGACTGCGCCATAATCTGCTGTAAATGTGCTTGCATCGCCAGCGCCAACTCTACACCCCCAGCACCACCACCTGCGATCGCAATCTCGATTGGTTTTTGAGGATTTTCTTCGACAATTTTGAGGAATTCATACCAATGTTCTAATAGTTTTGACACTGGTTTAGCTGGTATTACATATTCTGTCCCATCTGCTACAGATATTGTGGCTGGTGTACTACCAATATCAACAGATAACACATCAAAATCTATTGGTGGGTGGTTAGCACAAATTACTTGATTGTTTTGCAAATCTAAACCAACAACTTGATCAATATATAATTTTGCTTGAGCAAATTTAGCTAATGCTTGTAAGTCAATATGGCATTGATCGTGGGTGTAGAAACCAGCAATATGTCCTGGTAACATTCCTGAATAAGGTGTATCTGAATTTATAGTAATTAAACTCAAATGCACACCAGGTAGAGGTTTCATCCCCAACATCCTCAGCATAATTGCATGGCTGTGACCACCACCAATTAATACTATGTTTTTCGATATGGGCTTTTTATCTGCCTGCATTTGCATAATTTATTAAATAATTTTACTTTGTGTAATATGAATGTCCACGTTGCTTTTCATGGCATATATATTCATTTATAGCTAGAAAAATAAGTTACACAACTATCCTCCTCAGTTGCTTGAAGTTTAGTTTATTCTGAGTAAATAATTTACTAAATCTGATATTTGTATTACTGATTATTGCTAAATCTAATCAATTAATAGCTTTTTGGGAAATTAATGATATAATCTCATAGCAGTTATATTGTTTTTTATCTGAATATTCAATTATTCAAAATATCTTGGGTATGTTGAAAGTATTTGTAACTGCTTACCAAAGTGCCAAAAATTGGAATCATAAAAATATAAGTTTTTTAGAAAAAATTTATCTGGCTATAAGTAATAGCCAACAAAAAAATTCAACAATTCCTGATATTTCTAATAAAGAAATTTTAAGAATAGTCATTGAAAAACTTGAGCTAGAAAACTTAGAAATTAGTTTAGCTGTATTTGATGATTTAGCCAAAATTGCCCAAGCAGAGCCAAAAGTCCATTGGCAAATTATGAAAGCTCTCACTAATTTTGTGCGAAATAATGTTCCTAATCAATCTCAAGCAGAAATTCAAGGTAACACCCTAACAATTCGTGCAGATATTCAAGCAGCTTTAACAGTTATTGCTCACAGAAATGCTAAACAAGATTTGGAAAATGAGCAACTAGATTTGAGCCATACAAATATCAGTGGGGCTAAACTTACTGAAGCAAATTTAGCACAAACAAACCTTTACCAAACCAATCTCTCTGGTGCTGATCTCTGTAGCGCCAATTTGCAAGGAGCAATCCTCAGTGCAGCTAATTTATCTGGCGCTAACCTCTCTGGAGCTAATCTAAAAGAAGCAATTCTCAGCGCAGCTAATTTATCTGGCGCTAATCTTTCTGGAGCTAATTTACAACGGGCAAACCTCTATTTAGCCAAGCTTGATGGCGCAATTCTTAATGATGCCATAACCACTGGGGCAAACTTCAGAGATACAGAATTTCCTCAGACTATCAACAATCAAAGCATATCAAATTAAAACCACAGATAAAAACCGATAAAAATCGATGAATATCTGTGGTTTTATTGTCAACAGTCAACAGTCAACAGTCAACAGTCAACAGTCAACAGTCAACAATTATTCTCCTGTTTCCCATTACCCATTACCAGTTCCTTAGACAGTCGAAATGTCCTTTTCTTTTTCTGCCAATAACTCGTCGATTCTGGCAGTGTATTTGTTAGTGATTTTTTGCAGTTTATCTTGTTGGTCTCTAGCTTCATCCTCAGAAATTTCTGCGCTTTTTTCCTGTTTGCGAATGGAATCTAAAGCATCGCGGCGGATGTTGCGAATACCAACACGACCTTCTTCTGCATACTTGGCAGCAATTTTGACTAGTTCTTTACGGCGATCGCTTGTCAGAGGCGGTATATTCAGCCGAATTACAGAACCGTCGTTGCTGGGGGTTAAACCCACATCTGACAGGGAAATTGCCTTTTCCACAATATTCAAGCTACTGCGATCGTAAGGTTGAATGAGAATGGTTGAGGCATCAGGCGTACTGATATTTGCCAGTGATTTTAAGGGAGTAGGTGTACCGTAATACTCTACTAATACCTTATCTAGTAGGCTGGCATTGGCACGGCCAGTACGAATCGTGTTAAAAGCCCGTTGAGTTGCCTCAACAGTCTTTTGCATAGTACTCTCAGCTTCAGCTAATTTCACAAGAACCTCCCACAAGGGTGCCGATCGATTCTCCCATGACCGCCCGGTGGATATTACCTCGCACCGTTAAGTCAAATACAAGAATCGGGATATTATTTTCTTTACACAAGGCAATCGCGGTAGTATCCATTACCCGCAAATCTTGAGCCAAAACATGGGCGTAGGTGAGGCTGGTGTAACGTTTGGCATCAGGATAGATATGGGGGTCAGCATCATATACTCCATCTACCTTGGTGGCTTTAAAAATCACTTCTGCGTCAATTTCTGCGGCTCTTAATGCCGCAGTAGTGTCAGTCGTAAAGAAGGGATTTCCCGAACCAGCGCCAAAAATTACCACCCGTCCTTTTTCAAGATGACGGATGGCACGACGACGAATATAAGGTTCAGCTAATTCTTGCATAGCGATCGCTGTTTGCACTCGCGTCTGTATCCCCATTCGCTCTAGCGAATCTTGCAGCGTCATGGCATTCATTACCGTGGCAATCATCCCGATGTAGTCAGCGGTTGCCCGGTCCATCCCCGCCGAAGCCGCTTTCACGCCTCGAAAAATATTGCCGCCGCCAACGACGATCGCGATCTGAACGCCAGTGGCTACCACCTCTCCTACTTCTTGCGCTATTTCCTTGACCACTTCTGGATCAATGCCATAGCCCATGTTGCCCATTAAAGCTTCACCGCTCAGTTTAAGTAAAACCCGTCGGTAATTCGTTCCCATGAAGTTACGCTTTGTCGAAAAAGTTGCAATTGCCTCCAACTTAAGATAACAGTACAGGGACTATCTGTGTCTAGTTACGCCACATTATTGAAGTACCTACTGCCTCAGTTTCTGGTGGATATATTTTATGGCCTTTCAGTAGCGATGCGATCGCTTTTTTTAAATAATCTTGTCCCACACCTAAGGATCTGTCAGGGTGATCGTCAATCATGCCCTTGTAGCGAACTATACCCATATTATCTATTAAAAAAGCCATAGGTGTTCTATTTGCACCGAAGCTGCGGGTGACATCTTGGGTAGGGTCCCATAGATAGGGGAAGTTTAATTGGTGACGCTGGGCAAAAACTTTCATATTTTCAAAGCTTTCTGTTGGATGCCCAAAAGTTGCACTACCATTCATACCAATCAGCGTAAAACCGATGTTGGCAAATTCCGCCTGCATCTTTTTCAGTCTACCTAAATATAAGCTTACATAAGGGCAATGGTTAGACATTGAAATTACAGCAACTGCACGAAACTTGTTGAGATAACGGCTCAGATGGTGTACCTGATTGTCAATCCCTGGCAACTCAAAGTCCGGTGCATAGCTTCCAACAGGAGTATCAATTGATTCAAGTATAGTCATTTTTTTCTAGAACGGAGGTACTAGCAACAAAAAAAATTCGTCAAATTTCGCGTCACTTTCCTAGTTGCAAACGACTCCTTGGCAGATGCTTAATATGCAATAATTTTATAGATGAATTTAGTTATCGTAAATTGGGAAACTACTGAATCTACTACTGGTAATAATTCCCATAAATTCTTGCTAATGACATGAGAAATTTTACGCAATCACTAAATAAAACAAATAAGTGCAGATCGGTTTAAACCCCTAAAGGCTGGAACTCAAGGTATAAGCTACAATTCAAGCTGCGATTCTATTGTCAAAAAATCTTTATCAGAGGAATATTCCTCCAATTCAATCCATTATTTTAATTATTTGTTGTAATTGATTGCTTTGAATTTACGAACAATTTAAACAATCATCTTGTTAGTAAATTAACTCCTATCTGCTATTTTCTCAATTGCACTTCCAAATAATATAAATTTAGCTGCAATACTCGTAGCTGTAGTGGATTTAAATGACAATTTCTCATCATTTTACTGTGTACAACCATAAAAGCAATTATTTATCTGCCATTACTAAACCAAGCTTTGAGGAAAGTATAAGCTTATAATTATATTCATTTATAAAGAAATAAATGTCAACTGATTTAAAATATGAAAATTTACTGATGCCCTTCAAGAATAATATACAACAAAATAAGTAGTGAGAAATACTCAGGGCTTAAGTGTAAATACTAGATAGTTGAAAATTAGCCCTTACACTCAAAGTAATGCCTTTAATATAAAACTGGAGAATTTAAATAGACCAGACAATAGGAAAAATTTATCCGGCAAACAATTTATAGTATGAAGAAATATGAAGTATTATCAATAGCAACAGTACCCCAGCCCAAGCAAAATATGCCGTCTGTTAAGGGTTTTACAGTGTTTTCTCAGAGCCTGCATATAGAACCTAATTATTTTCAAATCTTCAAGATTTTTATAAAAATTCAACAAATATGGCAATGGCAAAACAATCTAGGTCTGGTTCCAGCATTTAGTAAGCTATATTTCACAAACTGCTCATGAAGACTTCTATCAACGAATTTACTGCAACAAAAACTTGGATTTGGCAAGAATTCTCCATTTCCTATCAAACTCAAGGAAGTGCTGGGCCAGCAGTTGTGATGATACATGGCTTTGGAGCCTCTTGGTGGCACTGGCGGCACAATATTCCCGTATTAGCTGCAAATTGCCGTGTTTATGCCATTGATTTGATTGGCTTTGGTAGTTCAGCTAAACCGAAGCCAGGTGAGAAAATTGCCTATACCCTAGAAAATTGGGGACAGCAAGTAGCAGATTTTTGCCGTGAGATAGTAGGTGGGCCTGCGTTTTTAGTCGGGAATTCTATTGGCTGTATTGTGGCCATGCAAGCAGCAGTTAGCAACCCAGAGATAGCGTTAGGGGTAGCATTGCTCAACTGCTCATTGAGATTATTACACGATCGCAAACGGGCAGGTTTATCTTGGTCGCGTCGTGTTGGCGCACCCTTGCTTCAGCGCCTATTATCTATCAAACCAATTGGCGAATTCTTTTTTAATCAAGTTGCTAAACCAAAAACAGTCAGAAAAATTCTTTTGCAAGCCTACGCTAACTCTGAGGCGGTGACAGACGAGTTAGTAGATATTTTAACTGCACCAGCTAGAGATCCGGGTGCAGTAGCAGTATTTTTAGCTTTTACTAGTTATTCCACAGGCCCCTTACCAGAAGACCTTTTACCTGTACTACCCTGTCCAGCAATTATTATTTGGGGAACAGCCGATCCTTGGGAACCAATAG
Source organism: Nostoc linckia FACHB-104 (assembly GCF_014696615.1). Classification (GTDB taxonomy): domain Bacteria; phylum Cyanobacteriota; class Cyanobacteriia; order Cyanobacteriales; family Nostocaceae; genus Aulosira; species Aulosira linckia_A. The sequence goes on along the minus strand of NZ_JACJQJ010000004.1, from coordinate 74,372 downwards.
CTTTAGGTAGAGAATTAGCCAACTACCCCCAAGTACAAAAGTTTATTCCCCTCGAAGGCGTAGGACATTGTCCCCAAGACGAAGCACCAGAATTAGTCAACCCGATTTTATTAGATTGGATACGGGAGCGATCGCACCATGAGGAGAATTAGGGATTGGGGACTGGGGACTGGGGACTGGGGATGAGGGAGATGACAAATCCAATTACCAATTACCTATTACCATGCCCAATGTCCCATGCCCAATCCCCAACAATGTCTGATTTTATTCCAGCCTGCCGAAAATTTGTAAATTTTAGAAAATAATTAAGTTAGGTCTAAATAATACAGGACTAATTAATTTCCGCATGGCAAATATTACTCAGTCTTTTCTTGAACGCTTGCATAGTCCAGATGCGCCAGTTATTGTCTTTGATGGTGCAATGGGTACTAATCTGCAAACCCAAAACCTGACTGCTGACGATTTCGGCGGGCCGCAGTATGAAGGTTGTAACGAATACCTCATTCATACTAAACCCGAAGCTGTCGCCAAAGTTCACCGTGATTTTCTGGCTGCGGGTGCAGATGTCATTGAAACGGATACTTTTGGTGCGACTTCGATTGTTTTGGCAGAATATGATTTGGCGGATCAGACATATTACCTGAACAAGAAAGCCGCAGAATTAGCCAAGAGTGTAGCAGCAGAATTTTCTACGCCAGAAAAACCCCGGTTTGTTGCGGGTTCTATTGGCCCCACAACTAAACTCCCTACTTTGGGACATATCGACTTTGACACCTTGAAAACAGCCTTTGCAGAACAAGCAGAAGCGCTGTGGGATGGTGGCGTTGATTTATTTCTTGTCGAGACTTGCCAAGATGTGTTGCAAATTAAAGCTGCACTCAATGGTATTGAAGAAATTTTTGCCAAAAAAGGCGATCGCCGCCCGTTGATGGTGTCGGTGACAATGGAAAGTATGGGGACGATGCTGGTAGGAACTGAAATCAGCGCTGTTCTCACAATTTTGGCACCTTACGCCATTGATATTCTCGGTCTCAACTGTGCTACTGGCCCAGATTTGATGAAGCCACATATTAAATATCTGGCAGAACATTCACCTTTTACTGTTTCTTGTATTCCTAATGCAGGTTTACCGGAAAACATCGGCGGTAAAGCACACTACCGCTTAACACCAATGGAATTGCGGATGTCTTTGATGCATTTTGTTGAAGATTTGGGTGTCCAAGTGATTGGGGGTTGCTGTGGGACACGTCCAGAACACATTCAACAATTAGCAGAAATTGCCAAAGAACTAAAGCCGAAAGTTAGACAGCCAAGCTTAGAACCAGCAGCCGCATCAATTTACACCACTCAGCCCTACGATCAAGATAACTCTTTCTTAATTGTGGGCGAACGCCTCAACGCCAGTGGTTCCAAAAAATGCCGCGAATTGCTGAACGCGGAAGATTGGGATGGACTGGTTTCTATGGCCAGGGCCCAGGTAAAAGAGGGTGCCCATGTTTTAGATGTTAACGTCGATTATGTGGGACGTGATGGGGTCAGGGATATGCACGAACTAGTTTCGCGCATAGTCAATAATGTCACATTACCCCTGATGCTTGATTCCACTGAATGGGAAAAGATGGAAGCAGGTTTAAAAGTCGCTGGTGGTAAATGTTTGCTCAACTCCACCAACTACGAAGATGGCGAACCGCGTTTCTTGAAGGTGTTGGAATTAGCTAAAAGATACGGTGCTGGGGTAGTAATTGGCACAATTGACGAAGAAGGAATGGCCCGCACTGCCGAGCAAAAATTTGCGATCGCTCAACGTGCCTATCGTCAAGCTGTAGAATATGGCATTTCTCCCCAGGAAATTTTCTTTGACACCTTAGCCTTACCTATCTCTACAGGGATTGAAGAAGATAGAGCTAACGGCAAAGCCACCATTGAAGCAATTCAGCGCATTCGCCAAGAATTACCAGGATGTCATGTAATTTTGGGTGTTTCTAATATATCCTTTGGTCTTAGCCCTGCCGCCCGGATTGTTCTCAATTCGATGTTTTTACATGAAGCGATGAATGTGGGGATGGATGCGGCTATAGTCAGCGCTAGCAAGATTTTACCACTTGCCAAGATTGAACCACGCCATCAAGAAATTTGTCGGCAGTTGATTTATGATGAGCGACGATTTGAGGGTGATGTCTGCGTTTATGATCCTTTGGCGGAATTGACCACCGTGTTTGCGGGAGTGACAACAAAACGCGATAAAGGCGTTGATCAAAATCTCCCCATCGAAGAACGCTTGAAGCGTCATATTATTGACGGCGAACGCATTGGTTTAGAAACACAACTGAAAAAAGCCTTAGAAATTTATCCTCCTCTAGAAGTTATCAACACATTCCTATTGGATGGGATGAAAGTTGTGGGTGAGTTGTTCGGTTCCGGACAAATGCAGTTACCCTTTGTCTTGCAGTCAGCCGAAACTATGAAAGCGGCGGTAGCTTACCTCGAACCTTTCATGGAAAAATCGGAAGCTGGAAATAATGCTAAAGGAACCTTAATTATTGCCACAGTTAAAGGTGATGTCCACGACATTGGTAAAAACCTGGTGGATATCATTCTTTCTAATAACGGCTACAAAGTAATTAATTTAGGCATTAAACAATCAGTAGAAAGCATCATTCAAGCTTATGAACAACACAAACCTGATTGTATTGCGATGAGTGGTTTGTTGGTAAAATCTACCGCCTTCATGAAAGAAAACTTAGAGGTTTTCAACGAGAAAGGAATTACTGTCCCCGTAATTTTAGGTGGTGCAGCGCTGACTCCAAAATTTGTGCATGAAGATTGCCAAAACACTTACAAAGGTAAAGTAGTTTATGGCAAAGATGCATTTTCTGACTTGCATTTCATGGATAAACTAATGCCAGCAAAAACTGCTGGTAATTGGGATGATTTGCAAGGATTTTTAGATGAAGTCGTCACTGATGAACCTGCAATTCAAGACTCATCTGCCAAAACTCAAACCTCAAAACTCAAAATTCAAAACTCAGAACTCAGAACTGAAATTGATACTAGACGTTCTGAAGCTGTGGCGGTGGATATTGAACGTCCGACTCCACCTTTTTGGGGAACCAAGTTGTTGCAGCCGGAAGATATTTCTTTAGAGGAAATATTCTCGTATATGGATTTGCAAGCCTTAATCGCGGGGCAATGGCAATTCCGTAAACCCAAGGAGCAAACGAAGGAAGAGTATCAATCTTTCTTAGCTGAAAAGGTTTACCCCATTTTAGAACATTGGAAACAGCAGATTCTCAATGAGAATCTGTTGCATCCTCAGGTAATTTATGGGTATTTTCCTTGTCAAGCTGAGGGAAATACTTTGTATGTTTATGATCCAAACCATAGAGGTACAGAAAAATCAGAGGTAAAAGCAAGTTTTGAATTTCCTCGGCAGAAATCTTCAAGAAGGTTGTGTATTGCAGATTTCTTTGCACCCAAGGATTCGGGAATAATTGATGTCTTCCCAATGCAAGCGGTGACTGTGGGTGAGATTGCAACTGAGTACGCCCAGAAGTTATTTGCAGATAATCAATACACTGATTATTTATATTTTCACGGTTTAGCCGTGCAAGTAGCAGAAGCCTTGGCAGAGTGGACACACGCCCGCATTCGTAGGGAGTTGGGTTTTACGGCTGAGGAACCGGATAATATTCGGGATATCTTGGCACAACGCTATCGTGGCTCCCGTTATAGTTTCGGCTATCCCGCTTGTCCGAATATTCAGGATCAGTACAAGCAACTGGCTCTATTGGAGACTGACAGGATTAACTTGTATATGGATGAAAGTGAGCAGCTTTATCCAGAACAGTCTACTACTGCGATTATTACTTATCATCCAGTAGCGAAGTACTTTACTGCCTAGAAACCCAGCCTCGAAAACACAGATTTAGTATGCGGTAAATTTTCGTAAATAGTAGGGGAACCAGTGCATTGGGTTACCCCTACTTTTTATTCAAAAATCTGTACAAAATTATACCTGAAACCAAGCTGTTAAAGCCACAGCTAGAGCATCTGAGGCATCGTCTGGCTTAGGGATATCCTCTAAATTTAACTCTCTTGCAACTGCCTCTTGCACTTCATACTTTTCAGCATTACCATATCCCGTTAACGCTTGTTTAATTTGGGCAGGGGTAAACTCCACATAAGGGAGACGACGCTGCGCCAACGCTAACATGATTACACCCCTTGCTTGTGCAACCAGAATAGTACTTGACATACGATAGAAGAATAATTTTTCGATCGCTACTAAGTCAGGTTGCAACTCTTCCATCAGGGTGTGCAAATCGTCAAATAAGGTACACAGCCGTTGTCCCATTTCCGCATTTGCGGGTGTACTGATTACGCCAAAATCTACCATCTGGACGGTTGTATCTTGGATCTTGGTTTCATTTTTTTTGCAGTTAATTACCCCAAATCCTAAAATCGCCAATCCGGGATCTAATCCTAAAATGCGCTTTTCCATTCAATTCGCTTTTACTCAATAAAGTGTGATCTGAGGGTAAATGCTGGCAACTTTGACGATTTACTCAAAGTCTATAGAGATGAAAATTTGTCATAAGTCTATACTTGGTATTTAAACCACGTAGTTACATTTTCTGTTAATTATTATTTGTCCCACTGCTCCCAACTAGCTATGTCAATCGGTTTTTTTAGACAAGCCCTAAACACTCTGCAACAGCAGTCACGCAGCCGCACATCCCATCGGGTAAACCAGTGGTTTAAGTGGTTATCCCCAGGTTTATCAGTTAAACGTTGGTTACTCATCAGTGTTGGAGGAGTACTGCTGGCAAGTTTGGGGTTAGCTATTTGGATTAAGCTGACCCCGATTTTTTGGGCAATAGAATTAATTAGGGGGTTTCTGGGCTTCATTACTGAGCTCTTACCCAACTATATCAGTGGGCCTTTAGTACTGCTGTGTGGCTTGCTGTTACTGCTTTGGGGACAAACCCGCACTGTCGGCTCAATTACCAAGGTATTAAGACCAGAAGGTGAAGAGGAACTAATTGATGTGCTGTTGGCACATCATCGCTTGTACCGAGGGCCAAAAATTGTAGTGATTGGTGGTGGTACAGGTCTTTCTACTTTGCTGAGGGGATTAAAAACTTACAGCGCTAATATTACTGCCATCGTAACTGTTGCTGATGATGGTGGATCTTCTGGACGATTGCGCCAAGAATTTGGAGTTCTACCACCAGGGGATATTCGTAACTGTCTGGCAGCATTAGCAGATGAAGAAAAATTACTCACAGAATTATTTCAATACCGCTTTCGGGCTGGGGATGGTTTAAATGGTCATAGTTTTGGTAATTTATTTTTAACAGCAATGAGTGATATTACTGGGGATTTAGAACGGGCTGTGGCAGCTAGTTCTAAAGTCTTGGCAGTAAGAGGACAAGTTTTACCAGCTACTCTTAGCGATGTGCGTCTGTGGGCAGAACTAGCAGATGGTCGTCGTATTGAGGGTGAATCAAGCATTCCTAAGGCTGGAGGACGCATTGTAAAACTTGGCTGTATTCCTGCTAATCCCCCAGCTTTACCCGCCGCAATTAGAGCAATTAAAGAAGCTGATTATATTATTATTGGCCCGGGTAGCCTTTATACTAGTTTGATTCCTAATTTGTTAGTACCAGAAATTGCCGATGCGATCGCTCAAACTAATGCCCTCCGCATCTATGTCTGCAATATTATGACTCAACCAGGAGAAACTGAAGGCTATACTGTTTCTGACCATATCAGAGCTATTGATGCATCTACAGGAGGAAGACGGCTTTTTGATGCTGTGCTGGTACACAAAAAATCCCCCTCCGCTAAGTCACTCATCCGCTACGCTCAACAAAATTCCCATCCTGTCTTCCTTGATCGCGAAGCTGTCACCCAACTAGGACGTAGAATTGTCCCAGCTAACATTTTATTTGAAGATGAAACAGGTTGTGTACGACACAATCCCCAGAAACTAGCACGAGTTTTATTGCGTTGGTACACTGGAGCGCATCATGGCAGATAAAATCAAAATTACGCTCGCCAATGCAGAAGCAACCCGAAATTTGGGTATTGCTTTAGGACAATCTCTTCATGCTGGCAGTGTCATTTTACTGGAAGGAGATTTAGGTGCTGGCAAAACTACCTTAGTGCAAGGAATTGGCCAGGGTTTAGGAATCGCTGAATCTATTGTCAGCCCTACTTTTACAATTATTAATGAATATACAGAAGGACGGCTACCCCTTTACCACTTGGATTTATATCGTTTAGAAGCACAAGAAGTTGCCGCCTTAAACTTAGAAACATACTGGGAAGGTTTTGAGGTGATACCGGGAGTTGTCGCCATCGAGTGGGCAGAAAGGATGCCTTACCAACCAGATAGTTATTTGAGTATTTATTTAACTTATGGCAATGAAGGCGATCGCACTGCCGAAATCACTGCATACAATATGGGGATTGGGGAACTCGGGGCCCCCTCTGGGGATAAGGGTAACGGGGATTAGGGACTGGGGAAGCAGAGGGGACAAGGGGATGAGGGAGATGAGGGAGATGAGGAAGAAATAATCAATAATAAATTCCCATTCCCCAGTCCCCATTCCCCATTACCTCCTCAATCAATTCGGCGTATCTGCTGGTACTGGATTCACTGTTGAACTTGGAGGAATCTGTTCAATGGGAATCAAAGCTTCCATCACAGCTTTGACAATCGGTGCAGCGACGGTGGAACCATAGGCGTTTTCTCCTTTCGGTTCGTCTACCAACGCTAAAACTACATAACGGGGAGCTTCCACAGGCAAAATTCCCACAAAACTAGTGATTCTTGCACCTACTTGGTAGCCACCAGAAGCACTTGCCTTTTGGGCTGTACCTGTTTTACCTGCGATGCGATAGCCTGGAATTTGTGCTGCTTTGCCGCTACCGTTAGCAACCACAGTTTCCATCATTTCTACTACCCTTTGGGTTGTCGCAGGTGAGAAAATTTGGCGTGGCATCGAACGATTGGGTAAATAATGCATTTGTCCTTTGCTATCAATTAGCCCTTTGACTACATGAGGCGTTACCAATTTACCGCCATTAGCTAAGGCCCCATGCATTTGTACTAACTGTAATGGTGTTAAAGAAAAGCCTTGACCAAAAGAAGTAGTTGCCGGTTCAATGGGCGTGGAAATAAATTCTTCTTGACTTTTGAGCCGACTACCAACTTCAAAAGGCAAATCTGTATCAATGGATTGACCTAACCCCAAGCGTTCCAGCCAGTTATAGTAAATATTAGGCTGTAATCTTTGGATAATTTGTACCATGCCAATATTGCTAGAATGTTGCAGAATTTCGGCAATATTGATCCTGCCGTAACTTTTGTTCTGAGCATTTTTAATAATGCGGTCAGTTACTTGAATTGAACCAGAGTCATTAAAGACATCATCTGATTTAATGACACCATTTTCGAGAGCGATCGCTACATTTAATGGCTTAAAAGTCGATCCAGGCTCATATAGGTCTGCTACTGTCCAGTTTTTAAATAGTGAAATATCAGCCTTAGAATATTGATTTGGATTGTAGCTAGGTTGGGAAACCAATGCCAATAAAGAACCATCGGCTGCATCCATAACAATTACTCCCCCTCGTTTTGCACCAAACTTTTCCATCTGTTGTTTGAGTGCAGAACGAGCTGCCCTTTGTAGGCGGCTATCAATAGTTAGCTGTAATTGCAAGTCATCAAAGTGCAAAAATCCATCTGGTGCATGATCTGGCATCAATGCACCATTCCCAGCACGACTTAACCGCACCGTTTGCACAGAACGTTCGAGTAACTTCTCTTGACTATATTCCACTCCAGCCTGACCACGACGGTCAAGATTAACATAGCCTACAACATCAGCTGCTATATCTTCTTGTGGGTAAAATCTTGCGTATTTTTGCACAAATTCAAACCCATTTAAATTTAACCGCATAAAGCGATCGGCAAGTTCTTCGGGTAATGCAGGAGTTAGTGTAATACCACTTTTTTTACTTTCAAATATTTTTACCAAGTCAGCAACGTCTTTATTTAAGATAGGTGCCAGACGCTGTGCTATTTCTTCATTAGACTTATCAAATAACTTGGGATGAGCAAAGACAGTGTATACAGGACGGTCAATTGCTAACAAATTATTGCCACGATCTATAACTGGGCGACGAGGCATAAAAGGTCGCAAATTCACCATTTGTTGTTTGCGCGCCTTTTCGGTTAGTTTTGTGCCGTTAACAATTTGTAGCTGATACAAATTAATTGCTAAACCTAACCCTGCTGCCATGAGTAGACCCCATGTGATCAACAGTCGAGTTCTCGTATTTGGTATTGCTTCTTGAGTGTTAGGGGTAGAGGTTTCTAATAACCCTCGTTGAGTACCCTTCCTCTGCCGGGTAAAATTGGAAGTCCGAAAATTTTGGAATTTACTTCTACTTGGTGACTTACGCATTTAGATTTATCCATTGTCCTTTGCCATTAGTCATGAGCCACAAGTTTTATACCAATTTTCTATAATAGAGTGACAGATTCCAACCCAGAACCCTAGATAAAATCTGACTTTACTTAATTACAAACTATGAATTAGGAATTACAAATTGGTACTATCCTAATGACAAACGACTAATGACCATGACTCTTAAATTTAATATCCCAGCGGCGAAGAAGTTTGCGGCTGCGTTTGCAAATTAGGTGTGGTCTCAGTAGGTGTTGAATTAGGATTATTATTTGCAGGTGGCAAGAAAATTGTACGGGCTGGAGTTGGTGATACAAATCCTGTTGTGGGTTGTTCTGCTTCTTGTGCCATTTTATTGGTTAGGGTGGCGTTAGTTGTCGTCAACTGCCGTTCATGACGTTGCAGACTTTGCAATCTGCGGTATCCCTGACTCCAAAGCTCTTGGGAATAAACTGTCCAACCATAAACCATAAGCGTTGTTGCTACCAATAAAAATGTCACCACTGAGGAATAGCGATGTAAAGTATGAAAGCGCAACAACCACACAGGTAAATTGCTAGAGTTATTCATTATCGGCAGCTTTAGGAAACCCAACCGAGAACTTTTATGTAAAGTACTTGAAGTACTTAACTGCCTTTGAAGGTTAGCATTTTGTTGTTTACCCGATGGCACCGTAGTTGGCACAACCAAGCCATTTGTGGGAGAAGAAATAGATACATTTTTTGATGAACGCCGTTGTCTTTTTGAGGGTACTGGTGAAGGTTCAACAGCAGGTTGAGACATTCTGGACGCAGCTGATCGTCGATATGCAGAGCGCCTCTTTCCTCCTGAAGGAGTAGAATCTCGTCGAAACCAATTACCCGTTGCAGAAACAGCTGATTTACGAACAGCAGCCATAACTTTTTCTTTAGGTGGGAAAAATTGTATTTTAGATTTGGTTGTCTGTTTTTGCTAAGGTTCCAATCCCCCTTATGCAATCAGCACAAATAACACCCTAAACCCTTTTCAGTGTTTTGACAGGTAGCTGCACCAATGTTTGCATCACTTGAGTATTGCCATAGTAGCAATCACCGAACTGCACCAGGAGAGCTTGAACCTTTGGGCATTGCCTCTAAAGTATGGCAATGCTAGGCAGCAAGCGGCAAGTGTCTGCGAAAACATCACAATTTTTGGTATGATATCCCGAATTGCTACCTAATTATCTGAATCCGCTCTGAAGTAATTAAGTTATCTTCTGGCTTAGTTAAGAGAAACTAATTACTCAAACCTGCTGATAATGTTACCCTCAAAAAAAATCTTTGATTAGTATTACCTGCAAAATATGTACCTCAAAGGATTTTAAAAAAAAGCAACAAATAGGGTATCGTAGTCATCAGGCGAAAATTTGATCTTGCCATAAATGGTGAACGAGGAGTTATGAAAACAAAAATCTTTGGTTTGGCTCTCATGTTAAGTCTGGCGGCAGTTCTTGGCGCTTGTGAAGGTGGTGGTGGTGGTGGCGAAGGTGGTACTGGTGGTACTGCAACCACCAGTCCAGCAGCTGGCGAACCAACTGATGCTGGAACACCTGCTGCAACAAAAGCCCCAACAACAACTACTACTACATCTCCTACAACAACTACAACAACATCTCCTACTCCTGCTGCAACTAAGTCACCCTAGTAGCTCAGTCTCTCAAGCTTAAAACAATTTAGTAACGACGATTTTCGCTGTATCGCTTGTGTCGATGTAGTGGAGATGAAGATCTAAGTAATCTCGTGTTGCTAAATGAAAACTTGATGTTGCTCAAGTATTTTTTAACTAAAAGTACCAACATAGAGGACATTGGTGAAAAGGTGTATTACCTTGAGCCAATGTCTTTCTATTCAAATAATTGAATAACTCAGTGCTTGTATTATTAGGCTTGGCGCAATTTTTCTAGCCTTGCTAGTGTTTATCTTGCACAAAAATTTTAATTCCCAACGCTGTAGCAGCTATCTTCCCTACAGTTATTCATAATCCAGCAAGATAGAAGAAAATGTATCATTGAACCGTTGAGCATTGTTTTCTACCCCAAGTCCCTCTTAGGTATAAGTAAATTAAATATTTAGATTACATTCAAAATTTCTCAAAAATAGATAAATTGCTAGATATCCTGAGTGATAAGGTTTGAAAATATCAAGGTAGATGGAGTAAGCTATTCTGCTTTTAAGTTGCAAAATTCATTGTGAGAGATGTTGACCGTTAACCGTTGACAGTCAACAGTTAACAGCCCTTATTATCCTCATCCCACTTACAGGATTTGATCGCGAAACCCAGTGGAGATGGAATGAATTTCCTCTCTACTGTTTTTCCCTAGTCCCGCGGCGAGGTTTTATGAAGCGGATCAAACTTTTCATTTTGAGCATTAGCATTGGTATTTTGGTGGGTTTAAGCAGCCATTGGGGGACAGAAGCAATGGCACTACCACCAGCAGAAGATATGCCAGAAGAGATATTACGCACAGAGATAATTATAGAAGCGCGATCGCCTGTTGACGGTAAACCTCTAACTGCCGCAGAATACGCACAATTACAAGAGCAGCTACAAGTTATCCCACCCCGACAACTAGATCCTAAAATTCGGGATCAAATTTTTTTGCTCCGCATACGCAAAGGCTTACTTCAGATTTTCCCCTTTTTAGGAATTTAATACATTTGTCATTTGTTATTCCTCTCCCTGGTTTTTCCCCGCCACCAATCGTCAATTCCCATTACCCATTTCTGATGTACGATAACGGTGGCGACAAAATTGCAAATAAATGTAAAGAATATATATATATTTTACAAAAGCCTTTTTAGTCAATCACTTTATTTCAAGTAGGTAGCTTTAATGTCCATGACCACGATCGCTCCTGAACAGGTTAACCGCATCGTTTGGAACCAACATCAAGACCCCTTTGAAGTACTGGGTTCTCATCTCATAGAACAGAATGGCAAAAATGTCTGGGTTGTGCGAGCCTACTTACCAAATGCAAGTGCGGCGTGGGTAGTGATTCCTCAGGAACGCAAAGAATACCCGATGCAAACAGCGCATCATCCTCACTTTTTTGAATGCATTATTGAGACAGCAGAACTAGCAAATTACCAGCTACGGATCAAAGAAGGAGAACATGAGCGTGTCACCTACGATCCTTATGCCTTTAGATCTCCTCGCCTGACAGATTTTGATTTACATTTGTTTGGTGAGGGTAATCACCACCGAATTTATGAGAAATTGGGAGCGCACCTCACCCAAGTAGATGGCGTTAAGGGTGTTTATTTTGCAGTTTGGGCACCGAATGCTCGTAACGTTTCTATTTTGGGAGATTTCAATAGTTGGGATGGACGCAAACACCAAATGCGAAAAGGCCCTACTGGCGTTTGGGAGTTGTTTATTCCCGAATTAGGGGTGGGAGAGCATTATAAATATGAAATCAAAAATTTTGAAGGTCACATTTACGAAAAATCCGATCCTTATGGTTTTCAACAGGAACCTCGACCGAAAACCGCATCAATTGTTACCGATTTAAATACTTACAATTGGAACGATCAAGACTGGTTAGAAAAACGCCGACACACCGATCCTTTAACTCAACCTGTTTCAGTTTATGAAGTGCATTTAGGTTCTTGGTTACACGCTTCTAGTGCTGAACCCGCCAAATTACCCAATGGTGAAACCGAACCTGTAGTTGTAGTTTCCGAACTTAAACCTGGCGCACGTTTCCTTACCTACCGAGAGCTAGCAGAGAAACTCATTCCCTACGTTAAGGAACTCGGTTATACCCATGTAGAACTGTTACCAATTGCAGAGCATCCTTTTGATGGATCTTGGGGCTATCAGGTAACTGGATACTTTGCACCCACCTCCCGTTTTGGTAGCCCCGAAGATTTTATGTACTTTGTTGACCAGTGTCATCAGAATGGCATTGGTGTGATTGTCGATTGGGTTCCTGGTCACTTCCCTAAAGATGGACATGGTTTAGCCTTCTTTGATGGTAGCCACCTGTACGAACACGCTGACCCACGCAAAGGCGAACATAAAGAATGGGGTACACTGGTATTTAATTACGCACGCCACGAAGTGCGTAATTTCCTAGCAGCAAATGCCCTCTTCTGGTTTGACAAATACCACATTGATGGTATTCGCGTCGATGCGGTAGCTTCTATGCTTTACCTCGACTATTGCCGTAAACAGGGAGAATGGCTACCCAATCAGTACGGTGGTAGGGAAAATCTGGAAGCAGCCGATTTTCTGCGTCAGGTCAATTATCTAATTTTCAGCTATTTCCCTGGCGCGCTTTCAATAGCTGAGGAATCTACCTCTTGGCCAATGGTATCTTGGCCTACTTACACAGGCGGTCTGGGCTTTAACTTAAAGTGGAACATGGGCTGGATGCACGATATGCTCGACTACTTCAGCATGGACCCTTGGTTCCGCCAGTTCCACCAAAACAACATCACTTTTAGTATGTGGTACAACCACAGTGAAAACTTCATGCTGGCTCTATCCCACGATGAAATTGTGCATGGTAAGAGCAATATGATTGGCAAAATGCCAGGAGACACATGGCAGAAGTTAGCTAATGTGCGTTGTTTATTTACTTATATGTTTGCTCACCCAGGCAAGAAAACCATGTTTATGAGCATGGAATTTGGGCAATGGAGCGAGTGGAATGTTTGGGCTGATTTAGAATGGCACTTACTGCAATATGAGCCACACCAACAGTTAAAACGATTTTTCCAAGAGTTAAACCAGCTGTACCGCAGCGAACCAACTTTATACACTCAAGATTTTGCGGAACCAGGGTTTGAATGGATTGACTGTAGTGACAACCGTCATAGTGTGGTTTCTTTTATCCGCCGTGACAAAGATTCAGAAAATTTTGTGGTTGTGGTTTGCAACTTTACACCTCAACCCCATTCTCATTACCGCATAGGTGTACCAGAAAAAGGTTTTTATACTGAGTTATTTAATAGTGATTCCCGTCAATATGGCGGTAGCAACATGGGTAACTTGGGCGGTAAATGGACAGATGATTGGTCATTGCACAATCGTCCTTATTCCTTAGATTTATGCTTACCACCTTTGGGAGTGTTAATTCTCAAGTTGGATCAGAAAAAGACAGCAACAGCGTTGGAATCTTAGTCCTAATACTGCTGGATTAAGAGAAAAAGGGAAATTAAGCCTTTCTCTTTTTCTGCCGAGATCAATAGACAATATATTTCAGGTAGATGAAGTACAAGGGTAGGGGCACAAAATTTTGTGCCCCTACCCTTGTACTTCTCACCGAAAAGCCGGAAAAGCCTTTCAGCTATGGCTCCTCAGCAATACTTATTGCACTTGATTAGTTGGTAAAGCACCAGGCTGCACAGCTAAGCTCACATTTTCGCCATTGCGACGCAAGTCTAAACGAACGTTACCGCCAATTTGGCTATTATCTACAGCTCTTTGGATACTACTAGCGTCTGTTACAGATTGACCATTAAGTTTTTGGATGACATCACCGGCACGGATTCCTGCTTTAGCGGCTGGTGAATTGGGCATGACTCTCACAACTAAGACACCTTTATCTTCTTCCACAGTCAAACCACTATTGGGGTCTGAGTTGAGGTTTTGCTTTAATTCCGGTGTCAAACCTACCATTTGAATTCCCAAATATGGGTGTTGTGCTTTACCTGTAGTTACAAGCTGATTAGAAATACGTTGTGCTGTATTGATAGGAATAGAAAAGCCCAATCCTTGCGCGCCCTGAATAATGGCGGTATTCATACCAATGACTTCACCACGGGCATTAAGTAAAGGCCCACCAGAATTACCAGGATTAATCGCTGCGTCGGTTTGAATAAATTCAACTCGTTTATCAGACGCACCAATTTGATTGCCACTCCGTCCGGTGGCGCTAATAATTCCGGTAGTTACAGTATTATCTAGACCTAGAGGATTACCGATCGCGATCGCCCATTGTCCTGGTTGCAATTGGTCAGAGTTACCAAGGGTGACTGTTGGTAAATTATCTGCTTGAATTTTTACCACAGCAACATCTGTTAACTCGTCTTTACCCAGTACCTTTCCTTGAAAACTCCGCCCATCTTTGAGGATGACTGTCACAGTATCAGCGCCATCTACAACGTGGGCGTTAGTGAGAATTCGGCCATCTTTCCCAAAGATAAAGCCAGAACCCGTACCCCGTTGTACCCGGTTTCCTTGTGGTAGTTGAGAACCAAAGAAACGGCGGAAAAAGGGATCGTTAAATTCTTCTGGTAACTGAGTTCTAACTGTGCGCGAAGAGTTAATTCGCACTACAGCCGGGCCTACCCTTTGCACAACCTCTGTCACAAAGTTAGGATCTGTAGCTGCTGGTAATGGCGGGGCAGCATTTACTGGACTAACCGCCAAATTCGATGCACTCTGGGATAGTTTTTGAGGCTGTCCAGCTAAATAGCCACCTGCCAACGTCATCCCAGATCCCAGCAGCACCAGCGAAAGAGAGGCGGCTGCCTTAGTCCAGGGTGCATGATTACGGTGTTTAGTACCAGAATTGTTCAATGAAGTACCGTTTGATAAATTTTCTCCGTCGCGTGGTTGGTTTTGCATTGCTGTCTGGAAGGATATCTAGATGTACTACTAATTATAGATATTGTTTTTGATGCTTTTGTTGCAGGGATATTGCGCTAGTGTGAAATGGTGTTTTATGGTATCGATTATCTCCGTATTTTGATGCTGTCGTAGGAAATAAATCCGCAAATCTAGCTTTGCTTTGCCATCTAAAATGCGATCGCAGTGATAGTTAGATTTACTAATAATATAAATATCCTTTTTGACAGTTTTGTGCCACGGAGATGACGCTGGTATGGCGTAAATATTTGCGTGATGCTCAATAGGGGTAAGTAGCAGATCTCAGACTAGCTGTAAGTGCGATCGCCTCCTAGAAATTTTATCCATAACTCACTTCAACTTTTCTCTGTCCTACAACTTTTGGTGCGCTTACTTTTAAGCTTAAATCCTGATAACTTGTAGTTAAAAATGGCTGACCTAAATCTACGCCAGCAAAAGGACTTTCTCGGGGAACCTCTAGCTGCGAACTAATCAAACCCAACCGAGATTCAAATTCTGCTGAAAATACTAATAAATCAGCACCCATAGCACTGAAACCAGAAGCACCTAACGATTGCCGCCACGCCAAACTTTGTTGAGTGTAATTGAGAGTACACAACTTGCGGTTTCCTTGGCGAACAGTCACGCTTTTTTCTGCTTGCCATTCAAAATCAGCTAATTGCTTTGGTAATCCCCAAATTTCACGACCACCAGCCACCGAATCTACATGATCTACATAAATATGGGAAACCCAACCGCCTATTTTACCCTGATAACTAACCACCGCAGGAACAACAATTAACTCGCTGTACTCTAGCACTGAGTTAGAACCGTAATAGGATAAATAAACGCTAGCAACAGTTTTACCCGGCCATACAGAGATAATATCTAATTCTGAGGGAACCAAAGAACGAACTTGTTCAACATTTACTAAATGCAGAGTTTGAACAGCATTACCTTGCAGTATCCAAGGTGCTTGTGGATAAGACATATGTTGATTTTGGATTGTAGATTTTGAATTGAATTTCCACCCTGATTATTTAGTAACAAAATATTAAGTAAAAAAAATCCCCACCCAGGCTAATACTTGGATGGGAAAGAAGAGTTAAGGATGCGATTGCATCCTCAGGCAATAGATCAATTACTTGCTTTCAGTGAAGTCAGCATCAATCACATCATCACCGCCACCAGCAGGAGGAGTGGGGCCGCCATCAGAAGGGCCAGGGCCACCAGGCGCAGCACCACCACCAGCTTGTTGATAGATGTTACTACCAACTGCAAATAGTGCTTGTTGCAATTCAGGTGTCAGCTTCTTAATTTGCTCATCATCTTCCTTAGCTACTGCTTCGCGCAGTTCTTTAACTAAACCTTCAACTTTGGTTTTGTCAGCTTCAGGAACTTTATCACCTAATTCTTGCAACTGCTTCTCAGCTTGGTAAGCCAAGGAATCAGCTTGGTTCTTGCGTTCAATTTTCTCACGACGTTCCTTGTCAGAAGAAGCGTTTTGTTCAGCTTCTCTCACCATCCGGTCAACATCAGATTTATCCAAAGTGGAAGCACCTGTAATGCTGATGGATTGTTCCTTACCAGTACCTTTATCCTTAGCAGTTACGTTGAGGATACCGTTAGCGTCGATGTCAAATATCACTTCAATTTGAGGTACGCCCCGTGGTGCTGAGGGAATACCATCGAGGCGGAAGGTTCCCAAACTCTTGTTGTCGTTAGCAAATTCCCGTTCACCTTGGAGAACGTGGATTTCTACATTGCTTTGACCATCAACTGCTGTGGAGAATACTTCCGATTTCTTGGTGGGAATTGTAGTGTTGCGAGGAATAATCTTGGTCATCACACCACCCAAGGTTTCTACACCTAAAGATAGTGGTGTTACGTCTAACAACAAGATACCAGTAACATCCCCAGCTAATACCCCAGCTTGGATTGCTGCACCTACAGCTACCACTTCATCAGGGTTCACAGTTTGGTTAGGATCTTTACCCAACAACCGCTTCACCAAATCTTGTACAGCAGGAATCCGGGTAGAACCACCTACTAAAACAACTTCATCGATATTGTCTTTGTTTAGCTTGGCATCTCTGAGAGCAGTTTCTACAGGGATGCGACAACGGTCGATTAAGTCAGAACAGAGTTCTTCAAACTTAGCGCGGGTGAGAGTTGTATCCAGGTGCTTTGGCCCATCCTGGGTAGCAGTGATAAAGGGTAGGTTAATTTCCGCTTGAGTAACGCTAGAAAGCTCAATCTTGGCTTTTTCTGCGGCTTCGGTCAAACGTTGTAAGGCTTGTCTATCCTTACGTAGCTCAATGCCTTCGTCTTTTTTGAACTGTTCAGCTAAGAAATCAACAATTTTCTTATCGAAGTCGTCACCACCTAAGTGGGTGTCACCAGATGTAGCTAGTACTTCAAATACGCCATCACCAACTTCTAGTACAGATACGTCGAAGGTACCACCACCAAGGTCAAATACTAGGATAGTTTCGTTACTCTTCTTATCAAATCCGTATGCTAGAGATGCTGCAGTCGGCTCATTGATAATCCGCAGTACTTCAATACCAGCGATTTTACCAGCGTCTTTGGTCGCTTGACGTTGGGAATCATTAAAGTAAGCAGGTACGGTAATTACAGCTTGAGTAACTGTTTCACCAAGATATTTGCTTGCATCTTCAACTAATTTACGTAGAACTTTCGCAGAAATTTCTTCAGGAGCAAATTGCTTACCAGCACCAGGAGAATCGAGTTTAACGTTACCGCTACTGCTCAATACCTTATAGGAAACTTCTGTAGCTTCGTTTGTAACTTCATCAAAGCGGCGACCAATAAAGCGCTTCACTGAATAAAAAGTATTTTCTGGGTTCATCACCGCTTGGCGTTTGGCAATTTGCCCTACCAAAGTATCGCCATTTTTCGCAAATGCCACAACCGATGGTGTTGTCCGAAAACCCTCTGCATTAGCAATAACCGTGGGTTTGCCACCTTCCATGACTGCGACGCAGGAGTTCGTTGTACCTAAGTCAATTCCAACTACTTTTGCCATTGTAAGCGCTGGCTCCGTATAACTACAAATGAATGGGATTATTAAGAACTAAATTTTTGAACCAACTGTGCTGAGAGAAGCAGCCAGTTCAGCATGAATACCTTTGGTTTGGTTTTCGGAGTTAAGACCCCATACTATGCTGATATATATACTGAGCTTATATAGCCAGTCCATTAAGGGGGGTTTCCCGAACCTTGATTGGGACGGTTAATTTAATGATTATTTAGTTGGCTCATGAATTGTTTTGCTTTCACTGTGTACTAATGTATGAGAATTAATACTTTCAGGAATTGGGGTGAACCGTAACACCAGAGTGGGGTTTGCCGTCTTTATAATGAACTACATCACATTTGTTGTTTGGTTTTTGGTGTGTTTCATTTGGCATTTTGTATTCTTCATCCTCTTTTTTTGTCCCCTGATCCCCTCTCTCTGCTTGCTCATCTCCCTTATCCCCATCCCTCGATTGATTCCGCCCTAGGTGAGTAACGATAGACTAAAAATGTAAATAAATGTAACAAAACTAAATGTTTACAAACACGGAAACCATCACATTAGGGAAAAATGGCCCAGTTGTTACACCTCTTTGCCTTGGTACTTGGGCATGGGGTGATAAACTTTTTTGGAATTATGGGGATGGCTACGGGCCAGAACAGTTAAAAGCAGCATTTACAGCCGCGCTAGAGGCTGGCGTTACTTTCTTTGACACAGCAGAAGTCTACGGATTGGGAGTCAGTGAAACTCTGCTAGGGCAATTTTTGCAAGAAACTCAGCAACCTGTGCAAATTGCTACAAAATTTGGGCCTTTACCCTGGCGTTTTACAGGACAATCTGTCTCTGATGCCTTAACGGAGAGTCTGAAGCGCCTACAATTAGAGCGAATTGAACTTTACCAAGTTCATTGGCCGTTTACCTTCTTTTTGAGCCAAGAAACACTGATGAATACCCTCGCCGATGAAGTGCAACGGGGTAGAATTGGCGCAGTTGGCGTGAGTAATTATTCAGCCGCGCAAATGCGAGAAGCACAGCAAATTTTAGCAGCTAGAGGAGTACCTTTAGCAGTTAACCAAGTCCGCTACTCTTTGCTATCTCGCCAAATTGAAAGCCAAGGTATTCTCTCCACAGCACGTGAATTAGGTGTGACGATTTTGGCTTATAGCCCTTTAGCCCAAGGATTACTCACAGGTAAATACACAGCCAATGGTGGTGAACCCCCTACAGGTGCAAGAAGATTAGACTCAAGATTTAGTCAAGAAGGGCTACTAAAAATTTCACCTGTGATTTCTCTACTACAAAAATTTGGAGAAAAATATGAGCGTACTCCTGCTCAAGTTGCTTTGAATTGGTTAATTGCTCAAGGTAACGTCATTCCCATTGCTGGGGTAAAAACAGCGCAACAAGTCAAACAAAATGCAGGCGCTTTAGGCTGGAGACTGAGCGATGATGAAGTTAGCGAATTAGAAAGAGTTAGTCGCCCTTGGTTGTAAGATTTTTTTGACAAATAGCTCAGACCATTTTGGATTTTGAATTTTGCGGAAAGTTGCGTGCGGGGGTTCCCCCCGCCCTTGCAAACTTTCCAAGACGGATTGTGAGAGATTGATTGACTGAGCTTTTCAGTAATCTATAGGAATCCGATTGACTCCTGAAAAAATATCAGTAATTTAGCGTGTGTACAAAGCTTACGCCTAACGCAGGAAAAGCTTTACCACAAATGCGTTAGCGATAGCGTAACGCACCCTACGCAAATTTAAAAATCAAATATTAGCCCTATATCTGTCGCAATTATTTTTCAATGGGTATAAGTTTGAGTTGCAATTTCAATTCTCAACTCAAACTTTTTAGTAATAATAATTCTTCAAAATTCGGCTGCCAATAATTATTGCAACTTAGCATTTATAGGGGCGCAAACCTTTGCGTCCCTACTTAATATATCTGTCGCATTCTGTTTTTCAACTGGTATTACAATACCGATTCATGAATAAAACACGGGAAATTTTTGTAGGGTGGGCACTAGCAAATCTCTGATGTGCAACTTCATCATGAAGGTTGCCCAGCCTACGATTTACCCAAAATCTCTAGTAATACCAATGCTTTAAACCTGAAAGACTTACTATCAAGCTATAGGTTATCCATCTTTGATGATGTTCTGAACAAATCGCCAATAAGTCCAAAGTCAAAAGTCAAAACTGTGAAGTACACACCACCCAACTATTAGTTAGGGTAGGCTACTTTTTACCTACATTTCGTTAAATTCTCACTCTTGACTCTTGACCCTTGGTCATTGACTTATGAAGCAGATTCTCTAGCTGGAGATGAACCTAGCTTGTGATTAACAGGGGAAGCATCACGACGACCTGTCCGCAATTTTGGCTTGGGAGTAGAACGTCTTTCGTCTTCGCCAATGTTGTCTGATTTGCTCCAATTTGAACGGGAACGATCGCCTGAACCATCACGACGCTGTTTTACCAACTTGGGTTTAGGAGTCGCGATGTTTTCTTCTTGGGGAATTTCAATGTCTGAACTTAACCAAGCTGGACGAGTTTGATCATAAGCAATTTGCAATGCCGCAGCTGCGATCGCTTGAGCATCGTATTTTTCGATCAGTTCGCTGACTATGGGTAAGAATGAAGCTAGGCGTTCGCCTGTTAAAGCTTCTCTTACTTGTTCTTGCAATTTATTGATGTGCCGCGCTTCAATTTGTGCCCGGGTGGGGATTGAAAGCAATTGCCAACTTTGACGGTTATGGCGTTCAAAGATTTGCTGCTTGCGGCGCTCAAATGGTTGTACTAGTGAAATCGCTGTTCCTTCTTTACCAGCACGACCAGTACGACCAATACGGTGGACGTAGGTTTCTACGCTATCGGGTAAGTCGTAGTTGATCACATGAGATAGTTGATCTACATCTAACCCCCGGGCTGCAATATCGGTTGCTACTACCCAGCGTACTTGGCGATTGCGGAATCGGCTGAGTAACCGTTCTCTAGCTTGCTGCGATAAATCACCGTGGTATTCATCGACACTGTGCCCAGCTGCTTGTAGTTGACTGGTGAGTTCGGCGGCGGTGCGTCTGGTACGGACAAATATCAATGCTGATTCTGGGTCTTCCATTTCCAGAATGGGCTGTAAAGCTTTGGCTTTTGTCCAGTGGCGAGGAATCAGGTAAGCTACCTGATTAATTTTGGTAGGAGCAGCTTTTGGCTGTTCAACGGTAACTGTCGCGGGCGATCGCAAAAACTTGTTCACCAATTGCCGAATTGATGGCGGCATGGTAGCTGAGAATAGTGCTGTTTGCCGTTCTTCTGGCGCTTGGGACAAGATTTTAATTACATCGTCGATAAAGCCCATGCTCAACATTTCATCAGCTTCATCCAGAACAAACCACTTAACTTGATCGAGCTTCAAGCAACCGCGATCTAGCAAGTCAATTACCCGTCCGGGAGTCCCCACAACCATGTGGACACCACGTCGAAGTTGTAAAATTTGGCGATCAATAGATTGACCACCGTAGATTGCTAACACCCGCAATCCTTCATCACCAATAAATTGGGCGATCGCATCGTGAACCTGCATGGCTAATTCACGAGTTGGTGTTAACACCAATGCTTGCACGGCTCTTTGAGTCACATCTAGCCGCTCTAGAATTGGCAATGAAAAAGCTGCGGTTTTACCAGTTCCTGTTTGAGATTGTCCAACAACATCACGTCCAGCTAGCAGTTGGGGAATTGCTTGAGTTTGAATATTGGTTGGTGTGGTGAAACCAATTTTTTCTAGTTGTTCAACACGTTCTTGTGAAATGCCTAGTTCTTGAAACGAAAGATTCATTAACTCTCCTAGATTTTATTTTTGATTTTTTGGGTTTGAGTCATTGGTCATTAATCATTGGTCATTAGTTATTCACAAAAGACAAAGGACAAAAGACAAATGACAAATTAGTTATTGACAATTTGACCGTAGAGGTCATATGTATCCGCACTTTGGATCTCTACTGGCACGATTGTTCCTAACTTCGCTTGGCCAACGACATAGACCTGTCCATCAATCTCTGGGGCAAATCGCCCAGAACGACCAATTAATTCTCCTGTTTCCGGATTTTCTTGCTCAATCAGGACATCAACAATTTTGCCTACTTCTTGCTGATTTTTCTGCCAAGCAATCGGCTGTTGGAGTTCCATGAGGCGGTTTCGGCGATCGTCCATCACTTCTTGAGGTAACTGATTTGGCAGCTTGTAGGCTGGGGTTTCTTCTTCGGGAGAAAAAGTAAACACACCTACATGGTCAAATTCATGTCGCTGGACAAACTGAAGTAAATGCTCAAAATGTTCTTCTGTCTCTCCAGGGAAACCAACAATAAATGTTGTCCTTAATACCGCTGATGGTAGCTCTTTCTTAATGCGTTCAATAATCCCATCGTTGACTCGCCCTTGCCAGGGACGGTTCATGGCGCGGAGAATATCAGGATGAGAATGTTGTAAAGGCAAATCTAAGTAAGGTAAGACATTTGGTGTTTCTTGGATCGCTGCTATGACATCTGGTGTCAACCCCGTGGGATAAGCATAATGCATTCTGATCCACGGTACATCTACTTCTCCCAAAGCGCGCAATAATTCGGCTAACTTGGGCTTGCCGTAAATATCCAAACCATAATTAGTAGTGATTTGGGAAATCAGAATAATCTCTTGTACCCCTTGACTAGCTAACTGCTGAGCTTCAGCAACAATGGATTCAATCGTCCGCGATCGCTGGTTTCCTCTCAAAAAAGGAATAATACAAAACGCACAACGATAATCACATCCTTCGGCCACTCGCAGATAAGCTACGCCTTCGGTTGTAGTGCGGTAGCGCGGTGTAGTTTCATCGGCAATGTAGGTTGGTTCAATACTAACCTGCTTTACCCGTTCTCCTTGTTCTACCCGCTCAATTACATTTACAATTTTGTGATAATCGCCTGTCCCTACTACGGCCACGGCTTCTGGCAACTCTTCCAATAGTTGTTCTTGGAAGTGCTGGGCCATACAGCCTGTGATCACGATTTTTTTATTCGCCTCTGCCAACTCTACCAAAGTTTTAACAGATTCTTCTCGGGCTGCTTCAATAAAACTACAGGTATTGACAATAACGTAATCCGCTAATTCTTCATTACTATCTACGCCATAGCCTGCTTTGACCAGCAGCCCTAGCATATGTTCTGTATCAACTCTATTTTTCTCGCAGCCTAGGTGAGAAATTGCAATTGTTGGCTTGTCACCCATATTTTGAAAAAATTTTCACTTTTTTTCTTGTCTTCAAACACAGTCGAGCTTTTGCGGCGCTCTTGTTTTTTCTGCACCCCGAAGTGACAGTACTAAAGTGGAAGGTTAGCATTGCCTGTCCCCGTCCGCAAACCTATGACCCGTATCAATGTTTAGGTCATGTTATGATGCTTTTATTAATCTGTTTTCCCAGGGTAAGACTTAGTGTCTTAGAATTCCTTTGACACTTGTTATGTTTTTTAACAATTCGCCTATTGGTATTTTACATTACCGTGGCGCGTGCGTTGTTAATTTACCCATCGGGAAGCCGCCCAAAGGGCTGGTTGTGAGAAGTCGCTACCCTCAGGGAAATCGCGTTCGCTCGCGACTACGCCTAATCAAGCTGTAATGCTACCCTTCAGATCAGGCTTTGCCTACGAAGTCCGCAGGTGATAGACCTAAACCGTGGGAAGCTGCCTCGCGTCTTGTGAGTTGCAAACTCCTCTTGTAGTCAGGTTTTATCTTAACATATCTTATGGAAGGTTTTACGCTAATTTCCATCCTAGGGAGGAGGCGGGAAACCGTCCATAATAAAATCAATTATTCATTAGTCATTTAGTCATTAGTCATAGTCAAACAATTCTAGACTCTAGACTGATGTACTGTGGACTCCGCGAAGCGGTTAAAGACGTGGACTTAGATCAGCTATTTAAAACTCGAACACCAATTATTGGCGTGGTTCACCTATTACCACTGCCGACCTCGCCCCGCTGGGGAGGTAACCTCAAAACTGTGATTGACCGGGCCGAACAAGAAGCCACAGCCCTAGCAAGTGGTGGGGTGGACGGTATTATTGTAGAAAACTTTTTTGATGCGCCCTTTACGAAAAGTCAGGTCGACCCGGCGGTTGTCAGTGCCATGACTGTAGTGGTGCAACAAATACAGAATTTAGTAACATTGCCAATTGGTTTAAATGTGTTGCGAAACGATGCGAAAAGTGCAATGGCGATCGCCAGTTGTGTGCGGGCGCAATTTATTCGCGTCAACGTTCTCACTGGGGTGATGGCAACCGACCAAGGATTAATTGAGGGAGAAGCCCATCAACTACTCCGCTATCGGCGAGAGTTAGGCAGTGATGTTAAAATTCTGGCTGATGTATTGGTGAAACACGCTCGCCCTTTAAGTTCTCCAAATCTGACAGTTGCTGTGAAAGACACAATCGAAAGAGGTTTGGCAGATGCAGTAATTTTGTCAGGTTGGGCAACTGGTAGCCCACCTAACATAGAAGATTTGGAACTAGCTTGTGGTGCGGCCAATGGCACGCCAGTCTTTATTGGTAGTGGGGCCAATTGGGAAAACATTGCTACACTAATGCAGGCCGCAGATGGTGTAATCGTTTCCAGTTCCCTAAAACGTCACGGTAGGATTGAGCAACCAATTGACCCGATACGTGTCAGTCAATTTGTAGAAGCCGCACACCGGAGTTGGAACTCTAAGGGTGAAACTAAATCAGTTTCCTCAGTAACTATTCGTTCCTAAGGACTGGAGACTAGGGATTAAGGACTGGGGACTAGGGATTAGGGACTAGGGACTAGGAAAAGCAGGAGAAGGGAAAAGAGGAGAAGGGGAAGCAACCAATTCTCATGAACCCAGTACCCAATCCCCAGTACCCAATCCCCAATCCCCAGTACCCAATCCCCAAGCCCAACCCCCAACCCCAACCCACAATCAAGTTTATGATTCGTCGTCGTTCTACTCCTTGGATTCATAAATGGTCGCGTCCATTGATTGCCGCGATCGCAGGACTTGGTGTCCTAGTCACAGGTTATTTGACTTACGAGAAATTAACAGGAGGTAGTGCAGCTTGTCCGGCCCAACAAGCTGGTTTTAAAGGCTGTGGTGATGTGCTTTCCAGCCCGTGGGCAACGGTTTTTGGTCAGCCATTAGCCTTATTTGGGCTGTTGGCTTATATCAGTATGTTGATATTGGCTTTGGCTCCCTTAGTATTGAAACAGGGAGATAATAACCGCAAGCAAATAGAAAATTGGACTTGGTGGCTGCTATTAGTAGGCGCGATCGCAATGTCCGTTTTCAGCGGCTACTTGATGTATGTACTAGCATCTCAAATCAAAGCCGTATGTCCTTACTGTATTGGTTCGGCTATTTTCTCGATGAGTATGTTAGTACTCACTATTTTAGGTCGCACGTGGGAAGATGTTGGACAAATCCTCTTTACTGCCCTAATTGTCGGCATGGTGACACTAATTGGTACTTTGGGTGTGTATTCAGGTATCGATCCATCAGCCGATACAGCTGGTTCTACTCCTGGACAACCCCAAAAAATTCTGCCGTTCTCACCCAAAGAAAACCCTAATCCAGAGTTCGGTTGGAAAGTTACTACTACCTCTGGTGAGGCAGAAATTGGTTTAGCCAATCATCTGGCGAAAATAGGCGCGAAGGAATATGTGGCTTATTGGTGTCCTCATTGCCACGAACAAAAGTTACTCTTTGGTCAAGAAGCTTACAAGATTATCGATAACAGCGTTAAAGTAGAATGCGCTCCCGATGGGCTAAAAGCTCAAACAGATCTGTGTAAAGCTGCCAAAATTGAAGGATTCCCCACATGGATAATTAACGGGAAAACCTATAGCGGAGTACAAAACTTAGAGGAACTAGCCAAAGTTTCTAATTATACAGGCGCTCGTAACTTCAAATATTTCAGATAGTTTAGTTGGAATCAGCTGTTTGTGTAAAAACTTTAGCTATGTATTGATAGTCAACTGGTTGCATAAAGCACATTCCAGTTGACTTTTTTATTTGTCAGTTTTAATACACTTGGACAAAGTGTGCTGGTAGAAAGTTTTGCAGTCTAAAAATGATTGATGTGTTGCAAAATTTTTGCATCCGGATGAATAATACAGGACTTATTAGGCAACTGGCAAAAATATTTGCGGGGCGTTCCAGAGTCAAGGGTCAAAAATTAGATTTTAGACGACCACTGCAGGAAAAATATGACACTTGTGTAAGTCCTATAATATTCAATTTGAAATCTTGCATCACTTTATAGAAGACAATAAATATACCATTAGAGATAGAATGATTTTATACATATATATCTAATGGTACCTTGCAAACTTAGCGCAAATTGATATAATTTCTCTCTACCAATGACTCTACATGTAGGTATTATCAGCAAAAAAATAATAGGTATTTAATAACCATATATCTAGTACAATTACGCAATATATTGTTAGTTTACAACAATTAAATAAACTTTAATACGCAATTATGCAAATATATAAGATATAAGCTTGGGCTGCTAAAATCTTCTATAAACATACTTCTGTAACTAAGCAACAATATTTAGACTGAACTTGTGATATAAGGCGCGACAGTTCAAGTTACCATTTCATCGGATAATGAGTGGTCATGCATAGAATTGGATCTCAACTACCCAAGCTAGTCTTGAGGAATTTAATAGCTGCGATCGCATTTCTAGTCAGTCAATATAGTCTACTCATGAGCTAATTTCGCCATGTAGTTGATAGAGATTGCAAATCAAAAATATTTCTCCCCACTAGGTAATGGGAATGAGTAAGCAGGTAGGCAAGCATCTTGTGCGGTTTATATCTGGACTAAAAAAACCGCTTAGTCAAGGAAAGAGGGAATTAATTACCGCCTTCAGCGTTGCAGTCTGCATCTTGCTTATACGCTCTTTGGGATTACTGCAATCCTTAGAGTTAGGGGCTTTGGATCAATTATTCTACTTACGTCCATATGATCCCCCAGAAGAGCGTATTACTATTGTAGCGATTGATGAGGCTTCCTTACGCCAAGTTGGTTCCTGGCCCATCCCAGATGGCGTAATTGCCGATTTGTTGCAAAAATTAAAAGCTTCTAATCCCCGTGCTATTGGCTTGGATATCTACCGGGATTTACCGGTAGAGCCAGGATATAAAAATTTGGTAGAAACTTATAAATCAATGCCAAATTTGATCGGCATTGAACAATTAGCTAATAACAAAAATGCCAGTGTTTTACCGCCACCAGTACTAAATCAACTTGACCAAGTGGGTTTTAATAATGTGTTATATGACCCCGATGGTAAAATACGCCGTAGCTTGTTGTATTGGCACATTGATAATCAGGCACACGAAAGTTTTGCTTTAAAGCTGGCTTTACTGTATTTAAAATCAGAAGGAATAACTCCTCAAACCGCAGCTAGTAACTCTGAGTATTTACAGTTAGGTAAAGCAGTTTTTACTAGGTTTCAGGCTAATGATGGAGCCTATGTGCGAGCTGATGCTAGAGGCTACCAAATTTTGTCTAACTTTCCCAAACCTCTATGTGCGGATGCATCGAAACCATCTTGTAGTTACCACCAAGTATCAATGCGGGATGTGCTAGCGGGGAGAGTTGACAAAAGCTGGATTCGCGATCGCATTGTTCTGATTGGTTCTAATGCACCCAGTCTGCAGGATTTTGTGTTTGTACCCCATTCCCGTAAGCCGATCGCTGGAATTGAACTGCAAGCTTATTTTATCCATGAGTTAATTACGGCTGCTCTACAAGGACGACCATTATTGCAAGTTTGGTCAAGGCTATGGGAATACTTGTGGATTTTTGCTTGGTCTTATTTAGGCGCAGTTACAGCATGGCGAATCCGACACCCGATCAAAATATCTATTAGTATTTTACTTTTTTGCTTGTTGTTAGCTCTGTATGCCTACTTTGCCTTTTTATTTGGTTGGTGGATACCGTTTATTCCTTCATTACTAACATTTACCAGCGCGGCTATTGGCATTACCTGTTATTTTGCTTATATGCAGGAAGAGTTAAAGCGCTCTAAAGAATTTTTATATCAAGTGATTAATACAATTCCTGACCCAATTTTTGTTAAAAATGAACAACATCAGTGGATTGTATTAAATGAAGCCTATTGCGAACTTATTGGTTATCCCAATCACTTATTAATTGAAAAGTCAGACTATGACTTTTTCCCCAAACATGAAGCTGATGTATTTCGTCGCAGAGATGAGATGGTTTTTCAGACAAAGCAACCTCAAGAAAGTGAAGAACAATTTACTGACGCTTATGGCTCAACCCATCTGATTGCTACAAAGCGATCGCTGCATAAAGATGCGGCTGGTAATTTCTTTTTAGTTGGGGTGATTCGTGATATTACAGAGCGCAAGCTGATGGAAGAAAAGCTAAAGCGCAAAGCAGCGCAACTATACAAGTCTAATACTGAATTAAAGCGCAAAGAAGACCATTTACGCTACTTAGCGTATCACGATCCGCTGACTGGACTCTCCAATCGCAAATTCTTCAATGAAAAACTGCAAGAATCTTTAGGTTGGGCGCAAAATAATAATTTATTGCTAGGGCTACTGTTTATAGACCTGGATGGATTTAAAAAAGTTAATGATACTCTTGGTCATGAAATTGGCGATCGCTTATTGGTAACCGTCTCTCAACGGCTCAGTAATTGTTTGCGGGGGAGTGACACGGTATCTCGCTTAGGTGGTGATGAATTTACGGTAATTTTACGAGCAATTCCCCAAGTCCAAGTAGCTGCTAAGGTCGCTGAAAAAATTTTAAGTACTATTAAAGAACCAATCGTTTTAGATGGATATGCTACCAACGTTTCTGCAAGTATTGGTATAAGTATTTACCCTATTAACAGCCATGATAGCGAAACTTTAATCAAACAAGCAGATAACGCTATGTATCGTGCTAAGCACTTGGGTAAAAACCGTTATGAATTTGCTTGATGATAGCCATAGATGGTATTTCACACTATTGAAATGCATCATCATTGGTATTACTAATCTCATATTTCTTAATATTAAAAATTATTTTTATTTAATATATATCCCAGGATTTCTGTGAGAAATTACGTATTGTAGCCGTGACCAGCAAAATTAATGAAGCATTTTCAGTGAAAAATATATCAAATATATATAGATAATAACTCGATTTTCATACCATAGTTGAAGAAGCATAAAATTATTATTCACAAAAATTAACTATATTTCTTATTTTTGTAGCAATTGCCGCTATCCCATTCTTGGGATAGAAGTTTTTTAGATATTTTAATAGTTAACTTATTCTTAATTACCTAAGAGTAAGCATTATGATAGTCATTGTAAGAAATGATTCAAGGAAATTATCTGCCTCAAAAGATAGATATCAAGATTAGCGCCTCTTGAAATCATAATCATTCTTGAAAAAGTCATACAAAACCTTAAATTAGCTGTTTTTATCATTGGCAATTTCATCAGACCCATATCTTGACATATAGGATTTTTTGGTGAGCGATCGAGCCGATCAGGAACATTTCACATGAATATAGAATTATTTCTTCAACGCACAGAAATATTACATAAGCGTTTAGCAGATTTATATCAAACGGCTACTGTCTTACCTTGGGTACCATCAGATATGCTACCCCAAGCCTTTGAGGAACTATATAGCAACTCCAGAACGGTACAGTTAGCAGTAGAAGAACTGTATCAACAAAACGAGGAACTCATACAAACACAAAATTTTTTAGAAGCAGAACGTCAACGCTACCAATATTTATTTGAGTTTGCACCAGATGCCTATATAGTTACAAATACAGAAGGCAGAATCTACGAAGCCAACTCAATGGCAGCTAAGTTATTTAATGTTTCCAAAAATTTTTTAGTAGGTAAGCCACTGGTGAACTTCGTTCCTCTCGAAGAACGTCAGCAGATTCGTACCGAACTCAACCGATTAGTTCAATCAGATAGAACTAAAGAGTTACTAGTACGTTTGCAGCAACGTCATGGTAAAACTTTAAATGCGGCTTTAACTGTAGCAGTTGTCCGGAATCAAGATGCTAAAGTCGTATCTTTCCACTGGTTAATACGTAATATCACTGAGCGCCCCCAATGGCAATCATCAGAAGACAATAGCATCAATAGTATTCTTCAGAATCGGCAATTGTCTAAATATTCAAAAGGAGAGAATATAACGCTCAACCCCCTAGAAATTTTTTATGTGAATCAGGGCTGGGTTAAACTTAGTACTTTCTGCGACACTGGTGAAGAAGTCCTCATAGGTTTAGCAGGGCCAGGAATGGTTTTTGGCTCTAGTATGACCTCTTTAAATATTTACCAAGCGATCGCCTTATCTAATGTCGAGTTGGTGTCAATATATATGACTGAGATACCAACTTCTTCTACTCTTACTTCCACAATTTTACCAAAAATAAATCAACGCTTGCAGCAGACAGAATCTTTTTTAGCTATTTCTGGAAGGCGGCAGGTTCCAGAACGCTTGCATTATCTTTTACAATTTCTTAAACAAGAAATTGGCGAACCTGTTTTTGAAGGAACTCGTCTGAAAGTTCGTTTGACTCATGAAGATATTGCTAGTGCTTGCTGTGCCAACCGGGTCACAATTACAAGATTGATGAGTAAATTAAGAAAAGAGGGTATCATTTGTTTTGATCCCAAAAAACACATCATCATCAAAAATTTTAATTAATTTAAATATTATGCGTTAAATTTGCAGCTATTGATTTATTAATTGAATAATTGTTTACTGCCATAAGAGATGATTTATAAAGTAAATATCCTCTAACTTTGTCATAAAAAATGCTAGATCAGGCTAGTTTGACAAAATATTAAAGCACACATCGCTAATATTTGATTTTTGCAAAAACTCAATAGATTTTTATTCCTTATTACCTTTTCCCTCACTATGCAAATAATTTTAACAATCACAGCGGATTTATATAAATAAAACAAAAGTTTATCCACTATGCTGATATACGCAGTTTATAGTAAATACTGAGTAGCAATAATTTCTTTGACAAACTAGTAGTTTTATCATACTCAAAAGTTTGGAAGCAGGTTCCGATATAATCACCTACATAACTTTGATGTATCTAAGATTGTGATTGCTATTTACCCTGGTAGCTTCGACCCCATAACATTGGGACATCTGGACATCATTCAGCGTGGTAGCAGGCTGTTTGATCGAGTAATTGTGGCTGTTCTGCGTAACCCCAATAAAACACCATTGTTTAGTGTGCAGCAACGGCTAGAACAAATTCGGCTATCTACACAACATTTACCCAATGTAGATGTAGACAGCTTTGATGGTTTAACGGTCAATTACGTCCAAATGCGCCAAGCTCAAGTGTTATTAAGGGGTTTGCGAGCTGTTTCAGACTTTGAAATTGAACTTCAGATGGCTCATACTAATAAAACACTGTCAACTCAGATAGAGACTGTTTTTCTGGCAACCTCAAATGAGTATAGTTTTTTAAGTAGTAGTGTGGTAAAAGAGATTGCAAGGTTTGGTGGCTCTGTCGATCATCTCGTTCCCCCACACATTGCCCTAGAAATATACCAATGCTACAACCACAACTCTCAAATGTTGAACCCAATCACAACGGAAACAATCATGCCCCTCAAGAATATACCGAAGGAGCGGGAAATGTAGATATTCTGCAGGAACTCAATCGACTCGAGGAAATTATTCTTTCTAGCTTGCGAATTCCCCTAACTGGACGCACCCTAGTAGATGAGGAAAAGCTGCTAGAACAGCTAGATTTCATCAGGGTTTCTTTACCAGCTGTCTTTCAAGAAGCAGCAATGCTCCTCGACCAAAAAGAGGAAATTCTTCTAGAAGCAGAAGAGTACGGACAGCAAGTTGTTGAAGCCGCCCAAGCTAAACGGGCACAAATTTTAGCTGAAAGCGATATTATCAGACAGGCAGAGCGAGAAGCTGAACAGCTAAGAAGGCAAGTACAACAAGAATGTGATGCTCTAATGCAAGAGACATTGGCTGAAATTGAGCAAAAACAGCGTGCTTGTATGCAAGAGTTAGAGGAAATGCGACAAACTGCGATCGCCCAAGCTCAAGAAATTGAAAATGGGGCCGATCAATATGCTGATAGTGTCTTAGAAGGCATTGAGCAGGATCTTAAAGATATGTTGCGAATTGTCACCAATGGTAGACAAGAATTACAAGCAGATATGCCTCCGCACCGAAATTCTTCACAATCTAAGAAGAGATAAGCTGGCTGAGGTAATTTAACTATATAAAATTATGAGGAAAATACAGAAGATTTACTTAGCAATCAAAAATTCAAAATTCCACATTAACTCACTATTCACAGTAGATTTTTTACTACTAAGTAGCAATTTGCAATTTACTAAGATTTAAAAATAGACAATTTCAGGCAAAAATTGAGAGCATAATTTGAAGATTAAGTAGAAAAATAGAAACAGAATAGGTAAAGAATGAATTATATATTCAAATATATAATTAAGCAGGCTTAATTATATTGAACTATATGAATTCTTGTAGGGGAAAGGAGAAATTATAAAAGGTTTCTCTTTTCCCCTTTCCTTTATTAATACAGCTATTTTGATTGTCTACGCTTTGCTGAATACTCTTTATTTTTGCATATATTACTGATTATCTATTGCATCTTTAATTAATTAGGGTGTGTTACGGCCATGAAAGAATTTGGGGCACAGAGACAATTCAATTGAGCCGTAACGCACAGCCGCATAGATGGTGCGTTAGGCACTATTAGGACTTACGCAAGTGTCACATTTTTTTCGTTGAGGCTGTCAAGAGTCAAGAGTCAAAAGTCCAAAAAACCTGAATTTTTGACCCTTGACCCTTGACTGTTGACTCTTAAACCAAAAGATTGGTGTACCAGTTGCGTAAGTCCTGACTATAATTGCGATAGCTGTAGATTTATACTGATAATAAAGCTCTAATGAATTGGGGATTTGTTATGCAGATTTCTTTTGGTTTAAATATAGCTAGCTTACTAGGATACATCTATATAATTTTTGGTATATCTTATATGGCATTTATGGTGTTTTTGTTATTTAAACGTGCTAGCAGACTAGGAAGCATTGCTTTTGTTATTTATCTTCTGCAAGCATTGCTAATTCCTAGCATCATGTTGCTTTGTGGGTTTATTTTTGTGTTTCAAGGCTGGCGATTAGATCCAATTTTACAATTTGCCCAATTTCTATTAACTTCGCTAGTTGTTTATTTCAGCATTAAATATATTGTTATTAATGAAGTTTATAGAAATAGATAATTTCTAGTTTTGCGAAAATAAATAATTGCGCCAATTAGCCTTCATCAAGAAGCAAAAACTGGCAACTGCTTAAGTTAGTTTGATAAGCATCAATTTACTCGAATAAAAAAATAAGATGGCTGGTGGAACATCATCTATGCAAATGTCTCCCTAGCTATCAGATTATCCTTAACGAAAACCTATTTACGTCTTACTCTATTTTTACAATAACTATCGAGCCATTTCCCAAGAATCTGTATAAGATAGACTGATCTCTCACCACCTGTGTGAAAAGATAAAGCACATCTTTCATTACCAATGTTGGAAAACTAATGAACAAAAAATTTGTCCTATCTTTACTTTCCACCCCAGCGCTGTTTATGTCTATGCTGTCTATGGTTATGATGACTAAGCCAGCTCACGGACAAACAGTTACTCCAGTGGGTACTCATCTATCTTGTGTGCGTTCGCCCCACTCAGATAAGGTTCAGCAGGTATGTATCAAGGTGAGTAATGCTCCTGATTCTTCTGCTAACTCACAGATGACTGTCGCGCAAGTAGACTCGGCAAATCAGCCTGCGGAATTAGAATTCACTGAAGCAGAGAGTGATGAGGCTATAAAATTGTTTGGCTGTGATTGTCCAATCTGTATTAACGCCGTACGTCAATTGCACGGTTTGGCTCCAATGCCTGTCTAGTATCTGGTAAGTTAGAATCAAAGAATTAGTATTAATAAATACTAAAAAACTACTTGAAAAAAAGTAGTTATGACGATTTTTTGCAACTTGGTAATGAACAAAGAAAAGCCAGAGATTAATTTCTCTGGCTCATGATTGGAGACAAAAGAGTTATCAGATATATCCCAGCCTAAAATCTTCCAAGATTATGTAGGCCTAAAATAATACCAGTGCCTAAAATATGGCCAAAGGCAGTAGTTGCTAATAGTGCAGGTAAACCAAAGCCACCAAATAAATTGGGTGAAGGTAGAGCCGGCCCTGCATTCTGATATTTGATGCTTGATTTACCAAAGGCAATGGCAAAAATATTCGCCAGAATCATGATAATCCCAATGGTGGGACTCCATTGTAGAGTGGTGGGCACAGTGGTAGCGGCAAGTAAGGTCGAAGTAAGCAACTGATTCGCTCCTGAAACTTGTTGATTATTGAAATATGATCTGAATATTTGCCCACAAAATTCAAGAAAACAAGCTGAATTTGCAGCAATTTTTTACAGTTATTCTAAATACTTAATACAAACAAGGATTGGGAACTAGGGGACGGAAATTAGGTAACCAGGATTTTCATAGCATTTTTGTGGTCTAAAGCCTTTAGAAGTCGAGTTTAGTGGCTAGTACAAAAAGGCTGTACCTCTGCGGGGAAGCAAGCTACGCGTAGGGTCTGTGATATGAGAATTAAATTACTCTACAACAAGCGTTTACCCGTGATTATCAACTCAACCATATTTAAGTCTAATTTGGGGCTGTAAACGGTTCTAAAGGCTAAACAAGAGAGATTTTGAAACTTTCCCTTGTGCTACTACCAAGTTTCAATATGTCCAAGGTAAAAAATCTCCTGATTTTAATTATGGGGATTTCTCTGTTGCTTGTCCCCTTTCAGGGTTTAGCTGGAAAATCAGGCATAGGGGATAGTACTTCCAGGTTCTTTATCAAAGCATGGATTGTGCGTTACAGCTAAATTTCATTGTCTCTATATCCCAAATCATTTCATAGCCGTAACACAACGCCACTTGCTACAACGCTCTTAACCCGCGCAACGCAGTGGCTCCCCTACTTAATATTTACTTGATAAATAGTGTCTTCTCAGCTATTTATCTCCCTTATCATCTTCATCTTCCCAAACTTATCAGTATTTATACTTAGATAAGTATTTATAACAATCAGTATTTTGACTATAATTATGGCTGCCAATTGAAGCTGAAAATAGAAAATAATTATTTTCTACTTTGAGCTTCGTGATTAGCACTTACATATACATTTCTTAACATTACAGAGCTTCGAGATTATTCAAATTATTTTTCTGATTTGTGTTCCAGTTAACATAGTAATTACATACTTCAATATTAAGATTGTATTAAGTATTTGAGATTTAGTAAAAGTACGTGCTTAAGTTGCCCCTGGCAATCTCTTACTTTAGACCGATGTTATAAACACAACTAATTAGTATTTATTGAATGTCAAGGTTATTCATATAGCAAATCCCTAGAGCAGCTTACTACCTAGTAGTACAGCAAATCCAAAATCAAGATCCATTTGAAAAAGTCTAAAATTTTGAACTTACAAGCTTTATGCCCTTGTTTTTACTTCCTGATAACCACTGTGTCTTTGTACTAGAATTTACTGCTTAACAGCAAGTTATTAGCTTTAAAAAAAAATTAATCAAAATTTAATATTACTTACCCTAATGCGTATATCTACTGAAAATAAGATTAAGAAAATCTATGAAATCCTACACCGAAAGTTTACCGAGACTGATTAGCCTTCATATAAGAATTACAAGCATTGCCATTTTGTTGCTCAGTGGTTACTTGGTAATTTTTAAGAATATTGATACTACTACAGCCTTGAATAGTTTAAATGCCAATCACTTCCATACTAATGGTGGTGAAGGGTTAACTAGCACTAAGACTCATTCCCAGGGAGTTAAAGAAACTTATATTCCTCCTAACTATGGTGGGCCTGACAGTGAGCATGGTAGTGGTACTCGCTAAGAAACTCAAAAGTAATGCTACGAGTTTAAAACCGGAGATTTCCACCAATGGTTTTTTTGGACAAGTGTGTGAGCTTGCCAATCAAAGTCTGGTTCTGGATAATCTAAGCGGTAGTGCCCGCCCCGGCTTTCGGTTCTAAACACTGCACTTTTAAGAATCAAGTCAGCTACATCTAATAAATTACGAGTTTCTGCCCATAGCCGTAGTTGTCTTTCTACATCTGCTAATTGTAAATGGGCTGGTTCTGTAGCTTTTAAAGATAGCAGAAATTGGCTTAAAGGCAAACTAGCAAAATCTTTTTGCCAAGATTCAATTGTGGTGATTGCCGCTTCTAATGCTGATTGTGAACGACAAATACCAGCGCTTTGCCAAACTAGACGTGGTAACTTCTGTCGCAGTGCTGCTATATGTGCTTGCTGTCTGTGCCATTCGCCTTCATCAGGCTGAAATTCTTGCAATGGCAGCATGGGTATCTCTGATTGCAACTCTACATCTGCCAAATCAAGATTAGCCATCTGTGCACCAAAAACTATGCATTCTAGCAAAGAGTTACTTGCCAAGCGGTTTGCCCCATGTACTCCAGTGCTAGCAGTTTCGCCTACAGCATACAAACCAGAAATATTGGTGCGATTCATCAAATCGGTGACAATTCCACCCATCCAATAATGGGCAGCAGGGGCAACAGGTATGGGTTCTGTAAAGACATCTATGCCCCAATGTTGACAGACTTTGATGATGTTAGGGAAGCGATGACGAATTTTGTCTGGGGGAATAGGGCGCATATCTAACCAGACATGGGCTGTGGCGGGATCGGCCGCGGTACGTTGTAAATGGCTAAAAATTGCTCTGCTAACAACATCACGCGGTGCTAGTTCACCGGCGGGGTGATAGTCAAAGGCAAAACGTCGCCCTTCATTATCGACTAAGTGTGCCCCTTCACCGCGTACAGCTTCGCTAATGAGAAAACGATCAGCACCTGGTTTTGTTAAGGCTGTGGGGTGAAATTGGATAAATTCCAAGTCGCGAAGAATTGCCCCAGCACGGTAGGCGATCGCTACTCCATCACCTGTACTAACAGCTGGGTTGGTGGTTTGGGCAAATACCTGTCCCCCACCACCTGTGGCCAGTACGACTGCGCGTGCCTGAATCCATCTAATTTCGCCTTGATAAAATAAGCTAATGCCTTGAGTGCGTTGGCGTAGCCCGTCGGAGACATCGCCTGCTGGTGTCATCCATAAACTTAAAGCTAAAGCTTGCTGGATGACTAAAATATTGGGCCGTCGCAGTACTTGGGCTGTGAGTGTAGTAGTAACTTCTCTACCTGTAGTATCAGCAGCGTGAAGTACACGG
This sequence comes from Nostoc linckia FACHB-104, assembly GCF_014696615.1. Lineage (GTDB taxonomy): Bacteria > Cyanobacteriota > Cyanobacteriia > Cyanobacteriales > Nostocaceae > Aulosira > Aulosira linckia_A. The sequence continues at coordinate 36,866 of NZ_JACJQJ010000004.1, read as the reverse complement.
TTACGAGAATGGGCAGCTTCTAAAGTTAAAGCTAAAGCATTACCATGACGGTCAAAAGCTACGCCCAAATCGACGAGAGATTGAATACAGCTAGGGGCGTGTTCGGCTAGAAATTCTACGGCAGCTTTATCACATAAGCCAGCCCCAGCCCGGATTGTATCTTCAATATGTAAAGTAGGAGAATCTTCCGAGGCGATCGCCGCTGCAATGCCACCTTGGGCCCAATCACTGGCTGATAGAGAAACTGTTTCTTTAGTAATTAATCCAACTCGTAAGGATTGTGGGAGACAAAGTGCCGTATACAGCCCTGCGGCACCCGCACCAACTACTAAAACATCAAATTGGCTAGGAATATCTATTGGAGGCAAGGTTAACCCCTTCGGGGAATTCAAAATTCAAAATTCAAAATTGAACACCCCACGGATAAATCAGGGGGGCTTGTATCCTTATTTTTTAAAGTCGAGATTTTGGGGTGGAAAGGGTGAGAACAGGAGAGGCAGAGACATCAAGACAAAGTCTGCTTGTCTCTGTCCATCTCCGAGTTTAAATGCCATACCCTGAGAACAGGGGTAGGCTGTGATTCTCTAAGGTTAACTGCAAATACAGTTATCTATAGATACCGTTGTTAAAGCGATCGTCTCCTTCGTTGAAGGCAGGTTCTAGTTCTGTGACTGTAAATTTATCTAAATTAGCTTGCAGAGTTTGTTTTTGGCGATCGCTCAATCCTGGTAGTTCTAACACATCCTCTACCTTTTGGTAAGGTGCGTTTTTGATGATCTTCTTAGCTAGAGTAGGATACAGCCCTGGATATTGTTGAAAAGCGCGGACGTTGGTATTGTTCAAATCAATTTTTTTACCAAATTCCGTTCCTAGCTTAGCGTCTGCCTTATTCTGCCCAACTGCTAGAACTGGCACTTGGGGTAAAGCAAAACTGTTAAAAGTGGCAGCTTGGGCAAATTGAGTTGTTCCCAGCCATCCCCAGCAACCAAGCAACAAACTAAACACTGTTAATAAACGCACCAATCCTTTCACGATTTTCTACCTCTTTCCATCAAACTGAAATAAAAATTTAAACCAAGAGCATTCAGCACCCAACAGTCCATACTCAACAACCAATAGTCAAGACTATTGACCATTAACTGGCAGCTGATAGCTGTTTGCTCCCATCAACACACAGCAGTCATCAAAAACTAATATACAGCGTATTAATATCCACAATGTTTGTAAGGCAATAAGAAATACGGGGGAAGGGTGAAAGGGTAAAGGGCGAAGGGATGCAATAGGAAAAAAGCACAAGCAACAACCTTGATCTGTTTGTCTAAATCAAATTCCAGTTGAAAATCTTACCCTGACTATGCCCTCAAAAGATTGTGGGGAAAGGGTGAAGGGGTTAATTTCAACTTTCCCCTTTTCCCTTTCCCCAGCGAACTATATTAAGTTAGTTGCTTCAAATTGAATAATACAAGGGGAAAGATTTAGCATCTTTTGGCTTCACATATACCCTTTGTTCTGGTTCTAACTCTAATTCTTTAAAGCGATCGCGTGTTAAATGCGCCATTACCACTTGCCCTTCATCTAAATTCAATTCCACTTGAATTTCCCAACCTAAATGGATGACTCGGCTAACTGTTGCAGGTGTTGTAGAGCCGTTGGCGACTCTCTCGACAATGACATCTTGCGGGCGCAAAAAGACTTCGGGATTTGGTGCTTCAAACCTTTGTTGCTGAAAAATACTCGAAGAGCTAGGCAAGACATTGACTGGGCCAATAAAACTCATGACAAAGGCACTAGCAGGATGATCGTAAATTTCTGCAGGGGTGCCTACTTGTTCGACTCGCCCTTTATTCATCACTACGATTTCGTCTGAGACTTCCATTGCCTCTTCTTGGTCATGGGTCACAAAAACAGTGGTAACATGAACTTCATCATGGAGGCGGCGTAACCATGCCCGTAAATCTTTACGGACTTTCGCATCAAGCGCGCCAAAGGGTTCATCTAGCAGTAATACCTCTGGTTCTACGGCTAAGGCTCTAGCTAATGCTACCCTTTGTCTTTGACCACCAGAAAGTTGTGATGGATAGCGATCGCCTAACCCAGTTAGTTGTACTAGTTCTAATAATTGTTCTACCCGCCCCTGGATTTTCTTGGGTGGGACTTTGCGAATTTCTAAACCAAAAGAAATATTTTCCCGTACATTCCTATGCTTAAATAAGGCATAGTGCTGAAATACAAATCCAATATTCCGGTCTTGTACACTTTGGTAAGTTGCATCTTTCCCAGTGAGAAAGATTTTGCCAGTATCTGGTAATTCCAACCCGGCAATTAGCCTGAGCAGCGTAGATTTACCAGAACCCGATGGCCCCAGCAAGGCAACCAGAGAACCCGTCTTTACCTCTAAATTTACTTGCTCGATAGCTTTGAAACTTCCAAAGTTTTTGGATACATTCTCAACTAATATGCCCACTGCTGCCTTCCCTTTGCAACTGATCTACGGCTAATTGCTAGGTTTACCGTGTTTTATATATACCATAGAGCATGGGTTGTGAGCTAGATTGCATGGCAAAGATTTTAACTACCGCAGCTACCACAATCAAGGACACTGCAATCAGCCCCACTGCAATCGAGGGAACCACAATCTAAGGAATTACAATCAGCCCCACTGCAATGTGGGGAACTACAATCAGGAGTCATATTCAGCAGTTCAGCACAGTCGCAACTGGCATCGGCAATATTACCACAATCAGTAATGTCTCCACAGGTATTGTTATTCGAGGAAGATTGTTTAGCTGTATTACCTGGTAATTTTTTTGGTGTGCGATTTTCATCTTCTTCCTCTGAGATTGGTTCTGATTCCTCAGCTTGTGATCTTAAAATGCGGTTGGCTTGCTTACAGGCTTGAAATCGCTGACGAGACTTGGCAGGTAATGCTCCCAATCCATCTTCGGCAATTACCCGCTTAATGTATTGCGAACAAGATTCACCACCGTATAATACTCGATGAGCGCAAACAAATCCTTTCCGGGGAGAAATGTGCTTTTGATATCCAGTAATTGCTATCACACCGAGTCTTCTTCCCAGCAAATCTAACGAAGAAATTTCCATAACTTAAAGATGAAGTATAAAAAATTCAATTTCATCTTTCATACTTCATCCGTTATCCCTTCTGGCTATTCGTATCGAAATATTAAGGAATATTGCATTTACTTCAAAACCAGAAGCAAGAGCGAGAAATGAGCCAAACGTCCGTGGTAGGATGCTTTCGGTAAATGTCAAGATTGGGAGAAAACCTTTGACACTACGGGTTGCTGTTGTTGGTTCAGGCCCAGCTGGTTCATCTGCCGCTGAAACACTGGCAAAAGCTGGAATTGAAACCTACCTCATTGAGCGGAAGCTAGACAATGCTAAGCCATGCGGGGGTGCTATTCCCCTGTGTATGGTGGGTGAATTTGACCTACCACCAGAGATTATTGATCGCCGAGTGCGGAAGATGAAAATGATATCACCCTCAAATCGTGAGGTTGATATCAATCTGGTAAATGAAGATGAATATATAGGAATGTGCCGCCGGGAAGTGCTGGACAGTTTCTTACGAAATCGTGCAGCTAAACTCGGTGCAATTTTAATAAATGCCACCGTTCATAAACTTGATATACCCACCAACAATACTGACCCTTATACCATCCATTACGTTGACCATACAGAAGGTGGCGCACAAGGTATAGCCAAAACCTTGAAAGTGGATTTAGTCATTGGGGCAGATGGGGCTAATTCCCGCATTGCCAAAGAAATGGATGCAGGGGATTACAATTATGCGATCGCTTTCCAAGAGCGTATTCGTCTCCCTGAAGACAAAATGGCTTACTATAACGACCTTGCCGAAATGTATGTTGGCAATGACGTTTCTACTGACTTCTATGCTTGGGTTTTCCCCAAATATGACCACGTAGCTGTTGGTACTGGCACAATGCAGGTACATAAAGCCAGCATTAAACAGTTACAAGCAGGTATTCGTGCCCGTGCTAGTGAGAAATTGGCAGGCGGTAAAATCATCAAGGTGGAAGCACACCCCATCCCAGAACACCCCCGTCCCCGTCGTGTGGTGGGTAGAATAGCTCTGGTAGGAGATGCTGCTGGCTACGTTACCAAATCTTCTGGTGAAGGCATTTACTTTGCTGCTAAGTCTGGACGGATGTGTGCAGAAACTATTGTGGAAGTATCCAACAATGGTCAGTCCATCCCCACAGAAAGAGATCTCAAGATCTACCTGAAGCGCTGGGATAAAAAATACGGACTCACCTACAAGGTGTTGGACATTCTGCAAACCGTATTTTATCGCTCCGATGCTACCCGCGAGGCGTTTGTAGAAATGTGTGGTGACCTAGATGTGCAAAAGCTCACATTTGACAGCTATCTGTATAAGACTGTTGTCCCCGCCAACCCCATCACTCAACTGAAAATTACTGCCAAAACCCTTGGTAGTCTGTTGCGTGGTAATGCCTTAGCTCCATAATAGTTGCACGTAATTATACTCTTGGCTCATAGCAGAGGAGATGAGGGGTAGAAAATTCAGATTTTGCAGTTTTACTGGAAATTCTGAATTGATTTGCTCCTTGACTCCTCTGTAATTTTTATGCTGAATCAAAACCAAACACCATTATTAGATGCTGTAAAAATCTGGGCATCACGTCCTCATGCTCCTTTTTACACACCAGGACATAAACAGGGAGAGGGAATAGCAGTACCGTTAGCAGATTTGCTAGGTAAAGAGGTATTTCGCGCAGATTTAACAGAATTAGCAGATTTAGATCATCTGTTTGCACCCCAAGGGGTAATTCAACAGGCGCAACAACTAGCTGCGGAAGCCTTTGGTGCATCCCAAACGTGGTTTCTGGTCAATGGTTCTACCTGTGGGATTGGAGCAGCAATTCTTGCTACCTGTAGTCCTGGCGATAAAATTATTTTGCCGCGTAATGTACATTCCTCTGCGATCGCGGGTTTAATTCTCTCGGGTGCAATTCCCATTTTTCTCAATCCGGAATATGACCCAATTTTAGATATGGCCCACAGTATTACACCCAATGCTGTGGAATCTGCCCTGCAACAGCATCCTGATGCCAAAGCAGTGATGATTGTCTACCCAACATATTATGGCGTTTGTGGGGATGTAAAAGCGATCGCCCAAATTACCCAGCAATACAATATCCCTTTACTGGTTGATGAAGCCCACGGCGCACATTTTACCTTTCATGCCCAATTACCTACCCCAGCCTTAGCCGCAGGTGCAGATTTAACTGTGCAATCCATCCACAAAACCCTGGGAGCGATGACACAAGCTTCTATGCTACACATTCAAGGAAATCGCATAGATAGCGATCGCATCAGTAAAGCTTTGCAATTAGTTCAATCTACTAGCCCCAGCTATGTACTTTTAGCCTCCCTTGATGCCGCACGTCAGCAAATGGCATTATCTGGTAAACAACTGCTGTCTCATACTTTGCAGCTTGCAAATGCAGCTAGAACTAGGATTAGCCAAATTCCGGGTTTATCGGTTTTAGAGATGCCGCAAAACAAATCACCAGGCTTTGCAGCTTTAGATAAAACCCGCCTCACCGTCACCGTTTCCGGTTTAGGTTTTACGGGATTTGAAGCTGAGGAAATTTTAGACGAAAAGCTGGGTGTAACGCCAGAATTCGCTGCATTGCAACATCTCACTTTTATTATTAGTCACGGCAACACCCAAGCAGATATTGAAAAATTGGTTGAGAGTTTTACTACCCTGTCTCAGATGCACCCATCACAGCCAGAAAAAAAGACGTTAATTTTATGGGATGATCTTTTTAAACTGGGTAATTCTGTGCAAATTTCTCCCCGCGAGGCTTTTTTTGCCCCTACAGAAACTTTACCTCTGCAACAAACCTGCGATCGCATCTGTGCTGAAATTATCTGTCCCTATCCCCCAGGCATACCCGTATTAATGCCGGGAGAATTCATTACTCAATCTGCCATTGAATACCTGCAACAAATCCAAGCAACAGGCGGATTTATCACTGGTTGCGAAGATTCAAGCCTATCTAATCTCAAAGTTATCAAATAGATAATTACAGTATTTGTTAGTAAACCATAAAAATATTGCGTGACTCAATCAATCGGTAATTACGGAAAATTTTATTTTAAAAACTTAGTTCATCTAGTCAACAGTAAGCTTACAGGCAAATTAAAAACTTCAAAAGAATAACATCTAAATCCAACACACATAAAAGATGCAATAAATTTCTCCTAACGAAGAATGTCGGATATTGTTTGTCTCATAGGATGATTATGAACATCAATAAATTGGCTAGACAATCAGACTATGAAATTCAAAAGCTATTTATGTGCTGGGATAGCAGCACCGATGCTTGTAACTCTATCTGTGGGTATCTCACAAAAAGCAAATGCAGCCGGATTAGGAATCGCCTCTACTTACAACGTATTTTCTTTAGGAAATGTAACTCAGCAATATACAGATATTGAAGGTAAGCTAGCTGCTGGCGGTAATATCAATTTTGTGGGTGGATTGGGAAGTAAACTGGCTAATAATAGCGGAAATGTAGTAGTAGCTGGGCAGAACTTGACTTTAAGTAACGGTCAAGTTTACCACGGTAATGCTGTTTATGGAGGCGTTGCCAAGGTTGCTAATAATGTTGGCTTCCCCAATGGTACCCTCAGCAAAGGCAATCCCATTGATTTTAATGCTGCTACAGCAGAACTGCGATCGCTCTCGCAATCATTGGCAAGCTTGACTCCCACTGGTAAAACCACAGTGCAATCTTGGGGCGCTATTAACCTGGCTGCTAGCGGTAGTGTTTTTAATGTGTTTAATCTTTCAGGTGCAGATGTTTCAAAAACCAACTATTTTGAAATTAAAGCTGATGCAAATTCCACTGTTGTTGTAAATATCAGTGGTAAGAATGTTTCGATGCAAAACTTTGGCTTTAATATCATTGGTACAGATAAGCAAAAGGTGATTTACAACTTCTATGAAGCCACCAATTTAACTGCTAGTGGAATTAGTATTGAAGGTAGTATTCTGGCACCTTTAGCTAATTTCAATTTCAATAACGGTCAAGTTAACGGTAACGTAGTCGTAGGTTCCTTAACTGGAAATGGAGAGTCTCATAATAAATTATTTAATGGCAATTTATATACACCCCCGACTACTTCATCTCAACAAAAACGTGTTCCTGAACCAACACCTTTAGCAGGATTAGGATTAATTGCTACACTGTTGGGTTTGTCTTTGAGTAAACGGCATCAAGTTAAGTCAATTTAAATTCAAACAATATTTACAACCTATTAATTATTCGTAGGGCACAGCATTGCTGTGCCCTACCCATTTTTTATCAGCATTTATCTGCGGTTAATTTCATCAAATCTCATGCCTCATTTTAGGCGTGTCAGTTCAGTACGTTAGCTCCATATTTCTTTTCAAGATAGTGAACTTCAGGATCATCTTCCCGTTGCCCTAAATCAACCCATCCGTGCTTGAGATAAAATCTCATTGCCACTCGATTCGTAGGACTGACGTTCAAGCGGGCTGAGTGACAACCCAGACGCTTGAAAAAATCAGCTGCGTGTTCATCTAACTGCTGACCAAAACCCAAACCTCGAAACTCTGGAGTCAGGTAAAACAAATTGACGTAGCCAACACTTGAATCGTTTCGACAACGCATCATCTCAATTTGCCCAATAATTTGCTCTTGTTTCCAAACATGTACACAACTGTTGGGAATTTCTGTCATACGCTGTCTCAGCCACCGCAAATATTGCTCAGATCCGCTTCCATCCTCTTTATAAAACCGAGCGGCTGAACCAAAGCTACAAATGAAAGAGTCTGCTCTGAACTGAACGCATAAATCTTGATCCCGCTTTAGGTTGATTGGTTTGAACTCAAGCGTAGAAGATAGCAATCTAGTTTCTCCAGGCTAAATTTGTGCGTTGTTTCGGCAACCAAATCTGGACAACCTAAACACGCAATCTACAGTTCAACTGCGTCACAACTTATGAAACAAAAGCAAAATTAGATTCTGCATCTAATTCCGGTTCATAACCCTTAGTTAGTTGTTCAATGGCGCGATCAATCAAATCTAAACCTTGATTAACAGTTTCTACTGAACTTAGCTGTCCGCGCAAATCAGCCGCACCGACAAAGCCTTTAGCGTACCAAGTCATGTGTTTACGGGCTTGACGCACACCGCGATCGCCTTTATATTCCCATAAAGCTTGTAAATGTTCTCTAGCACATTCCAAGCGCTGAATCGGTGTAGGCGGCGGTAACAGTTCTCCAGTTTTCAAGAAGTAATCAACTTCTCCCACCAAAAACGGATAACCTAAAGTCCCACGAGAACACATCACCCCATCAGCGCCAGTTTGCTCTAAGCATTTCACCGCCGCTTCTACTGAGAATATATCGCCATTACCAATTACAGGGATAGATAGGATTTCCTTCACACGCGCAATCCATTCCCAGCGCGCATTGCCATTGTAGCCTTGGGCGCGGGTACGTCCATGCACGGTGATCATTTGTGCGCCTGCGTCTTCCATGCGCTTAGCAAAATCGAGAATGGTAATTTCCTTATCATTCCAGCCAATACGGGTTTTGACTGTTACAGGTACATCAACAGCCTTGACTACTTCTCTAACTATTGCCTCTGCTACTTCTGGCTGTCTTAATAGCGAAGATCCACCGCCATTTTTAGTAATTTTATTTACAGGACATCCCATATTAATATCAACAGTATCAGCGCCTTCCTCTACCGCTTTAACTGCTGCTTCTGCTAAAAAATCTGGGCGACAATCAAATAGCTGGATACTAATTGGTCGTTCATTGGGATCTACCTCCATAATTTTCGGTAACTCTTTCACATAGTGCAACCCCGTAGCGTTCACCATTTCGGTGTACATCATCGAATCTGGTGCATAGCGACGTACCAGACGACGAAATACCATATCCGTGACACCAGATAAAGGCGATTGTAAAACCCGGCTGTTGACTTCAAAAGAACCGATTTTTAAGGGTTGAGAGAGTCTAGCTTTGAGGCTAGGAGATAGAGTAACCATACAAATAATTCAAAATGCAATATTAATGATACTTTTTCATTAAGATACTTAGAGCTTGGATGTACGAGTAATTGAAGCGATAAGCCTTCGGCATAGCTCCGCTTACCGCCCAATAAAATTTTCGCAGAATTAAACCTGGCCCTGGTATTGGGATGATTCCCACTTGTTGCATCAAGCCTAGCAAGTCACTTTTACCCCAGTGTTCTACGAGTTTAGCATCTACGAGGCGATCTATATGAAAGAATGGAATGGTGATTTGCTTGCCTGTAGGGGGAATGCCTTGTAATTCTCCCTGATGAATCCCGCTAAAAGTGCCGCGTGTGACCACTTTATCCGCTTCACAAATGACATCTTCAAATCTATGAGTGCCATCGGGAAAGGCAGAACGAAAATTCATCAGTACAGAATGCATAAATGCTTCACGATTTAGCGGTTCGGTAGCACCTGGTATATGAGCCACAAAATCTGATGCTAGCAAATTCTGCAATGTCTCAAAATCGCCTTCATCGAAGGACTTGTACATTTGCAAGACAATTAACTTGTTATTTGCTTCTGGCATATACATTGCAGGCTAGTACAGAAAATACAGGACTTACGCAACTGTTACACTCATCTTCTGGTTTAAGAGTCAAGGGTCAAGGGTCAAAAATTCAGGTTTTTTGGACTTTGGACTTTTGACTCTGGACAATCACTGCGGGAAAATATGGCACTTGCGTAAGTCATACAAATTAGCTAACTGCACGTTTAATTGGAATTTGGATTAAGAACTCAGAACCCTTATCAGGCTGGGAAAAACACTGAATTTGACCGCTGTGTTTTTCCACAACAATCTGATAGCTAATGTATAATCCTACGCCTGTACCCTTACCTGGTTCCTTGGTGGTAAAGAAAGGATCAAAAATTCGCGATCGCATATTTTCTGGAACGCCACAGCCATTGTCCACAATCCGAATCTGGATGGAATTTTCATCTACCAGTTCTGTATAAATGTAAATTTGAGGATGCTCAATGGTTTTTTTCACTTTTACCGCATTTTCTAATGCATCGATTGCATTGCTGAGTATATTCATAAATACCTGATTCATCTCGGCTGCATAGCACTCAATTGGAGGTAATGAAGAGTATTTCTTAACTACTTCAATACCACTCCCATCAGCCTGCAGTTTCAGGCGATGTTGTAAAATCATTAATGTACTGTCAATACCTTCATGGATGTTCACAGGTTTCATATTTGCTTCATCCAGGCGTGAAAAAGTACGTAATGAAAGTACTAATTCGCTGATGCGTTCTGCACCAACATTCATGGATTTAAGAATCTTAGGTAAGTCTTTAGCAATAAATTCTACGTCTAGTTCTGCAGTTTGCTGTTTAACTTCTGCTTTCGGATTAGGATAATTTTTCTGATAAATTCGCATCAGTTTTAGCAAATTTTCCGTATATTCAGTGACATGGGAAATATTGCCATAAATAAAATTAATTGGGTTATTAATTTCGTGGGCTACGCCAGCAACTACTTGTCCTAATCCAGCCATTTTTTCACTTTGAATTAACTGAGTTTGAGTTCGCTGCAACTCTGTAAGTGTTTGTGTCAGTTCTTCTTTTTGGCGCTGCGTTTGTTCTAGTAATTCTGCTTGCTGAATTCCTACACCTAATTGATTGGCAATATGCACTAGTAAATCAATTTCATCTTCTTGCCAATCTCGAGATTTACTATTTTGATATACTGCCAACAATCCCCAAATTTCTTCGCCTTGGAAAATTGGCACAATCATATATGCTCTAGCTACTATAGGATGTAGCAAAGAAATATGATTAGTATAATTTTCCGTATTATAAATATCTTTAATAGCCAGAATTTTACTGTTATGGTAATCTCTGCCTTGAATTTGTTGGAAGTAATCTTTAATAATTAAAGGTACAACTTGTCGATTAACTGTTCCATTATTTGCTAATGACTCAGCTACAAATTCAACATTACGGTTTTCTTGAAAACGGTAAATTGTTGCTCTGTCAAGTTCTAATAGTCTTTGCACTTCTTGAGTAGTAGTGGCAAAGATGGTATCAAGATTGAGCGATTGGCGCATTTTCTTAACCGTTGCAGCTAATGCTTTCTCCCTTTCAGTAGCTTTCCGTTCTCTTTCAGCTGCTTGAGCTAATTGCTGCGCCTGTATCTGCACCTGCTTCAAGGTTTCTGCCTGCTGTATTGCTACTCCTAATTGCACGCCCACTTGTGCTAACAAATTGATTTCTTCATTTTGCCAATAACGTGCTTGGGAGTTTTGATAAGCTACTAATAAACCCCAAAGTTTTTCACCTTGAGAAATAGGTACAAATATTTCGTGACGCGCATATTTACCTGCTGGTGTCCCTGGCAAAAGCACCTGTTCTGTGGCAGATTGTGGCTGTATCATGATTGTCCAGCCATCAACAATAGAATCTGCCACAAATTCACCACTCCAGTCAGGATTAAAGCGATAAATTGATACTCGTTCTACTTGTAATAATCCTCGTACTTCTTGAGTAGTAGTTTTAAATATGGTGTCAATATCCAATGATTGCCGAATTTTCTCGACGGTATTCGCCAGCGCCCTTTGTCTTTCGGCAGCTTTGGTGAGTTCAGCTGCTTGATTTTGTGATTGTTGTAAAAATTCTGCTTGCTGTAAAGCAACACCTAGTTGAGTACCAACTTGAGTCAGTAAATAAACTTCATCTTCTTGCCAATCACGACTGCTATCGTTTTGATAAACAGCTAGCAAACCCCAAAGTTTTTTTCCGTGGTAAATGGCAATAATTACATAAGCTTTGGCTTGATAGCTTTCTAAGACTCTAATGTAGCATTCACTAAAATCTGCTTTATAGATATCATTACAAATGCGGTAGACTTCGCCTCTAGTAAAACGTCCACCTTCTGTATCTTGTAAGTAAGTATCTACTAAAGGAACTTCGGCTAAATCTTTAACACTACATTCACTGACGTTGTCACCTAATTCCGGACGCTGCGATTGTTCATCAATTAAAGAAGTCCAACCTTCTGCTACTGATTCAAATACAAATTCACCACTCCAATCTGGATTGAAACGGTAAATAGCAACTCGATCGGCATTCAGCAATTTTCTGAGTTCATCAGTACTAGCGTGGAAAATACTTTTTAAATCGAGAAACTGACGAATTTTTTCTACAGTTATGGCTATGGTTTTTTGCCATTCCGCTACTTTGGCTCTGGCTGTTGCTTGTGCTAATTGTGTTGATTGTATTTTTACTTGTTCAATATAATCTGCCTGTAGTAATGCAACTCCTAAATGTTCAGCAATGAGTTGGGCAAATTCAACTTCTGATGCTTGCCATTGCCGAGGTTCACTACATTGATGAATACATAGCAACCCCCATAAATCTTTACCTTTCATCAGGGGAACTGCAATATTAGCGCGAACTTGGAATCTTTCTAAAAGCTTGATATGACAATCGCTAATATTAGCTTGATAAATATCAGGTATGACATTAATTCGCCCTTGCTGATATAACCCAGCAAATTCCGTAGCAAAACATTGATCGCGCAGTTTAGCTTTTAGCGCTGAACTCCATTCTGCAGCCACATCTTCATAGATAAATTCTCCTTCCCATCCCAAATCAGGGTAAAAACGGAAAACTCCCACCCTGTCGCTATTGAGAAGTTGGCGCACTTCCTTGACTGTAATTTTAAATATGGTTTCTATATCTAGAGATTCGCGAATGCGGGCAATAACTTTAGATAAGGCTCTATGTTGATCGCCTTGATAAAGAGAAAATCTCTGATCTGGCTGATATGTCTGTGGCTCAGTATTTGGGTTTAGAGATTGTAGCGAAAAGGAGTTTTCCATGCCAAAGAGGGCTTTAAATACTTAGAGTCTTCTATATTTAAGATGCCCATAAATACTGTAAAGTTAACAGGTATTTTAAGTTTTGTATCTAAAGACATACGTGAAATAACATACAACTTATACATATCTATCTTTAGACATAAGTATAATGACTAAAATTCGTTTAAGTTAGTATGAACAATGTATATATTCATACAAGTGAGGGATAGCGATCGCTACCCCTCAGAAAAAATTTTTGACTCTAGAAAATTGGGCTGTAGTATGCCAAGCAGAAATCACTTCCGCTTGGGAGTACTGCGTTTGGTTTCGCGTTTTTCATTTTCTCGAAGACGGCGATCGCGCCAATCTGCCAGAGTTAAATAACCAACGCCTCCTGTGACTGCGACTAGCAGCACTACAGCAACTAATGCCAAAATACTCAGGAATGGACTTTCCACGATGCTTCTATAGTCCGTTACGGCCCCAAACTACCATTGCAATTGACCAAGTGAATACAACCAACAGTGATACCCATCCCAATGTCAAAATCGCCATAGTCCCACTTTTAGAATAATTACAAAACGGTTCTTCTATTAATCATACTGGGAAAGGGGTAATGGGGAATGGGGATTAGGGATTGGGGATTGGGGAAGAAGTTTGAAACTCTTATACCCATTCACCAAAATTCAGCACCAGATGCTTTCCTCCTAAAGCCTTGGGAAATCTGGCTTTCTTAATTGCGAATTGCGAATTGCGAATTGGTATTATTGGTTGACTTGCGAGGAAGCGTTGGACAATTGTGAACAGAATTTTAGATGCTCAACTAATGGCGGAACGCCTAGAATCTGTGAAAGCTGGGATAATTGGTGGTTTATCCCTGGGTTTCGCTTTTATTTTCACTAGTCTTGTGAATACTTTAGTGCTGGCAAAGTATTTTTCCCTATTTGCAACGCTCTTAATTGAGCCATTAACTTTACATTTTTTGTTGAGTGGTGCGATCGCTTGCTTCTCTGGCTGGTTATTTGGTGTTACTTACCGCTATATCATCCGTAAAGATGACAATCCTCACTTAAAAACAGGTGGTGTGTTTGCCTTTGGCTTAGTCAGAGGATTAACTCAAATAGAAGTCGGTGGGAATATTACAGTTTCTCTCTTACCTCATCTTGTCCTAGCTCTTGAGAGTATATTGTGGTTTGCGATCGCTGCGATCGCACTCGATGCTGCTATGCAACTTGGTTGGCTGAAACCTTTTCCCTCAAATTAATTGCTCGTGTTGCTTGCAGAGTCCTGATTTCATACAATACATTATGTAGTATATGTATTATCAGGCTGTACACAAAACCATATTGCCAATTGGTCAAAAAATCAAATTAAATATTTTTACTTATTAAAATGAACAATCAAAATCATCCCTATTATCTGATCATCGATTTAGAAGCTACTTGCTGCGATCGCGGGACTGTTCCGCGTCAAGAAATGGAGATCATTGAAATTGGTGCGGTGATACTCAATGGCAATACTTGGGAAATTGATTCAGAGTTTCAACAGTTTATCCAACCTGTAAGAAATCCACAATTAACACCTTTCTGCACAAATTTAACTAGTATTCAGCAACAAGATATTGAGACAGCGCCTAAATTTACCGAGGCGATCGCCAATCTCAAAGAATGGATGAGTTCATTTCCTAATAATATTTTTTGTTCTTGGGGAAATTATGATAAAAGTCAGTTTATTCAAGACTGTAAATATCATCATGTTCCTTATCCTTTTGGTGCAGAACATATAAATATTAAAGAGGAATTTTCCAAATATCTGGGCGTATCTAGAAGATTTGGGATGGCGCAGGCTCTCGATTATTTGGGAATGGAACTGAAGGGCACACACCACCGTGGTATTGACGATGCGCGCAATATCGCAACTATCTATAGATATATGCTGACTCAAAAGCGTAGTTGATTTAAAGAAAATAGATGCGTTAGCGATAGCGTAACGCATTTTACAACGCGCGTAATTTCAAAAATCAAATATGAGTTCTATAGATGTGTTTTATTGTATTCATGAGTAAGCTGATACGCTCCTAAATCAAATATTCTGGTGTTAGGACTGTCAATGGTCAATAGTCCAGGGTCAAAAGCTAGCTTGGACTATTGACCATTGACTTTTGACAACCTGAGTGCAAAATACACAATTTAAATGCGTAACAGCTTATTGCTATTTAATTACAAATTCCGATTCGGAAATTATTTTGTCAAGGTTCGGATAAAAAGTTACACTGCATATTTAGCACAGGCATGAATTCACTTTTTTTGATATGCAACTACCCAATCAGCTGAAAAAGCCTCCTTTTCTGCAAAGAATTCAATGGGTGGCTGATCCTGTAGGATATATGGAAAGTGCAGCCCAGCAATATCCTGATCTTTTCACTGCCAGTATAATTGGTTTTGGCAACAACATAGTTTTTGTGAATCATCCCCAGGGTTTACAAGAATTATTAACTAACGACCGCAAAAAGTTTTTAGCCATTGGTAAAGAAAATAAACTTTTACAGCCCTTATTAGGAGACTATTCAATCATCATGCTAGATGGCGATCGCCACAGAAAACGGCGACAATTAGTCATGCCTTCCTTTCATGGCGATCGGATGCGAGCATACGGTCAGTTAATACGTGATTTGACTGAAAAATTACTTAATCAATTACCAACTAATCAGATATTTTCGGCTCGTAACGCTACCCAAGAGATTTCTCTGCAAGTAATTTTACAAACAGTGTTTGGTGTTTATGAGGGAGAACGTTGCGAACAGCTCAAGCAACAATTAAAGTTAATGGGGGATCTGTTTCGCTCTCCTTTAACTTCTAGCTTTCTGTTTTTCCCTGCTTTACAAAAAGATTTAGGTGCTTGGAGTCCCTGGGGAAAATTTCTCCGAGATCAAAAGAAACTCGATCAATTACTCTATGCAGAAATTGCCGAACGTCGCCAGAAACCAGATCCTGAGCGCATAGATATTCTCTCTTTACTGATATCCGCAACAGATGAAGCGGGTAATCAGATGACCGATAAAGAGTTGCGAGATGAGTTGATTACTCTGTTAGTTGCTGGATATGAAACGACTGCAACGGCTATGGCTTGGGGATTATATTGGATACACCAAAAACCAGAAGTCCGCGCCAAATTATTACAAGAAATAGACAATTTGGGTGACGCTCCTGACCCTATGAGCATTTTCCGACTGCCATATCTTACCGCTGTCTGTAATGAAACTTTGCGGATTCGTCCAGTGGCGATGTTGACATTTCCCAGAGTAGTACAAGAACCTGTTGAGCTAATAGGATATTCTCTACAACCGAATACAGTAGTCGTTGGCTGTATGTTTCTCACCCATCAACGAGAGGATTTGTATCCAGAACATCAGCAATTTAAGCCAGAAAGATTTCTCGAACGTCAATTTTCCCCCTATGAATTTATACCCTTTGGTGGCGGTGTCCGTCGCTGTTTAGGTGAGGCTTTAGCAATATTTGAAATGAAAATAGTATTGGCAACAATTCTTTCGCGCTATCAACTCGCTTTAGCTGATAATAAACCAGAAGTAGTTCGCCGTCGGGGTCTTACCCTTGCGCCTGCGAATGGTGTCAAAATGATGATTACAGGTAAGCGTGTGCGTCAAGAGTCGCAGCTGAGTCTGGCAAGTAATTGATGGAGGAGATGAGGGAGATGAGGAAGATGAGGGGGATGAGGGAGACGAGGAAGAAATTACCATTACCCAGTCCCCAGTCCCCAGTCCCCAATCCCTAGTCCCCAATCCTCATTCCCTAACCTATGACACTAGCACTCGGCATGATTGAAGTTTATGGCGTACCCGCAGCGGTGGAAGCTGGGGATGCGATGTGTAAGGCGGCGCGTATCACCCTGGTAGGGTATGAAAATACTGATTTGGGGCGGATTACGGTGCTAATTCGCGGGGAAGTGGGCGAGGTAAATGTTGCAATAGGTGCAGGATTAGAAGCTGTAGGGCGAGTTAATGGTGGTGAAGTGCTTTCTCATCACACAATTCCCCGTCCCCATGAAAATTTAGAATATGTGTTACCGATTCATCGCAGCGCTAATGTTGAGCAATTTCATGCCGATATCCGCTTTCCTCCGCCCCTTTCAGCTTAATAACTTGATATGGAATCCCTAACATCTCGTATGCAGGCGGTGCAAACGCCAATCATTCCTGTGGTTGGGGAATTGATTACAAATTCGCCTGGAACAATTTCTTTAGGACAAGGTGTGGTTTCCTACAATCCACCACCGGAAGCACAAGAGTTTTTAGCCAAGTTTCTGGCTGAACCAACGAATAATTTATACAAAGCAGTTGAGGGAATTCCCCCGCTATTAGCAGCGTTAGCAGCAAAATTACAAGCCTTTAATGGCATTGAAATTAATCAAAATAACTGCATAGTTGTCACCGCCGGCAGCAACATGGGGTTTACGAACGCCATTCTAGCGATTACTAGCCCGGGGGATGAGATTATTCTCAATAAACCTTACTATTTCAACCATGAAATGGCCATTACAATGGCGGGTTGTCGTCCTGTGTTAGTAGATACCGATGAAAATTACCAACTGCGTCCAGATGCGATCGCTCAAGCAATTACACCTAAAACTAGGGCAGTTGTCACCATTTCCCCCAATAATCCTACAGGGGTAGTGTATTCAGAAGCAGCATTGCGGGAAGTTAATCAATTATGTGGCGATCGCGGGATTTATCACATTAGCGATGAGGCATACGAATACTTTACCTATAACGGCGTAAAACATATTTCTCCGGCTGCCTTTGCCAATAGTAGCGATTACACCATTTCCTTATATAGCCTTTCCAAAGCCTACGGTTTTGCGAGTTGGCGCATCGGTTATATGGTGATTCCCCAACATCTGCTGGTTCCTGTAAAAAAAGTCCAAGATACTATCTTGATTTGTGCGCCAGTAATTTCTCAGTATGCGGCTTTAGGAGCATTGCAAGCCAAAGAAGAGTATTTAAGGGAAAATATTGGTGCAATTTCCCAAGTTAGAGAAGTAGTTCTAGAATCGCTCAATCATCTACAAGGCTTGTGTACCATTACTCCTGCGGATGGCGCGTTTTATTTCTTTTTGAAAGTTCATACTCAAATGAATGCTTTTGAGTTAGTCAAAAGACTTATACAGGAACATCAAGTAGCAGTGATTCCTGGTACAACCTTTGGCATGGAAGATGGATGCTATCTGCGTGTAGCTTACGGTGCGTTGCAACAAGAGACGGTAAAAGCAGGGATGGAGAGATTAGTTCAAGGTTTGCAAACAATTCTAGGGAATTAGTAGGGGTGCAGTTTCCTTTGGATGTCGGATGTTGCAGTTCTGAAGTTGAAGTTCCATGTTCTCAGGATAAGTGCTTTCTCTGATGGGTGAAGCCTACAGACTTTATTCACCATCATTCATCAGAATAAGACGACCTGCTTTAATTCTGAACCCAAAGTTCCGTGTTCAAAGGATCAGCGATGTAACCCTTGGGAGACATCTACGCACTTTACTCACCATTATTCAGCTTTGAATCTCGGTTGTTGCAGTTCTGAGCATGAACTTTCGAGTTCTGAACATGAAGTTTTGAGTTGTGAAGACGAACTTTTGAGTTCTGAGCATGAAGTATTGAGTTATGAGCATGAAATTCTGAGTTCGGAACATGAAGTTTCGAGTTGTGAAGACGAACTTTTGAGCTTTGAACATTAAGTTCTGAGTTCGGAAGGCGAAGTTTCGAGTTTTGAAGATTAAGCCACGAGTTCTGATGGCGCAAACTGAAGTTAAAAGCTTAAAGTATTGGATTCCGTTCTCGAATTGTTAACCTTAAAAGCTTCAAACTTTTAAATGTGCAAGAATTAGTTGTTAAATATCGTTCTTCACTCATCTACATTAATTGCTTTAATGGGCAGATTAACAATAAACGTCGCTCCCTGTCCTTCACCTAGACTTTCCGCAATAACTGTACCACCATGCAATTCGACTAATTGGCGCACAATTGCTAACCCCAATCCCAGTCCACCAAAATTCCTGGTAACAGAACTGTCTTCTTGACGAAATTCATCGAAGATATAGGGGAGAAAATTTGGTTTGATACCTATACCTGTGTCCCTTACGGTAATTACAGCATGGGAATCAATCTTTCGTAAGCTAATTTGAACACGTCCTCCTGATGGAGTGAATTTAATTGCATTAGACAGTAAATTCCAGACTACCTGTTGTAATCGGCCGGCATCCCCTAGGACGTATCCTACTGATGGATCAAGTAACACCTCTAACTGAATAGCTTTAGCTTCTGCTGCTAAACTAACAGTTTCTAAAGCTGCCGTAATTGGCTCTGATAAATTAATAACTGTAATGCTTAAGGAGAGCTTGCCACGATTGATGCGAGATATATCGAGGAGATCATCAATCAGTTCCATATGGTGTTTGGCATTGCGCTCGATTATGCTTAATCCTTTCTGAATCTTTTCAGAGGTAACGTTCGGTAATTGCAGTATCTTTGTCCATCCCAAAATCGGGTTCAGCGGTGTTCGCAGTTCATGATACAGCATGGCAAGAAATTCATCTTTCATGCGGTTGGCTGCCTCTGCCTCAGAACGAACATTTAGTAGCCGTTGATCATGGGTTAGTTCTGTTTCGATACTTAGCTGGCAAAAAGCTGCCACAGAGGGAGATATATTTAATTCTAGTTCTTGCCGTTGTTTCCGCACTTGCGCCAGTAATCGCCCCATCATTAAATTTTCATCTTGCTGATTTTTTATCCATTCCTGAAAAGCATCTTCAACCGAGTTAATCAGTCGTCGCAAGGGTCGGTTTTCCTTCCGCCATTTAGCAAACTGCTCCCAAGCTTCCATTAAAGCTTCATGGGCTAAGTCAATCCAGGCTTCTCCCTGTTCATCTTTCCCAGTTACTAACAAGCGCCCTTTAACTAATCCTGCTTCCCCATCTAGTAATTCACTCAGTTGTTGTTGATTGGAGTTATCACCTGCAACATTTAAGATTTTGGCTTTTGGTTGGCGCTGTCGAGTGTCTTTTTCCTCTTCTCCTGTCCGCAATAATCGCAGAAAAATCCGCCTAATCCAATCTTTCTCCTGCTGAGTGCGCTCTTGAGTTGGCGATTCCTCCTCAAAATCCTGGTAGTGATAAACCTTTTCTGCATGGAGATTTAACGCCCCAGTTAATTCTCCTAATTTTTCATATTGCTCTAGGGTAAGTTGATGTTTCTCTTGGTCGCGTTTGTCCCAAAGTTTAGTTAAAGCAAACTCCAACAGAGGCAAAAACCCAGGTTCTTGTTTTACATCTTGGAGAATTTTTAGTAGTAGTGCTTCTTCGACACTATGACCTTGAAGTTTGGCTGGTTCGGTGATTGTCTCCTTTAAATCAACTCCAGTTAAAGGTGGCATAAAAACAGCCTGGGTTTGAATCAGGCAAGTCAGGGAGGGATAATCTAAACAGGGTTCCAAAAAATCCGCCCGCATGGTGATTACAACTGCTAACCGCGAATCACTAATATCTACTACCTGAGTCAGCAACTCAATAAATCTCTGCTTTTCTTGCCGACTAGCACCGCCAGTAAATACTTCTTCAAATTGATCGACTACTAGCAAGAATTTTGTTGAATTTGGTAGATTTTTCAGAATTGCAGCTAAACTATTCGCCTCATTTTCAATCAAATCTTTAAGCTGCTTCTCTTTTTTAGCGCCTGGAAAAAACTGTTGAAAAGCTCCTCTCAACTTAATTAAAGGCTCAAACCCAGGTTTAATTGGTTTTAAAACTTTCCATTCACTCTCATTTAATTGGGGAATCAAACCCGCCCGCACTACAGAAGATTTACCACTCCCTGATGCGCCAATGATGGGAATAAAGTTAGCCCAATCGAGTTTCTGCTGAATCGAGTTAACTACTTTTTGCCGACCAAAAAAGAATTTAGCGTGTTCTTTATCAAAAGCTTCCAATCCTCGGTAAGGACATTCTTCACTTACCACCCCAACCGCTACCTGATTCTGTGGCGGATAAAAAACTAAGGGAATCGACCTCCCACCACCCATGTAAATTGCTTCTTGTCCGCTTCCCTTAAGTTCCCGCGACACAAAACTCATCAAGTCGTTGGCATTGACTTCACCTGTAGTATCATCAGCTTTATCTTGAGACAATCCTTTGATGACTGCTTTGGTGAAAATCCCACCTTCTGCATCTTCCCTAGCTCTCTCAAATGCACGGGAAGCTGTAATTAAGCAGTAATCTTGTTTGCTGTTGAAGACTGGAAAACTGGATCTGATGAAACTTCTTTCTAGTAAGGAGCCAGCATAACAGCAATCTAACAATACCACCAGGCTGCTGAGTTGAGATTTAGCAATTAAGGTATTGAAGTCATCAAAGGCGATCGCATTTTGCCCATCTTTATGACAATCTGAAGTAGCCAAATACCCCTTCGGTTCACCTGTGAGGCTGGGTGCTTCAAATCCGTGTCCTGCAAAATAAATCAGCGCTTCGCTACCCTTGGCTTTCTCCAGTAAAAACAGCCTCAGCGTTTGACCAAGTTCTTTGCCAATTAATTTTTTCTCAGCAGTGACTTGCCAGCGATTTTCACTCTCGATTAATTTACCAGGTAACGGCTGCACATCAAAGCGACCGTGTTCTTTTAATAGCTGTGCGATTTGTTCGGCATCGTTGACGGCTTTTGGTAGGTTAGTGAAGTTGTCATACTTGGCAATGCCAATTACCAGGGCATATCGAGCCATATCTCTGTGGCGTTCATTTTTACGTAATAGTACTAGAATAACAACCAAAAAACTAACTGAGGCTACCAAATGTCAGAAGTACAAAGGCTGATTGTCAAAGATGGCGATCAAGAGTACGAAATCTATGTGGAATCGAAGGAAGCTGCTGAGGTTCCAGAAGATGAGGAACCAGGATACCGTGATATTTTACCTACAGTCAAAATTCAAGAGTTTCAGAGCAAGATTCGTAATTATGCCAAGTTAGCTGTTGGGGCTTTTAAGAATATACCTGATGCAGAAGAGGTCACTGTTAAATTTGGGATCAAGCTGGGTGGGAAAACGGGGATTCCGTTTTTAACTGAGGGTTCGGCAGAAAGTAATTTTGAAATCGAAGTTAAGTATAATTTGGCGCAGAAGAAGCCATAATTCGACGCGTTATATATATTTATTCTGAGGGCACGGCATTGCCGTGCTCCTACCATTTGTTGCATCTCAAAGCGAATTGATATTGATGACATAACATAGTGATTTTAATTAAAAAGGTATATCGAAAAGGTAATCTTGAATATCAGAATTATGTTGCGGGTTTTCTGGATCATCAGCCCAACGCTGGGGATTATTGGCAATGTATTCTCGAATGTTATCTACAGATTTTTCTGCTCTACCAATGTGTTCGTAGAAATTGCGTTGCCAGATTGATTGCCCTTGGGTTTTACAAATTATATTTATGCTTTTGCTAACAACGCTTTTATAACTACCAATAACTGTAGAGATAGAACCGCTTACAGGATTACAGGATTTTTCTGTTTTGTGGTTGAGATGTTGGTTGAGGGCAAGGCATTGCCTTGCCCCTACAGGGTTTTCGGTGATTATTAAGATGCCGTGTAGATGGTTAGGCATGACGACAAAGGCATCTAATTCAATGTGATGAAAATGTTCGGGTATTGTTTGCCAGCAGTTGAAGACAATATGACCTAAAGAATTTAATTGCATTTCGCCATTAACCACATTACCAAATAAACATTGCCGTGCTTTGGTGCAAATGGTGATGAAGTATGCACCAGGTTGGGTGTAATTGTACCCTTTCAAGCGAATAGAACGGCGATGATAGTTTTGTGGATCATAAGGCATTAATTTATCTATAAATTTGTTAGCAATATTTGTTTATTTCAATGTCTAATTCTAACCTTTACCCATATAAATAATGTAGGGGCAAGGCAATGCCTTGCCCTCCAACCCATTTGGCATCTCAACGATAAATAATATTATTTTTTACAATGTTCTTGATATTAAAATGACACTAATTTTTATATGGGAAAATACAAATAAATTATTAGCGGAGATGCATATTTATTGGAGGGCAAGGCATTGCCTTGCCCCTACGTAATATATTTGTGTGGGTTTTATATTTCTTGTTGATCAAGTGAGGATTTGAAGGGGAATATTCGCCTTTTTTTCTCCGTCATTCACCTTTGAATCTCGGAAGTTGCTATTCAATGCATGAAATTTCGAGTTCAAAAGGAAAACATTCGCCTTTTTTTCACCATCATTCACCCTTGAATCTTGGAAGTTGCTGTTCCAATCTCGAAGCTTCGTGTTCAGAACTCGGAACGCCGAGTAATTTACTCCAACATCCGAGTTCTGAAGTGCAACTTCCGAGTAATTTTCTACAATGCTGCTGTTTCAGGCTTGGGTTTCCGAGATTTGCGGGCGAATCTTTGCCCCATTTCGTCAACTACTGTCTCTAATCCACCCCCTTGTCCACTAGCTTTGGCGTAGTTATACACTTGTAAGGCGGCTGCATAGGCTTCGCTACCCACGGCTAGAGATGTATCATCTACCAATTCATGTAATTGTGACAGCGATAGCAATAGGGGATATAACGCTTCAAATAATTGTACGTCTTTCCGCATTTCATCCAGGTCAAACGATCGCGGTAAGAAATCTGGATTCTGTGTGGCTACTTCTAATGCTTTAGTGACAAAGGCGCGGCTTTTATCTCCCATCTTGGGTAAAGCTTTGCGCTCCTCGTTGGTTAAATCAATCAAAAATGGTAGCTTGTCTTTAATGGTGGTAATTGCTTGCAACACCTCATCTCTATCTGATTGCTTGAGTGTGGCACTAATTGGGCTTGTGGACATAGAAATTAGTCTCCGGTATGTTTCGTACAGCAGTTTTCACCTCTTTGAACCACGCTGTCACGGCACAGCATTGCTGTGCGCTGTAGGCAAATTTGGTCTATTTCCCGGAAAATAGCTGTAATTTTAGATTGCCCAGATATATAATCAGAATTTCAATTGCATTTAAGGCCTTTTAAATAAAAAATATCCCAATTGTAAGGGCACGGCTTCCACAGACTTTCGCTAAAGCAGAGATGTGATCGGTGCCGTGCCCCTACCTGGTGGATAATTTATTTCTTAGACTCCGACAAACGACTTGAGAAAAATTGCACATCGCGCTAGTCTTCATTAGCGTAACCGCACGCTGTATAATCAGGCGATGACAAACCTGCTCTCTTCCGTAATTTCCTCTTTCACTTGGAATCGTCCCATTGGTCTTGGTTGGGATCAGCCCTACACTGTCCGCTACGCTAGCAATATTGATGATGGCCCTTGGCATGGTATGCCTTTAGGTGGCTTTGGTGCTGGTTGTATTGGTCGTTCTTCTCGGGGAGACTTTAATTTATGGCACATTGACGGGGGAGAGCATACTTTTCAGAATATCCCCGCCTGTCAATTTAGTGTGTTTGAGTCTCATGGCTCATCTTCCCAAGCTTATGCTTTATGCACCCAAGCACCAGAGGATAATAGTTTAGCTGCGTGGCGCTGGTATCCAGCGAAAGAAGCAGGGGAGCAGGGGAGCAGGGGAGCAGGGGAGGATTTTAATACGGGTAACTATCATGCGCTGTATCCTCGCAGTTGGTTTGTTTACGAGAATGTCTTCCAAGCACAGCTAAGTTGTGAGCAGTTTTCCCCAATTTGGGCAAATAACTACAAGGAAACTAGTTACCCGGTGGCGATATTCCTTTGGAAAGCCCATAATCCCACAAATGCACCTATTACTCTCAGCATTATGCTCACCTGGCAAAATATGGTGGGCTGGTTTACTAATGCTTTGAAGTCGCCGGAAGTGAAAATTCGGGATGATGGTAGCCCAGTGTATGAATATCAACCGCGTTTGGGCGAAAGTCAAGGTAATTACAATCAATTAGTGGAAAATGAGCAGCACTTTGGTTGTTTTTTATCCCGGGTTGCTGGTAATGCAGCTGTGCAAGAAGGGGATGGTAGTTGGTGTATTGCAACTTTGAAGCATCCCCAGGTGGAAGTGTTTTATCATACGCGCTGGAATCCAGGCGGTACAGGTGATGAGTTGTGGCAAAGCTTTGCCGCCGATGGTTCTTTGCCTAATTATGTTGATGATACGCCAGCAGCAGATAATACACAGGTAGGGGCGGCGATCGCACTGCGTTTTACTCTGCAACCAGGGGAATCTCTAGAACTTCCCTTTGTCTTAACTTGGGATTTCCCGGTAACAGAATTTGCTGCAGGAATTAACTATGACCGCAGATATACAGATTTTTTTGGTAGAGATGGTCAAAATGCTTGGGCGATCGCATCTGTTGCTTTAAGAGAATACCAAAATTGGCGATCGCAGATTCAAGATTGGCAACAACCCATCCTCGACCGGGAAGATTTACCAGCTTGGTTTAAAATGGCTCTATTTAATGAGCTTTATGACCTCACTAGTGGCGGAACTCTCTGGAGTGCAGCTTCAGAACGCGATCCTATCGGTCAATTTGCGGTGTTGGAGTGCCTAGATTATCGCTGGTATGAAAGTTTAGATGTGCGGTTGTATGGTTCTTTCGCCCTATTAATATTATTCCCTGAACTAGAGAAGTCAGTAATGCGCGCTTTCGCCAGGGCGATTCCCCACAGTGATGATCACCAACGTGTAATTGGCTATTACTATACAATTGGCGCAGACACGACAACCGCAGCCCGCAAAATTGCAGGTGCAACACCCCACGATTTAGGCGCACCTAATGAGCATGTTTGGGAGAAAACTAACTACACTTGTTACCAAGACTGCAATTTATGGAAAGATTTAGGCAGCGATTTTTTGTTGCAAGTATACCGAGATTTTCTGCTCACGGGCGCTGATGATGTGCAGTTCCTCGCAGATTGTTGGGATGCAATTGTGCAAACTCTCGACTACCTGAAGACTTTTGATTTAGATGGTGATGGCATTCCCGAGAACTCCGGTGCGCCGGATCAGACTTTTGATGATTGGCGACTGCAAGGTGTCAGTGCATATTGCGGGGGTTTGTGGTTAGCGGCGTTAGAAGCTGCGATCGCCATTAGCGATATCTTATTAACGAACTGCAGAGGCGCGGAGAACACAGAGGAGTTAGCAGCGCAAAAATCTATCTATGAAGCTTGGTTAAACCAATCTCGTCCCATCTACGAAGACAAACTCTGGAATGGGCAATATTACCGCCTGGATAGCGAGAGTGGTTCGGAAGTAGTGATGGCGGATCAGCTATGCGGACAATTCTACGCACGGTTGTTGAGATTACCGGATATTGTAGCGAGCGATCGCGCCTTATCTGCACTCCAAACTGTGTATGATGCTTGCTTCCTCAAATTCCAGAATGGTCAATTCGGTGCTGCAAACGGCGTTTTACCTGATGGTTCCCCAGAAAACCCCAAAGCCACCCATCCCCTAGAAGTTTGGACAGGTATCAACTTTGGACTAGCAGCTTTCCTTGTACAGATGGGAATGAAAGATGAAGCATTGCGCTTAACACAAGCCGTAGTCCAGCAAATTTACGATAACGGACTACAATTCCGCACACCCGAAGCCATCACCGCATCTGGTACCTTCCGCGCCAGCACCTACCTACGCGCAATGGCTATCTGGGCAATTTACTTAGTGTACTAGGGCATGGGTAATGGGTAATGAGTAATTTCTCCCTACTTCCTCATCCCAATGCCCAATGCCCAATGCCCCATGCCCAATGCCCAATATTTATTTTTGATTAACTAATTTCAATTTTGCAATCAAATATACATACAGAAAAATATCTGCGTTTTATTATTTACGTTTTCAAACCTACTCCGTTTGTAGCTGATTTCGTAAGTATTTTTATCTGTTGTTTTATTTTCCGGGTGTTTCTTAAACCAATAGAAAAGAGTAAGTAATAGTAACAGGGTTGTAACTTCTTGAAGACTCAGGAGTGTTGCTTTCACTGGATTCTAGATTTTCAGCTTAAGTTATTGAGGATACTAATCTCTAAAAATTTATGTTCATGGTTAACATTTTTTACCGGAAAATAAATTTATTATTAATTATTTTTTGTAGCAAAAGCTACTATGAATTTAACTGCCTGTTGTAAAAAATCTCTACAGATAAGGTAAAATAAATTTTTTACATTCATTCTAAGTATTTTTGTATACATAAAAAGGTAGTTAAATCAATAGTGATTGATTAAAGAGTAGGTAAAATTTTGATAAAGTAGGGAGTATATATTGGCGATCGCAGCCAAAACCTCAGAAGCAAACATTAGCCATTGATTTAGACTTGACTCAAAAATCTTACAGTCATAAATCATTTGTAAATCTTTCCTATTCTCCGTTCTCAGCCTCCATAAGTAATTTCACAACTCCCAGAGGAATTACTATACATCAGTATTTACGAGTACTTTTTGAAACTTTCTCTTAGGATAAGCCACTGAAAAATGATAGCTCTGCAATTGGTGATTGGTAACACAAATAATTGCGTTTTCCAGAGGCTGTTGGAATGACACAATCCAAACAGTGAAAAATTTCACGTCTTTTTTGTACTGAATGTACTCGTCTATTTAAAGTTAACAAGCTTGCCCACAACCCAAAATTTAGCCATGAACTCCTATTTGTCGTTTAGAGTTCAGGGAGATGGAGAATTTCAAGCTAACCAGCAGTCTCCCACTCCAAAAACGTCTATTCTCAGTTTTTTGAGGGTAATTGTCAATCAATTAGGAACTGCGGAACAGAGATGGGAGACTACTTGGTTCCACATCATATCTCTCCTATTTTCCCAAGGTTCCTGCATCTGTCTGTATCTTGGACTGAGACCGAAGTATTATTTTGAGAAACCACACTGATGAAAAACTGATAGTAATTATAGGTTTTTATCGCTACTAGTAATAATTACATTTTCTCATGTAACCATACTTAACTTCATCAGTTAGCTATTGATTCTACAGTCAGGCTATTTAGAACTCTTACTATCATCTGCTGTAGATAATATACCTATATACTGCTTATTTTAAGAGCAAGTTATAGGCTAATTCTGATACATTATTATTGATTTAGATATGAATTGGTGGTGAATTTGCCAGAATCATTTGACACTGGTTAACAAAGTTTATATATCATATCATATTCTAAAAATATTTGCATATTATCTGCAGCAAAGCATGGTTTATATTGATGCAATATTATCAACAAACATGTTCTAATTGCTTAGGCATAAAAACGCTGTAACCTTTACATAGCTAGGAATAAACAAAAACTGAACAAAGATATAAGTCAGATCAGTTCTAAAAAAGTTTTTCAATAATTATGTCTTTTTTATATTTATTTAATAATATCTATTTTCTTTGTTACTTGCCTGTTAAACCACATACATAATGGTAAAATTTCTTAGTAATGTGAGGTAAATGAAATTTCGATATGTATCTTATATGAGGGGTCTTGCCCCTCAGTATTTAGAAAAAAGGTGACAAAATGCTAAGTTACACAATACATAAGTAGATATCATATAAAAATCACTAAATTTCACTTATAAAGACATCTATTTAGGAGATGACATTAGCGCAAAAAAATAGTATAAATAGAAATGTTGTTCTTGAAATTCAAGAAAATAGAACTTTGAGTTCCCACCCTAAAACTTATATAGTTTTACTGACTAACTCCTAATTTCGTAGCAATATATAATACATCAATCATATCAGGGAAAAGTAATTAAATTAGGAGTTGGGAAATTTCAAGAGGACGAAACTGCATCTACCAAGAGCCAAACCGAGACTTTTTCTGCCATTCGTCTGAACATAACAAAAGGTAAATTTTTACCAAGCGTTAATTACTCAGCAAGAGCTATAGCCGAAAACTAACTAACGGCAGAGTTCAGTTCTTCAGTACTTCTTACCACTAAGTAAAGGCTGTAGAACTTGGCAGAGGATGTAAATAATTACGATAAATCCACAGGCTTGATTTTAAACAGTCAAGTTTCCCAAACAGGTCAGCTCATGGAAAGAATCATCAAGTTAAATGCAGTGGAAACCGCAAGTCAAAGGAGTAGTTATAGGATGAAGGTTGATTATTTGCATCCTTACTACGATCCAACTCCTGAGAAAATATCGATTTATAACAGTGCGCTCAGTATAACTAGAGCGACTGTACCAGAAACATCTACCAGCGATCGCTATATCAAATTTCAAGAATGGAGCAAGCGGTCTCAAGTAAGTAGCTTCGGTCTTCAGAAATAGCAAAATTTACTCAGAACTTTTGTGATTTCTGTTTGTACCTGTTAAGAGGGTAGTGTTCTCCCTTAATAGCCGCTAATACCGTATTGCTGATTTCTGTTCTCGAAGCTAATTCAGCAAATGTAAATAGGCTAGAGCAGTTTGTTAACTTCAATTTAAATCCCAACAACCGCAGAACCAGACTGGTTTACTTAAATTAAGACAACTAACACTATGAACCACGATATTTCTGACATTAGTAGCAAGTTAAAGAACTCTATTCCTCCTGAGCAATTTGATCAGGTAGTGGAAGCGATTCTTTCTGGAAAGTATTCCTGGGCCTGTGTATTAATGTTACGTTTTGCTGGTTACAATCCTTTACATTACATTCCTTATCGGACTTACAATCGATTGCTCAAAGAAAACTCCCTCATGAGCCGGTCTAACAACCAGCAAAATCCTACTCTGAACATTGCCAAACCATCTGCTGAGAAAAGGTCTGATACTAATGTCTCACCCAGCAGCTTAAGCAAAATTAAGGAATTTCCTTATCTTGAGGTCGTTGGGAAGTAAAAAGTAGAAATTTGTGGTGCTAGTTAGGATAGGTGGCTGACAGAGTAAGTTCGAGAACATAAATCAAATACTAATTCCGGCCAGAAAGTACTCAAGATACTTCTGGAAAATTCTGTTGATTAATTAATATATCTATAAATTAACTACAGATTTCCAGTCGTTGAGTAACTATCTAATTGCCATGCAGATTAACAATCTATAGCACGGCGGCTTTGTAATGGTATTTGTCTTTAAATAGACTGCTTGTAAAAATTCAGCCAACAGATTCGCTTTGTGATTGCGACCTCTAAGACTCCTACCTTATATAGTCCTCCTCCTTTAGGGGGACTACCCTTTATTTGTGAAGTGATTGTTTTCCAGGCTAAGATGGCAATATCTAGCAATCTAGTTTGATTGCTGAAATCGCTGGACTAGAAAGGTAAGAATAACCGGACAGCAGTAATAAAGATATACCGAGTTTTTTTAATTAAAGATGAGTTTTATATGTTTTGATTGTCCTAGTAGTAGGACTAACAATAATAACTGATTGAGAAATATAATCAAACCGTATATGGTCTAGCAAAAGCAATATAAAATGCAACATATTTGCATTAATTGCTGAGGAAGTACTTCGCGAAAGTATATTATAGTTAAGTTATTTAAAAATAATCACACCATTATTGATACAATCTGCCAAATTGGCAAATATTACAAAAGAAAATTTTATAAATTATAGATGCCAACTGAAACAGAAGTGATTGACTAGCCAATTTCATGGGTAGGAGCGAAATCAACTATCAGTTCCAAACATGAAAGATATCAACTCGATTGGTGAAGCAGTCAATATCTTAATAGAGTAGATCAATCCAAGACCAAAATAGACGATTCAACTGTTGCTGCTGGTGGTTCTTTTTCTCAAGAAGTTGGAACTAATAAAATTGGTAATGGTGAATTTTCCCCATGCCAAATTTAAATTGTTTCCACCTAGTTTAGAGATGGTGGAGACGATAGAGAAAACTTCCTTGACTGTGGTAAATGTGACTTTAGCCCAAAAAGCTCACATCTAATACTATTAACAGGAGTAGAAATGGAAAAAGCGACAGTTAAATTATAGTCGAGGCTGGTAGAACTCATAACTCTTACGCTTCTATAAACGACTATCGTAATCCTCGTCCTCCCAAACAGGATTATGGCTGGTTTAAAAATTAGCAATTTATACAGAGAATTTTGGAAGCTTCAAACTTGAATAGCTTCCAATTTTTATGTGTCAAAGTTAGAAAACAGGCGAAGCAGTACGTCAGGTAAACTCTATGAACAACTGCTTGACTCCCCAGAATACCTAAAGGGAAACAGGGAATACCAAATAAGAAATAACAGCGTAAGTAGGTCGGCGAAATTAAAAATAACTGACTGAGGCTGTCATTTGTCCTTTGTCATTTGTCTTTGGTAAGGATTTCAAGCCTATTTATGTTTCTTAACATAGTTTTGTTTATTTCCACAGACTTACTTATCGAGTTTTGTGTACAAATCAAATAAAAACATCTTTTACTAAGATTGCTCATCTGATAGGTGAATTTCTCAATTCTTCCACAGTGTCCTGGCATTGCAGAGATTATCAGAGTCTAATTTTGTATCTAAGGGTAACTTTTTCTCTAAAACTTAGTTGCTGACTGATAGTGGATCTGGTCGAGAATGTATATTGGGCTTAATAGCCTATTATTTTTAAACATGACAACGCCAGCAAATGGATAAAGAAGACGTAAGTGAGGAACAAAGCAACTGTGACGAACAGCTAGATAACTGCTATACAGACCACACCCTATGGTGCGAACAAAGACTGATTAGCATTTTGAGGGCTATTTGTCAATTAAGCTATAATTTCTCCTCTTAACTAGCAGCAAAGTACTGCATCTGCTGCTAAACTTCATTTTTTACGATTCTTTACATATTGCAATTGTTAACTCGATTTTAGAGTTCATTGTAATTTGTACAATGCAGCTGTGACGTGGATCTTTTCCAGATTGGGCTTCTTTAACGATATTCATGAGCATTTCGACTTCCGTGCTGAGTGATCTGCTACAGTTCCTCCCCTACCTGCGGCCCCAGCTATATTTCAAGGCTTCACTAACGGCGCTCTCCCATGCGATGGAAGACCAGGTTTTGGCGGCGACTTTAGTCGAGCCTTTGGTAATTGCTAGCTTCCAACGTGAGCGGTTCTACCGCCAAGAAGCTCATCGATACCAAAGGCTCTCCGAGCGAAGTAGTCATGTATACGTGCTATCTGCACCAGAAACTGATTTTACTAATAGCTCGGAATACTATGAAAAAATAGCTTTTGAACCAGATGATGCTTTAAGCCAAGAATGGCATTTAGTAGTAATTGCGGATAATTATGCTACTTGCCTAGTGTGCCGAGAAAGCTTAGGCTCCATTGCCAAACATAAGCAGCTTCCCGATCTAGTACCTAATCTGGATATGGATACAGCACGTCGGTTTGAAGGCGTTTGGACATCAGAAAGGGGAGTCAGCCTAAAAGCAGCCCAACTGCTATTAGACAGGATTTTGATTTACAGACCAGATTTGCTTGAGAAAGTAGAGGAAGCACGCCAGCGGTTTGGTATAGGGAAACCGAGAATTAACTCAGGAGTAGTACAGACCAGCGAATATGCTTGTGATATAGATACTGACCCTTTTGTGCAACGCTTAGTTACTTATCTCCAAGCTAGTCAGTACAAATTACATAAAGCCTATCGTTCGATTACAGCCCAAGCACGCAAAGAACGCTTAATTAACTCAATTAGTACTGCAATTCGGCGATCGCTCGATCCCCATGAAGTCCTGCAAATAGCTGCACAAGAATTAGGGCAGCACATGGGGGCTGGTCGTTGTTTAATTTACCGCGTCCAGGCTACAGAAGCCAAAGCCATCATTGAACATGAATTTTTAACCCCAGGGGTGACATCTGTGAAGGGGCAAACCTGGGAGTTAGATAAAAATCCTCTATTTCGGGAAATTATTCAACGCGGTGAGGGAGTTTGTGTTAGCGATACCTTAACCGAACCGTGGGTGAACAGCTCCACGATGTTGTCTGCGATCGCCAAAAAGTTTGCCATCCGTTCTTGGCTGATGGAGCCAGTATTTTATCAAGGACGATTATTAGGTGTCGTAGAGTTACACTATTGCACTATGCCAGTCCATGAGTGCCAACCAGCAGAATTGGATTTGGTAAAAGCGATCGCTACCCAAGTAGGAGCCGCGCTAATTCAAGCGGAAGCCTACGCTAACCTCGAAGTACTTAATCAGCAGTTAGAAGCCCTAGATCGCACCCGCAGCAACCTGATAGCCATCACTGGGCACGAACTCCGCACCCCTCTATCCACCATTCAAGTTTGCTTAGAAAGCCTCGCCAGCGAACCAGATATGCCCCAAGATTTGCAGCAGGTAATGCTGAGTACTGCGCTGTCTGATTCCGAACGGATGCGGAAGTTAGTGCAAGATTTCTTAACACTTTCTAATTTAGAAAGTGGTCGTGTAGAATGGCACCCAGAATCATTAACTGTACAAGAGTGTGTCGATTTAGCCCTCAGTCGTATGCGGATACGCTCAACCACCGAAAAATTCCCTTCAATCTCCACAGACATACCCCAAAACCTACCTTTAGTAAAAGCTGATGGTGATTGGCTAGTGGAAGTAATGGCGAAACTCGTAGATAACGCTTATAAATTTACCCCCTCACAAGGAGAAATCAGCATTAGTGCTACTTGCAACGACCAAAAGATGGTTGAGGTCACTGTGGCTGATACAGGTAGAGGTATCGAACCAAACCGCCTAGAAATAGTTTTTGACAGATTTTATCAAGAAGAAGGCGCACTACGACGCAGCGCCGGTGGTACTGGTCTTGGATTAGCAATTTGTCGTCTAATTGTCAATGGCTGGGGTGGTGAAATTTGGGCAGAGTCAACAGGTAAAGACCAAGGCAGTCAATTTCGCTTTACTATCCCCATCGTTCAGGCTAGCCAGGAGGAGAAGCGGACGAGGAAGGGGAGGTGAGGAAGATGAGGGAGATGAGGGAGATGAGGAAGTAGGGGAAGTAGGGGAGAAATTCCCAATCCCCAAGCCCTATTCCCCAATCCCTATTCCCCAATCCCAATCCAAAAATGACTAAAAACTGTTACAGTCTATAACGCGATCGCAATATGATCCGGTTGGCGGTGTTAGGATGCCCTAAAAACGTTGAGAGACTACTTTATGGCAGAAACACTTTCTGGAAAAACTCCACTCTTTGCTGGCAACACTGGCGGCCTACTCACAAAAGCAGAAGTGGAAGAAAAGTACGCTATCACCTGGACTAGCCCCAAGCAGCAAGTTTTTGAACTGCCTACAGGTGGTGCAGCCACTATGCAGCAAGGTCAAAACCTGCTGTACTTGGCTCGGAAAGAATATGGCATCGCTTTGGGTGGTCAACTCCGGAAATTTAAAATCACAGACTACAAAATTTACCGGATTTTGCCCAGCGGAGAAACTTCTTTGATTCACCCAGCTGATGGCGTATTCCCTGAAAAGGTGAATGCAGGCCGTGAAAAAGTACGTTTTGTACCACGCAGAATTGGTGAAAATCCCAATCCATCAGCGCTCAAGTTTAGTGGCAAATATACCTATGATGCATAGGTACTAGGTACTGGGGGCTGGGGATTGGGAATTTAGTGATTAGGGATTAGGGGCTAGGTAATAGGGAATGGAGATAAGAAAAACTTTGATCCAATCTCAATACCTGATACCCTATGCCCTATGCTCTATACCCCAATCCCCAATCCCTAATACCCAATCCCCAAACCCTTACTGTGTTTATGATTTTTCCCGATTTTTCTGATTTTTCTCAATTAGCTTTACAAGGTAACTTCGTTCCGGTGTATCAGGAATGGGTGGCAGATCTTGACACGCCAGTATCAGCTTGGTACAAGGTCTGTGCTGGTCAACCCTACAGCTTTTTGTTGGAATCTGTGGAAGGTGGGGAAAAATTAGGACGTTATAGTTTGTTGGGTTGCGATCCACTGTGGATATTAGAAGCTAGGGGTAATAATACAACCCAAACACACCGTGATGGTTCACAAGTAGCGTTTGCTGGTGACCCTTTTACGGCTTTAGCCAATTGTTTAGAACCTTATAAACCAGTTAAATTACCACAACTGCCACCAGGAATAGGTGGATTGTTTGGCTTTTGGGGTTATGAATTAATTAACTGGATAGAACCCCGTGTGCCAATTTATCCCCAGGATGAAAGAAATATTCCGGATGGATTGTGGATGCAGGTAGATCACCTGTTAATTTTTGACCAAGTCAAGCGGAAAATTTGGGCGATCGCTTATGCTGATTTACGCGATCCAAATGTGGATTTACAGGCAGCTTATCAACAAGCTGGCGATCGCGTCTCCCAAATGGTAAGTAAGTTATCTTTGCCTTTGTCACCAGAGAAAACTATCTTTGAATGGACACCTCCAGCTAGTAGAGGTAAAGTTTCCTCCATAGAAGAATATACGAGCAACTTTACTCGTAAAGACTTCTGTGCCAGTGTGGAAAAAGCTAAACAATACATCAAAGCTGGAGATATTTTTCAAGTCGTTATTTCTCAGCGATTATCAACAGAATATACAGGCGATCCTTTTGCCCTTTATCGTTCTCTGCGGCAAATTAATCCATCGCCTTACATGGCGTATTTTAACTTTCAGGATTGGCAAATTATTGGCTCCAGCCCCGAAGTCATGGTGAAGGCAGAACGCGATCGCGATGATGATATTATCGCCACAGTCCGTCCGATTGCAGGAACACGACCCCGGGGTAAAACCACCAAGGAAGATGTAGCCTATGCTGAAGATTTGCTGCAAGACCCTAAAGAAATTGCCGAACACGTGATGTTGGTAGATTTAGGGCGGAATGATTTAGGACGTGTTTGCCAAAGCGGTAGTGTGAGAGTTGATGAATTAATGGTGGTGGAACGCTACTCCCATGTCATGCACATTGTGAGTAACGTTGTGGGTAAGTTAGCAGATGATAAAACCGCATGGGATCTACTTAAAGCTTGCTTCCCGGCTGGTACAGTCAGCGGCGCACCCAAAATTCGTGCAATGGAAATTATTCACGAATTAGAACCCAGCCGTCGAGGGGTTTATTCTGGTGTTTATGGTTATTATGATTTTGAAGGGCAATTGAATAGTGCGATCGCAATTCGCACAATGGTAGTCAATAACCATCAGGTTACTGTACAAGCTGGTGCTGGTTTGGTGGCTGATTCCGAACCAGAAAAAGAATATGAAGAGACACTCAATAAAGCCAGAGGCTTGTTAGAGGCAATTCGTTGTTTAAGGTGAATCAATTAACAGCAAGATGCAAAAACTCTATGACTTGTAAATAGTGTTGACGGTTTACAGATGACTGTTGACTGGGAATAGAGATTTTTATGCGTGCTGGATGGTGTACGCAGTTCATGTCGACTGTTGGCGAATCAGGTGGGGGTTTGACTCATCAATTATAATATCTCCAATATTTTCCGTGCGTTTTAACGCACTTTCGCTATTAGCCCGCAATTTATTGCAGGGCGGGAGAACAATGCATAGTGAAGGTTTTTGTATTGGGGGTTATACCCCTCAATTAATTCGCCAACAGTATCATAAATTTTCTGGCTCATGGCTAATATTAATTTGAATCAAGACTTGAAAGGTTATGGTTTAGGCTTGCGCCTTTAATCACTAATTAGTTAATTAGTAATAATCACAGCTTTAATATAAGTAAAACTCATTAGATACATTAGTTTTCCAAAACAATTAGTACTTGATTAACTTTTGTAAATGAGTGTAAAGTAAGTTTACAGACAAAAACAAACTTGTCTGATTCATAAATCACTAATCGCATTCATAAAACAATGACAGCAACCTTACAACAGCGCCAAAGCGCTAACGTATGGGATCGCTTCTGCGAATGGATCACCAGCACCAATAACCGTTTATACATCGGTTGGTTCGGTGTCCTCATGATCCCCACCCTACTAGCTGCTACCGCTTGCTTCGTTATCGCCTTCATCGCTGCTCCTCCAGTAGACATCGATGGTATCCGTGAACCTGTTGCAGG
>NZ_JACJQJ010000039.1 GCF_014696615.1 Nostoc linckia FACHB-104 | reverse complement strand
GAGTAGTCCAAAATCAGCAAATCATCTCCCACACCACCGTTAACGGTATCGCTACCGAAGCCAGCATTGATGGTGTCGTTACCTGCGCCTGTCGTGAAACTGTCATTGCTACGGTAGGCTATTCCATTGACTAGGCTCGGTTGAGTAATACTGTCGTTACCTGAACCTGTGGTGATGGTAAATTGCTCAAAGTTTTTGGCATTCACACCTGCAACTGTGAGGTTATTACTCAGGCTGAGATTAAGGTTGCTGGTTTGGGTTGAGAGGTTGAGGATAAGGCGGTCATTCCCCACACCACCGTCCAAGCTGTCGTTACCACCGCCACTACTAATGCTGTCATCGCCTGCACCACCGAGTATGGTGTCGTTACCTATTCCCCCTTCCAAGCTATCGTTTTTCGTTGTCCCTGTGACCTGTAATCGGTTAATGCCACTGAAGGAAAGATAGTCGAGGTAAGTGTTAGTCGTGGCTTGATAGCGATAAGCACTGCCATAAGACTCACCATTGCTGGAATTAGTGTTGAGGCGCATTTCTTTGCCGACATCATCAATTGAGTAGTCCAAAATCAGCAAATCATCTCCCACACCACCGTTAACGGTATCGCTACCGAAGCCAGCATTGATGGTGTCGTTACCTGCGCCTGTCGTGAAACTATCATTACTGCGATAAATAACACTGTTAACAATTGTAGGTTGAGTAATACTGTCGTTACCCGAACCTGTGGTGATGGTAAATTGCTCAAAGTTTTTGGCATTCACACCTGCAACTGTGAGGTTATTACTCAAGGCGAGGTTAAGGTTGCTGGTTTGGGTTGAGAGGTTGAGGATAAGGCGGTCATTCCCAACACCACCATCAAGGCTGTCATTTCCACCGCCACTGCTAATGTTGTCATCGCCAGCACCACCAAGTATGGTGTCGTTACCTGCTCCTCCTTCAATGCTGTCGTTTTTCGTTGTACCTGTGACTTGTAATCGGTTGATGTTACTGAAGGAAAGATAGTCGAGGTAAGTATTAGTCGTGGCTTGGTATCGGTAGGCACTGCCATAAGACTCGCCATTGCTGGAATTGGTGTTGAGGTTCATGGCTTTGCCGACATCATCAATCGAGTAGTCCAAAATCAGCAAATCATCTCCCACACCGCCATTAACTGTATCACTACCTAAGCCAGCGTTGATGGTGTCGTTACCTGCGCCTGTGGTGAAGCTGTCGTTGCTGCGATAAATCGCACTGTTAACGATTGTCGGTTGAGTAATGCTGTCATTGCCAGAACCTGTGGTGATGGTGAATTGCTCAAAGTTTTTGGCATTCACACCTGCAACTGTGAGGTTATTACTCAAGGCGAGGTTAAGGTTGCTGGTTTGGGTTGAGAGGTTGAGGATAAGGCGGTCATTCCCAGCACCACCGTCCAAGCTGTCGTTACCACCGCCACCGTTAATGCTGTCATCGCCAGCACCGCCGAGTATGGTGTCGTTACCTGCACTCCCAACGATGTTATCATTTTTACTCGTACCCGTTACTTGGAGACGGTTAATCCCGCTGAATGAGATATAGTCGAGGTCAGTGTTAGTCGTGGCTTGGTCGCGATAAGCACTACCAGAGGATTCACCATTGCTGGAACTGGTGTTCAGGCGCATTTCTTTGCCCACATCATCAATGGAGTAGTCCAAGATGAGTAGGTCATCGCCTACACCGCCATTGACTGTGTCGCTACCTAAGCCAGCATTGATGGTATCGTTACCTGCGCCTGTCGTGAAACTGTCATTGCTGCGGTAGGCTATTCCATTGACTAGGCTAGGTTGAGTAATACTGTCATTGCCAGAACCTGTGGTGATGGTAAATTGCTCAAAGTTTTTGGCATTCACACCTGCAACTGTGAGGTTGTTACTCAAGGCGAGGTTGAGGTTGCTGGTTTGGGTTGAGAGGTTGAGGATGAGGCGGTCATTCCCCGCACCACCGTCAAGGCTGTCATTACCACCACCACTACTAATGCTGTCATCGCCAGCACCACCGAGTATGGTGTCGTTACCTATTCCCCCTTCCAAGCTATCGTTTTTACTCGTACCCGTTACCTGAAGGCGGTTAATCCCGCTAAATGAAATTGAGTCAATCCAAGTTCCTGTAGTTGATGTACGTCCTGCACTTCCTGAAGAGCCTTCTGATCCTGTATAGCTGTTAAGGGCTATACCTTTGCCAACATCATCTATAGAATAGTCAAGAACAAGCAAGTCATCTCCTGCACCACCGCTAACTTGATCGTTTAACCCTAAACCAGGATTAATTGTGTCGTTACCTGCACCACCATTGAAAGTGTCATTACTACGGTAAACTACTCCCCCAACTACCGCAGATTGCAGCAATTGGTCATTACCACTACCTGTAGTAATTGTAAAATTCTCAAAATTAGTAGCAGTAACAATTCCTGGGAGAGTAATGCCATTGCTAGGGTTGGTAATCGTTAAATTAACGGTTTGATTGGATAGATCAAGATAGAGACTATCAGTACCATTACCACCATCA
Organism: Nostoc linckia FACHB-104; assembly: GCF_014696615.1. Classification (GTDB taxonomy): domain Bacteria; phylum Cyanobacteriota; class Cyanobacteriia; order Cyanobacteriales; family Nostocaceae; genus Aulosira; species Aulosira linckia_A. The sequence continues at coordinate 70,532 of NZ_JACJQJ010000039.1, read as the reverse complement.
AGGGTATCAATTCCTAGTCCACCTCTAATGGTGTCATTACCATCATTGCCACTGACGCGATCGTTACCAAAACCCCCATCCAGGTTATCGTCACCAGCCCCACCGTTAATTACATCATCACCTAAGCCACTGTTAATTCGATCATTTCCTAACCCGCCATTGATGATATCATTACCCGATGTTCCGCCAACTACATCATCGGCAATAGTCAAAAAGTTAGGTTGGCGTAAAGTATTTAAATAACCTGAAAGTTGACTAGAAGCTAAAGCTTGGTTGATGCGTTGATCGTAGTCAGTTTGTGATAGTCCAAATCGGTTTTCATAAGCATCTAATCCGCTAATGACCAAACTCCAGTAAATAATAGCTTGGTCTTGATTAGTAGGTGCATTACTTACTAAACTATTGAGAACGGTATTCAGATCGCTACTATTTTCTAGACTGTCATTGTCAAGGTTATATGCTGTATTCGGAAATAAATGGCGTAATGAACCTTGAACCAACAAGCGTCCGCTAAATTCACGCACTAATTCATTCCAAATTCCTAACAAAACATTAGATGCTTGGGGCCCTGGATCGGCTGCTGTCGCACCTCCTAAAATTCCCCCACCTACTTGATAGAAGTTGTCGCCAAAGAAAGTTTCTAAAAAGGCTAACTTCCTGCCATCAACATAAGTACCTCGGCTATTAGTAGCAATGTTTTGTACACCAGCCCAACGATAGAGCAGGGCTTCAGCTTGGTTACTAAACTGGTTATAGAACTGCTCAAAGTTGCTAGTATCTAAACTTACTATATTTCTCATCATGCCTAGCAGAGTTGAGTCTTTGCTCATGGCAATGTAGAGATCTGGTAAGTTTCCATAACCTCTAAGGTTTGGTAAAAATAGAGTTTCAGCTTTGATTTGAAACTCTTTGTTGTAGTAACTTGTAACTTGATCTAAAGCAAACCAAACATCAACAATCTGTCTGGTTGTGCCATTGGCAAGGGTGTAGGTGCTGGTACTGCTAATGCGGTTACCTTCGTTAGTTAAATCTACAGCTTGATAGTTGAGATTAATGTTTTTAATTCCCCAATCATTTAAGCTTCTGAGTTCACCAACTTCTGACAACCCATTTTGATTTTTATCCCGCCAAACTCTCAGGTTGTTAAATTGAGTATCTTTGGAATCAATAATTCCATCAATATTACTGTCTAACTGTTTGAGAATAATAAAGCCATCAGTTGTGGCATTACCAAACAGTTCAGTAATATCATTGATTTTGCCATCACCATTCTTATCCCAAGCAAGAATACCATCATCTGCTTTCACCCATCCTGTTTTTTCTGCAAAGCCATCTGCATCTAGGTCAAAGAAGGTTTTGGAGTTTTGTAGAGAGATGAGTTCAATACCGTCATTATCTAAGTCTAAAACAAGAGGAGAAATAGTACGTTCTGCTTGATTCCACTTATCAACTAGATATTCAAAAATGAAACCAGTTCCTGGAGATAATATAGCTTCCAAAAGTGGACTGCTATAAGGTATGGGAATTGGAATTAAACCTCTGAAAAAATTATTTACTTCGTCTTTGCCAATACGCTCTCCTGTTACTGCTCCCAGCAGTGCAGTAGTGGTAAATCCTAGACTGGCACCAATTGCTCCAAAGTTGGCACCAACGTAGAAACTACTCCAGCCTGCTAGTCCGGCTGTTGATATCAGCCCAGCACCTAATCCTGTAACTGCACCACCAACAAAGGCACCGGCTGCTCCAGCAAGTGTTATTGGTTTTCCTTGTGAGTATTGGGAAATACCATAGAAAACCGTTCCTGCTGCACCACCAATTAAAGCCAGAGGGAGTAGGGGAAGTGTACCTTCTGGATCTATTAAACTGATCGGATGGTTTCCTGTGTAAGCATATAAATTAAACCCTCCATTTTGCCCTATAGGGTCGGGATTCATGAACCGACCTAATGAAGGCGAATAATATCTCGCTCTCATGTAGTTGAGTCCATTTGCATCATTCATTACCCCCCATTGCCCTACATATTCAAAGGGGTTAGCTACTCCCTCTGTGGCTGTGAGGGTTTCACCAAAGGGACGGTAACTATAACGGTTAACGTAGCTTCCATTGGCACCTGTTAATCCAACGGTGGAACCGATCGCATCAAAATCATAATAATGTGCTGTACCACCAGTACCAAAACGCCCGACTAAGCCTATACCGTGAGTATAATTGGCAATTAATCCACCGCTACTGTTATACTCGCCGGTCACATGTCCCCATCCCAAGGGATCGACTAAATATTCTGTGCGCTGTCCATTCTGCACCACAGCAGTGCGGTTCCCCAAAGCATCATACTCATAAGTAAATGTTCCTTGGGGTGTTGTACCACTAATTAAACGATTTTCATCATTGTAAACATAAGTCCAAGTCTGAGTGCCATCGACAACCTTAATTAAATTGCCATCTGCATCATAGGTATAGGTCGCACTACCAACCTGGCTGTATTGATTGAGATTATTTCCTGTATAGTTTGTTGTTACTCCATTGATAGTGCTACTAATGCGGTTACCCGCACCATCATAGACATAACGCAAATCTTGATCTGTCAAACTTGCATTTGTGTAATCCAAAAAAGCACGGGTTAACTGTCCTGAAGCATCATATTCATAGGTCGTTTTTCCTTCTGTTGTGGTGACGCTAGTTTTCCGACCTAAATTATCGTAAGTGTAGCGTTGGTAGGAATTGACTGTGCTATTGGCAGTATAATTTGAGATATCGGTCAGTTGACTGGCAGCATCATAAGTATAGGTAGTGTAAGTGCCATTACCGTTGGTTTCTCGGCTTAAACGCCCTACTGCATCATAAGTATAAGTAATTAAGCTCCCACCACTGGCATTAGTTAACCCAGTTAAGCGATTCTCACCATCGTAGCTATAGTTAACGGTGAATCCACTTTGATCCACCATCTTTGTCCGCCTTCCTGTACTGTCGTAGCTATATTGCAGCCAGCGTCCATTAGGATAGGTAACTTTCGTGAGGCGATTATCTGTGTCATAGCCGAAGCTAATCGTGCTACTTCCCTTAGTAATGGCACTAATCTTCCCGTTGGCGTTGTAAGTGTAACTTTCAAAAGTCCCATCATCAAAGGTTTTGCGCGTCAATTTCCCCTGAGTGTCGTAGGTATATTGAAAGGTATCGCCGCTGCGTTCTTTTGCCTGAACTACATTACCTGACAGATCATAATTAAAAGTTTGGGAAGTCCCGTTGGCATGAGTAATTCCGGTCAACTCGCCATAGGTGTTATAGCTATATTGAGTTACTTGTCCCTTGTTATCTGTGACAGTAGTCGGCGCATCCAAATTCCCTGTATAGGTAAAGCTGACTTTCTGATTTAGTGGATCGGTTTGATTCAGTAATCGCCCTTGGGCATCATAGCTAAATTTAAAAATGCTATTTCCTGGTGCGGTGATTTGACTAAGATAGTCATTGGCATCATAACTAAATTGAGTTAAGCGGTTGAGCGGATCTTGTATACTTTGAAGCTGACCAGTGCTGGTGAAGCGAATTTGTGTTGTAGAACCAGTTGCATCCTTGATGTTAATTACACCAGGAGAAACGTAATTATAAGCAAATGGGCGAGTGTTAGTACTCATAAATTCTTGATAGAGGACTTTAGAGTTGAAATTTGATACTAATTCCAGTCTCCCTATTTCTACTTAAAGAAGTAATGTGATTTCGTAAATTTTTTAGGGATTTTTATAAAGAAATTACTGATTCAGGTATAAAAAGACTTTTAGCGATCGCTTATTTCCCAGTAATTAAATCTACAGCACAGGACTCTAACCTTAAAATCAAGAAAGTGTAAAATTATTAAAAAATTTTATGAATATTCAATAAATTACCGATAAGTTACTAGGTAAATTTTGCACCATGAATTACGTAATTTTCCTTAAAAAAAGCATAACCCTAATCATTCAGAGATAATTATTAAACGATCACGGTACTAAGTTTATGAGTGCTTTGACTATTCGTCCTGCCAAAATTAGTAAAGTATTACCAGATTCCATCGCGGCTGAAGTTGGCTTTGAGGTGGGGGATGCGATCATTGCGATTAACGGTACTTGTCCCCGCGATTTGATTGATTATCAATTTTTATGCGCTGATGAAGTTCTAGAATTAGAAGTTTTGGATGCATCTGGCAAAACGCATCATGTAGAAATCGAAAAAGACTACGATGACGACTTAGGGCTGGAATTTGAAACTGCGCTGTTTGATGCTTTAATTCAGTGCAATAATCGCTGTCCCTTTTGCTTTATCGATCAACAGCCACCAGGTAAGCGTTCTAGCTTGTATTTTAAAGATGACGATTACCGTCTGAGCTTTTTGTATGGTTCCTATTTAACTCTCACCAATTTACCAGAGCGCGAATGGCAGCGGATTGAACAGATGCGTCTGTCTCCTTTATATGTTTCTGTTCATGCTACAGAACCAGAAGTGAGAATTAGACTACTGAAAAATCCCCGTGCGGGACAAATCTTACAACAACTCAAGTGGTTTCAAGAAAGACGGCTGCAAATTCACGCCCAAGTAGTGGTTTGCCCTGGTATAAATGATGGCTTACACTTGGAACAAACATTACAAGATTTAGCGTCATTTTATACTGGCGAAGTGCCGACAGTGGCATCAGTGGCAGTAGTCCCTGTGGGTTTAACAAGGTTTCGCCCCCAAGAAGACGAACTCATCCCTGTCACCAAAGAAAAAGCGCAAGAAGTGATTGCCCAAGTGCGATCGCTTGCTTTAGAATTTCGCCAAAAGTTCGGTTCTAGCGTGGTTTGGTTGGCTGATGAGTGGTTTTTAATTGCAGGTGAAGAGTTACCCAGTGAAGCAGAATATGAAGAGTATCCCCAAATTGATAATGGTGTTGGTTCGATTCGGTTATTTCTCAAGCAATTTGCAACTGCGGCAGCATCTCTCCCTGCTAAAATTTCTCCCGAAAAGAAATTAACTTGGGTAGTTGGTAATGCAGTTGAGCAAGCATTTCAACCCATCCTCACACAATTAAACTCTGTGGAGGGTTTACAGGTAAATATGCGTGCTTTGGCTAGCGATTATTGGGGACAGAATATTAGTGTGACTGGTTTATTAACTGGGCATGATTTAATTCTAAACTTAAAAGGGCAAGATTTAGGTGATGGCATTTTGCTGCCAAATGTCATGCTTAAACATGGTGAATTAATATTTTTAGATGATATGAGTATTGAAGAAGTTGCTAGCAAACTAGGAACCACAATCTTTCCCATATCAGGAATTGAGCAATTAATCAATACCTGTATTGGCTGAAAGAGGAAGGATGAAGTGTAAAGTGTAAAGGATTAAGTAAGAAATCAGTAGATGTCTTGCTGATTTTGGGCAAGCAAATATTTATATGCTGACAATTTATGCAAATTCCTTTGGGGATAGGATATTTTTATACTTTATACTTCCTACTTCAGTTAATTATTAAACAAAGAATTAATCTAAGTGAGGAGTGAGGAGTGAAGAATCAGGAAAAGCGTGTTACCACATTACAATTACAACTAAAAAAAGCCGGATTCTTCATTTTTAATCTGCAATTTTTACTATTAAATAGTTTAGGTATTTTACCAGCAATTGCCGCAGATGAAGAACCTGTATTGAGCATAGTTTATAGTCAAGAAAATAGTAATCAATGGTCAACAATTACTAATCGCTTGCAAGCGGCTGGGGTGAAATATTGTGTGATACCCCTAGCGGATGTGCGAAGTGCGACAGATTGGGGCGATCGCAAGGTGTTATTTTTACCTAACGTTGAAACATTAACACCAGCACAAACGATCGCTTTAGAAGAATGGATGAGCAATGGCGGGCGTTTAATTGCTAGCGGCCCTGTAGGAAGTTTGTCAGCGCCAGGAGTCCGTCAGTTGTTGCGGAGTCTTGTCGGCGGTTTTTGGGGATTTAGCTTAAGTGAAAAGCAAGAGCTACAACCAGCCAAAACCAAGCTACCAGAAGACTGGATTAACCAAGGGGCGATGTTTGGTCAAGTACATGGTGGCGTAATCTTACCCGATAGCGTCAGTACACCAGCGGCAGTGTGGAATAGTAAAGATAATCAAGCCGCTGTGGTCACTACTGACCGTTCCACGTTGTTAGGCTGGCGCTGGGGTGTAGATGCAGTTGCAGGTGCAGAGTTAGATAACGCTTGGCTAAAAGCCGCGATCGCACGTTATATGAAACTACCACCTAGTGCTAGCCGGAAAGTTGCAGGCGGTTCACCAACTTGTTCTACTTCCACAGTGGCGAAATCTCCAACGCCAGCAGCATTACCACCAGTGATCACAACCGCGATTCAACCAGTTGTCAAACCACCGACTGTAACTACGCCAAAACCACAATCCAAAACTCCCCAACCACCAAATGCGATCGCTACGGCTCCCCAACCTAGGCCATCAGTGAATATTACACGTCCAGGTTCGCGGGAGGCGATTGACGAACTAGAGGACACAGTTCGCTTGGATGTAGTACCCAACTCGAATGCACCAATTAGTAGCGGCGATGCGATCGCTCTGCAACAGGAGCTAGAAAATCTCATTGGACGCGTAGAAAGCTCCAATCTAGCAGCTGCTACTAATGGTAACAATGAAGATATCGCTAGCAATTCTGAAGGGCTAAAGGTAGATCGCCCCAACTTGATCGCCAGTCGGTCTGGTGTACAAATACCAGAAACAGCCGTAGCAATTACCCAAGCCAGAGAAATAGCCAAAAATATACCTGTGTTGGTGACGCAAAAAAATTATGCTTTAGCGCGTCAGCAGTGGCTCACAGCCAAGGCGAGTTTGTGGAAGCAATTTCCCTTAAATCGCAGATTAGCTCAACCAGAAATCCGCTCAGTTTGGTTAGACAGGGGGACAATTGTCCGTGCTGGTAGTGAGCAAGGACTAGCGCAAATTTTTGACCGCTTAGCACAATCTGGAATTAACACGGTATTTTTTGAAACCGTCAACGCCAGTTACACAATTTATCCTAGCCAAGTCGCACCCCAACAAAATCCCTTAGTCCGTGGTTGGGACCCCTTAGCCTCAGCCGTCAAATTAGCCCATGCGAGAAATATGGAACTACACGCTTGGGTTTGGGCTTTTGCAGCTGGGAATCAGCGTCATAATGAAATTATTAACGCCAAGCCAGATTATCCCGGGCCAGTATTGGCGGCTAACCCCGATTGGGCAAACTATGATAATCGTGGCAACATGATTCCTATCGGTCAAACCAAGCCCTTTTTTGACCCAGCTAATCCCCAATTGCGGCAATATTTACTCAAGCTGTATGAAGAAATTGTCACTCGCTATCAAGTTGATGGGATTCAGTTAGATTACATTCGCTATCCTTTCCAAGATCCCGCCGCAGGTAGAAGTTATGGTTATGGGAAAGCAGCCAGAGAGCAATTTCAGCAACTTACAGGGGTAGATCCCACGAAAATTTCCCCCGGCGATCGCGATTTGTGGCAAAAGTGGACAGAGTTTCGTACCGCGCAAATTGATAGTTTTGTCGCCCAAGTTTCCCAACAACTGCGACAAAAACGCTCTAATTTAATCATCTCCGTGGCTGTATTTCCCTTACCAGAAATAGAACGCATTCACAAGCTGCAACAGCGCTGGGAAGTTTGGGCTAGGCGTGGAGATATCGATTTAATTGTGCCCATGACTTATGCTTTGGATACTCCTCGCTTTCAACGGCTAGCACAACCTTGGATTGCTTCTACACAATTAGGCGCAACTTTATTAGTGCCAGGAATTCGGCTGCTGTCTTTGCCGACAGTGGGAGCATTCGATCAACTGCAATTGGTCAGGGATTTACCTGTTAGTGGTTACGCACTTTTTGCTGTTGATAATTTGAATAACGAGTTCCACAAAATCTTTAGTAATACCCAAGGAAAAGCCCAACCCACTAGCACCGAACCGATTCCCCATCGTCAACCTTTTCAGGCAGCTGCTGTGCGTTATAGCGCTTTACAAAGAGAATGGAAATTTGTTTTGCAAAACGATCAAATGCGGATGCCCGCAACTACAATTGCTGAGTTTAATAATCAAGCACAAGTTCTACAAACAGCTTTATCTCAACTTGCAACCTCACCTTCTGCTAGTAAGTTCATCACCGCCAAAGCTGCACTCAGCCAATTCCAATCTCAATATCGAACCTGGATGCGCCAAGAAGCAATAGAGAATCCCTATCAAGTCAAAGTCTGGGAAAATCGTCTCGCCACGATTGAACGTTTATTGCGTTACGGCGAAAGGCGCTTGCAGTCTCGTCCTTAGGGACTTGCAAATAAAAAAATAATCAATTGCTTTGCCAAGTAGAGGAGGAAGAATACAATTATGGTCTTCCCTCCTAAAAAATGGATAATTTATTTTTGGGAATTCTCTAAATAAATATCCCAACGCTGTGAATGCACGGGGGAGAAGGCGAGAGTATTTATATCGGCCTCTCCCCTTAATGTTTTTTGGGTGCAAGGCAAATCGTTAATACTGCAGAGGAACAAGGTGCAGGATTGAGAGGGAAAGTTGGATAATTTATATTTTGGTATTTCTTAAAGTTCCTACCACCATATTTTAGGAAAAATCCCATTACCCATTACCCATTACCTAATGCCCAATCCCTAATTATTCTTAAGAATGTTGTATCTATATAACAGAAATTTTCCCGTGTTAATACGCGAGTGGTAATTAACTATTAGAAAGAAAATATTACAATAGCTGCGAATAATCTTCAGGAGGTCAAAAATCAGTTATCTCAATTTGAACTATTACTTTCAAGTCTCAATCAAGACTCAGCTATTACGCATTTAAATTGTATATTTCGCGCTCAGGTGGTCAAAAGTCAAGAGGAGCCAGTCATGTGCGAGGGTTCCCTCTGTTGAATGAACCGGCGTTCCAAAGTCCAAGCTAGCCTTTGACTCTGGACTGTTGACCCTTGACAGATCTAACGCCAGAATATTGGAGCTATGTGCGTATTAGCTTACCACTTTATTTAAGTGCTAAACTCTGAATCTCAACATCCAACCCTGCAATAAATATTTTCTGCTCGGAGTCATCCCCAACATCTATGCAAACCGTACCTCAACTGCTGTGGCTAAGAGACTTAAAGTCAATGATTGACTTTCAGCCATTGATTGTTGGCCCGGAAACATTGATGTCAGATGCGATCGCTCTCATGGCAAGTCAAGAGAAAAGTGCTTTAATAGGTTCAACTACAGAGATTCTTGGTGGGTTTAGTCTGAAAAATTTGGTCAAGCTGGTAGCTGCTGGAATTGACTTGAAAACTACTAAAATCTCTGAGGTAATGCAAACTCCGATCGTCAAGCTCAAGCTATCTGAGGTTAACGATTTAGCAACGCTACTTTCTCAATTACGCCAATCTCAATTGGATTTACTGCCAATCGTAGATGAAGATGATTGTCTGTGCGGTGCAATCACATTAGATAACGTTTGTCAAGTACTAGAACAACAGCCCCAGCCAGCCACAGATCAATGCGATCCCATTGAGAAACAATTATGGTTACTAGAGTCGGTAATAGCTAATGCTAACGATGCCATTGTGATTACAGAAGTAGGCTCGCTAGATAAACCAGACCAGCGGATAGTTTATGCGAACACAGCCTTTACCCAGATGTGCGGCTACAGCTTGGGTGAAATTATGGGCAAAACACCCCGGATTTTACAGGGTGAGCAGACTTCTCGCAAAGAACTGGCAAAAATCCGCACAGCACTGCAAACTGGATCAGCAATTAAGACAGACTTACTCAACTATAAAAAGGATGGTACTCCCTACTGGATAGAGATTAACATCTATCCCATTAGAGATGAAGGCGGAACAATCATTTATTTTGCCGCCATCCAGCGAGACATCACCACACGCAAACGTGATGAAGCATCTTTAAAACAGACAGCAGAATTATTTCAACAACTCACAGAAAATATTCCGCAAGTATTATTTGTACGGGATGCAAAACAGGAAAAACTTTATTATGTTAGCCCAGCTTACGCCCAAATTTGGGGCAGAAACAGCGATCACCTGTATGACAACCCCCAAGACTATCTTGATTTGATCCATCCCCAAGACCGCGATCGCATCATTGCAGCCAGAGAAAATCTTTTATTAGGTGAGTCTTTCAACGGAGAATATCGCATCATTCGCCCTGATGGTGAATTGCGCTGGATTGCCAGCAAAACTTTTCCAATTAAAAATAAATTTGGAGAGATTTATCGCATTGTAGGCATTGCCGAAGATATTACCATACTCAAACAGACACAAGCAGATTTAAGTCAAGCCAACGCAGAGCTGGAACGGCGAGTATTGAAGCGCACTATTGCCTTAGAAGAAATCAACCAACAGCTAATCTCTGAAATTTTAGAGCGCCAAACCATCGAAGAACAATTGCGAGAGAGCGAACAGCGTTATCAAACCATTGCTACGCTCTCACCCGTAGGTATTTATCGCACAGATGCATCAGGAAAAGTTCTCTACGTCAACGAATACTGGTGCAAAATGACGGGAATGACCCAAAACCAAGCCTTAGAAAACGGCTGGATAGCGTCTCTCCATCCCCAAGACAGAGAACGGGTGCAAACAGAATGGTTGCAATCTGTAGCTCAAAACCTGCCTTTTCGTTCAGAATATCGGTATCAACGTCCAGATGGTAGTGAAATTTGGGTTTTTGGTCAAGCAGTTACCGAGTGTAACGCAACAGGGGAAATCATTGCTTATGTAGGAACAGTCACCGACATCAGCGAACAGCAAATAGCACTGCGCGATCGCCAGCTTGCAATCCAAGCACTTAGAGAAAGCGAAGAACGCTTCCGCAACTTAGTAGAAACCAGCAGCGATTTAGTCTGGGAAGTAGATGAAAACGCACGTTATACATACGTTAGCCCACAAGTTCGGGAGATTTTGGGATATGAACCAGAGCAATTACTGGGTAACAGCCCCATTGACTTTATACCCTTACCCCAAAGAACAATGTTGGCAGAGAGTTTTGCAGCAGTTTTTCTGACACCACAAATATTTGAGTGTATAGAAAATATCCAGATGCATCAAGATGGCCATTTAGTGGTGCTGGAAACTAGCGGTATTCCTGTATTTGATACCCAAGGTAAATTCATTGGTTATCGTGGCATAAGTCGTGATGTTACCCAACGCCACCAAGCAGAAGCATCATTAAGGGAGACACAAAAGCAGCTACAAGCAATCTTAGATAATTCTTCAGCAGCTATTTTTGCATTAGATATTCACAATAACTACCTACTGATTAATAGCCAGTATGAAAAACTATTTAATCTTAGACAAGCACAGGTAGTAGGTAAAAGTGTTTATGAGATTTGGGATGCAGAGATTGCAGATCAGTTTGTAGCCAATAATAGCCAAGTCTTTACTACTGGTATCCCCATCGAAGTCGAAGAAGTTGTTCCCCAAAGCGATAGCTTACATACTTACCTGTCAAGTATTTTTCCTTTAAAAGATACCAATGGTAATATTTATGCTGTTTGTGGCATAGCTACAGATATTACCGAACGCAAAAAGGTTGAGGAATCACTACTCAGCCTACGCAAGGCCATAGAAAGCACGAGTGATGGCGTTACTATTGTTGATATCACAGGTAAAGGTATTTACTTTAATCCAGCATTTCTCAATTTATATGAATACACTCAAGCGGAATTACAAGCACCAGGTGGGTTAGCAGCGATTTTTCAACAGCCTCAAGACCGTGAGGAATTATGTCAGACTCTTAAGCAAGGCAATTCATGGCATAAAGAAGTGACCATGCGATCACGCAGTGGTCGCATCTTACAAGTATATCTGCGCGCTGATGCCATTAAAGATGCGACTGGCAAAGTCTTGGGAATAGTCTGTAACCATACTGATATTACTCAACGCCAGTTAGTAGAGGCAAGTTTACGACTACGCGATCGCGCGATCGCTGCTAGTAGCAATGGGATTATTATTGCCGATGCCAGTATACCCAACGGGCCCATCATCTATGTGAATTCTGCCTTTGAGCGGATGACTGGATATACTGCAACAGAAGTCATTGGACAAAACTTTAATTTGTTCCACAACAATGACAATCAAGCGCAATTACAACAACTGAATGCAGCTATGCAAGCAGGTGAAGACTGCACCGTTATTCTGCGTAACTATCGTCAAGATGGCGAACTTTTGTGGACTAAGCTTAATATTTCTCCTGTTTATGATGTTGTAGGGACACTCACTCACTATATTGGCATTCAAACAGATATCACTGAACGCAAACAAGCAGAAACAGCACTACTTCTTAGCCAACAACGACTGCAATACTTACTGGCTTCCAGCCCAGCTGTAATTTATAGCTGCAAAGTTTCAGGAGATTTTGGTGCAACTTTCATCAGCGAAAATGTCAAGGCCATGATGGGATATGAAGCCAGAGAATTCCTCGAAGATTCTAGTTTTTGGGCTAGTCGTATCCACCCAGACGATGTATCAGATGTTTTTGCCAAAATATCCCAAGTTTTTATTCAGGGATATCATACCTATGAGTACCGTTTTTTACACAAAGATGGTACATATCGTTGGGTGTACGATCAAGTCCATGCAATCCAAGATGAAGCTGGTAACTTTGTGGAACTTATTGGTTACTGGGCAGATATTACAGAGCCTAAACAATTAGAACAGGAGCTAATCATTGCACTAGAGAAAGAAATAGAACTCAACGAACTCAAATCTCGTTTTATTACCATGACTTCTCATGAGTTCCGCACACCGTTGAGTACCATTCTCTCTTCTTCAGAGTTACTAGAACACTATCGCCACAAATGGACAGACGAAAAACAACTCATTCACATTCACCGTATCCAAACTTCTGTCCACCGCATGACAGAAATGTTGAATGATATTTTGTTTATTGGCAAAGCCGAAGCGGGAATACTAGAATATCACCCAACATCTTTTGATTTAGTAGCATACTGCCATAATTTAGTTGCAGAAGTTCAACTAGATCATCACAACCAACACCGGATTTCTTTTCACAGCCAAGCCGAATTCATAGAATGTTACATGGATGAGAAATTACTGAAACATATTCTTAGTAATTTACTCACAAATGCCATCATATATTCTCCAGATGATAGCAGTGTTAATTTCACTCTGACTTGCCAAAATGGGCGAGTAATCTTTGAAATTCAAGACCAGGGAATAGGTATTCCCGACACAGATCTACCGCATCTCTTTGCATCTTTTCATCGAGCTAGTAATGTAGGTAATATCATCGGTACTGGATTAGGGCTAGCAATTGTGAAAAAATGTGTTGATATCCATCAGGGTGAAATATTTGTCGCTACTCAACTAGGCGTGGGGACAACATTCACAGTCATTCTCCCAATTGGTAAGCATCATGAATTACTAACATCAGGGTAAATGGTCATTTAGTGTCTGGCACATATACCATAAAATTTCACGCAAGCTAATTACAAAATCAAATACAAACAGATTTAAATTATGACTAAAATTTTAGTAATTGAAGATGAAGAACTAGTACGGGAAAATCTATTAGATTTACTGGATGCAGAAGATTTTGATACCATTGCAGCTGCCAATGGCAAAATTGGTATTAACTTAGCTTTCTCGGAAATTCCTGATTTAATTTTGTGCGATATGATGATGCCAGAAGTTGATGGTTATGGCGTATTAACTACATTACGCCAAGACCCATTAACGGCAACAATTCCCTTTATTTTCTTGACAGCTAAATCTGCAAAAGCCGATTTTCGTCAGGGTATGGATATGGGCGCAGATGACTATTTGACAAAGCCTTTCACCCGCGCCGAATTATTAAGTGCAATAGTCAACCGTTTAGAAAAGCAAGCAGCTTTAAAAAAGCATTTGTTGTCAACTCAAACTGCAAATATGGCATTATCGCCCAAGATGCAGTTACTAGAAACTTATTTACAACAAGTAGTTAAAGAGGAAAAATTTTCGGAATTCGAGTTATATTATCAACCCATAGTAGATATCGCTTCTGGGAAAATTATTGCTGCCGAAAGTCTATTGTATTGGGAAAGTCCAGAATTAGGTTTAGTTCCCCCTGTAGAATTCCTACAATTAGCCGAATCTACAGGTTTAATTCTGCCAATTGAACAATGGATTATTACTAACGTCTGCTCTCAAATCAAAAGCTGGCAATATAATCTTGACTTTTTGCCCTTGAGTATCAATGTTAATGTATCTGGAAGTCAATTTTATCATCCAGATTTTATCTCAACAATATCTGAACTTTTAGTCAGCAAGAAGGTTTCACCCCAGCATTTGGAAATAGAATTGAGTGAAAGCACTCTGATGCAAGACATCACTAATGCGATCGCTATTCTGGGGAAATTATTTTCCTTAGGTGTAAAAATTGGTCTTGATGATTTTGGTATTGGCTCTTCTTCTTTAGTTAACCTCAAAGAATTACCTATTAATACCTTAAAAATAGGCCGATATTTTATTCACAATATTGACTCAAACCCACAGAAATCAGCCCTCACCAAAGCCGTAATTGAAATGGCTCATAAGCTCAATATACGGGTAATAGCTGAAAGTGTAGATACAGAAGCCGAACTAGATTTCTTGCGTCAATCTAATTGTGATGCGATGCAAGGATTTCTCTTAAGTCGTCCATTACCAGCAGCTGAATTAGAAAACTTCTTTTAAATACAAACTGCTGAAAAAATTTAACTCTCATACCTTTAAATTAAATAAAAGCTTCGGCATTGCATAACAAGGAAATATTTTGTTTAGCAATGCCATAAGCTAGTTGGGTATGTAGAATTGGCTGACTTGAAAACTATTATAAATAGCTTATATTAGTGATTGTGTTGGGGTTCAAGTATAAGTTTTCGTATAAGTTGTATATTTTGTATACAAACAGCCAATTTCTATATATTTTTTTGGTGAGAGCATGGCAAAAAGATCTCTTCAAGCATCAGAGGAAGGTATCAGAAAAGCCAAACAGGCTTTTAAGCGCAAAGGTTGGACGCAAGAATATCTAGCTGCTACGGTCGGTTTAGAAACTCGTCAGCCAATTTGGAAGTTTTTTACTGGTAAACCAATAGACCGCCAAGCCTTTAACGAGATTTGCTTAGTTTTGGACTTAAACCCCTTAGATATCTCGCAAAACTGTACTGAGGATGAAATAACACCTCCAGAACAGCCACTTCATATCAGTACAAATTTCAACCTAGACATTGAGAGTTTAGTTAAAAAGCTCAGGTCTGCTCAATATGAAAGGATTCAAGCTCAGTGTGGTACGGTGCATATTTTGGATATTGCACGGCCTATTGGGATAAATGAGTTATATATTGATGTAAATATCTTAGAAGAAATTAATAGTAAAAGATGGATGGATATTAGTGATTTACAAAAGGTTGATAGAGATAAATTTGAGCGATTTGGTTTAGGACAAGTCCGTCAGAAACGAGTTAGCGGGCAAGATGTAGTATTACAATACTCTAAGTTAATGTTGTTAGGAAAACCAGGCTCTGGTAAAACAACATTTTTGCAATCACTAGCGATAAATTGTAGCCAAGGCAACTTTCGTCCTGATTGTTTGCCCATATTTATAAATTTAAAAAACTTTGCTGAAGACACTAGAGACCTTCTGCAACCTAGCCTAGTAAAATACATTCATAAATATTTTGCAGTTTTTGATATCACAGAACAGCAAATTATCTCTGTATTATCTCAAGGAAAAGTATTAATTTTATTAGACGCTTTAGATGAAGTTGCAGAACAAGATAGTGAAATAATTCTCAAAAATATTCGACAGTTTATTGAGATTTACCATAAAAATATTATAGTTATTACTTGCCGTATAGCTGCCCAATATTATAGATTTCAAGGATTTACAGAGGTAGAAATTGCCGATTTTACTAAATCACAAATTGCTACTTTTGCTAACAAATGGTTTTTAGCTGTTGCCAAAAAAAGTCCCGCCAAAGCGCAGTCCTTGGCGCGTAAGTTTATCCAAAAATTAGAACTTGCAGAAAATGTGCAAATTTTAGAGTTAGCGTCTACACCAATTTTGTTGAATCTCACTTGTTTATTATTTCAGTTTGTCGAAGATTTTCCTTCTCAACGTGCTGAACTATATAAACAAGGATTGGATTTACTACTAGTACGCTGGGATGAAGCAAGGGGTATAAAACGCGATCAAGTTTACCGGAATTTGTCGCTGCTCCAAAAAATTAAGCTGCTGAGTCGTGTTGCAGCAGTTACCTTTGCTCAAGGAGAGTATTTTCTTCCCGAAAAAAAAATGTATCAGCTAATTGCTGACTATCTATCTCATCTTCCTCAGGGGACACATGATGCGGATGCTTTAGAATTAGAGAGTGCAGCTGTTGTTAAAGCAATTGAAGCGCAACATGGATTATTAGTAGAAAGAGCTAGAGGAATTTATTCTTTTTCTCATTTGACGTTTCAAGAATACTTCACAGCTAGAGAAATTTTTGCTAATGCTAATACTCAAACACTACGAGAACTAGTTAACCAAGTCAATGAAGAACGTTGGCGGGAAATATTTTTACTCACTGTAGAAATGTTGCAACCGGCTGATGAATTATTGCAGCTAATGAAGCAAAAAATTGATAAGTTTGCAACCGCCAACGAAAAATTAGAAGATTTTCTCAACTGGTTAGTAGAGAAATCCTCTACAGTCAAAGGATGTTATCATCCTGCTAGCGTGCGTGCTTTTTACTTTACAATTGCGCTGCCACCTGAACATCCTCTAGCCCGTACCCAAAATTTTGCGATATCTTTAGATCCTCAAATGGCTGGGAATCTATCTCTTGATTTAGCATTAGATTTGGCTTTAACTCATGCCCTATCTGTAAGTGTGACAATCACTGCTGATATATTTAGCCAACGCTTATTTGCTTTAAGTTTAGCTCTCGACCTAGAACATTTACTAACAGATGAGCCATCTTTACAAACATCACTAAAATTATTGAAGAATCAACTACCATCACCAAAACAAGGTAGAGAAGCATTAAAAATGTGGTGGCAAACTCATGGCGAAGGTTGGATTAGGAAATTGCGAACTTTAATCATTGGTTCCCGCCAAATTGGTCATGCTTGGCAGTTTAACGCACAGGAATGGCAGGATTTACAACAGTATTGGTATGCTAATCAATTACTACTAGATTGCCTCAATAGCGCTACTAATGTCACTCCAAATGTACGAGAGTCAATAGAAAATAGTTTGCTTTTGGTTTGTGGTTAATTGGTGTTTGTTATTTCTCCCCTGTTTCCTGCCTCCTGGCTTCCGGCTTGTTCCTAGTTTCCTGCCCTAGATGGATGGGCAATTACGGCGCTTTAGTTACACTCAAGAGTGAGTACTTTCCTATCTTCCTGTTGTGATTTTGGGAAGAATTTAATTATTTATGCAATTTCTTAAGCGTTTTTTGCCGCTATTATTGTTATTCACCACAGCAACAGCTTGTAACCAAACCAGCACTTCTTTAGATAATTCCACACCGCAACCATCTGCATCGGTTGTACAACAGGCAGAGAATTCTCCCCAGCAGCCGAAAAATGTAGTTCGGACTGAAGCAATTTCGCCTACCCCTATTCGTATCAGCTTGAATAATTTACCAGCACCTTTTGCTACTGAGAGTGCTTCCAAAAGACCTGAGGTTGTGTCAATTCCTCAGAATCCTTTGCTGCGTGTACCATCAGGATTTACGGTTAATGTTTTTGCTGAAGGTTTAGATGCACCACGGTGGTTAGCTTTAACTCCCAATGGTGATGTGTTAGTCACAGAAACTAGGCAAAATCGGATTCGGCTGTTGCGTGATAGTAATGGCGATGGGGTGGCTGATGTTCGTAAAACTTTCGCTAGTTCCCAAAATGGGCTAAATATACCGTTTGGCATGGCTTTTGGCGGTAATTCCTTCTTTTTGGGTAACACCGATGCCGTGCTACAGTTTCCCTACAGTAAAGGTCAACAACAACTGAGTGGTACGGGTAAAAAAATTGCTGACCTTCCTGGTGGTGGCTATAACCAGCACTGGACGCGTAACGTGGTAGTTTCGCCCGATGGTAATAAGCTGTATGTTTCTGTTGGTTCCGAAAGTAACGTAGATGAAGAACCACTACCACGCGCTTCTGTTCAGCAAATGAATTTAGATGGTTCGCAACAGCAGACTTTTGCTTTTGGCTTGCGTAACCCAGTAGGTTTAGATTTCCATCCAGTCACTAAAGAACTTTACACTACTGTGAACGAACGTGATGGTATTGGTGATGACTTAGTCCCAGACTACTTTACACGTATCCAGCAGGGAGAATTTTACGGCTGGCCTTATGCTTATCTCACACCCAACAACCTTGACCCACGTCAGAAAGCTAATAATCAAAGTAAACGTCCTGACTTAGCAACCCGTACACGTACCCCAGATGTTTTATTCCAGGCACATTCCGCAGCTTTGGGCGTACAGTTCTATGATGGTCAGACATTCCCACAAAAATATCAGAACGGTGCTTTTGTTGCTTTCCGTGGTTCTTGGAACCGCGATCGCGGTACTGGTTATAAAGTAGTATTTGTGCCTTTCAATAATCAGGGTCGTCCACAGGGTTACTATGAAGACTTTCTCACAGGATTTTTGCTCAATCCTGCTACACCAACCACTTGGGGGCGACCTGTCGGTTTACTAGTGTTACCTGATGGCAGTTTATTAGTAACAGAAGAAGCTAATAATCGGATTTATCGGATTCAGTATCAGGGGGGTTAGGGATTGGGGATTGGGGATTGGGGATTGGGGACAAGGGGATATATTGGTCACTAACTTTGAGGGCTTTCTTGAGGCTTAACCTGTTTGAGTTACATTATTGAACAATTAACTGCGATCGCTATTAGGTTTCAAAATTAGTTATGACTCAAAATGACAGTACTACTCAGTCAAATACTCAGCCTTCTTCCCATTCTGGTTCTAGATATTGGGGCCATGTAGAACTTGTAGAAGAAGGTGAAAACTATAGAATTAGCCGAGTGGAAATCAAACCTAGGCATGGAATTAAACCACAAATCCATTATCATCGGAATGAACACTGGGTGGTAGTTTCTGGTGTCGCCAGGGTGACTTGTGGTGAACAAGAACTATTATTGAATCGTAATGAGTCTACTTACGTTCCGGCTGCAACACTGCATAAGGTAGAAAATCCTGGATCTATTCCCCTAGTAATTTTGGAAATTCAAAACGGCGAGTATTTAGGGGAGGATGATACTGAGCGCCCTTTTGACCTGAATTTGGTGAAATCTGTTAGTGAAATTACTAATTCGTAATTCGTAATTAGGAAATTCAGTGAATATCTAATACCAATTCAAAATTCAAAATTCAAAATTAATAATCCAAACAGGACAAGACTTTGAGTCTGTGTATCTGTCGCATTCTTTTTGCAAGTTGGTATAAGTTTTATGGTTTGAAACAGGGTATTCAACTGTATACATACTGAAAGGGCACAGCATTGCTGTGCCCTTTCCGGAATACGATTCGATTGAGAATTTTTCGTTATGTATTTTGGGGTTGGAAAGACGCGATAAATCGCGTCTCTACAGGATGTAAACGTCAATTGATTTGTGTTATCTAAACGGTATTGGCCCCTACTTGATAAATTCTAGAAATTCATTTTTTGTTATTTCCTTAGCTAACTCCGGCTTCTGCCTTTTCCTTCACGGGTGGTACATAGGGTTTCTCTGCACCTTGGGCGAGATATTCTGCTAGCTGGCTTTCGATTTGATCGCGCACAATTTGGCGATACTCTAGAAAATGCTCGTTGTGGGCACAAGCTGAAAGATAATGCTCGGCAACACCAGGGTTACGCTTGATAATACTAAATAAGTGATGCCAGAATTGCCAGCGGGTTTCGCGTTTAATACCTTGTCGCCAAATGACAATCAATAGCGCTTTAATTACTACCAACTCTGGCCATTTAAATGGTGCTTTCCAAGTTGGCGCACCCATCATTAAAAAGCAGCGGTAGGTACGATCCAAATACTTCACGGGATCGTATAAAGCACAAAATGCTTCTATGTATTCTCTAGCAATATCTTCCAGAGGACGAGTAGCAACAAAGTTCATCAAAGTAGTCTGATTGATGTTGCCGTCTTTGTTTTCCCGTAATCTACCTTCTTTTTTCAGGCGATGCCACAAGGCTGTGTTGGGTAGCGCTTGTAACATAGCGAAAGTTGTAGAAGGAATGGCAGCTTGTTCAGCAAACCGGACAATGCGATCGCCTGCACCTGCTTTTTCTCCATCAAACCCGATAATAAACCCAGCCATTGGGCGCAATCCGGCTTTGATAATACTTTGTACTGCTTCTGTAAGGGAACTGCGAGTATTTTGAAACTTTTTCGTCAGTTGCAAGCTATCTTCATCTGGTGTTTCAATCCCCAAAAATACCGCCGCAAAACCAGATTCCACCATCAATTCCATCAATTCTGGATCTTGTGCTAAATCAATAGAAGCTTCGGTATCAAAGCGGAAGGGATATTGATGTTCTTGCATCCAAACTTTTAACTCTTTCAGCAACAATTTCACATTGCGTTTGTTGCCAATAAAGTTGTCATCGACCATGAACACACCCCGCCGCCAACCCAACTCATAGAGGTAATCCAACTCTGCCAACAATTGGGCCGGGGTTTTGGTGCGTGGTTTACGACCATAGAGAACAATAATGTCACAGAATTCGCATTGGAAAGGGCAACCCCGCGAAAACTGTACGGACATCATGTCGTAAGCATCCAATTCTAATAAATCAAAGCGGGGTACTGGTGTGCTTGTCACATCTGGTTTTTCAGCAGTGCGGAAAGTACCAGAGGTTTCGCCCCGTTGAATCGCCTCCACGAACATGGGTAAGGTGATTTCCCCTTCATCAAGGATCAGAAAATCTGTGCCCACGTTTTGCACTTCATGGGGTGTTGAGGTGGGGTAGGGGCCGCCCACAGCGACTAACTTACCTCGCCGCTTTGCTTCTTGGATTTGGTCTAGCAAGTCTTGTTTCTGGACAATCATGGCGGAGAAAATGACTACATCAGCCCAAGCCCATTCTGCTTCGGTAACTGGGCGGATGTTGCGATCAACTAGCTTATATTCCCATTCTTGAGGAAGAATTGCCGCCACTGTCACTAAACCTAAAGGTGGTAACAAAACCTTGCGATCGACTAAATCCAAAATTTTTTCGTATGACCAAAAGGTTTTGGGAAATATTGGATATACCAGCAGGACTCGCATACAGTATCAATCCTCACACTTTGATTGTTATTTCACTTTAACGAAAATTAAGAGTCTTTGACTTTTTATATCAGCAGGTTCATCTGTTGACTAATCTTTTTTCGGATTCCAAATGAAATCAATGCCTGGGGTAGGTAATGCTAATACTATAAAAAGTAATATTTATAGACAAGAACGCCAATTTTCGATTTGCAAGCTGGGTACTCGTTGAAATTCCCTAATGTTAGATGTTACGACAATATGATTATGGGTTAATGCGGTTGCTGCAATAAGTACATCATAAGCGCCTATAGGAGAGCCTGCTATTTTCAGAATGCTTCTAATTTGGGCTGCTTGATCTGCTTCAGTTGAACCAAAAGGTAAAATTGTAATTGCTTTTAAAAATGTTTCAATCAACGGTTGGATTTTGACGGCTTTGTCTGGATTTATTGCTAATCCATATTTCACTTCCATTACCGTTAAGGATGAAATAAATATTTGAGTAGGAGGAATAGATTTTAATTTTTTTAGAGTGTTTTCTTCACCCTTAACAAAATCGCTAACTACGCAAGTATCGAGTAAATAACCCATCATTAAAAATCTACTTCGTTAGGTGGTAGTAGTTCATTTCGATAGGATTCAAACTTAATACCTTCGCTGACACCTTGATATTTCATAACTATTTCTGGCCAAGTGGTGGGTTTAATTTCTAAGAAAGTGACAAATACTTGGCTTTCAGTAATACCCTGTGGTGTTTCTGCAAGTTCAATTTTGCCGTTTTTATAAATACCTTGAATGGTTTGTAACATTAATTTTTCTCCGTTTTAAAAGTTTATTCTCTCCTATTATAAACAACAATTAATAACCAACCTTTACAATATTGCCCAATCCTCTATCTTTGATGTTTGTTGACAATGCCTCTTTTCACACCGCTAATTTTCAATACATCGCTCATAGTTGCACAGTAATTTGGTAATCCAAAAGTGGCAGGATTGATGGCTTTTTCGTAGGTAAAATGTCGATAATTCATGCAGAATCTATCCCAAGCAGCCATCTGAATTTTGAATACTGCAATAATCAAATTTGCCAATGATAACGATAGGGGAATGCGGAAGTAAATCTTTTTACCTAGATAGGCGCAGAGTTGTTCAACAGCCTGGTTAACAGTTAATTTCTCTTGACCTAAAACAAACCTGCGGGGTTCCTGACCATTGGAGGGATTTTCTATTAAATATTTGACTGTGGTTGCTATGTCTTTTCCGTGGATAAAGTGGAAACTACCATCAGCTTGCAGAAACCTTATTAAATTTGCATATTTTGTGACTTCGGGAATACCAGTTGTTAAATGAGAATAGGGCTTATGAGTATCGCCGCCTAAAACTAAAGTCGGAAAAACTGTAGTGATTTTCGGTGCGATCGCTAATTTCTGTAGTTCCTGTAGGCAGTGATACTTAGAACTGACGTAATCTGTACCTATTTCCCCGGCTTCTTTCAGTGGTTGATTGTGACGATTGAGAACGCTAGCGGTAGAAAAATAAATTACTTGTTCGCATTTTTCTGGGTTTAGCAGCTTCAGCAATTCTAGAGTTTTATTAACATTAATATTAAATGTTTGCTCTCCACCCCAAGCTGTTGCTGTTAGCACCGCAACATCAATTGTTGATAGCAATTCAGTGAACTTTCCAATTTCTTGCATATCACCTTGCAATACGGTGATACCTGGACGCGCCTGAAGATTAACTTGGAGTTTATTGGGGTTTCTAACTAGGAGATACAGATCGTAATCTGTTTCGTTAATTAAGGCTTCACTGATGTAGTGACCTATACAGCCACTTGCACCAGTCACTAAAATCCGTTTCTGACTCATAGAGAGTTTTAAGTTTTATTTATTTATTTAGTTGTGTGGAATGAATTTTTAGTTCCCAATGTAGCCTCAACATCAGAACATAAATTTTCTTCGTGTCTTGGTCTCTTGGTGTTTAAAAATGATTTTTTCACCACCAAGACACTAAAACACGAAGAAGAAAAATGTACAACAGATTGACAATTGCCTAAACTAGTGCATTAAGTTGCTTTGCTGTTTCAAAGAAGAAAGCAACATTTTCTTCTGGAGTTTCTGGTAGTACGCCATGACCGAGGTTGAGAATATGGCCCCAGTTACCAGCTTTGCGAACAGTATCGAGGATGCGATCGCGAATAAACTGTTTGGAACCAAATAATACACCAGGGTCGAGATTTCCCTGAACTTTTACGTGCTTGCCTAATCTGGCCCTTGCATCTGCCATGTCTACTGCCCAGTCTACAGTCACAACATCCGCACCAGATTTTGCCATTCTTTCCAGCACGCCTGCACTACCGCTAACCAACAAAATTAAGGGTGTGTCGGGGTGGGTTTGCTTGACTTGTTCAAAAACCCGTCGCTGATATGGCAAAGCAAAGGTGTCATAATCTTGAGGACTCAATTGACCTGCCCAGGAGTCGAACATTTGGACAACTTGAGCGCCACAGTCAATTTGGTAGCGTGCGTAAACTGCGATCGCATCTGCTAATTTCGCTAAAAATTGATGCAGAATTGTCGGGTCAGAAAACGCCATATTCTTGATGATGGAATAGGTTTTAGAACCTTTTCCTTCTACTGCATAAGCAGCTAATGTCCACGGCGCACCAACAAAGCCTAATACCGTTGATTGATTCCCTACCTCTTGACGCAACGCCTGCAATATGGTTTTTATAAACGGCAGGGATGCTTCAGGTTCAAAGGGATGCAGGTTATCTACTTGTTCTTGAGTGCGAATGGGCGAGTGAATAATTGGCCCTTTACCTTCCGCAATGTCCATGTCAATGCCTAAACCAGGCAATGGCGTTACAATGTCGGAGAATAAAATCACCCCGTCTGGTTGAAAGGCTCTCCAAGGCTGTAGGGAAACCTCAATCGCTACTTCGGGAATTTCTGAGCGATCGCGAAAAGAAGGATACTTCTCCCTTAAATCTCGATAAGCTTTCATGTACCTTCCCGCTTGTCGCATCATCCATACAGGAGGACGGTCTACTACTTCACCACGAGCTGCCATGAGGAGTCTAGGAGCTGTTGAGGAAACACCCATTTAACACTTCATCCTAAGTCACTTTTTTATGCCACTGTTTAGCTTATCATTCTGAGATCACGCTTTTTCAGGAGGCTGGTCTCACTCTCGTTTCTGCTTAACTTAACTTCATATGCAAGCTAATTCCAACACTTCTTCTCCTGTGACATCAACTCAGAACGCTCCCAAATCTAGAAAGTTTTTGATCCCGCGTTCTCAAACTCGAAGTTTCTTGATCAAATTTACCTTCATGACCTGTGTGGGATGGGTTGTAGGTGGCCTTGCCAGTATAGCTTTAGAAAAGCTGCTAGATAGCGTTTCTCCCGCTTTTTTTTCAGATTCCCAAATGTGGATGAACTTCGCTAACTATCTCAGCAGCGTTGTCTTTGCCTTGATTTTCGCTGCCGATCAAGCCTTGGTAATGCGGCAATATGTATCTGGTTGGTGGTGGATGCTGGCTACCAGCTTGGGTTGGCTGCTATCCAGTAGCGTTTCTACAGCTTGGATTAACCATATATCATCGATTGCTGCATCTTTTAACGAAACTTTACCTCCTGAGGCAGTGGTAATTTTGGGATTTTTATCCACCATTTCCTATATTATTTCGGGTATTTGGCTAGGGCTTTGCCAATGGCTGGTGTTAAGACGCTACACAATCAACGCTTGGTGGTGGAATTTTCTCCCAGCGATCGCTTTCTTCTTCATCAGTACTTTAATTTGGTTGCTTTCTCTATTGCAAAATTTTATTCCCGAAGCCTACCGGACTTCGATATTGTATTGGAATGGGCAAGGATTTACAGCATTCATTCTGGGCTTTATTCCCGCAATTGGCTTGTGTACTTTAAAAAGAAAACAAAACCAAAAGAATGTTATTCCTAGTTCATCCTAAGGTTATTAGGCAGCATTTAGCTGCTTATTTCTGATTTATAAGCATAATTTTGATGTCTCAGAATAATTTTTTACAAAATCTTACTAAACCACCAGTTGCTGACAAACACCCAGAAGTTTTAGAGTTACACGGCGATCGCCGCATCGACAACTACTTTTGGTTACGTGATGTTGATAACCCTCAAGTTATAGCTTATTTAGAAGCAGAAAATAGTTATACAGCAGCGATGATGCAACACACAGAAGCGCTGCAAACCAAGCTCTACAATGAAATGTTGGCACGGATTAAAGAAACTGACTTATCTGTGCCCTATCGTAAAGATAATTACTACTATTATTTACGGACTGAAGAAGGTAAAGATTATCCAATTTATTGCCGTAAAAAAGATAATTTATCAGCGCCAGAAGAAATACTTTTAGATGAAAACGCATTAGCTAAAGAACACGAATTTTTTAGTTTAGGGGTATTTGATATTAGTCCCAATCATCAAATATTGGCTTATTCTGTTGATACTAGTGGTTCTGAGCAATATACTTTATTTTTCCTCGATTTAACCACCAATCAATTATTATCAGAAACTATTCCTGATACCTATTTTTCTTTTGCTTGGGCAAACGACAATAAAACAGTATTTTATACCAAAATTGATGATGCTAATCGTCCCTATCAACTATTTCGCCATACTTTAGGAACTTCTCCTGATGCAGATGTTCTTCTCTATGAGGAAGCAGATGAACTTTATCATTTATATGTGGATAAAACCCGTAGCCAAGCATATATTTTGATGAGCTTAAGAAGCAGCATCACTACAGAAGTTCATTATTTAGATGCAAATCATCCTCAGGGAAATTGGCAATTAATTCATCCCCGCACTACGGGGATGGAATATGATGTTGATCATCATAGCGATTACTTTTACATTGTTACTAATGATGAGGCTACTAACTTTAAATTAATAAAAACCTTAGTAGCTTCCCCCAGTAAAGAAAATTGGCAGACTGTAATTCCTCATCAAGAAGATGTTTTGTTAACAGGAATTAGCCTGTTTGCGAATCATTTAGTAATTTATGAACGCAAAGGTGGGTTAGAAACAGCGAGAGTACAAAACCTCACGACAGGAGAGGAAAGTAATATTACTTTTCCTGAGCCTACTTATGAATTTTATGAAGGCAATAACCCAGAGTTTAATACTACCATTCTGCGTTTTCATTACACTTCGTTTATTACGCCGCAATCTGTGTTCGATTACAACATGGAAACACAACAGCGGGAGTTAAAAAAAGAAACAGAAGTACTTGGTGGCTACGACAGAACTCAATATCAAAGCGAGTGGCTAATGGCTACCGCCGAAGATGGAACAAAAATTCCCATCTCGATTGTTTACAAACAAGGAATTAAAAAAGATAGCCAAAATCCTTTATTACTTACAGGTTACGGCGCTTACGGTTCTTCTTACCCAGCCACATTTTCCTCAAATCGCCTAACATTGCTAGACAGAGGAATCGTGTTTGCCATTGCCCATATTCGTGGTGGGGAAGAAATGGGGCGAAAATGGTATGAAGATGGCAAATTTTTACAGAAAAAGAATACCTTTACAGATTTTATCGCCTGTGCAGAGTATTTAATTGATGAAAAATGGACAGCGAGCGATCGCCTAATAATTACAGGCGGTAGTGCAGGCGGTTTATTGATGGGCGCAGTCATGAATCTGCGTCCAGAACTATTTAAAGCAGTAGTCGCCCATGTTCCCTTTGTAGACGTAGTCACTACAATACTCGATACTTCATTACCCCTGTCAGCGATGGAATGGGAAGAATGGGGTAATCCTAACGATCCAGTGTATTACGACTACATGAAATCCTATTCGCCCTACGATAATGTTGAAGCGAAAGATTACCCAGATATGCTGATTACTGCTGGCTTAAATGATTCTCGTGTCAAATATTGGGAACCAGCGAAATGGACAGCCAAATTGAGAGAACTCAAAACCGATAACAATATTCTGCTGTTAAAAACCAATATGGGTGCAGGACATAGCGGCGCATCTGGACGTTATGAAAGCTTGCGCGAATTGGCTTTTGAGTATGCTTTTATTTTGGATAGGCTGGGACTGGGGACTGGGGACTAGGGACTGGGGACTGGGGGGATGTAGCCGCAGTGGCTACTCTAACGAGAACGCCTAACGGAGAACCCGCAGGGTGGGAGACAAGCAATTCAACATTATGTCCTGTTCCCTGTTCCCTCTCGCAAATACCCAAGGCCCAATACCCAACTATCTATCTTTATTATTATCCCAAATCAGTTCTAAACGTTCTTGAGCAGCTTTTAACGCTTGTTCCGCATTAGATTTACCCATTAGCGTAGACTCAATCGCTCTACCAAGACTATCAGATAATCGGCTATAGCCAGCAATAGTAGGTCTCGCATTGGCTACGGGTATTTGTTGCATAA
This sequence comes from Nostoc linckia FACHB-104, assembly GCF_014696615.1. Lineage (GTDB taxonomy): Bacteria > Cyanobacteriota > Cyanobacteriia > Cyanobacteriales > Nostocaceae > Aulosira > Aulosira linckia_A. Next base: position 42,846 of record NZ_JACJQJ010000039.1, on the reverse strand, counting down.
ATACTTTTAACCAAGGTTTTTGGTTGAGATATTGCTGATAAGCTTGGCTTTGAGCAGATTTAGTATTTACAGGTAAAAAACCTGTTCCTATGCTCCATTCTGTTTGGAATTCTTCACTCAGAACATATTCCAAAAACTTCATAGCGGCTTTTTCTCGTTCAGGTGTAGTCTTCATTACAAATAGATTCCCTGTAGCCGTAACTGTCGCAGGTTTCACACTTGCAGGTATGGGGAAGACATCATAATCAACTTTAGATTTAGCTATATATGTCCAAGGCCCTGTGATTTGCATCGCCACACGACCAGACATAAAAGCATCCTCTTCATAGCCGCGTTCTGGAAGAGACAGTGTTGCGGAACCATCTTTTAAGAGATTTTCCCAAAATTGTAAGGCCGCGATCGCACCTGAGTTCATCAGATTAGGTTGGTTATTTGTGACTACCTCTCCTTCATGGCTTAACAAAAAGGGAAACCAACTAAAAACAGTCCATTCTCCCTTGCCTAAAGGTAGTAAAATGCCATACTGTTCTGGTCGATTGTCGCCATTACGGTCTATGGTAAGTTTTTTGGCAACTTGTCGTAATTCTTCCCAGGTTTTAGGAGTTGTGTTGATTCCTGCCGCTTTAAATAAATCAGGTCGGTAAAAAATGCCTAAATTAGCGGTGTACAATGGGACTGACCATAAATGACCACTTAATTCTAATTCCTCAAATAAGTTGGATGGAACCTCAGACTTAATTGGTGATTGATTGAGCCAATCTTCTAAAGGTTGAACTGCCCCTAATTCTACTAACTGACCAGTAATTTGCGGATAAAATGACAGAATATCAGGCGGTACATTGCCTACAACGGCTGCTAAGATTTTTGGTAGTTGTAGTTCTAAGTCACCGGCAAAGATGGATTCAACTTGAATATCATCATGAGTTTGGTTAAATTTATCTACTAATTTCTGAAATACATCACGATTGACAGGGGGATTAATTCCTTGCCATAGGCTAATGTGAATTACTCCAGTATTTTTCTTTACCAGATTGTCACAACCAGATAATATCAAACAGAGGCTTAAGGCAATTCCCCAAAAAGAAAGCTGCCAACCAGAACAGAAAAAATTCTGCAATAAGGCTCTAGTTTTGGATACCACAATGGTAACTTTCATGCTAATTATGTAGGCAAATAAGGAATTTTATTGAGACATTTTATAAAATAAAAATATCAGTTGCATAGTATCATAAAATTTCATCTATTTAATTTTTACATAAAAGGCATGAGACAGTTTCCTACGCCATCTTTCTTAACCAGCTATTTGCAAAATTCGTTTAACTTAAAACAGCATCTCCAAGAATTTTTAAATTGCGATCGCGAAACATTAGAGAATCAGTTAGCGACCAAGCATCAAGAGATAGCAGATTTAGGTCACAAAGATTTTGATTGGGAACAAGCCAGCGCTTTTTATAGTGAGAAAGTTGGAGAACTATATTTGTTTGAATTGGGCGCTTGGCATTTAGCAAGCCATGAATATATTAGCGATACATTGCGTTTAATTGCAGATCATGCTCAAGGAAGAGTGTTAGATTTTGGTGGTGGGATCGGGACTCATACTCTTGGTGCGGCGCTTTGTCCTCAAGTTGAGCAAGTAATCTATTGCGATCTTAATCCTGTCAATCGAGATTTTGTACAGTATCGAGCTGAACAAATGGGATTGAGTAAAAAAATTATTTGTTATCTAGAATTACCTACTGTAGAAACATTTGATACAATTTTGTGCTTTGATGTTTTAGAACATTTGCCAGACCCAAGCCAACAATTACTAAACTTCTATCAAGCTCTGACATGGGAAGGGAAAATGATCTTGAACTGGTATTTCTTTAAGGGGTTTAATCAAGAACATCCTTTTCATTTAGATGATCCTCAAGTTATAGATAAGTTTTTTTACACACTTCAGAATAAATTTTTAGAAGTATTTCAACCTTATCTAATTACAGCGCGTTGCTACAAGAAACAACATTAAATAGAATTTAACTTTAATAACACCTCTGTTAAGCGTTATTATCTTTAAGTAATGTAAATGTAGCAGCACTTCAATATCATGTCGGAGTATAAATTATTGTTCATGTCTACCCCCATTGGTACCCTGGGTTCAGGGTTGGGAGGTGGAGTAGAATTGACACTCTCTAATATTGCGAAAGAGATGCTGCGGCGAGGACACAAATTAGAAATTGTTGCGCCACAAGGGTCTTTGAGTAATTCATTACCAATTATCGAAATACCGGGAGAACTGCAAATACCAGCGCAAAATCAAACTCGTACCGATCCGATTTTTATACCTACAAATGCTGTGATAGCAAATATGTGGGATTATGCTCGCCAAGTACAAGCAAATTATGATGTTATTGTTAATTTCGCTTATGATTGGTTGCCATTGTATTTAACACCATTTTTTCATACTCCCATTGCTCATTTAATTAGTATGGGTTCTTTAACTAATACAATGGATCACATCATTGAACAAGTAGCCAATCAATTTCCTGGTACGATTGGTGTTCATGGTAAAACCCAATCTGAGACTTTTACATTTGCAGATAAATGTAGAGTTTTGGTGAATGGTATGGATTTATCTTTGTATCAGTTTTGTAGTCAACCTGCTGATTACTTAGCTTGGGTAGGTCGGATAGCACCAGAAAAAGGGATAGAAGATGCTGTAGCAGCAGCAAAAATCACGGGTATTCCATTGAAAATTTTTGGATTAATACAGGATGTACCTTACTGGGAGAAAATTTTGCAAGAATATCCTGATGCTCCTATTGAATACAGAGGATTTTTACCTACACATCAATTGCAACAGGAATTAGGTAAGTGTCGAGCATTATTAGTCACTCCCAGATGGATAGAAGCTTACCCTAATGTGGCGTTAGAGGCTTTGGCTTGTGGTGTACCGTTAATTAGTTATCGTCGCGGTGGTTTAGCAGAAATTGTCCAAGAAGGTAAAACTGGCTTTTTAGTAGAACCTGATAGCGTACAAGGATTAGTGGAAGCTATTAAACGTATAGATGAAACTGACCGCCAAGCCTGTCGTCAACAAGCTGAAACCGAGTATTCTTTAAAGGCGATGGGCGATCGCATGGAACAGTGGTTTCAAGATATTTTAAGCAGATAGATACTGGTCTAATATCTTTTAACTAAGATATTATTTAATGTTATGCTACCACCGAAACTTTTTGCCAAAAAATAAACAGGGTACAGTTATGCAATCATCCAATTTTGTCATCAATAGAGAATTTTGGGATAATTACGCTAACCAGTGGAATAAACATCAAGTTCCTATTGATAATGAAAACATTGCTAGTGAGCGGAGAGATGAATATATCAATTATTTAGGTGATGAATGGGGTAGAGTAGATGATGTTGTAGAAATTGTGAATGAATATATTACGCCATTTATATCTGCAAAGAGTATAGCTGCGGAAATAGGTGTTGGTGGTGGAAGAATAGCTGCTAAAGTTGTGCCACAGGTGCAAAATCTACACTGTTTTGATATCTCACCAGAGATGCTCAATAAAGCCAAAGCAGCACTCAATGGCTCTACAAATGTAGAGTTTCACTTGCTGGAAGATTTTAAATTTGATCCTGAATTTACCGAAAAATTTGATTTTGTCTATTCTTTTGATGTCTTTGTCCACCTAGATTTACAAAGCATTTGGAAGTACTTGAATAGTATCTATCAAGTGCTCAATGTTGGTGGTAAAGCTTTTATTCATACCACTAATATAACTACACTCAAAGGTTGGGAAAGGTTCGCTGCTGAAGCTAATGGAGAAATATTATATTATCCAACCTCACCTGAAGCAATTAAGTTATTAATCAACAAGGCACAAATGCAGGTGCTTAAAGAGTCTATTCCCGATGGCAAAAACTTTTATTTAGAGCGAGATTATTTAGTGGTCATGCAGAAGTAAATTAGTCTGTGAAAACTTGAAAAATAACTCCACAGATTGGTAGGGCACAGCATCAGTAAGATACTTAACTAAATTTCCATAAAAGTAACATGATTGTTGCAATTACTGACTGATAAGTAAAAAATATTTCATTGCTATTGTTGACTGTTGAGTGTGAACTGTTAACAGTCAACAGTCAACGAAATCAGCAGCCATTTATAGAAAAAAGTAAATTTTTCAATCCTGCTTTGTTATATGTTCTCTATCTAAAACTAAATAACTTTACAACTCATTTAAAAGCGCTATAGATGGCAATTGACTTTAATTAAATAAAACTTTATAAAGTAGTTTTACAAATATCCAAAATATAGCGAGTTTTGTATTGCAGTTTGTAACTATTGTGTGCAACCTTAAGGACTATTCCTTTAGACTGAATCTCAATTGAAAAAGATTGGGTTCAAGACAAATGCATTCGGTAAATATATTTTGTCACGAGTTTGTTGTTGCTGTGTCCTTTGTGGCTTGTATTGTGGGTCTATTGTTACTTTGGGATTGCAAACAGCACAAAGATGAAATGGAAGAAACAGAGCAGATTCTTTTGAGAATGAGCTTCTCTTACTGGTTAGTTTACTGTATTGCTTTTGGCGTTGAAAAAATTATGCTCCCTAGCTGGGAACCAATGCTGATGACTTTAAAAATTACTACAGCTTTGTCATATTTTTTAACATTTTCTTGTATCCTCAGCTTGCCACTTCACAGATTTGCGGTACATCAAGTAGAAGAATAGTTGAGAGCCAACAGTGCATAGTCGATTAACTATGGACTATTGACTACTAAAACGATCAACTTTTCATAGCGATCGCGATCGCTTCTAAGAGGCTATCTTGATCTAAAGTCGTCAAGATAAACACCTCCTGTACAGTTTTTCCTTGACGGGCAATGACTTTATAACCCCCGCGGATGGGTACGGATATACGCAGTTGTAATTTAGGCGCATGACCTCTAACTCGCCCAATTACGCCTGGGGTAACAGTTTGAATTCCTGGCTGCTGACACAGACGTTCTAAAATAGGGATGAGGCCATCTATGTGGGTTGAGTGATTCCAGACGAGTCTACCATCATTGGGTTTGCCCATTCTGGTTAAGCTGCCTCTAGAGGAGCCATTGTTAAACCCGCCCTTCGTAGTTGCTGGTGATAGAGTTCCGCTGGTTCTTGGGGCCCTACCCAAACGATCGCTTGACCTTCAAAATGGATTTGGTTGGTCAAGTCCCACGCCTGATCGCTGCTCATTCCCGGAATATATTTCATCAAACACTCCGCCACATGCTGAAATGTATTAAAATCATCGTTCAAAACGATTACTTTGTAATTTGGATAATGCTTGCGGGTAACTTGATTAGACCGTTCAGGAGCTATAGTTGGTGTTGTTGAAAGTCTAGTCACCATAAAACAGTTAATCAACCAATTTGTACAAGACTACAGATAACTAGTTTAGTTCATACTCCAAAGTCAAGAGTGCAACTTTGGATTCAGAAATATTAGTAAGTTCATTGACAAAATTTTATAGATGTGTTCATTAGTTACATATTGATATAAAGCGAATAGATAACAGGTAACAAGCTGAAAAGAATTGCGAATCAGGGGTAAGAGTTAAACTTGCCCCTTGTCTTAAATAGTACAATGAAAGCGCAGCGAGATCAGCTGTTTGCTGTACCAACCACTTCAAATGCGATCGCCATTGCTGCTAATTTCTTGGTATCAATTCCCCGCACACCGTTAGGAAGTTGGATACCTTCAACATTAATTGCACCGCGAGTACCGGCATCTAAATCATTCAGTAAACTATTTGTCACATCTAATAATTCATTAGTCACAGCTATTGGCGCACGCGTATTTTCGACTCCCCGAGATTTGGCAATTTCTTTTAAGGCTTTGAGAGAATTTCGCAGTGGTGTAGTGCTGGCAACAATTAAAGCTTCTGATACTCCTAAAGGTTCGCCAATCACCAGTTTGAAGGTATCGCCAGCAGAAGGAATGACTAACTTTTGTTTACCTTCTATTAAAGCTGCATCTTCCGCAGCTGACCAATTATTAGGAAAGATAATTGCCATTTCGCCTTGGGCATCAATTACCAAAATACTTATATATAGTGGTTGCAATTCGTTATTCTGAATTTGAAAAGCAATTTGTGTACCCAAAGGTAACTTTTGCAAACCTGAGTTAGCAGTTTTGCTGGGCTTTGGTTCTAAATCTACTTTTTGAACTCCGCGAATGGGGAAAGTTTCGCCTAGTATTTCTTGACTACCGACAACATTCATCGCCGCAGTCACATTAATTTGCGATGAATTAGTATTACCTAGCATTTGCTTGACAATCCGCGCTGCTAGTAGGGACTTGAGTTTAGGCTGTAAGCGAGTGACAGCCGCACTCACCGTTTCGTTGCTTGTACCAAAGGAACTGGCAATAATCTGCGTCATTCCAGGTAGAAACAAACCAAAACTACCTACCGCAGGTAAATTTGAGAGGCGACTTTTTTGTAATTCCTGATATTTAGCTTCAGTCATCCGACCAAAAATATATTGCACCTCTTGTCTTCCCAAAGCTTTGGCTGCAATGCGGGGAATCGCTTGTAAAGCTTGTTTAGCTTGTTGGGTGTTATTTCCTAAAGAGTCATCTAGCCCAATTTTTAAAGTTAAATCATTAGGAATGCTGCGAATCCGTTCTTGTAAGAGTGCGCCTGGTTGGAGTGGTTGCTTTTTTTGGGCAGCTTTGAGAAGTTTGCCTTGTCCTGTTAATCCTTGACGAGACTGTAACTGAATGAGTCCGCGATCGCCACCTTTACTATCCAAAACCGTGAAAATCGCATCTTGTTTAAATGCTTCCAGGCTTTCGGAATCTAACCCACCCAGCCACAATTTTACTTGCTCACCATTGACTTGAGTGACTACCGCCTCCGCCGAGACAGTGGGCGTACGCGTAAAGTAAATAGGTGCGCTAGTCTTTTCTTTACTGAAGTTTGATTCTAATTCTGGTTCTTGAAAATTGCCTGATTGTCTAGCGAAGATAGTTGTACTGCGGCTAATATTAGCGATCGCTTGATTAATCGGTTCATCCCCTGGTTGTTGCCAAAGGTACTGAGTGAATAAATAAGTAAAAGCCCCGGCGTTAAAATCATCAAAAGAAGCATCAGCTGCATATTGATCGCGTTTAGCGCTAGCGATGACTACGCCTTTAGCAACAGCTTTTCTCCTTAGTTCGATAAATTTTTGTGGTGAAAGTCCCAGTTTCCCTAACCATTGACGTTGATATTCCAGTTCCGCCGTACTCGGTAGAAGTTTTTCACCTCCATCGATGGAACGCACCCGGAAATTCCCTCGCTTTGCACCACCCGCATGACAACTATCTAATACCACAGTCACATTTTCTGTTTGCAATGCAGACATTAGTAAAAACAATGTATGCCCCATAATGTGCTGCACCTGGCCTCCTTGCTGGGGATAGCCTGGTGGTAAATTGCCATCAATCGGAACTAAAGTGCTGTTGAGTCCATCTTCCGTATCGCGATCGCGATCGCGTACTCGCGAACCATGTCCTGAAAAGTGAAATACCACCACATCCCCAGGCTTGGCTTGCTTAATCAAATGTTCTTCAAATGCTGACAGCATCCCTTTTCGAGTTGCTTGTTGGTCTGTCAAAGTCAAAATATCTTGAGGATTAAAGCCAAAACGGTGAATTAATAATTCACGTTGCAACTGCACATCATTCACACAACCATAGAGTTCTGGTATCCCCTTATACTCATTAATTCCCACGAGTAGGGCTAGTTTCCGCTTTGTACTTTGGGCTAAGACTTGGCGATAGCGATCGCCTTGCTGCATAATATCCCACTGACTTAAACCCAACGTTGCTAAAGCCGAGCCAGCAAATTGCAAAAAGTGCCGACGTTTCATATCAGCCATTCTTCACTCCTCTCATGAAATTGTGATTTCTTAGCAATAAGACTAAAAAATCACAATAATTGATCCCATTAGTCCCATAAAAGGGAGATGAGGGGACTGGGGAACTCGGGGCCACCTCTGGGGATAAGGGGTAATGGGAATTAGGAGATGAGGGAGAAACAGCAATTACCAATTACCAATTACCAATGCCCAATGCCCTAAGTATTATTACTTGTTTATAAAATATAATATTTAGAATGATGTCAATAATAAAAAAGAATGTAACAAATTCTTCAGTAATTAATAAAAATTTTTCAAATAAGCAAAAGGCTGAAATCTACCCACAGAAAGATGTTTGCTTAGGTGTTGTTATTTACCGTGAAATAACTATCAGTAATCTTTTGATGACTGCCAGGAGATAATTGCCGTCAAAATCAGCTTTTTCAAGAAAATTTTTCCATAAAAGCCCTTAATATAACTTTTGCCATAAAAACTGGTGATTTTCCGCAATTGTCACCAGGACGATCACGTGCAGATTGTTTAATCTTTAACTATACTGCTAGCACGCTTGTATAGTAACTCCTCCTATGGCTCCTAAGTTTAACAAGATTAAATTTCCACTTTGGCATTATCTGAATCAGCCCTTGTTTTGTAGCCACACTAAATTAATATGGAATCCTTATAGCTTCGCTGCTGTTTGGCGAATCCAATTGCTAGAAAGATGCTGGAATAAAGAGTGTGATGCAAAGGGTCATCAACAGCATTAACAGGGATTAGACATTGGCGACTGGTAGCTGGGGAAAAAGAGAGAAATAATAAATGACTTTTGACTTTTGACTCTTGACTCTTCACTCAGCACTAAAGTTGAAACTAAGCCTCGTCTAAGTGGCGAGGCTTTTTGCCATCGAGTAAAGCACTGACAGTCATATCCCCCATCACATTGATGGCTGTACGACAGCGATCCAAAAACCAATCGACTGTAACTAACAAAGCTATATATTGGGTTGGTAAACCAACGGAAGTAAATACCAAAGTCATCGTTACCAATCCAGCGTTAGGAATACCCGCAGCGCCGACAGATGCAAAAATAGATGTTAAGACGACTATTAACTGCTGTCCTAAACCTAAATGTTGACCCAATACTTGGGAAATATATAATGCAGACATCGCTTCATATAGGGCAGTACCGTCATTGTTAAAGTTTGCGCCTACTAATGCGCCTAAAGAAGCGGAAGATTCTCTTAAACCGATTTTAGTTTGCAAAATTTCAAAGGTGATGGGCATTGTCACCGTTGAGGAAGAGGTGGAAAAAGCTGTTAAAAATGCGTCGGAACCACCTTTGAGAAATGTGATCGGGTTGACCCAAGAACCGATTTTTACTCTGGTAAGATAGTAGCAAGCTTGTAATACTAAGGCGACTAGTACGGCGACGATAAACGCTGCTAAAGATTGGAAGGGTGCAAAACCTTTTTCGGCAACAGTTTTAGCGACAATTCCAAACACAGCCAAGGGAATTAGAGCTATTACCCAATTGAGAATCCTGATTACCGCCTCAAATAAAATACCGATCACATCTTCAATCGGTTGGTATGCTGCTTTACCTTCAGCGATTTGTTCTGATTTTAATGCCCGCAGTACAATTCCAAAGGAAAGGGCAATCACAATTAGTTGGATAACGTTATTATCGACTAGTGGCTTGAGGATAGCATCAGGGACAGCATCTTTAAATAAACCCCAAGGATCGAGACTTTGAGCAGGTGCTTGTGCTTCGGTTGGGGCTATTAAATTTCCCCAACTACCAGGATGCAAGACGTTAGCTACCAGCAGCCCGATTAAAATTGCTGCGGTAGTGTTAGTTAACAGTAGTACTGCTAGCCGTCTACCGGCTGTTCCGGGGATATTTGTAGTCATGAAGGTATGCAGCACTGCTACCAAAATTAGGGGTGTAGCTAGGGCGCGTAGGGCCTTCAGCACCAATTCCGCAGGAATTGCTAAGTTGGTAATCAAAGTAGCATTACTGGGGCTGGGATTCCCCGCACCTAGGGCAATTCCTAAGGCGACAGCAAGCGCTAGGGCGACAACAATTTGCAATGTCAGAGGGATACGTAGCCACCAAGGACGGGTTTTGCTCTCTAGAGAAGTAATGCTCTCTGGTTCAGTCATTGCTTAATTTGGGGTAACTCTACTGCTGTAACTATTTAAACATCACTTGCGGAAGTGAAATTTCTGCAAACGCGTTAATCTAAGATCCCGTTGCTTTCTTTAGTGAATCCTACTCCAGGGGGTATTTTTTCTTTCCCGGAGAGATATTGTTTGCTTGTGGTTGGAGACTGATATGTCCTTTGTCCCTTTGCATATTCACAGTGACTATAGCTTGCTTGATGGTGCCAGTCAGCTGCCAGAGTTGGTTGATCGCGCGATCGCCCTGGGGATGAAAGCGATCGCGCTTACCGATCATGGCGTTATGTACGGTGCTGTGGAATTGATCAAAATCTGTCGTAGCAAGAATATTAAACCCATTCTTGGCAACGAAATGTATATCATTAATGGCGATATTGAAAAGCAAGAACGCCGCCCCCGTTATCATCAAGTTGTCTTAGCTAAAAACACTAAAGGTTACAAAAATTTAGTCAAATTAACTACTATTTCTCACCTCAAAGGTGTACAAGGAAAAGGCATTTTTTCTCGCCCTTGCATCAACAAAGAATTATTAAAAGAATATCATGAAGGTTTGATTGTTACTAGTGCTTGTTTAGGCGGAGAAGTTCCCCAAGCAATTATGAGTGGTAGACCAGATGCAGCCCGTAAAGTTGCTCAATGGTATAAAGATGTATTTGGTGATGACTATTATTTAGAAATTCAAGACCACGGTTCCCAAGAAGACAGAATTGTTAATGTTGAAATTATTAAAATCGCTCGGGAATTAGGTATTAAATTTGTTGCTACTAATGACTCTCATTTTATTTCCTGTTATGACGTAGAAGCACACGACGCTTTATTATGTATTCAAACAGGGAAGCTGATAATTGAAGAAAATCGGATGCGTTATAGCGGCACAGAATATCTCAAATCTGCCGAAGAAATGCATCTGCTATTTCGTGACCATTTACCAGATGATGTGATTATAGAAGCTGTGGCGACTACTGAAGAAGTAGCAGATAAAGTTGAGCCATACCAGATTATGGGTGAGCCTCAAATTCCCACTCCACCAATTCCCTCTGGTCATACTGCTGATACTTATGCTGAAGAAGTTGCATGGAATGGACTTTTAGAAAGATTAAATCGTAAATCCCGCAACGAAGTCGATTCAACCTACAAAGAAAGGTTGGAATACGAACTCAAAATGATTCAGCAAATGGGATTTTCTAAATACTTTTTAGTTGTTTGGGATTATATCAAATTTGCTAGAGATAATAATATTCCTGTGGGGCCTGGCCGAGGTTCGGCGGCGGGTTCATTAGTTGCCTATGCCATGCGAATTACTAACATTGACCCCGTACATCATGGGCTACTATTTGAGCGTTTCTTGAATCCAGAACGGAAATCCATGCCTGATATTGATACGGATTTCTGCATTGAACAAAGAGATAAAGTTATTGAATATGTAACTGAGAAATATGGTGCTGATAAAGTTGCTCAAATTATTACCTTTAACCGTTTAACTTCCAAAGCTGTATTAAAGGATGTAGCCAGAGTATTAAATATTCCCTACGGGGACGCAGATAAAATGGCAAAATTAATTCCTGTGGTACGGGGTAAACCAACTAAGTTAAAAGTAATGATTTCTGATGACACCCCAGAACCAGAATTTAAAGCCAGATATGATAATGATGAGCAAGTTCGCCACTGGATTGACATGGCGATGCGAATTGAAGGTACTAACAAAACCTTTGGTGTTCACGCAGCAGGTGTGGTAATTTCTGCCGATCCGCTTGATGAAATTGTGCCACTACAAAGAAATAACGACGGTTCTGTAATTACCCAGTATTTCATGGAAGACCTGGAATCAATGGGTTTGTTAAAGATGGACTTCTTGGGTTTGCGGAACTTAACTCTAATTCAAAAAACTCTAGATTTGATTGAAGAAACTAAAGGTTATCGTGTTGATCCAGATGAAATTACAGGTCAAGAAAGAAAAGCTCAAAGAATATTAGCTAAAGGTGAGCATAGTACTTTACCTAAAGATGTACAGAAAGCTTATGAATTATTAGAAGCAGGAGAATTAGAAGGAGTATTTCAGTTAGAATCCTCTGGAATGAAACAGATAGTACGAGATTTAAAGCCTTCTAATATTGAGGATATTTCTTCTATTTTGGCATTGTATCGACCAGGCCCATTAGATGCAGGGCTAATTCCCAAGTTTATTAACCGTAAGCATGGTCGAGAAGCAATTGATTATGAAAGTGTGATTTTAGAACCGATATTAAATGAGACTTATGGAATTATGGTCTATCAAGAGCAAATTATGAAAATTGCTCAAGATATGGCTGGATATTCCCTAGGACAAGCCGACTTGCTGCGGCGCGCAATGGGTAAAAAGAAAGTTTCGGAGATGCAAAAGCAGCAAGAAAAGTTTATTGATGGTGCTACTAAAAATGGGGTGAAAAAGCAAGTAGCTGAGAAATTATTTGACGATATGTTGAAATTCGCCGAATATTGCTTAAGCTATGATACAGAAGTTTTAACGGTAGAATATGGCTTAATTCCCATTGGCGAAATTGTAGAAAAACGCCTAGAATGTAGCGTTTATAGTGTTGATGCTAACGGTAATGTTTATACTCAACCTATAGCACAGTGGCATAATCGCGGTCAACAAGAAGTTTATGAATATTGTTTAGAAGATGGTGCGATTATTCGGGCAACAAAAGACCATAAATTTATGACTACTGATGGTCAAATGTTACCCATTGATGAAATTTTTGAACGAGGATTAGATTTGTTGCAAGTTCCCCATTTACCGGGGTAATACCAAATCCAATAATGTTGGCGACACATCAATATATTCTAGAGGGCAAGGCAGTGCCTTGCCCCTACAATCTGTCGCATTTTTTTCAATTTGGTACTATTAATTGGCATCAGCTATTTGGCAAATTAATTCCCACGCTTGCTGCACATTTAACTTTTCGGTTGTTGCTTGTCCAATCGACATTCTTAAAGTAACTTTTTGGTCAAGCTTGGTGGAAGTTAGGTAGATTTTACCAGAAGAATTAAGACTGTTGACGATCGCTTGGTTGATGCGATCGCCATCCTTGTGGCGGAAACAGACCAAATTCAATGGTGGATTAACAGCTAACTCAAAGCGTGAATCTGATTTTACCCATTCAGCAAACTCTTGGGCTAAGGCTATATGCTTACGGACATAATGCTGTAAGCCTTCAATTCCATAATGGCGAATCACAAACCAGAGTTTGAGACTGCGGAATCTTCTACCTAAAGAAATTTGCCAATCTCGGTAGTCAATTACCGCACCTGATTCACTAGCTTGATTTTTGAGGAATTCTGGCACAATCGAGAGAGATTGAATCAGTTTGGTTCTATCGCGCAAATAAAAACAAGTGCAGTCAAAGTTAGTCAACATCCATTTGTGGGGGTTGAAGCAATAGCTGTCGGCTAACTCCAAACCTTGATGAATCCATCGGTACTCAGGACATAAAGCTGCTGTACCGCTCATTGCGCCATCGACATGAAACCAGATATTGTATTTTTGGGCGATCGCTCCTAACTTAGGTAAAGGATCAATTGCATTGGATGAAGTTGTACCCACAGTAGCAGCTAAATAAAAAGGCGTTAACCCAGCTGCGATATCGGTTTCAATACACTGCTGTAGTGCATCTGGACGCATGGCGTAATTTGCATCAACCTCAATTAAACGCAAATTCTCGCGGCTGAGTCCCGCAATTTTAAATCCTTTTTCAATAGAAGAGTGCGCCTGGGTTGAAGTGTAAGCAACCAGTTTACTAATATCTGCTGTAGTTTGTTCCCTAGCTGCTACCAAAGCCACAAGACTAGCACTGCTGGCGGAATCTTGAATTACTCCTCCCCCTGTTTCACTAGATTTGAAATGCAGGGGTAACTCCAGCATATCTACTAGCCAATCGAGAACATGGGTTTCCAACTCAGTACAAGCGGGAGAAGTAGCCCATAACATCCCTTGTACGCCCAAACCAGCACTGAGTAATTCACCTAAAATTGAAGGTGCAGAAATCCCGGTAGGAAAGAAAGCAAAGAAGTTAGGTGATTGCCAATTTGTTAATCCTGGAACGATAATTTCATCGATATCTTTGAAAATCTCTGCAAAAGATTCCCCTTGCTGAGGCGCAGTTTTTGGTAATTTTGCTCTAATATCCCCAGGTTCAACTTGAGATAGTACAGGTAGTTTTTCTACATTCTCTAAATAATCGGCTATCCAATCAATAGTTTTATATCCCCACTGGCGAAATTCTGCGGAAGACATATGGTAGTTTGGCTTTTCTTCCATACCCTGTATTTGCTATTACTGCGATTAACTGCAATTATTTTGACGTAAATTCCGTAATGTTGCATTTAGGTGTTGTATTTGGCTATAACAACATCCTAGCGACAAATATTTTTCTCAATAAATAAGCTAGATTTGCAGCAAATTACATGAAGTTATTATCATCCTTTGTTACACTTTCCGCAATTGCAATCACAATTATGCCTACAGTATCTTTAGGAGCATCAGAATCAACTTCTTTGTGCCGAGCGCTAATGTTTCAACAATATGATGAAGTTAAACAGATTGTAGAAAGCGGCGCAAATCCTAATGAAATTTGTATGATAGGAGAAGAAAGTTTTCTGCCGCTTCACGCTGCTATTGCTGCTGGTAATGAAGAACTAGCAAAATTATTAATTGCTAAAGGAGCAGATGTCAAAGCTAGAAACTCTAAAGGTGAGACATCTTTACACTTCGTTGGTAGTTCATTAACGCTAGCAAATTTGTTGATTGAAAAAGGACTAGATGTTAATGCTACAAATAATAATAAATTGACACCTCTGCATAATCTTTATGGTCAATTAACTAAGGAAGTAGCACAACTTTTAATCAATAAAGGTGCTAAGGTGAATGTTAGAAGTGACGAAAATCTAACACCTTTGCATTTGACAGTAGCACAAGGAAAGCTAGAAGTGGCAGAGTTATTGATTGCCAAAGGTGCAGATATCAATGCAAGAACTATCATCAATTTTACACCGCTGCATTATGCTATTAATAGACCAGAATTGGCAAAATTACTAATTAATAAAGGTGCCAACTTTTATATTAAAGATAATAATGGTATGGCGATCATTCACCAGCAATCTCTAGATAAAGAAATTTTAGAATTACTGATTGCCAAGAAAGTCAATGTTAATTTCAGAAGCAATGATGGTAAAACTCCACTGCACCACCACGCCATCAATCCAGAATTTACCAAGCTATTGATTAGTAAAGGTGCTGCGATTAACGCCAAAGATAAATTAGGTAGAATACCATTACACTACGCCATGAAAGAAGCGGGTAAAATCATGGTTGAAAGAGGTGCAAATATCAATGCTAAAGATAAGCTTGGTAGAACACCATTACATACAGCAATTTTGGCAGAAGATTATTACACCCTTGATTTTATCGAATACTTACTGAGTAAGAAAGCCAAGGTAAATATTAAAGATAATGAAGGCAAAACACCACTACAATTAGCTTTATCTCGTAATAATTCAGCGGCTGTTGAATTATTGAAAAAGTATCGAGCTACGGTCACATTAAATTAATTTAATTTGGTTATTAGTCAGAAATTTAATGCTGAAAAATCAAGAACTAAAATTCTAACTACGAACTTATTTACTGCTAAAAACTAAGGTTGGTTGACTGTTGATTGTTAATTATCAACAGTCAAAACCGAGATTTCTGACAATTGAAATGGATTACTAAAATCAAAGATTTTACTAGATCTCGTTCCTACCCCATAAACCTACAAGTGCCGCAATACCCAATGCTGCAAATGCTAACGCACCCCATTTTAGCGGTGGATTCATATCTAAACTTTCCAAGAAACTGGGTATAGATAAGTTTCTAAAGTCGCCTTCAACTTTGTCATAGCCTGTAATTGGCTCAAAAACATTATTTGGCGCATCTTCAGATTTTGGTTCGTTGGTACGCTGTCCTTGAAAAGCGATCGCCAATAAAAGAGAATCAGCTAAGGTTGGTGATACACGTTGCAGTAAATCTAATACCTTACCCACATCCCCAACCACAAAATCACGGGTAGGATGTTCCGCTGTGTAGAGAATGGCATCCGCAACTAGACTAGGTTGGTAATATGGGGGCACTCCCGTAGGCTTCACCCCCAATTTAGAGCCAACTTTATTGTAGAAAGGTGTGTTGATTGTCGAAGGCAATATTGATGTAACGCTAATAGGCCATTTTTCGTGTTGTAATTCAATCCGTAAAGCATCTAGGAACCCTTCTAAACCATGCTTGGCTGTAGAGTAAGGACTTTGTAGAGGGAGACTGCGCCTACCTTCCATAGAAGAAATATGAATTAACGCCCCCCGTCCCGCTTGTTTGAGATAAGGTAGCGCCGCCATTGCACCATATACCTGTCCCATCAAGGTAACATCCACAACTCTGGCAAATTCCTCTGGTGTAATTTTCTCAAAAGGAGCAATCATACCTGTAGCAGCAGCATGAACCCAAGTATCAAGCTGTCCGTATTCTGCTACAGTTTGATCTGCGATCGCCTTTACCTGCTGAAAATCGCTGACATCAGCAATTACATACTTGGCAACACCGCCCAAACTCTGAATTTCTTCCACCAGGGACTTTAGCCCTGGTTCGCTACGGGCAGCAACTACAACCTTTGCACCACGTTGGGCAAACTTCAGCGCTGTTTCACGCCCAATCCCACTAGAAGCACCAACGATGGCTACTACCTGCTGACTAATTGGCTTTAATTGCATGATTAATTATTGTTAACTTTACCTCCTTTTGATCAATAGGTGTGTTTTGTGATTGCTTCATCCCTCGGTAGGCTTAGGTGGAGATTGGGGATTGGGGATTGGGGACTGGGAAAATGAGGGAGATGAGAGAGATGAGGGAGATGAGGGAAAATCTTTATTACTAATTACCCATTACCCATTACCAAATGACAAATGACGAATGACAAATTAATTTCGCCACAAAGCGATTCCGCCTAATAAACCAGTGATATTAGGGATGAGTTTGACATTTAAGGGTAGCTGGAAATTTACTTTCACAGCTTCACCGCCGCCGATGTAGAGGCAATCATAATTAAACAGATGTTGTAAAGATGCGATCGCTTTTTCTAAACGCCGATTCCATTTTTTCTCACCGATTTTTTCTAACGCCGCCCGCCCTAGCTGTTCTTCGTAAGTCTCACCTTTGCGGAACTGATGATGTCCCATTTCCATATTCGGCACTAGTTTGCCATCGATAAATAAAGCCGAACCAAAGCCTGTACCTAAGGTAATCACTAATTCTACGCCTTTACCTGCGATCGCCCCTAGTCCTTGCATATCTGCGTCATTAATTACCCTGACAGGCTTATGTAACTGTTGCGACAAAGCTGTCTGTAAATCAAACCCAATCCAATCGCGATCTAAATTTACTGCTGTTTCTGTCACTCCATAGCGCACTACACCCGGAAAACCCACAGAAACCCGATGAAATTCACCTTGAGAGGCGGCTAAAACGACAATTGCATTAATCACAGTATCCGGTTTCGCAGGTTGCGGTGTCTCTAAACGCGCTCTTTCCGTTAAAGGATGACCTGTAATATCCAATACCATTGTCTTCACACCGCTACCGCCAATATCAACTGATAAAGTGCGAATTGAGCCGTTATCATCAACCATTAAAGTTTTCTCCTAGTTAGAGTGTATTCTTTGGCTATTATGCTCTGCTAGTTCTGGTTAGGGGTCAGATATTTGGAGAGTCTTTACAAGTTGGGGGACTGGGGAATGGGGACTGGGGAATGGGGACTGGGGACTGGGGATTGGGAAAAAGCAGGGGAGCAGGGGGAGAAATAACTAATGACTAATGACTAATGACCAATGACCAACGACCAAACACCATTAATATAAAATTGATGCGATGGTAATGAAATGCATAGTTTTATTCCCCCAGAACGGTTTTTTCCTTACCTTAGTTGGACTGACATTGAGGCGATGTCAGATAAGGAAAATGTGGTGATTATTCAACCAGTAGGGGCAATTGAACAACATGGCCCTCATCTACCTTTAATTGTAGATGCTGCGATTGGTATGGGAGTACTGGGAAAGGCACTAGCAAAGCTGGAGTCTGATATTCCTGCATACGCTTTGCCTAGTCTATATTACGGTAAATCTAATGAACACTGGAACTTTCCAGGGACGATTACTCTGAGTACGGAAACGCTGACAGCCACAATTATGGAATTGGGTGATAGTATTTACCGTGCTGGGTTTAGAAAATTAGTGTTGATGAACTCCCACGGGGGACAGCCGCAGGTGATGCAAATGGCTGCGCGGGATTTACACGTGAAGTATGGAGACTTGGCTGTATTTCCGTTATTTACTTGGCGTGTGCCTCATATTACTAAAGAATTACTGACTCCCAAGGAAGCCGCGCAAGGTATGCACGCCGGAGATGCTGAAACTAGCCTGATGCTGGCACTTTTACCAGAACAGGTGAAGCTTGACAAAGCTGTTGCTGAGTATCCACCAGCACAGCCAGAAGATAGTTTGCTGAGTTGGGAAGGTAAGTTACCTGTGGCTTGGGTAACAAAAGATATCAGTAAAAGTGGTGTGATCGGTGATGCGACAACAGCAACAAAGGAAAAAGGCGATCGCATTCTCGAATCTGTCTCTGATGGTTGGGTGCAAGTTATTCGGGAAATTTATCACTTTCGTCCACCCCAGAGTTAAGGGAATGGGGGCAGGGAGCAGGGAGCAGGGGGAGAAAGAAGAATATTATTTGAGTAAATTGGATAATCTATTTTCTGTAAGTGAGAAGCCTAGTGCAGACTGGCAGAAATAACTAATCAGTACAAAATTCAACTCAGTACTCAGTACTCAGCACTCAGCACTCAGCACTACCATCACAGCTGGTTAGAAACTTTTGCCGCGATGCGCTAGGAGACTTTTGAGGCTGTTTGCTTATTGGCTGAAGCACAGATATTTAAGGGTTGAGCCGATCGCAAGACTGCATCTAGCAATCCTGGAAACAAGGCTTCTAAATCCTCACGCCGCAAGCTGTTGATGTGCTGGGTTCCTTCTTTATGAGTTAATACAACTCCCGACTCCCGTAAAATCTTAAAGTGATTTGACATTGTCGATTTGGCGATCGCAAAGTCAAACCCCGCACAACACTGCTTTCCCTGCGTTGCTAATAGTCGCACAATCTCTAGCCGCACCGGATCGCCCAATGCGTATAACACTCCCGCTAACGAAATATCTTTTCTATCTGGATGATACAAAAATCTCATAGTTGCACTATCTCATAAAATGACATATATTTTACTTATTCGATAATATCGAACAATAGAATTAGATACAGGAGGACAATATTATGTCATCCGTTACAAATGTCACGGAAGCTACCTTTAAGCAAGAAGTCCTTGAAAGCCAAGTTCCGGTATTAGTTGACTTTTGGGCACCTTGGTGCGGGCCTTGCAGAATGGTTGCTCCAGTTGTAGACGAGTTAGCTACCGAATACAACGGACAGGTGAAAGTGGTGAAACTGAACACAGATCAAAATCCCACCGTAGCCAGCCATTACGGAATTCGTAGTATACCTACACTCATGGTATTCAAGGCAGGCCGACAAGTCGATACGGTCGTGGGTGCGGTTCCTAAAACCACTTTAACCAAGACTCTATCACAGCATATTTCCTAAAGTTAACTGCCTAGGGTGAGCTGTTTATATACCCTGAAAGGCTAATTGGGGGGAAAGGGTAAAGGGGAATGGGTAAGGGATTTCTCCTTGTCCCCTCATCTCCCCAATCCCTAGTCCCCAGTCCCCATTACCCCTTATCCCCAGAGAGGGCCCCGAGTTCCCCAATCACCATGTCTTTAATCTCATTCTTAGCGCGTCGTTCGGTGCATTATGGCTGGTTTATTGCGGGTTTAACATTTTTAGCTTTGTTAGTAGCCGCAGGAATCCGTTCTGCACCAGGAGTTCTGATCGTACCTTTGGAGCATGAATTTGGCTGGAGTAGAGCTACTATATCTTTGGCAATTTCCCTCAACTTAATACTCTATGGACTGATTGGCCCTTTTGCTGCCACATTCATGGAGCGTATAGGGGTTCGCCGGACGATGGTATTCGCACTAACTGCGATCGCTATTGGTGTTGGCTTAACCACTTTCATGTCAGCTTCGTGGCAGTTAGTTTTGCTGTGGGGAATTATTGTTGGTAGTGGTAGCGGTGCGATCGCATTAGTATTAGGTGCGGTTATTGTCAATCGCTGGTTTTCGGAACGGCGGGGTTTGGTTTTGGGGGTTCTCACAGCCAGCACAGCCACCGGACAACTGATATTTCTGCCAATCTTAGCCTCTTTAGTAGAGCGTTTTGGGTGGCGAGCTGCATCTGTTAGCCTAGCTGCGATTGCACTTGTAATTACACCTGCGATCACCTTATTCATGCGCGATCGCCCGGCGGAAATCGGTTTGCGGCCTTTTGGCGATCGCAGCAATACTGCAGAAGTTCTACCACCAAAAGTTAATTCTATTGCTTCCACTCTCCGCAAACTCTGGCAAGGTGCAAAATCACTCGACTTTTGGCTGTTATTTGGTAGTTTTTTTATCTGCGGTGCTAGTACCAATGGACTCATTGGCACCCATTTAATACCAGCTTGTATTGATCATGGTATCCCTGAAGTTAAAGCTGCGGGATTATTAGCGATTATGGGAATCTTTGACTTTTGCGGGACAACTATCTCCGGTTGGCTGTCTGATAAATATAATAATCGCTACTTACTTTGCTGGTACTACGGACTGCGAGGTTTATCTCTAATTTTCCTGCCATTTAGTTTTAACTTTTCATTCTACGGACTGTCAGTATTTGCAGTCTTCTACGGACTCGATTGGATTGCTACCGTTCCCCCAACTGTGCGTCTTGTAAGCAATGTCTTTGGGAAAGAGAATGTCGGTGTGATGTTCGGTTGGATTGTAGCGGGACATCAACTCGGTGCTGCTACAGCCGCCTTTGGCGCAGGAGCGCTCAGAACGTTCTTAGGTAGCTATTTTCACGCCTTTATTTTGTCAGGTGTTCTCTGTTTAATAGCCGCAGTCTTAGTACTGCGAATTGGACAACATCCTACTAAAAATAATTCAGTGTTGCTGATGGAAAATATGAATTAGTTTCACGCCAAAGGCTGAACTTGCAGATTATTTGCAAAGAATCATATTGAATTTTATATTCACAGGACTTACGAAACTGGTGCGCTCATCTTCTGCTTTAAGAGTCAAGGGTCAAGGGTCAAGGGTCAAAAATTCAGGTTGTTTGGACTTTTGACTCTTGACTCTGGACAGCCTAAACAAAAAAAATGTGACACTTGGGTGAGTCCTAATTCAAATTCAGCAACGCCAATTCACAACTATCAGTGCATTATTAGAAGGAGTATTGCACCTATGGCAAAAACAGCTTTGATAGTCGGTGCTGGTAGTGGGCTGAGTGCCTCTATCGCCCGCTTATTGGCTAAAGAAGGATACCAAATAGCTTTAGCAGCCCGTCGCATTGAGAAGCTGACGCAACTCAGCAGTGAAATTGCAGCCGTCAGCTTTGCTGCTGATGCGTCAAAACCAGAGGAAGTAAACCAGTTATTTATCGATGTTGAAAATAAACTGAGTACTCCTACAGTTGTTGTTTACAACCCCAGCTTTCGAGTACGCGGGCCGTTAATTGATTTAGATCCTGATGAAGTTGCCAAAACCCTAGAGGTAACTGCCTATGGTGGCTTTTTAGTCGCCCAAGCTGCCGCCAAAAGAATGTTACAGCAGGGGGGTGGTGCTATCTTTTTTACTGGAGCCTCAGCCAGCATCAAAGGTTATCCACAATCAGCACCCTTTGCAATGGGTAAATTTGCCCTGCGGGGTTTAGCTCAAAGTATCGCCAGAGAACTCGCACCCAAGAATATCCATGTAGCGCATTTTGTTATTGATGGTGCCATCCGTTCTGCAGAACGCTTAGATCCAGCAGACAATCCCGATAGCACCCTCGATCCAGATGCGATCGCTCAAACTTATCTCAACATCCTAAATCAACCCCGCAGCGCCTGGACTTGGGAAGTTGAACTACGTCCTTGGGTTGAGCGTTTTTAAAGATGGGGAATGGAGAATGGGGATTGGGGACTGGGGACTGGGGATTAGGGACTGGGGACTGGGGACTGGGGACTGGGGATTAGGGAGAAACACCGAATTACCAATTACCCATTACCCATTACCCATTACCCATTACCCATTACCCCATGCAACACCAAATATCAAAATTAAAACAGGGAAAATACCAATGATTGACCTTTATTACTGGACGACTCCCAACGGACATAAAATCACAATTTTCTTGGAAGAAGTTGGAATTCCTTATAATATTATTCCTGTAAATATTGGTGCAGGTGACCAATTTAAGCCTGAGTTTTTGCAAATTTCACCTAATAATCGTATTCCTGCAATTGTTGACCATGAACCTGTAAATGGCGGCGCACCAATTTCTGTTTTTGAATCTGGTGCAATTCTGTTGTATTTAGCAGAAAAAACAGGGAAATTAATCCCCCAAGATGTGCAGCAACGGGTTGAAGTTCTGCAATGGTTATTTTGGCAGATGGGCGGTTTAGGGCCTATGGCTGGACAGAATCACCACTTTAGCCAATACGCGCCAGAGAAAATTGACTATGCTATTAACCGCTACGTCAAAGAAACTGGACGCTTGTATGCAGTTCTGGATAAAAGATTAGCTGATAGAGAATTTGTAGCTGGTGATTATTCCATAGCTGATATTGCAGCTTATCCTTGGATTGTGCCTTACGAAAGCCAAAATCAAAAGTTAGAAGATTTTCCCAATTTACAGCGGTGGTTTGCAGCAATTAAGGCACGTCCAGCGACAATTCGCGCTTACGAAAAAGCAGAGGCATTTAAAAATCAAGCACTGGATATTGAGAAATCACGGAATTTATTATTTAATCAATCCGCACAAACAATTCAGCGCTAAAAATTCTTGATACTAGCAGATTGTAAACACTTGGTGTAGATAAAACAGGTAGGGGCACAGCAATGCTGTGCCCTCAAAATAGTATGTTTCAAAATACTAGAAAACTGCTACATATCTTTTGATAAATAAATTTAAGTATTTTAAACGCTATATTTAGGCAGGTTTTTCTGACTGTTCCCCGTTCTCTTCCTAAAGAGCATGGTAATCTCAATTACAGGAATCAAAAAGTTAACATGACCTCAGTCAGCTATCCACCTCCTGTAGATCGCCTTTTGAGCTATGGTGATTGTCGCAACTACAAAGAATGGCCAAATTATGTAGCAGAACTTGGTCTTAAACCTGAGCATATACCCGATTTAATTCGGATGCTCACTGATGAAGAACTAATTTGGGCTGACTCTGATAGTGATGAGGTTTGGTCTACACTTCATGCTTGGCGATCGCTAGGACAGTTGAAAGCAGAAGATGCGATCGCACCTCTGTTAAATCTGTTTGAAGAAATGGAAGATGTTGACTGGGTTAGCACGGAAATGCCACAAGTATTTCAAATGATTGGCCCGGTGTCGATTCCCGCACTGAGTGCTTACCTGGCTGACTCTCAATATCATATCTATGCTCGAACTACAGCAGCAGATTGTATTAGTGAAATAGGACAACACTATCCAGAAGCAAGAACTGAATGTGTTAATGTTATTACCCAACAACTAGCGCTATTTGCTAGCAATCACGCGGAATTTAATGCCTTTCTCGTTGCTAACTTAATTAGTTTACAGGCTGTCGAGTCTGCTAATGTCATCGAGCAAGCTTTTGCGGCTAATTGTGTAATTCCTTTTATTGCCGGCGACTGGGGTGAGGTACAAGTTGCAATGGGACTGAAAACCCGTGACCAAATCCCAGAACGCAGGTTCACTCATCAGGAGATGAGGGATTATTTTGCTTCTATTGATGAAACTGTGGATGATTCTAAAAATTCTCGTGGTTTTGCTCCAATCGCTAAACCTGCAAAGAAGAAGTCAGGTAAAACTTCCCGCAAGAAAAAGAAATAATTAATAATATTTTTACCATTTGCGCTGTTATCTATAAAACAGACACCTGGTTAGTAATTGAGAAGTATGGCTACATAAAATATTAATTATTAAAAACTTTTTAGAGTGATACATCTTGTCTAAACAAACATAAATTTAATGTGGTGATCGTTAACAAAAAACTGCAACAAGGAAGATTAATACAACTGGGGAACCCTACGCTAGATTCAGCGGTTCCTGGTTATGGGCAAAAAGACTCGTGACACTTAGTCAAGATGGTCGCAGATCGCACGCCTTCACTCTGCTTCGCCGCTGAATTTTCACCAGTTGCTGGATTTCGCTTGTAGACAAAAAGAGCATGAAAAATTTATGCCGCAGTGGTTGTCCAGTGCCAGTTGCTTAAGTCCTGATCAATCAACTGATTCTTGCATCAGTACTAATAAAATTCATCACTACGACTAAAAGTGTATTTTGCGGAACTTACAGTTATCTAGAGCTATCTTCTTTGTATACTTACAAAGTGTCGTAGATACTTTCATAATGCAATCTCTAATTCTAAATTTTCAGATAAAATGTTGCGCCTTTATCATCTTTTAATTGGTGCTACCTTAGTAGCATTAATCCCAGTTGGAGTTAAATTTGTTCCGCTTCTGTTTTCTGCAAACAATCCCCCGCAGAAAAACCCTGTAGTACAGCCATTAAATAAAACTAGTCCTAATGAAGCAGAAGGGAATATTTGGCAGAAGGTTTTGGTTAACAAAAGTGCGCCTAACAATTGGCAAGTAGTTCCTTGTAAGGGAAATACACCGCTTTTATGTGTCTCAGACCAAGGCAAACTTTTAGGTACAGTTGAGATTGGAGTTTACCCATTAGCAAAAAATCCCGATTTTCAAAAGAAGCTAGAAGCAGTTGGGATTCCCCCAGGTAGCAAAGTGGATACCCAAAACCCTCAGTACCAAACTCAGGTATTAACAGCACTGAAAGCTTGGGTAACAGACTACTATAGTGCGATCTCGAAAGACCGTCAGGCTACATATAAAAATGAGATTATCTTCTCCAGCCATCCCCCCCAAACAGTAACTGTTGGGAAACTTCCAGGAATCCGCTATGGGTTTGTGGGACTAAAACGCCAAGGAGGAGTTCAAGAACAACATATTAGCCATATAACCTTTGATGGTACTGCACTTTACGTGATAACTAGTGCTTATGACCCAGCTTCAGCCACAGGCAAGTTCGATAGATTAGATGATTGGGCCATTTTTCAACCATACTTATATGCGATCGCAGCCGAACTTAATTTGGCCCACAAGTAAATATATAGTGTAAGGTGAAAGGCTTATCATTAAAATCCCAGGGGGTAAGGGGAAAAATAAAAGGGTTATTTCACTCTATCTTTCCCCTAATAACCCTTTTACATAATTTGATTTATTGATAATTGGTATGAGTAATAGATAATTGCCAACATTACCCATTACTCAATACCAATTACCTATGAGATTAAATCTCAGCCACAGCTCGTTCAATCAAACGACGCGCCAGAGTTTGCGTCCCTGTGTGCTCATAGTAATTGGTTGCTACATCCAAAAACGCTGCTAGATAATCTAATTTACTATCCGAAAATTCGACGAAATTTTGTAAATGACCGACAACAGTTTGTGGTGTTAAATTATTGGAAGTAACAAGACCATTCATCCAACCTTTCACAGAATCAAAGCTTTCACCAATAAAGTTCAGCTTACTGCCAGCATTGTTACCAGGGATAACATCTTTGATACCTTGAAAAGTTGAACTTTGTTCTAACTCCTGGGGATTTGTTTGACTGAGCCCAGATATAGCTTTGCTAATAAAGTCAGGCCCCAAAGGTATCAAGCCGTCAACGCAGACTAATGCAACCATCCGAATCAATGATTCACCGCTATACTCACCCAAAGAAGCGACAAAATCACCAATGCTGTCTCCGGGAATGCCATTAATTTGGCAGAAAGCTACCAATTCAGCCACAACTTTTAATGTCAAGTCAATAGTTTGGGCTTTGTCAGGTTTGGGAGTGACACTATTTAAAAAACCTAACAGGGGAATTTTCTCGCCCACCTTATTAGCTAAAGCTGCTGCACCCAGGGCTTTATCTGTACCATCAACGGTTTGATATAGCCACAAAGCTGTTTGGTATCCTTGGGATTTATCGTTGAAAAGATAAATTGCCCGTTCGCCAATTTGCTGAATCAGCGCTTCGTCACTTTCACCAGTCACAGTTTTAATTGTGTTGACAAACCCTACAGTATTTTGCCACTGACCAGGAGCAACAAAATCTAGGGCGTTCAACATAGAAACAGTCAAATTACTGGTTGGTAGTTCATCAACCAACTGAAAAATCGGTTTACTCAAAATAATCTCCTTATTGCTGTGATGTAATTTTTATTTTTCTTGTGCAGCTTATACCAATTTTGGATTTTAGATTTGAGAATTGAAAACCCGGAACACAAGGCTGCTTCCAGATTCTCAAACAATACTAACTATGCCAATTTGGTATTATTTGAGTTTAGCCAAACCATTTAAATTGAATTTTTCTAACCAAGCTTCTCTGTCTGCGGCTGTAAATGTTGGGTCTTTGGAAATTGCTTTTACTTGGTATTTACCAACCAAAATTGAAGTTTGAGTATTACCAAGTGTGACTGCAGGATAACCAGCAACTTTTTTGCTACTATTAGAGAATTTTGCCGCTGCAGTGGGAGTACTAGTGGTGTCGGAAATGGCTAGTTGCGCTACTACCTTGCCATCTTTTTTCAAATTCGCTTCCGAAAAGCCTTTTTTCTCTTGAGTATAAACGCGTTGGTAGCCATCCCCTCCACTGGGGAAGAACTGGTTCAATTTACTACCCTGAGTTGCATTTTTGGCAACTGCTTGACCACTTCTTTGGCGACTGCTTTCTTGCTGCGCCTGATCAAAGCGTCCAGGCGTTTTAGCACTACAGGCTGATGTCAGCAATAATACTGATAGTAATAAAGCAGCTAAAATCCTACGCCCACGGGTTAAAGTCATGTTTAGCTTCTCCTTAATGCTTGAGCTTTGAGGCAATTATCAGCGCTTGTCAGGAGTTTCGCAAGAAACTTTACTTTTTGATAATTATTGGTGGGTATCCTGGATTACAGATATGTTGGAGGATTGGGGACTGGGAATAATACCAATTCAAAATTCAAAATTCTCTCTTGGAAAGTTCTGATACCTGCGGCAACCCCTTCGGTGTATGGAGGAAACCTCCACTCAGACTTTCCGCAAAATTCAAAATTTAGAAAGCCATATGTAGCAAGGGTTTTTGAGTTTGTATCTGTTGCTTAATTTTGGAGAATTGGTATAAGGGAGATGAGGAAGAATCGCGATGATTGTTGAATCTAGCAAATAATCTTTGATCGCAACCACTAAAAATAGCCAATCGCTAATCTGTAAATAACTAGCAATTGGCTATTTTTTATACCTAACAATTGACAAATCCCTAAGTTAATGCTTCAGCACCACCAACAACTTCTAGAAGTTCTTGAGTAATTGCAGCTTGTCGAGCTTTGTTGTAAGACAACGATAGGGTTTTAATCAATTCACCTGCGTTGTCGCTGGCGTTGTTCATCGCCGTCATCCGTGCAGCTAGTTCACTAGCAGCTGATTCTTGTAATGCCCGTAATAGCTGGTTACCCAAATATAAAGGCAATAGGGAATCCAGAATTTGCACTGGATCTTGTTCAAAAATCATGTCGCGGGGGAAAGGACGAGCTTCGGTAGTCACTTTTTGGCGTTCTACTTCAAATTGACCACCACGGGTTGTCAAGCGGAAGATTTCGTCATCTGCGGCTTCTAAACCTTGAGGATCTAAAGGAAGCAGGGTTTGCACAACTGGACGTGAGCTAACCAAGGAAACAAATCGGGTGTAGATTAATTCGATGCGGTCTACACTTTCCGACAGGAACAAAGACAGCAATTCGTCAGCAATCTTTGTTGCTTCTGCTGCAGTAGGAATTTGTTCTAAGCCGCTGTAGGTAGCATCAATGGGTTGGTCACGGCGTTGGAAGTATTGGATAGACTTGCGTCCTACCAAGACAAATTTGTAATTTATACCTTCGGCTTGGAGTTCCTTGGCACGATTTTCGGCACGGCGAATGACGTTACTATTGTAACCGCCACATAGACCGCGATCGCCTGCAATGACTAACAGACCTACTGTTTTAACTTCCCGTTTTCTCAGCAGGGGCAAATTGGCTTCTTCAAACCGCAGACGGGTTTGCAAACCATATAAAACTTGCGCTAATTTATCAGCAAATGGACGGGTGGCTAATACTTGCTCTTGTGCCCGGCGTACTCTCGCCGCAGCTACCAGTCGCATAGCTTCTGTGATTTTTTTGGTGTTTTTGACCGACTGAATGCGATCGCGTATTGCTTTAAGATTGGGCATATTCTTAAGTCCTGAGTCCTGAGTCCTGGGTTCCGAGTGGCAGAAAGTGCTGAGTACTAAGCTTCGTAGGTTGTTAGATTATAAGAACTTGCGTTTTCTTACTTTCAACTCCTTGTCTTACTCAGCACTCAACACTCAACACTCAGCACTGTCTTACGCTGTTGCTTTGAAGGTCTTCTTGAATTCGTTTAGCGCTTCCTTTAAAGCAGCTTCTTCTGCGTCACCCAGTGCTTTAGAGCTTTGTACTGCTTGGGCGTACTGAGGTTTGCCTGTCTTCAAGTAATCGCGGAGACCTTTGGTGAAGCTAGTAACTTTGTCTACAGGGATATCATCTAAATAACCGTTGATACCTGCGTAGAGAATTGCTACTTGCTCATATACAGACAGTGGGTCATTTTGGGGCTGCTTCAGGAGTTCCCGTAAGCGTTGACCTCTGGCCAACTGGTCTTGGGTAGCTTTATCTAAGTCAGAAGCAAATTGCGCGAAGGCTTGCAGGTCGTCAAATTGTGCTAGTTCCAATTTAATCTTACCGGCAACTTTTTTCATTGCCTTGGTTTGAGCCGCAGAACCTACACGGGATACGGAAATACCGGGGTTTACAGCGGGACGGATACCAGCGTTAAATAAGTCAGAAGACAAGAAGATCTGACCGTCGGTAATGGAAATTACGTTGGTGGGGATATATGCTGATACGTCACCTGCTTGAGTTTCAATGATTGGCAGGGCGGTCATGCTACCTTTACCCAATTCATCACTCAGCTTTGCTGCTCTTTCCAACAAGCGAGAGTGAATGTAGAATACGTCTCCAGGGTAAGCTTCCCGTCCGGGTGGACGACGTAGCAGCAAGGACATTTGACGATAAGCTTGAGCTTGCTTGGAAAGGTCATCGTAAATGACGAGAGTAGCTTTGCCTTTGTACATGAAGTACTCAGCAATGGTGGCTCCGGTGTAGGGAGCGAGGAATTGTAGGGTTGCAGGGTCACTGGCGTTAGCGGCGACGACTACGGTGTAGTCCATTGCGCCCTTGTCTTGCAGTGTTTGGACAACGTTAGCGACGGTGGAAGCTTTTTGACCAATAGCAACGTATACACAAACTACATCTTCACCTTTTTGGTTGATGATTGTGTCAATTGCGATCGCAGTTTTCCCAGTTTGACGGTCACCAATGATTAACTCCCGCTGACCACGACCGATGGGAATCATGGAGTCGATAGCTGTAATCCCAGTTTGCATCGGTTCGTGTACAGAACGACGAGCAATAATACCAGGAGCTGGAGATTCAATCAAACGGTTTTCTGAAGACTTGATATCTCCTTTACCATCGATAGGACGACCTAATGCATCAACAACTCGTCCAATCAACGCTTCCCCTACGGGTACTTGGGCAATTCTTCCAGTAGCGGTTACAGAGCTACCTTCTTGAATTTCCCGACCTTCACCCATTAGCACCGCACCGACGTTGTCTTCTTCTAAGTTTTGGGCGATGCCAACTGTACCGTCTTCAAATTCCAATAGCTCCCCAGCCATAGCCTTTTCCAGACCATAGATCCGGGCAATACCGTCACCTACTTGGAGTACGGTACCGACGTTAGCAACTTTGACATCTTGGTCGTATTGCTCGATTTGCTGTTGAATAATGCTACTAATTTCGTCAGGTCTGATTGAAATGCTCATGTGTCTAACTTTTTTTCTTGGGAGACGGAACAGAGTAATCGGTTCAATAAAACAGTTCCGAGTATTCAGCGCTGATTGCTGAGAGAAGCCTGAAATTTCTTCAATCCAAAACTCACAACTCAGGACTAAGCACGACTAACACCTCTAGTACAGATCTGCGGAAATAAAGCACAGAATTCAAAATCGATGAAAAGCTATCGCTGTATTCATTTTAAATTTTGAATTTTGAATTTTGAATTCCGCGTAGCGGCACTATGAACTGCTTAAGCGCAAAGAAAGGCGGCGCAACTGACCCCGTAAACTAGCGTCAATTACCTGCGATCCTACTTTAATGATCAAACCACCAATTAAGTCGCGGTCGGTTTTGATTTCTAGTTCTACTTGGCGAGCATTAGTGATAGACAGAACCTTATCTTTTACAGCTTGTTGTTGAGCTTCTGTGAGGGGAACAGCTGAAGTCACTTCCGCTAACACGGTTTGGTTCAGCTGGCGCAACAACGCTAAATACTGCTGTAAAATCTGCTCCAAGAAGAAAATCCGGCGCTTGTCTACCAGCAGCTGCAAAAATCTGCGTAAGTACTGATTTGCGCCATCACCCAATATTTGAGTGATCACTGCTTTTTTCTTTTCAGGCTGAATAAACGGGTTGTCAATTAAGTTTTGCAGGGGCGCTGAATTTTTCAACAAATTCAGTAATGCCCGCGCATCTTCACCAAATTCTTCTGTCAGATTTTGGGATTGAGCAATTGACATCAGAGCCTGTGCGTAAGGTTGGGCGACTTCGGCTGTTTCTACATTACTTTTCATCAGCTTCCTCCCACCTGCGCGATACTGCGGTCAATTATTGTTTGTTGAACATCGTCAGCAATACCAGTCCGCAGTTCTGACTCGACTTTTTGCAATGCTAATGCAGCTACCCGCTGCCGTAATTCGGTCAGCGCTCGCTCTCTTTCTGTGTTCAAATCTGCTGCTGCTGTTTGTTGCAAGCGTTCTACGTCTTGCGCTGCTTTTGCCAACAGAGCTTCTTTAGCCGCTTGGGCGCTTTCTTCGGCAGCTTTGCGGATGCGTTGCGCTTCTGCCTGAGCTTGAGTTAACTGCTCTTGCGCCTGAGATAAAGCAATTTGTGCCTCTTTTTGGCGCTTTTCTGCTTCCCGAACTGCGGTTTCAATATTTGACCGTCGCTCGGTAAGGATATTGCTTAAAACTTTACGTCCGAAGTAGAATAATATGCCAACCAGAATCGCTAGGTTAATGAGATTGGTTTCAAACAGGTCTAGGTTTAGACCGAAACCACCTTCTGCTGCGCCTTCTGCTAATTCAGAGTGTTCTGTGGCAAGTAATAAGAATGTGCCCATGTTACCCATCTACAAGTGCGCTGCTCGCTTGCTAATACGTTGTATTTTCCTGTAGGGAAATAAAGGTTCTTAACTTCGTTTAAGGTCTATTAAGTTGCTGAACTTCCCGAAGGAAAAAAGTGCCTTTTTTGGACACTTAATTAAGCGCTTCTTGGCAATTGCCCATCTGCGCGTATGCTTTCACAGAACCTAATACTGTCGCTTATCTAGCGACAGTCGGCCCTAATAGTTTTTCTAGAATCTGTCTGCTTAGAGCATCAACTTGTTGTTCTAACTCGCTAAAAGCTTGTTGTTTTTGTTGCTCTATTTCAATAGCAGCACGTTCTCTCTCTTGTTGAGCTTCCTGTTGCGCTTCAGCGATTTTTTGGGCAGTAATTTTCTTAGCTTCCAACTGAGCTGCTTCTATAGCCGCTTGCGATTGCCTGCGAGCGTCTGCTAGTTGTTGCTCATATTCCTGGGTTAAGCGTTCGGCTTTAGCCAAGCGTTCTTTGGCATCAAGGGTATTCGTTCGGATGTAATTATCGCGATCGTCCAGCACCTTGGTCAGTGGCTTATAGAAAATTACATTCAACAAAGCTGCTAACAACAGGAACTGCAATGCCATCAATGGCAAAGTAGCATCGAAATCAAACATTTCTCTCCTCTTTGGCTGGAGTAGCAGTTTTCATGGCTAGCAATAACATCCAACCGTTTATATTTTAGGAACCCTTAGCCAACAAGGGTAACTTACATCAGAACGACTAAATACCCAAAAGATTCTAATTGTAGAGGCGTGAAGATTCACGTCTCTACAATCATAAAACTTTTAGGTCTTAGGCAAAGGGGTTAGCGAATAGCAACACCAGAGCGATTACCAGACCGTAAATGGTTAGGGATTCCATGAACGCCAAGGTTAACAGTAGAGTACCCCGAATTTTGCCTTCTGCTTCGGGTTGACGGGCGATACCTTCTACTGCTTGACCTGCGGCATTACCTTGACCGATACCAGGGCCAATTGCAGCTAAACCAATTGCTAGAGCAGCAGCCAGAACTGAAGCAGCAGAAACTAATGGATCCATGATGATTTTCCTTGCTTGAAGTACAGAACTAACAAAAGTAGGTTAACTAGTAAAGACGTGGTTTCCACGCTGCACCAAGTTCTCACAAATCGCACTGGGCGATGTTTTGAGCATCTATGCTCGTCGGAACTGTGCTATCTCCTGAGAAGCGTTAATGATGCTCCTCATGCTCATCTCCACCATGTCCCTCCATCGCCTCATGAATATACGCCCCAGCCAGGGTAGCAAATACCAGGGCTTGGATGGCACTGGTAAATAAACCCAAAGCCATTACAGGCAGAGGTATAAATAGAGGAACAAGCAGAACCAGCACCGCTACAACCAATTCATCCGCCAATATGTTCCCGAATAGACGGAAGCTTAGGGAGAGGGGCTTGGTGAAATCTTCTAGGATCGCGATCGGCAACAGAACAGGCGTTGGCTCAATATACTTTTTAAAGTAGCCCAAACCCCGCTTGCTAAAACCCGCGTAAAAGTACGCTAAAGAGGTCAGCAATGCCAATGCTACGGTCGTATTGATGTCATTGGTGGGGGCTGCCAATTCACCTGAAGGTAACTTGATTAGTTTCCAAGGGATGAGCGCGCCCGACCAGTTCGATACGAAGATAAACAAGAACAATGTGCCAATGAATGGCACCCAAGGGCGGTACTCTTTCTCACCAAGTTGGTTTTTTGCCAGATCCCGAATAAATTCTAGGGCATATTCCATCAAATTTTGGATGCCGCGAGGAATTCTTTGAGCATTGCGAGTAGCAGCTAGTGAAGCTATTACTAGAATGCCAATCACAAACCATGAGGTGAGAAAAACCTGCCCATGAATTTTCAGATTGCCCAATTGCCAGTAGAAATGATGACCTACTTCTAATTCGGCTAGGGGAAATGAATTAAAGGCGTTTAAGACACTAAGCATTTGCATTCTTCAAGCATTTTCCCCAACGAGCGAGGATGGGAGTATTGTCTTTGTGAGCCTGACTTGTTAAGAATCAGGAAGAAACGCAGTTTGCACGGTGTAGACGAGGAGCGTGGCTTTGTAAGTTAGAAATCCCAAGAAAATGGGCAAAATCTGTAACTCATGCCATTGAGTTGCTAATACAATCAACCCAATAAATAGAGCAAAACGACTTTTACTCAGACGCTTTTTCTCACCACCGAGTCGCTCAACGTCTTTGGCCAGCATTTTTAAGTAAACCACACCTGTACACGCTCCAATCAAATAATTCAGAGCAATGTTTAGCGAATAAAAAATCCACACAGAGATAAATATTATCCCTGTCAACACAAGTGTGATTACCAACAACTTCTGGTAGAGTTGATAGAACTCTCCCATAGAGTTTACTCGTTCTTCGTCATCAGAACCAGATTGAGCATTTGGTGTTGTTGTTGGAGTCGATGCAGTTGATTCGTCTGACAAGCTCACGAGACTCGAAACCAGTACAGATAAGGATGATGACTGCACATCCAGTCAGCTGAATCATATCACGATCTGGTAACAATACTTTAGAAAAAAACAATTAACTTGTTGTTCAGCAGCCAGCAACCAACCAAATAAGGCGCAATGAGGAGAAATAGAGAAAGGGTTGGAGCTAGCTACAGACACCTTTACAATAGCTCTTGATCTGGCGATCGCTTGCTGCTTAATAATTTTCTTAAGGTCTATTACGTAAAAGTACTAATACTCGAGTTGTAATGCCTAGATGTTACAACAATTGATGAAATATTCTTTAAGGATTTACAAAAGCGATCGCTCTCAAGTGCGAATCTAAATTGTAGCTAGTTAGTATCATTTTAAAGTCAGCCAATCACGCCAGGTTTTGGTACAAATCTTGCTATGAAAATCTGTCTTTCCTATACCCAATGCTCCATGCCCTAAATTATAAATGCCCCTCAGAGAGAGAATTACAGGCAATCTCTGGGGGCACGAGGTTATGTCTGATCAAAGTGGTTGTTGCACCCCGTTAACTAAGAGGAGGTTTGAGTGAGAAAGGTTTATTGACTAAGCTTTCTGAGTAGATTCTGCTTTCTTGCGCTTCAGCCAGGTACCAAAGCCAACAGCCAGCAATGAGCCACCAATTGTCATCGGTTCAGGAACATCTTCTACAGGCCCTATGACTTCATCATCAAATAAAGTTTGAGTCGGTTTTGTGGGGTTTAGGCGTGTGAGACTCCAATCTACTGTACCTGGGGCAAAGGGACTAAATATAGAAAAATCCAAGTATGAAGGTGAAGTACCTACCTTATCAGTCACTTGTTTTTTGAGGATCAACTGAACTGACTCTTTATCTGGCGTTATGAGAGATATTAAATAATCCAGGTCAGCGAAGACTTTGTCAACACCTTTCATTCCTGACAAAGTCCAGGATGAACCAGCTTTTAATTGTTCATTGTTATCAGCAGCATTGGCATTATCCAGTTTTATCTTGTATTTGTATTCTTGACCAACTTGCTTGTCGAATACCACACTGGCTGCTTGTGCAGGTTTAGCACTAACAGCAGCAACGGTTAAAGCAACGCTAGCAGCAGCAATACTGACATGTTTGTTTAATTTCATCCGTAAATTCTCTGAATGTTTGAAGATTGACTAGTTAAGTATAAGCTCGCACTTGAGCCTCTTGCTAATGTATCAGCATTTACTTTTATACGTAAGCAAAAAAAGTAGTTTTGATAAATCTTTATACTTTGCTTAGGTTTTGTAAATTTAAAATAAATAAATATTATTTGGCAAAAAAAAATCCTGAACGTTGAAAAAGTCCAGAATTACATAAAAAACAGGATTTATAGTGATTTTATTAACTTGCTGTCAGCAAAATTAGCTGTTGCTGCTGGAGTTTTCTCACTACATCCAAGCTCATCTGCACATTCGCTAATATGTTTGCGACTGTTAATTTACTATCACAACGTTGCAGGAACTCAAACTCGTCTGCTGTCAAATTGATGACTTGGTAATCGTAGTTAAATATACATTGGCTGGGAAATCCATCTATACAAGGATTAAGTTCAGGAATTGCCGCTAGGAGAGCGTTATCATCTGACCAATCGGCTTTCGTAATTGGGGGACGACCCAGGAAAAATTCGTAATGGGTAACTTCTGGATCGAGTAATTCGATTAAACGGTAGATTTGGCGTTGGCATAGCCCGCCGGAGGCATCGCTTAAGTTTTTGGCTCGCTCCATCAAATCGGGTGCTTTGGCTAAAAGTCTGTCTAATTGCCAGAAACCAGGATTGGAGAAACCGATGAACTCTAAGCCAGAAGCGTCAATTAATTCAAATAGCGTCTCAATGTTGTAATCAATCTCTTGGGGATGAACGTACATATCAGCGAAGTTTTCATCCCGATGATTTTCTAATGACCAGCGCTCTTTTTCCCGTTTAGCAATTCTATTATTTTCTGGTAAAGCAGCAAATATTTGCCGCCCAACTTGCACCCCATCACGGTAATCGCCGCGTTTTTCACCTTGGAGGAGAGCGATCGCTTTTTGCATCAGTTGAATTTCCCAGCGTCCCAACTCGCCATACACAAAAATGTGCATCAAACCGCCTGGGGCTAACTTTTTGGCTAAGGCTTGAATACCACGAATGGGGTCAGGGGTATGATGCAAAACGCCAACGCAATTAATTAAATCAAATTCACCTGGTAGCTGTTCTACATCGAACAAACTGAGGTGATGAAACTCCACACGGTTAGCCCCAGAACGTTGACAACGTTCTTTTGCGACTGCCAAAGTACCCGCACTCAGGTCAATACCGACGACTTGTGCTTGGGGGTTGAGATGCACCAAGTATTCTGTTCCTACCCCAGAGCCACATCCTGCATCTAAAATCCGAATATCCTGCTTTTGTGGCTTCTGTCCAGTGCAAAAATTGTAAGCTGCTAGCCAATTCCAACGCCAATTGTACCCAGGTGGGGCTTCATCCAGCAGTGGCTCTGGAGGAAATGGATAGGTATCGTAGAGTTTGGCAACAGCAGTACTAACGGTTTGAGGATCTGACATTTTTGAAGCGACAATGCAGCAATTCTGAGTTTATCGAATGGTGGGCATTTAGGGTATAGCTGATGACAAAAGAGGCAGGGGAGCAGGGGGAGATGAGGTAGATGAGGGGAAATAACAAACACCCAATTACCAATTACCAATTACCAATTACCCAATGCCCAATGCCCAATGCCCCATATCCATTTTCAAGACAAGGTCAATCCAAAATCTAAAATCCCCTACTCCTAATCGCAAATCTTTTTGAATAGGCAAAATATTTTCTCTGTGTTTTTGTAAACTTTAGATACAAAACTTAGTCTTCATCTCAGATAAGCAAGAGCGCTGGCTATGGAATTTATAACTTTGATGCGTCAGATTCTACATACTTCTTAATAAATCAACAGGTAAGCCGCAAAACGTTCTAATCTAAAAGCTGACTGGGTTAATTTACTGGCAGTTTTGAAGGCGGTACCTTAAGGCATGACCACACCGATGTGTCAAGCCTCAAAGCGACCCAGACTTAACACATAAATGCTTATGATGGGAGTTTTACAAATCCGATGAGTGTTAAGGCAAGTGGTGGAAGCTCAGTTGCGCGTCCGCAACTATATCAAACCCTAGCAGTAGCAACAATTACCCAAGCGGAACAACAAGACCGCTTTTTGGGAACTGGCGAACTGAACGAACTGGCAAGCTATTTTGCATCTGGTGCAAAGCGTCTAGAAATTGCCCAGACGCTCACGGAAAATTCCGAGATTATTGTATCTCGGGCTGCCAACCGTATTTTTGTTGGTGGTTCGCCAATGTCTTTCTTAGAAAAGCCAAGAGAAGCAGAATTGGCAATGGCTACTGTTGCTCCTGGGAATGTTCAAGAAGGCATGAAACTAGGAACAGTCACCTACGTTGAAAGTCGGGGTGGATTCTTAGAAAATTTACGCTCTATCTTTAACAGTTCTCCCAGTGGCCCAACACCTCCAGGTTTTAGACCGATCAACGTTGCTCGTTATGGCCCTAGCAACATGGCCAAGAGCCTGCGGGACTTGTCCTGGTTCTTGCGCTATGCTACCTATGCGATCGTGGCAGGTGACCCCAATATCATCGCTGTGAATACACGCGGTTTGCGGGAAATTATTGAAAATGCTTGTTCTGGTGAAGCAACAATTGTGGCTTTACAAGAAATCAAAGCAGCATCACTGTCTTTCTTCCGTCAGGATGCCAAGGCTACAGAGATTGTGTCTCAATACATGGATGTATTGCTGACAGAATTTAAAGCAGCAACACCTTCCAATAAACTGCGTCAACGTCCTTCTGGAGACCAACAAGGGTTACAACTGCCTCAAATTTACTTTGAAGCAGCAGAACGGCGGCCCAAGTTTGTGATGAAGCCTGGGTTATCCGCATCAGAAAAAAATGAAGTCATCAAAGCTGCATATCGGCAAATCTTTGAGCGCGACATTACTCGTGCTTATAGTTTGTCGGTATCTGACCTAGAATCTAAGGTGAAGAACGGCGACATCTCCATGAAAGAGTTTGTCCGTCGTCTAGCCAAATCTCCTCTTTACCAAAAACAGTTTTACCAGCCTTTTATTAATAGCCGAGTAATTGAACTGGCTTTCCGTCATATTTTGGGACGCGGGCCAAGTAGCCGGGAAGAAGTACAAAAATACTTCTCCATTATTTCTAACGGTGGTCTACCAGCTTTAGTAGATGCTTTGGTGGATTCGCCAGAATATAGTGACTACTTTGGTGAAGAGACAGTACCTTATCTGCGTGGTTTGGGTCAAGAGGCACAAGAATGTCGTAACTGGGGGCCGCAGCAAGACCTGTTTAACTACAGTGCGCCTTTCCGCAAAGTACCTCAGTTTATTACCACATTCGCTGCTTACGATCGCCCACTCCCCGATCAGCATCCCTATGGTTCTGGTAACGACCCGCTAGAAATTCAGTTTGGGGCGATTTTCCCGAAAGAAACCCGCAATCCCAACACTAGCCCTGCACCTTTTAGCAAGGATACACGGCGGATCTTAATTAACCAAGGGCCTGGTATTAATAGCCAAGTTAGCAATCCTGGTGCAAGAGGTGAGTTCCCTGGTAGCTTAGGGCCTAAGGTCTTCCGGTTGGATCAACTTCCAGGCACAATTGGCAAAAAAGCTGCTAAAGGCGCAAGCATTAAGTTCTCTGAAAGCTCTACCCAAGCAGTCATCAAAGCTGCATACCTGCAAGTTTTCGGTCGTGATGTTTACGAAGGTCAGCGCTTAAAAGTTCAAGAAATTAAGCTGGAAAACGGACAACTCTCCATCAGGGAATTTATTCGTGCTTTGGCTAAGTCGGATGTATTCCGCAAAACCTACTGGACTTCGCTGTATGTCTGTAAAGCGATTGAATACATTCACCGCCGCTTGTTAGGTCGTCCTACCTACGGTCGTCAAGAAATCAACAAATACTTTGACATCGCGGCTAAACAAGGCTTTTATGCCGTGGTAGATGCGATTATCAACAGCGTGGAATACAGTGAAGCCTTTGGTGAGGACACAGTTCCTTACGAACGCTATCTGACTCCATCTGGTGTGGCGTTGCGACAACTGCGAGTTGGTAGCATCCGCGAAGATGTAGGTGGAAAAGTCCAGAAGCAAGAAACACCGTTGTTTGTAACTTTAGGTACAGTTACCGACTCCCGGACAGAACCGGATATTCAATTCCGGATCAACCAAGGTGTTAGTAAGCAACGCGAACAAACTAAAGTCTTTAAGCAGGTAGCAAATATCAGCGACAAAGCTGCTGTGCAAACTTTGATTAGCGCCGCCTACCGCCAGATTTTTGAACGCGATGTTGCACCTTATATCGCGAAAAACGAGTTCTCTGCTTTAGAAAGCAAACTGAGTAACGGGGAAATCACTGTTAAGGAATTCATTGAAGGTTTGGGTTACTCTAACCTCTACATCAAAGAGTTCTACACTCCTTACCCCAACACTAAGGTAATTGAACTAGGAACCAAACATTTCCTAGGACGCGCACCTTTAGATCAGGCAGAAATCCGCAAGTATAACCAGATTTTGGCTACTCAAGGGATTCGGGCGTTTATTGCTGCATTGCTGAACAGTGTAGAGTATAGCGAGGTATTTGGTGAAGATACAGTGCCTTATCGTCGCTTCCCCACTCTACCTGCGGCTAACTTCCCCAATACTGAAAAGCTGTACAACCAGCTGACTAAGCAAAATGATGATTTGGTAGTACCTAGCTTTAAGACAGTACAACCACGCCTGACTTTGGCGGGAACATCATCATCGGGACGCAATGGTTTTACTGACCTGGGTCGTTCTTCTACTAGCGCTCAGGGACAATTGGGCGAAACAGCAAATCGTTGCAAACCTGCACGCATTTATCGCCTGAGTGGCACAAACCAAGCGGAAAACCAATTGGTTATCAATGCCATTTACTCTCAGGTATTAGATTTATTTAGCAGTGACATACCTGCTAATTACCGCTTAAACGCACTAGAAGGCAAACTACAAACTGGAGAAATTTCAGTGCGTGAGTTTGTCCGTGAACTTGCTAGTTCAGATGTCTATTGCGATCGCTTCTACACACCTTACCCCAGCGCTAAAGTAATTGAGTTCCTCTGCCGTCACCTGTTGGGACGCGCACCAGCTACTCAAGACGAAATTAGCGATTACAACAAGCTGATGGCTAACCGTGGTCTGAGAGCTGTTGTAGAGGCAATTGTTGATAGTCAAGAGTATGCCCGCTACTTTGGTGAAGATGTGGTACCTTACCCACGTTCTTCATCCTTGAGCGCAGGTAATTAATACTCTCGTTTGTCACTCATTAACACTCGAAGGTCAGGAGTTCATGTCTTGGACTCTTGACCCAATTCTGTTTTGAGTACTAAGTGCTGATTTTTGAGTGCGAACCAGCAATGTTGAGCTTTGGCAAGAACCTCGCAATCTTTCGTAAGATTACTTTCAGATTGTAGAAAATGACGTAAATCTGAAAAGGAATGTTACAAAGTATTAAGAGCAGTCATAAATGCTCAACAGAATGCCGGACAATGTTTTGCGGAAGGTAACTGATGTTTTAAATACTTGTGTGGTTGTATTGACTCAAGTAATTCGTGATTCATAGCTGAGACATTTTGTCAAGAGCCATGTTTAATAAAAACGAAAAACGCAGCTACCGTTGTCCAAAATTAAAGTCGCACCAGTTTTAATTTAAATTCTGGTTTAAATCGTAGTTGGAGGAATCCATTAATGAGTATCGTCACGAAGTCCATCGTGAATGCTGATGCAGAAGCCCGCTACCTCAGCCCTGGCGAACTAGATCGGATTAAGAGCTTTGTTAGCGGTGGTGAGCGCCGTCTGCGGATTGCTCAAATTTTGACCGAAAACCGCGAGCGTCTAGTTAAGCAAGCTGGCGAACAAGTTTTCCAAAAGCGTCCTGATGTTGTATCTCCTGGTGGTAACGCTTACGGTCAAGAATTGACTGCTACCTGCTTACGCGACTTAGACTACTACTTGCGTCTAGTTACCTACGGAATCGTATCTGGCGACGTTACCCCCATCGAAGAAATCGGTGTAATCGGTGCTCGTGAAATGTACAAATCCTTGGGTACTCCTATTGAAGGTATTACCGAAGGTATCCGTGCCCTGAAAAATGGTGCTTCTTCCTTGCTGTCTGGTGAAGACGCATCTGAAGCTGGTTCTTACTTCGACTACGTAGTTGGTGCCCTCTCCTAGGTTAAAGCTGTTTCGTCGCTTAAACCGAAGTATTGCAATACGGTTGGAAAAAAGGAATTAACAATATGGCTCAAGACGCAATTACCTCTGTCATCAACTCCGCAGACGTTCAAGGTAAATATCTAGACTCTGCTGCTTTAGAAAAGCTCAAAGGCTACTTTGGAACTGGCGAACTGCGTGTACGTGCTGCTAGCACCATCAGCGCAAACGCTGCTGCGATCGTTAAAGAAGCTGTAGCAAAATCTTTGTTGTACTCTGACGTTACCCGCCCCGGTGGTAACATGTACACCACCCGTCGCTACGCTGCTTGTATCCGCGACTTAGACTACTACCTCCGCTACGCTACCTACGCTATGTTAGCTGGCGATCCTTCCATCCTGGATGAGCGCGTACTCAACGGTTTGAAAGAAACCTACAACTCCTTGGGTGTACCCATCAGCTCCACCGTACAAGCTATCCAAGCTATCAAAGAAGTAACCGCTAGCTTGGTAGGTTCTGACGCTGGTAAAGAAATGGGCGTTTACCTAGACTACATCTCCTCTGGCTTAAGCTAAGAGTTAGTTTGCACTTAATAATTTAGGTGCGGCTTTATTAAAGTCTGGAAATCAATCGTGAGTGCTAGAGCGTTCTATCGCTTACCTCAGTTGAAATAATCAATTAAGATGAGTGTTAGCGGTCTAGTATTGATGCTTGATTTCCAGCCTTTGCAGTGATTAATTAAAGAATTGCCTTAAAAAAACACTCCCCTTTTTTTGAAATAAAAAAGTTTTCACAATTAATACAGGAGAATCTAAAATGGCCCGGTTGTTTAAAGTTACTGCTTGTGTACCCAGTCAAACCCGGATTCGCACCCAACGCGAACTACAAAATACCTACTTCACCAAACTAGTTCCCTTCGAGAACTGGTTCCGCGAACAGCAACGCATCATGAAAATGGGTGGGAAAATTGTTAAGGTTGAACTGGCAACTGGTAAGCAAGGTACTAATACTGGGTTGCTGTAATTACTATATACCTAACATTATTGTAGGGAGTTAGAAAGAGGTCGATATTGGCCTCTTTTTTGTTATTGGGTAATGGGTAATTGGTAATTGGTGTTTGTTATTTGTTCCTCATCGCCTTCATCCCTCCTCATGTTCCTCTGTTCTCTGCTGGGGATGTAAACAAGGTCAGGTAATAATGGCTGTAACTACAGAAATTGCTAAAAGAGCGATCACACTCCCTAATTTATAACCGTTAAGAGTTACGCCAGGAAATACTAAATATGCATGGTTTTTAAAACTACATATATCGTAGGGACACAGCAGTGCTGTGTCCCCTCCCGCGCCAATTTTCCGTAATTTGATGACTATTGGATCAACTGGAAAGAGTCAAAAAACTTTCTGATATCACTGACTTGCGGATTTTGATCGCTGACAACCAAGGGTGCATCCCACTTTTTATTATTTCAACAAGAAAAAATAAGCGGGAAGGATGGTGACAGAAATCTGAAGTCAGGAAGCAATGGGACACTAGGAAGGGATA